>NZ_JAKSYD010000039.1 GCF_022829605.1 Methylobacterium sp. E-065 | reverse complement strand
TGCCGTCTTTCTCGTCGCGGTGTCTCCGACGTCCCGATCCTGCGACTCCCCGTTAGCGGTCTCGGGCGGGGTGCACGCACCCCCGGAACCCGCATCGGCGCCGTGGCCTTCCAGCCGTCCCCCGCCTCGTCGTGGGCGGGTCCGCAGGTCGCTCAGGGTCAGCCCAGACGCGGGTCGGCGCGGGGGGCATTTCCTCCCCCCGCCGGGCAAACTGCCGCCCGGTCTCACGCCCGCATCCGAGGCACGCCCCGTACCGGTCCGCCGCCCGGGGCGATGGCGGCTGAGAGCCACCGACGCGGGCACCGCCCCATCCCCGGACCCGCCCGGTCAGCCACCGCGCGGGCCCCCGAAGGACGCCGCTGGGTCACCCCAGAAGCGCCGCGGACAGGTGGCGGCTAATGAGAACAAAATAGGAACATTGTCAAGAACGATGAGCCGAGGCGGGTCCTCCCTCCCCCGTAGAGGGGGGAGGGAAAGCGTGTGTCGAAGCCGGAGTGCGATCTGTAAATGTCGTAGCGCAAAGGGCGGAAGGAGACGCGTGCAGTCGGCCCTCGTCGCGAACGCGGATAGCATCTCCGGTTGGCGGGCCGGGATCGATCTGTGACGCCGGCGCCGCATCGGTCCGGGAGACGAGAGGGCATCCGAGCGTGCGGATCCCGCCGTCGTTCAGGCCCGCTGCGCCCGCTTGCCGAACGAGAAGTACTTGTGGGCGTAGAAGCTGAGCAAAATCGGGCTCGCGACGCCGATCAGGTGGGCGATATCCTCGGCGTGCCACATGAAGCCGATCCTGGGGAAGACCACCCGCGCCAGACCCACGCTGACCCCGAGCACCATCAGGAAGCTGAACACGTTGACCAGGGCGAACCGGCCATATTCGCCGAGCCAGCTTCCGGTCGAGGCGAAGACGTAGCGCCGCGCCAGCACGAAGGCCGTGGTCAGGCCGACGAGATAGGCCAGCGTCACGGCGAGTTCGTAGACCATCGCGAAGCTCAAGAGCCAACGCGTCGCCACGTTGGCAAGCGCCGCGATGCCACCGGTGACGACGAAGCTCGCGAGCTGCCGCCCGTCGCCCCCGCCCGTCGCCGGCGCGCTCATGCCGGGATCCTCGCCACCATCTCCTCGGCGAGTCGGACGCTTTCGGAGATGCCGCGATCCTCGGGATAGTAGAAGCAGGTATCGGCGATCTGGAGGCCCTTGATCGGGGTCTGCACCGGTGGGAGCTTGGCGGCGAAGCCGGGCTCGCAGATCGGCTGGGCGTAGCGCAGCCGCGCGACCTTGCGGGCGAGCACATCCTGCGGTCCGATCGCGGGATTGACCCGGCGGATATACGAGAAGGCCTCGTCGAGCAGCCGGTCGTCGTCCCAGGAGAATTTCGGGTTCGTGACCGGCATGTAATAGGGCACGTACACGATCGACTCGCCGTTCGGGATCGAGCGCAGGTTCGAGAACTCGATCAGGCCCGGGATGGCCACGTCCGGCTCCGAGATATTGACCCAGAAGTGGGGCGTGACCGGCGTCTTCAATTTGAAGAGCAGGCAGCAGACGCCGATGTTGTTGATCGCGTCGTACTTGGCCTTCCAGTCCGCCGGCAGGTCCGGCACCGCGGCCGAGACGAACGGCGTCGGCATCGTCGAGATGACGGCGTCTGCGGGATGGAACCCGTCCGCGGCCTCGACCCCCGTGACCCGGCCGCCCTCGGTGACGACGCGCTTGGCCGGCGTCGACAGGCGGACGGACCCGCCCATCGCCTCGATGCGCTCGACCAACCGGTCGACCAAGGTCTGGCTGCCGCCCTCGATATAGCCGAGCTGCTCATCGAACAGGGATTTGCGCGAGCGGCCGATCCGCTTGACCCGCGTCCAGATCCAGGCGGCCGAGACGTTGTCGGCGTATTCGTAGAACTTGAGCTCGAACAGCGGCCGCCAGAGCTTCTCGTAGACCTCCCGGCCCGACCAGCGGGTGATCCACTCCTTCGCGCTCTGGGTCTCCAGCGCGTCCCAACGCTCGCGGCGCGTCGACACGAAGGCCAGCAGGCCGTAGCGCAGGCGCGCCATCAGGCTGACGTTCGGGTAGCGCAGCAGCGATATCGGATCGCCCCAGGGATGCAGCTTGCCCCCCGAGAAATAGCCCATCGTCGTTTTGCGCCAGCGCATCGCGTCGCCGAGGCCGATCTCGCCGAGCAGCTTGAAGGTCGGTTCGTCCGTCTTGCAGACGAAGTGGTAGAACCGCTCGATCGAGACACCGTCGAAGTCGAAATGCGCCGCCATGCCGCCGGCCTCAGGGCCGGCTTCGAGCACCTCGACCTGATGCCCCGCCTTGGCGGCGTGGTAGCCCGCGGCGAGGCCCATCGCCCCGGCGCCGATCACGATCAGGCGCGCCATCAGGCAGGCTCCCGCGCGAGCAAGCAGCGAACGTGCATCATCGGGCTCTCAGAATTGCAGCGCGATCTTGGAATAGACCGGATGGCGGAACGTCTCGTCGAACGCGCTCGCGAGCGGCGTCGCGCGCACGCCGAAGATCTTCGGCCAGTCGATCACCTCGAACACGTCGGGGGTCGACAGGGCCTTGAGCTGCTTCTCGGTGAACGGCGGGTTCTTGCTGAACAGGCCGTAGACACGCAGCAGCAGCGCGAACATCTGGTAGGGGATGCGCACGATCTGGGTGCGCGCCCGGGTCGCCCGCTTCATCTCCCGGACGAGGTCGATGTAGTCGATCCGCTCCTGGCCGGTGATGTTGAAGGCGCCGGTCATCCGCCGCTCCACCGCGGCCACGATGACGTTGCAGAAATCGCCGACATAGAGCGGCTGGCGCAGGTAGCGGCCCGAGCCGGGGATCGGGAAGACCGGCATCTTCTCCATGAAGCGGGCGAGCCAGCCGACATGCTTGCGGTCGAACCAGCCGAACATCAGCGTCGGCCGCAGCACGATCTGGGGAATGCCAGAGGCCAGGACCAGCGCCTCCTGCGCCTTCTTGGTCTCGGTGTAATCGTCGACCGCCAGCGAGTTCACCACCGACGAGGAGATGTTGACGATGTAGGGGACGGCGTGCCGCTTCGCTGCCGCGATCACGCGCTCGCTGGCCGTGACGTTGTTGCGCACGAACTCGTCCGGCACGAGGCCGCCGATCTGGGCATGCGCGTGGACCAGGGCATCGAGGCCGGCGAGCTTGTCCTGCCAGCCGTCATCGACGGCGAGGTCGGCCACGATGACCTCGACGTCGGGATGGTGCTCCTTCAGGATCGCCGCATTGGCGGCCGCCTTGTCGATCACCACGATGTCGGTGAAGCCGCGCTCCTTGAAGCGCGGTATGAGGTTCTGACCGACGAGGCCCGCACCGCCCGTGATCAAGACACGTCCCATTCGCGAAAATCTCTCGATACAAGTCGCTGCTCGCGGGACCTCTATCGAATATACTCCGGATCAGCAAGGACGCCCAACCGACCGGAACACATCCACTAGCTTATGTCCCAAGGAAAAATCGTTACCATTTTCACCAGAAATGGCTGATGTATGTATAGAAATTGCTGATCCTTGATCGCCGCGGGGTTAACGCGGTCGCGGCGGAGTACTCTCAGTTGTTGCCGCGTAGGCCGTGGGGCGCTTCGGCCGGCCCCGCCGCCCATCCGAGCCTTGACATTCTTGGCCTGTCCAGTTCACGTAATTATCGACGTACGGACATCCAATTTTCCACTAATTCGGCGGGAAGATTGTAGGAAGTGACCACTTTAACAGTAGGACATCACTTGCTGAGGGTGCCCGCATGAGCGCTGCGAGCGCCGCGATCCAGGACGCAGGCACGCGCGACGTCCCGCTCGTCGTCGACGTCGATGGAACGCTGATCAAGAGTGACCTTCTCTACGAGTCGGCGCTCCAGTTCCTGGCCTGCTTCCCGCTCGAGGCCTGGCGGCTGCCGCATTGGCTGCTCACGGAAGGCAAGGCCGAGCTGAAGCAGCACCTCTCCGAGCGCGCCGACCCGAGCATCGCGACGATTCCGCTCCGCGAGGAGACCGTGGCGCTGATCCGCGACGCGCAGGCGGCCGGGCGCCCGGTCTATATCGCGTCGGCCTCCGACCGTCGCCTCGTCGAGGCCCTGGCCGACCGGGTCGGCGGGATCGCCGGGGTGTTCTCGACCGAAGCCGGCGTCAACCTGGCCGGCGACGCGAAGGCCGCGCGCCTCGTGGCCGAGTTCGGCGAGAAGGGGTTCGACTACGTCGGGGACGCAGCCGTCGATTTCCCGGTCTGGCGGGCGTCGCGCAATGTGCTGGCGGTGGCGCACGGCGGTGATTTTTCGCAGAAGGTGCGGACGGCTTTTCCGGATGCGCGCATCGTCGCGGAGTCCCGGGTCAAGCCCCGCGACGTGGTCCGGGCGCTGCGCCCGCACCAATGGGCCAAGAACGCCTTGGTCTTCGTGGGACTGGTCACCGGCCACCATTTCGACGCGGCGAGCACGCTCGCGTCGCTCACCGCCTTCGTCTGCTTCTGCATGGCGGCCTCGAGTGCCTACCTGATCAACGATCTGCTCGACCTGCCGGCCGACCGGATTCATCCGCGCAAGTCCCGGCGGCCGTTCGCGTCAGGCGCGGTGCCGGTGCTGTACGGGGTCGTCCTGGCGGGGATCCTCGCGGTCGGTGCCTTCGTGCTCTCGTTCTTGTTGCCGGTGAAGTTCAGCCTCGCGCTGCTGATCTACCTCGTCCTGACGCTCGCCTATTCGTTCCACCTCAAGCGTCGGATGATGATCGACATCGTGGTGCTGGGCGGGCTCTACGCGATCCGCGTCTTCGGCGGCGTCGCCGCCCTGGGCCTGCCGCAGACGCCCTGGCTGCTGATGTTCTCGCTGTTCCTGTTCACCAGCCTCGCGATCGTGAAGCGCTGTTCCGAACTCACGGCCAGCCATCAGGGCGAACAGCCGGGCGAGAAAAAGAAGCTCGCCGGGCGTGGCTACTCGGTGGAGGACCTGCGCGTCCTGTTTCCGTTCGGCGCGGCGGCCGGCTACGGCTCGGTCTTCGTCTTCGCGCTCTACATGTCGAGCCCGGACGTGGCCGCGCTCTACACGCATCCCAACCGGCTCTGGCTGATCTGCCCCCTGCTCATCTATTGGATCAGCCGCATGTTCCTCCTCTCGAACCGGGACCAGCTCCACAGCGATCCGGTCGTCTACGCGCTCACCGATCGCATCAGCCTCGCGACCGGCGCCTGCGTCGCGGCCGTGCTGGCGATCTCCCTCTGACAACCCGAGTCCCCCGTGTCCGAACCCGACCGTACGCGCGTCCCGCTCACCGGGTGGGGACGCTACCCGCGGCGCGACTGCGAGGTCGCGGCGCCGACTGATCCCGCTGGCGCGTCAGCCGCGCGTGCGCCGGCCCGGCCGCTCATCGCCCGGGGCAACGGGCGCTCCTACGGCGATGCCAGCTTCGGCCCGGGTCTGACCGTCGACATGCGCCGGCTCGGCCGCCTCATCGCGTTCGATGAGGCGACAGGCGAGCTGACCTGTGAGGCCGGCGCGCTGCTGAGCGAGATCGTCGCGGTGTTCACGCCCCGCGGTTGGTTCCCGCCGGTGACGCCCGGCACCAAGTTCGTGACCGTCGGCGGCATGGTGGCGTCGGACGTGCACGGCAAGAACCACCACGGCGCGGGCTCGTTCTGCGATCATGTCCTCTCGGTCCGCCTCGCGCTCGGCGACGGCACGATCCTGACCTGCTCGCAGGCGGAGAACGCGGATCTGTTCGCCGCCACCTGCGGCGGCATGGGGCTGACCGGCACCCTCCTGACCGTGACGTTCCGCCTGATCCCGGTACGCTCGTCGAAGATCCTGCAGGAGACCGTCCGCGCCCCCAACCTCGCGACCGCGATCGACATCTTCGAGGCGGGCGCCGCCCGGACCTACTCGGTCGCCTGGATCGACTGTCTCGCCTCCGGCGCGAATCTCGGCCGGTCCGTGATCATCTTCGGCGAGCATGCCGCGCCGCAGGATCTCGATCCGGCCGAGCAGGCCACGCCCTTCGCGCGGCCGTCGCCCCGCGGCAAACGCGTGCCGGTCGATTTTCCGACCGTGGCGCTCAACCGGCTCTCGGTGTCGCTGTTCAACCAAGTCTACTACCGGCTGCAGAAGCCGGGCCGGAAGGTGGTCGACATCGACCCCTACTTCTACCCGCTCGACGCCATTCAGGACTGGAACCGGATCTACGGGCGCCACGGCTTCGTGCAGTACCAGTGCGTGCTGCCCCTGGAGACCAGTCGCGACGGGCTGACCGCCCTGCTCACCGAGATCGCCCGGGTCGGGCAGGCCTCGTTCCTGGCGGTGCTCAAGCGGCTCGGCCACGAGTCGTTCGGCCACCTGTCGTTCCCGCGCGAGGGCTACACCCTCGCGCTCGATTTCCCGGCCAATCCCGAGACCTTCGCGCTGCTCGACCGGCTCGACCGGATCGTCACCGAGGCCGGCGGCCGGCTCTACCTCGCCAAGGACGCGCGGATGCGCGCGCCGATGCTGCGCGCCGGCTACCCCCGGCTGGAGCAGTTCAATGCGGTCCGGCGGCGCTACGGCCTCGACGGACGTTTCCGGTCGGCCCTGTCCGATCGTCTGGAGATCTAGCGTGACGCCAAAGTCCGTCCTCATCCTCGGTGCGCGCTCGGATATCGGGCGGGCCGTCGCCCGGCGCTTCGCGCAGAGCGGCGCCTCGGTGACCCTCGCGGCCCGGCGTGCCGACGCCCTCGCGGACGACCTCGCCGACCTGCGGATCCGCTTCAAGGTGGTGGCCGAGGCGGTCGAGTTCGATGCCACGGATGGCGCGGCCGAGCGTTTCTTCGAGGGGCTCCCGGCGCTGCCGGACGTGGTCGTCATGGTGGTCGGCCTGCTGGGTGACCAAGCGCAGAGCGAAGCGGACCTCGACGCCGCGAACGCCGTCATGGCGGCCAACTACACGGGCCCAGCCTGCTACCTCCTGGCCGCGGCCCGGCGGATGGGTACGCGCGGCAGCGGCTGCATCGTGGGCATCAGTTCGGTGGCGGGCGACCGCGGCCGGCAATCCAACTTCGTCTACGGCTCGGCCAAGGCGGGGTTCACCGCCTTCCTGGCCGGGTTGCGCAACCGCTTGTACAAGAAGGGCGTGACGGTGGTCACGGTCAAGCCGGGCTTCGTGGCGACCGCCATGACGGCCGGCATGAAGCTTCCGCCCGCGCTCACCGCGCAGCCGAGCGAGGTCGGGGACGCGATCTTCACCGCCGTGACCAAGGGCCGGGACGTCATCTACGTCCGGCCGATCTGGCGGCTGATCATGATGGTGATCCGGAACGTGCCGGAACCCGTGTTCAAGCGTCTCTCCATGTGAGCGACCGCGCCCGGACAAGCCGGTAGGCGGGCCGGCTCGGGAGATCGGATGATCACGGATCTCCGCACGTTTCACGGCTTGATATATCCGGGCCATGCCGTAAGCCCGCTTCGTTCGCGCGGATCGAAGATTGCTAGAGAACCGTTTTCTTGCGCGCCAGGGACTTGTTTTCCCGCCGGGCGTGAGATCCCAGGACCGCGCACGACACTTTCAAATCGCCTGCTCCTCGGGGCAGGGATGGCCTGAAGGGCGATGATCATCGTGCCGCACGCCGCGTCGAGGCCTGTCGGTCTCGTGGCGTGAGGCCTGAGAGAGAGACGCGTGATGACCCGCTTGTTTGTCGGCATTCCGAGCGCTGGGCGGAAGGGGATCCTGAGCGACACGCTCGTGCATCTCAGCCGGCAGGTTCGGCGCCCGGACAGGGTCATCCTCTGCACGCCGGACGATGAGGATTACCAGACGCCGGACTTCGACCGCACCCTCGATCTGACCCACATCCGGGCGACGAAAGGGTCCTGCTCGCAGCGGAACGCGATGCTCGACCTGCTGAAGGACCAGGACGGCATCCTGCTGATCATCGACGACGACTTCTTCGTCCATCGCCAGTATCTCGACGCGATCGAGACGATCATGCAGACGCGGCCCGATATCGCGCTGGCCAACGGCCACATCATCCAGGATGGGATCATCGGTCCCGGCATACCGGTCGCCGAGGCGAATCGGATGCTCGACGAGACGCCGGCCGATCCGACGCACCCGGCGACCGTGCGGGACAAGATCGTCGGCTACGGCTGCAACATGGCGATCCGCCTCGAACACGCGCGCGATGTCCGCTTCGACGAGAATTTACCCCTCTACGGCTGGCTGGAGGATGTCGACTTCTCGCACCAGCTCAGCAAGTCGGGGAAGATCGTTGACGTGTCCGCGATCTCCGGCGTGCATCTGGGGATCAAGATGGGCCGGACGCCCGGGAAGAAATTCGGCTACTCGCAGATCGTCAATCCGATCTACCTGATCCGGAAGGGGAGCATGAAGCGGCGCCACGCGCTGTTCCTCATGGCCCGCAACATGGGGATGAACCTGACGCGGAGCGTGTCGCCCGAGCCATATCTCGATCGACGCGGCAGGCTCTTCGGTAACCTGCTCGGCTTGCGCGACATCCTTCGCGGGCGCATCAATCCGCGTGCGGTGGCCCTGTTGGACCAGCCGAGGGCGGGCTAGGGCTGTCGTCGCCGAAGTGGATACCGGTTCGGCATGGGGGCGCTCGGCACGCCTCTTGCGGACTGTTCGTCCCAGAACGCGCGATGTCGCAGCGTCTGTTTCAGTCTCGTAACGATCGTCCGGCTTCGATCCGCAGGGCGGTCGTATCGGCTGCCGTGTGTGGATCCTCTGCCACCGAATCGAACGCGTATTTCGCAATCTTCGCGAAGTCGGTGGATCGATATAATACTGGCGGCCATAAGTAGTTGGCCGAGGCTTGTTGATAGACCTAAGCGCTGCTTTGGTTGGCCTGAAAATCTATATATCGGTGCTGAGTTTGGAGACAGGCGGTTTGCCGCCTCTTGAGGCTGCGTTAACCATCGATGGTCCGCCGCGCCAAGCATGCGCCTGATCTGTCGATGCACATAAAGGTAGTCTCACACATCGCATTGTCGTGGCCCAGAAATTCATATTCGCGTTATAGCGGCATCGCCTGATTGGTCGTGGTAAGACCGCGCCGCAGGCAGGGTACTGGAGTGATTGGATGGCCAACGTGGATGTCGCCGATAGGGTGTCCGGTCTGATGGGCGGGCGGGACCGGGCCCGCTCGGTCCTCAACAAGCTGGGCTACGACACCACGGACTGGGTCCGCGTCGTCATGTACCGTGAGTGCTTCTCGTTCATCGAGAGTCTCTCGCCCGGCAAGCTGGACACCTTAGAGATCGCGGCCGGCCCGCAATGGAAGCGCCGGTTCCAGTTCAAGTCCTACACGGCGGCCGATTACCCGGCCTTCGACATCTGCGAGGATCGGCTCGACCGGCAGTTCGATCTCATCATCGCCGATCAGGTGTTCGAGCACCTCAAGTGGCCGCAGCGGGCGGGGAAGAACGTCTTCTCCATGCTCAAGCCCGGGGGCACCTTCATCGTGACGACGCCGTTCCTGATCCGGCTGCACGACAGCCCGATCGACTGCTCGCGCTGGACCGAGACCGGCATGTCCTACCTCCTGCAGGAGTGCGGTTTCGAGGCGCAGAACATCAAGACCGCCTCGTGGGGCAACCGGGCCTGCGTGCGGGCCAACTTCCGCCGGTGGCCGCGCTTCGGCTGGTACAAGCCCCTCCACAACGAGCGGGATTTTCCGGTGACCGTCTGGGCGTTCGCGCGGCGGTAATCCGTTCCGCCCCGTGCCGCGCGGCCGGTCCGGGGCGTGTCGGGCTGCGTCTTGTCAAATTCGCCACATTGATCTGCGAGCGTCGCCGCTTCGTCAGGTCTCTGGCGGCACTTGCGCGCCGACAGCCCCGACACGCCCCCGTGGACCCCTCGTTATGATCAGATCGACGCTCGCCTTGCTCCTCCTGTGCGGCTCCGCTGCCGCCGCGGGGACGATCAGCGGCCCGGCGACCGTGATCGACGGGGATACGATCGAGGTTCAGGGCGCCCGCCTCCACCTCTACGGCATCGATGCGCCCGAGACCGCGCAGAGCTGCGAGACCGACAAGGGCCGGGAATACCGCTGCGGCCGCGAGGCCGCGCGGGCCCTGCGCGCCCGGATCGCCGGCGCCGTCGTGACCTGCGAGCGGCAGGAGCCCGCAGTCGCGGGCCGTCTCGTCGGCCTCTGCCACGTCCACGGGGAGGACCTGTCGGCCTGGATGGCCAGCCAGGGCTTCGCGCTGGCCAGCCGCAATGGGACCACGGCCTATGTCGCGCAGGAGGGTCACGCCTGGGCGACCCGCCGCGGGATCTGGGCCGGCACCTTCGAGAAGCCGGCCGATTGGCGCAACGACCGGCGCCGGGTCGAAGCCTCGGCCGGCGCGGACGAGTAGGAACCGCTCAGGCCTTCTTGTCGTGGCCCTCGGTGAACTCCCGCCAGAGCAGCACCAGGGCCGCCATCACGGCTGGGCCGACGAACAGGCCGAGCAGGCCGAAGGTCTCGACGCCGCCGAGGATGCCGAGCAGCACCCATAGGAACGGCAGCTTCGTGGTGCCGCCGATCAGGGCCGGCCGTATGAAGTGGTCCGCCACGAAGGTCACGACGAGGCCGGCGACTGCCACCACGAGGGCGGCCTTCGTCGCGCCCGCCGCCACCAGCATCAGCGCCGCGATGGCGATGGCGAGGGCCGCGCCGAACGGGATCATCGCCGCCACGGCCGTGAAGGCGCCGAGCAGCACCGGGTGGGGCACGCCCGCGAAGTAGTAGACGACCCCGAGCAGGACGCCTTCGCCGAGACCGACGAGGACGAGGCCGTCCACGGTCCCGTGCACCGAGGCGACCATCTGGCGGGCGACGCGCTCGCCCCGCGGCCCGAACAGCTTCTGGCAGGCGGTCAGCGACTGGTCCCGCACCGTGCGCCAGTCGCGGAACAGGAAGAACAGCGCCACAAGGCTGAAACCGAACAGCACGACCCGCCGGACGATCTCGCGCCCGACATTGCGCGACGTGCCGATCACCGAGTCGTTCTCGAACCGGTGCAGCAGGTCCGAGCCCGCCTGCGCGTGGTTGAGGTTGTCGTTCCACCACGCGGTCGCCTGCGCGGCGCCGTAGGGCAGGTGCTGAAGGAATTCGGGCGCCGGGATGCCGTTCGCTTCAGCGTTGCGCACGAACTCGGCCACGTCGTGGGCCTCCCGGGCCGCCTGGACGCCGAGGATCGCGAGGGGCGCGAGGAAGACCAGCGCCACGGCCGCGGTCATCAGCGACGGCAGCAAGATGTTGTGCTTGCCGGGCGGGAAGCGGCGCTCCAGCCGGATGTAGACCGGGAACAGGGCGATCGCCAGCACCACCGCCCAGGCCAAAGCCGGCAGGAACCGGTGCAGGATCCACAGGCCGAGCGCCGAGAGCGCCAGGACCAGCAGGACCCGGGCCGCTCCCTGCGAGCGCGCCCGCTCGTGCGGCGGCAGCGGCGCCTCCTCGATCCGAGCCGGCGGGCGCGCGGGTTTGGTGATCGGTGGCATCCGTCTCAATCTCCTGGAACGCGGCTGCCGTCCCGTCCCTCAGCGAGGACCTATGGGGCGAAAGCGGTACAGATGCCCGCATGCGCGGCGTTGCGCACCTGTGGACTGGCGCTGAAACGCTGGGCGGTCCGCCAAGGTTGCCGCCCTTGACACCCTCGTGTAGAGGTCGCCGCCATTCCACGGGGCCGCGTATCGGGGCCCGTAGACGCCGAGGGTGGTCGCGCGGGGCGTACCGGGCTGTCCGGTGGCGAGGGGGCTCCCGCCCGACCGATCCGGAATCCGTCCAGCCCGCGAGAAGACATGTCCGACGAGCCCGCCCACGGCAGCGCCACCTTCGAGCGCGTGGCCGACATCATAGCCGAGACCGCCGACATCCCGCGGGAGAAGATCACGCCCGAGAGTCACGCCATCGACGACCTCGGCATCGACAGCCTCGCCTTCCTCGACATCGCCTTCGCGGTCGACAAGGCCTTCGGGATCAAGCTGCCGCTCGAGCGCTGGACCCAGGAGGTCAACGAGGGCAAGGTCCCGGCCGAACAGTATTTCGTGCTCAAGAACCTGTGCGCGCGCATCGACGGCCTGGTGGCCGAAAAGGCCGCCAAGGTCTGACGCCAAGCCGGCTGATCGTCCCGCCATGCGCCTCGAATATTTCGAGATGATCGATACCGTGCGGCTCCTCGACCGGGCCGCCGGCCGGATCGAGGCGCTCGCCCGGGTGCCGCTGGAGAGCCCGGTCTTCGAGGGGCATTTTCCCGGCCATCCCCTGGTGCCCGGCGTGCTTCTCACCGAGACCATGGCGCAGGCCTCCGGCTACCTCGTGCTCGCCCATCTCGACTTCACCCGGATGCCGTTCCTCACCGGGGTCGACAAGGCGCGGTTCCGGTCCTTCGTGGGGCCGGGGGCGGAGCTCGTCGTGACCGCGCGCCTGGAGCATGACGGTTCCGGCTACGCCGTGACGAAGGCGGCGATCAGCCATGCCGGCAAGGCACTGTGCGACGCCGAACTGCGCTTCCGCACCATGCCGTTCCCGGACGGGCTCGATGCGCCCATGCGCGAGCGCGCCCGGTCGATCGGCCTGTTCCCGGATCCGGTGCAGCCGTGACCGGCCGAGTCGTGAATCGCCCCGTCGTCGTCACCGGCCTCGGCCTCGTCTCCTGCGCGGGCGAGGGCGTGGAGGCTCACCTTGCGGCCCTCGACTCAGGGGCGCCGCCCCGGACCGATTCGGAGAGCTTTGCACCCTACGCGGTGCATCCGGCGCCCACGATCGCCTGGGACGGTCAGATCCCCAAGCGCAGCGACCAGCGCCAGATGGAGGCGTGGCAGCGGCTCGGCGTCTACGCCGCCGGCCTCGCCCTCGACTCCGCGGGGGTGAAGGACGACGCGGCCTTCAAGCAAGCCCTGCACTTGGTGGTGGCGGCGGGCGGCGGCGAGCGCGACTACGCGGCCGACGGCGCGATCCTGACCGGGCTGCGCGACGCCCCCGACCCGGGCGCCTACCTGAACGAGCGGCTCCAGAACGACCTGCGCCCGACCCTGTTCCTGGCCCAGCTCTCGAACCTGCTGGCCGGCAACATCGCCATCGTCCATGGGGTGACGGCGGCCTCGCGGACCTTCATGGGCGAGGAGGCCGCCGGGGTCGACGCCCTGCGGATCGCCCAGGCGCGGGTGGCGTCCGGCCAGATCGACGCGATCCTGGTCGGCGGCTCGTACAGCGCCGAGCGGCCGGACGTGCTGGTGATCCACGCCATGGGCGGCTTCGTCGCCCGGGACGGCTACCGGCCGGTTTTCGCGCGCGGGGAGCCCGGCGGGTTCATCCTCGGCAGCTGCGCGGCCTTCCTGATGCTCGAATCGGAAGCGCACGCGGCCGCCCGGGGCGCCCGCGCCCTCGCTCGGCTCGACCCGGTGGCGAGCGACCGGACCCGGCGCAGGCCCGGCAGCGTCGCGGCGAGTCTCGACGCCCTGTGGCCGCAGGCCGGGCTCGACTCACCCGATCACGTCCTGTCCGGCGCGACCGGCCTCGCATCGATCACCACGGAGGAGCGGGACGCCCTGGGGCGGCTCGCGCCGACGGCCCGCCTCCACGCGCTCGGCGACGTGCTTGGCCACGGGCTCGAAGTGGCGGCCCCGTTCGGTGCCGCCCTCGGGGCCGCCCTCGTGGCTGCCGGCCGTGCCCGCGAGGTGGCGGTGACAGCGGTGGGACATCGCCGCGGCGAGGGTCTGCTGCGCCTTGGCGCGATCTGAGCCAAAGGCAACGATACGTCCAAGTGTCCGTGCCGGAACACAGGTCTACGGCGCACCGCCTCCGTTGAAGTCCATTTGGTTGCCGCTCAGACAGCTGCTCCAGAAGCCATTACCACCGTCCAGAAGCCAAAATTGCGCGCCGAACCAAGCCAACAGCATGAGAAATATTTCTCAGCACTTGCCAAGACAGCACGAGGGGTCTAACAATACCGGATCGGCACGTGTCCGGATATCTTGGACCGTTACGCCTTCGCAGGGCGGTTCTGACTTTCCTATCGCTATCGGTCGATAACGGCGTCATGCCCCTTGGGCAGGCGTCTTCTCTCACTGCGCCTGCGAAGATCAAGGAATTCCATGAGCACCGGAACCGTCAAGTGGTTCAACGAGACCAAGGGCTACGGCTTCATCCAGCCGGATGACGGCGGCAAGGACGTGTTCGTCCATATCTCGGCCGTCGAGCGCGCCGGGCTGCGCAGCCTGAACGAGGGCCAGAAGGTCACCTACGAGCTGGAAACGGATCGCCGCAGCGGCAAGGAGTCCGCGGGTCAGCTCCAGACGGCCTGATCCTCGTCCGAATGTTTCGCGTCGAAGCCGCTTCAGAAGGAGCGGCTTCTTCGTATCTGCAATCCCCCGGGGCGCTGGCTTTCGCCGTGCCCGACCCAGGAGTGTCTGTGAGCTTTCCTAACAAGCAGGGCGTCGTCGATCGCCTTGAGACGGCCGCCAAGGCGCGGTCGGAAATGCTGGCCCGGTTCCGGGCGCGCCCGTCCGCGGACGATCCGGTGGTCCTCGCCCGCCAATCCGCCCGCCGCGCCGTGGTCGATGCGCGCGATGCCAGAACCGCCGAGCGTACGGCCCAACGTCAGGCCGAACTCGAGCGCGCCGCCGCTTTGGCCGAGGCCGAGCGCCTTGCCGAGATCGAGCGCAAGCACGCCGAGCAGCTCGCCGCCCAGGAGCGCGCCAAGGCCTTGCAGGCTGAGCAGAAGCTTCAGCGCGACGCCCGCTACCTCGCCCGCAAGGCGAAGGCTCAGAAGAAGCGCTGAGCCGCCCCGGTCTATCGACGCCGCATTCAGGAGTTCGGCATGTCTCACAAATTCAAGATCGGCGAGCGCGTCTGCCGCCCCCGGCTCGGCCTCCCGGGGGACCAGGGTGCTGGCGAGGTGTTCGAGGTGCTGCGGCTGATGCCGGCGGACCAAACGGGCGAGCCGAGCTATCGGATCCGCACCCAGGGCGGGGAGCGGGCGATCCGCGAGAGCGATCTCGTGGCGGCGCCGCAGGCCTGAGGCAGACGCGGCGCGAAGGCCCCTACTCTGGAGCTTTCCCGCGCCGCGCTGGTCTCAGAGCGTCCGGAACATCACCAAGGCATCGACAGACCCGAGCCTGGGATGCTGGAAGGCTCCCGGGAGCCGACCCACCGCCGTGAAGCCGAGGCTTTCCCAAAGCCGCACGGCCCGGACGTTGGTGCTCACAACAAAATTGAATTGCATCGCGGTGAAGCCGTGCGCGCGCGCCTGATCGAGGGCATGCGTGCCCATGGCCCGGGCGATCCCGCGACCTGCTGCCGCCGTATCGGTCATGAAGCCGCAATTGGCGACGTGGGCGCCGCCGCCTGCTTGATTGGCTCGTAGGTAGTAGGTGCCGAGCACCGCTCCATCCTGCTCGGCCACATAGGTCCTGCGGTCGGCGTTGGTCCAATACGCGAGCGCGTCCGCCGCGCTGAGGTCGCGGTCGAGGGCGTAAGTTTCTCCGGCACGGATAGTCGGTAGGATGATCCGGACAATTGCTGCGTGATCGCGTTCCGCGGCGGACTTGATCTGCACGCTCACCCGAACTGCTCGCGCAGGATACGCTCGTCGAGGCTGTGGCCGGGATCGTGCAGCAGCACCAGTTCGGTGGTGCGGTCGAGCGAGGTCTCGACCGTGCAGACCCGGCGGAACTCGGTGTGATCGGCCACTGCCGCCACCGGGCGGTGGGGCGCGTCAAGGACGTCGATCCGGATCTTCGCGTAATCCGGCAGGAGGGCGCCGCGCCACCGCCGGGGCCGGAAGGCCGAGATCGGCGTCAGCGCCAGGAGCTTGGCATCCAGCGGCAGGATCGGGCCGCCGACCGAGAGGTTGTAGGCGGTCGAGCCGGCCGCCGTCGCGACCAGCACGCCGTCGGCGATCAGCAGGTCGAGCCGGACATTCCCGTCCACGGCGATCTTCAGCTTGGCGGTCTGGTGGGTCTGGCGCAGCAGGTAGACTTCGTTGATCGACCGGGCGCGGTGCGAGCGGCCTTCCGTGTCGAGCACATCCATCACCAGCGGGTGAATGACGCTGCGCTGCGCGGCCTCGACGTGCTCCAGGAGGTCATCGTCCCGGAACTCGTTCATCAGGAAGCCGACCGTGCCGCGGTTCATCCCGTAGATCGGCTTCGGGTTGTCCATGAACCGGTGCAGCACCTGCAGCATCAGCCCGTCGCCACCGAGCGCGACAACGACATCCGCCTCCTCGGGCGGGACGTGATCGTAGCGGCGCATCAGGGCGGCGGCGGCTTCGCGGGCGTAGCCGGTCGGGCTCGCCACGAAGGCGATTTTCTTGGAATGCGGCATCGGTCAGGTGAGGCCGGGCGGTCGCGTCGAGGTCGCGTCGGGCGTCATCACGTCACGGCTCCAGTGCTGACGAGCGAACCGCCCGGTTGACGTCGCTGCCCCGCATGCCCCTCACTTGCCGGGACTGCGCGACTTGGACTGCGCGAGTTGGAGGCATAGCATGGAGCGTCCGCTTCTCGTCTACACCACCTTTCCCGATGCGGCTTCGGCCCTCAACATCGGCGAGGCGCTGGTCCGCGAACGGCTGATTGCCTGCATCAACGTGCTGCCGGGCATGTGCTCGGTCTACAGCTGGAAGGGTGCGGTCGAGCGGGGCGTGGAAGTCGCCGCGATCCTGAAGAGCCGGGAAGGGCTGGCCGATGCCCTGTCGGCCGCCCTGAAGGCGCGCCATCCCTACGATACGCCGATCATCCTGCATCTGCCGGTTGCCGGAGCGGACGCCGACACGGCGGCCTGGATCCTGGCGGAGACCGGCCTGGAGGCGCCGCCGCATCGCCCGGCGTGAGTTACCGGAGCCGGTGCGGCGCTCGCGCGCACCCGTCCGAGTCCCTGGAGCTGATCGCGTTGTCAGGCGCAGGGTCGCGGTCGCATCGCCGGCGGCGGTTGACTGAGCGCGCTTCACGGCTGGCCGAATTAGGGCAAACAACGATGGCGTCATCGAACTGCAGAGCGCGCGTCGCAGCCCTCCTGATCTCGGTCCTCGCGGGCAGCGGAGACGCTCAGGCGGCTGGCGATACGCCCGCGCTGACCGTCGCGCCGGCGCCATCCGGGCCGGCGGGCCTCGCGACGGCCGATCCACCCGCCCTGCGGTACGGCGTGCTCTACGCCGATGCCGAAGGGCGCAGCCACGTCCAGTATTGCGATCTCAAGAACTTCGCCTTCAAGAGTTACGCGCCGCCCGCACCGCCGCAATATGTCGGCGCGCCGCCCGGCGACGTGGCGTCGATCGCCTACGCGGTGCTTCCGGTCGGCTATGTCGGGCCGTGGCACGCGGCGCCCGGCCCGCAATGGGTCGTCACCCTGTCGGGCCGCTGGTCGGTGGAGGCCACGGACGGCACGGTAATGGAGCAGGGGCCCGGCGAGATTCAGTTCAACGCCGATTCGGGTTCGAAACCGCAGGGGCCGGATGGCCGGGCCGGTCACCTGACCCGGCAGGTCGGCGACGTGCCGACCGTGCAGCTCATCGTTTCGGTGAAGCCGCAGACGCAGGGGCGCGGCACCGAGCCGTGCCAGCCTGCGCCGTGAACGCTTTCGGCAAGCCTTGGATCGGGCTGCCTTAGACTCCGTTGACCGGGTAGCTGCGGCCCTTCCAGGTGGCGGTGCCGGCCCGCTCGCGGCGCAGCAGCACGTTCCACTGGATCGCCAGCGCTACCGCGACCGCGGCCGGGTGGAGCGCGATCGTCGCCAGAGGCGCCCGGACCGCCAGGGTGATGGCCGTCCGCGTCGCCAGCGAGAGGGCGAGCGAAGCGGCGGCAGCAATCAGGGCGGCGGTCGGTATCAGGCCGAGCAGGCCGGCCAGGACGAGGAGCGGCGGCAGGACCTGTCCGCCCCCGAGCAGCAGGGTCCAGACCGGCAGGGCGCGGGGCGTCGCCATGCCCTCGTGGGCGTTCTTCGAGAAGCCCGCCCAGGCCTGCGCGAAGCCATCATACATCCGGCAGGTGGCCAGCGACGCGGCGGCGACGAGATCCGTCCGGTGGCCGGCCGCGCGAAACAGGCGCGGCAAGCGGACGCCGTCGTGCAGCGAGGTGCGGATCGCGCCGTGGCCGCCCGTGGCCGCGTAGGCCTTGGCCTCCATCAGGATGAGCTGCCCGCAGGCCGCGCCGAGCGACGGATCTGTCATGCGGCGCATCATCGGCACCGGCAGGTAGCCCAAGAGCAAAAAATCGATCATCGGCACGGTCAGCATCTCGCCGGGCGTGCCCAAATCCTGCCGCGGCACGCCGCTGATCAGGGCCGCGCCGGTGCGGCGGGCCTGCGCCGCCAGGGATGCGGCGGCATCCGGCGCGAGCCGCACGTCGGCATCGATGAACAGGAGATGCCGCCCGCGCGCGAGGCCGGCCATGTGGAAGCAGGCGTGGTTCTTGCCGGTCCAGCCCTCGGGCAGCGCCGGCACGGCGACGAGGCGCAGGCGCGGATCGTCGATGGATCGGACGATCTCCGGGGTCGCATCGGTGGAATGGTCGTCGCCGACGATCACCTCCACGGTCACCGTCGTGCTGGCCAAAGCCGCGCGGACGGTGGCGGCGATGTTGCCGGCCTCGTTGCGCGCCGGGATCAGGATCGAGACGAGATCGGGATCCGCCTCCGGCTGCAGCCGGCGCAGGACCGCGAGATTCACCGCCGCCAGCACCGCCGGGAGGAGCGCCAGGGCGAGACCGAGGAGAGCCAGGGCCGTCAGGATCGAATCGGTCATGGTCCGTGCCGAAGATGGATCCCGCCCGGCCCCTGCATCGCATGGGTGCGGGATGGAGTCGAAGCCCTCACGCGGCGCGGTCCTGTCCGTCCGCGGCGCGGTGGGCCGGATCGAAGCGGCGGCCGGAGAGCCGGGCCGCAAGGCTTCGCCAGAGGTCGTACACGCCGCCGACGCCCTTGCGGCCCGAGATCAGGGCGCGGAAGCGCGCCGGCTCCCGGCTGATCACGTCGGCGCTGAGCCGGTCCAGGGTCGCGGTCAGGTCGGCTTCCAGCCGGGCGAGGCGCTGCGGCCGGGGCAGGGCGGCGAGGTCGGCTGCCGGGATCCCGGCACCGAACGCCGTGAAGGCGCCCGCGCCGCGCTCGTCCCAGAAGGCGTATTCGACGGCCATCGGCACGAACAGGGCATCGGGCGCGAGTTCGGCGAGGCGGGCCACACCGGGCCGTAGCGCCAGGGGCCGCCCGCGGGCGTCGGCGAAGCGGCCCTGCGCGGTGATCCAGAGCATCCCGTCGGGCGCAGCCAGGATCGTCCGGGCGGCCGCCAGGAACTGCGCGGCGCCCCGGGGACTGTCGAGATCGACCCCGAAGGCGCCGATCCGCTCGAAGATCCGATAGCGCGCCAGCATCGCGGCGTCGAACGGCGCGCGGCTCGGCCGCTCCGGATAGAGGCGCCCGGCCAGCACGATGATCAGGGCCGCGTCCCACCACGCGGGATGGTTGCAATAGACCACGATCGGCCCTGCGTGGCCGCGGTCCGGGGGTGTGCTCCAGAGCGGTATCCGCAACGCGTCGAGATGGCGGTGGAGATAGCGTTCGAACCACGCCACCATGAAGCGGCGGATCGCGGGGGAGACCTTGGGAAGCGCGGCTCTCCCTCCCCCCTTTGCGGGGGAGGGTACCCTGCGCAGCAGGGGGGGAGAGGGGAGCGCGTTTTCCGGAAGAGATGCGACCGGCATGAGGGGCTGAGCCCTGTTCTGCACCGTCGCTCCCCTCTCCCGACCCTCGCTGACGCGAGGGCCACCCTCCTCCGCAGAGGGGGGAGGGAAGGACCTGGAGTCTGTCACGCCGTGGCGCGCAGGACGCCGCGCGCGTCCTGATCGTGCGCGTCGGCGGCGATCCAGCCGGACATCATCACCATCGGCATGCCCGGTCCCGGATGGGCAGCGCCGCCCGCGAGGTAGAGCCCGCGAACCTGCCGCGAGCGGTTGCCCGGCTTGAACGCCCCCATCACCCGCCCGTGCGAGGCCAGCCCGTAGATCGCGCCGTTCAGCACCCGGTAGCGCTCGTGGATGTCCTGCGGCGTCAGGTGGCGCTCGACCACGATGCGCTCCTCAAGATCCGGCATGTTGGCGGTGCGCTTGAGCTTGTCGAGGATCGTCCGGCGGTAGTTCTGGAACAGCGGACCGTCCGGGCGCCAATCGTGGTGCGGGCGCAGATACGGCGTGTGCACGAGGACGTAGAGCGCCTCGCCGCCCTCCGGCGCCACGCTCGGATCGGTGGAGGAGGGGGCGGCCAGATAGGCGGTCGGGTCCGGGGCCGGCTCACCCTTGTTGTAGATGTAGTCGAACTCCTCCTCCGGATCGCGGGAGAAGACGAAATCGTGGTGGTTCAGGTGCTCGTAGCGCTTGTTCAGGCCTAGATAGAGCACCACGCCCGAGCAGGCCGGCTCGGGGTTCTTCTTGGCGTAAGCCTTGGCAGCATCACCGCCGACGAGTTCGCGGTAGGTGCGCACCGAATCCATGTTGGAGATCACCGCGTCGAACGGCGTGACGCCCGCGGCGGTGCGTATTCCGCGGACCGCGCCGTTGGCGGTCTCGATGCCGGTCACTTCGGTGTCGGTCTTGCAGGTGGCGCCGAGTTCCTGGGCGAGCTTCGCCAACCCCTCGGCGACGGCGCGGGTGCCGCCCATCGGGTACCAGACCCCGTCGGCCGTCTGCATGTGCGCGATGGCGCAGAGCACCGCCGGCGCACCGTAGGGCGAGGAGCCGACATACTGCACGAAGTGGTCGAGCATCTGCGCGAGCCGGGCATCCTTGACCTTGCCGCGGATCGTCGAGGCCACGGAGGCGTGCATGCGCAGGGAGAGGACGTCGCGCAGCGTCCCGGGGTTCATGTTGGCGCGGATGTTGATCGTGTCGAACAGGTCCTCGACCGGCTTCCAGAAGAAGAAACGTTCCGAAACCCCGTGCAGATGCTCCGAGATGGAGAGGAATTTTTTATAACCTTCGCCGCTGCCGGGGGCGAAGCGCTCCATGTCGCCGGCCATCCGCGCGATGTCCTGCATCAGGTCGATCTGGCTGCCGTCGTCGAAGAAGCAGCGCCATTGCGGGTCGAGTCGGCGCAAATCCATGTAGTCGTGAACCGAGCGGCCGGCCTCGGCGAAAATCCGCTCCAGCACCCGGGGTACGGTCAGGATGGTCGGGCCCATGTCGAAGCGGAAGCCGCCCTCGTACAGCACCGCCGCCTTGCCGCCCAGCCAGCCGTTCTTGTCGTAGACCGTCACGCGGTGGCCCCGTGCGGCGGCGACGCACGCGGCCGCGAGTCCGCCGAGCCCGCTGCCGATGACGGCGACCGTAGAATCCTGGGTCATCCTGATGGGTCGCTCCCGAGGCCGTGAGGCGGCCCGCTCCAGCGAAGCTAGACCCACGACCGGGCGGGTCAACGCGCCACCCGGTCGCGGCGCGGGTCTATCGGTCCACGCTTGTGGACAGACGGGCCAGGAAGTTCCCGATTTCCCGGCGGCGCAACTCCGCGTCCAGAACCTCCGGGCCGATCCCATGGCGCCAGGCGAGGCGGCGGGCCGCCTCCGCGTCCGATCCATCGAGGCCGGCAATCTCGTCGGCATAGGCGGCCACCGCCCCGGTATCCTCCGCGAAGCCGGCCTCCACGAGGGCCGTGTCGCAGAGGCGCAGCATCGCGGCGAGTTCGTCGAGGTCGAGTTCCGGATGGTACTGCGTCCCCCAGAACCAGCCGGTGCCGTGGCGGATCTCGATCGCCTGGATGCCCAGCATCGGATTGCCGGCGAGCACGCGGGCACCCGGCGGCGGCTGCAGCACCGCGTCCGAGTGGACCGCCGGGGCGTCCCAGGCGGCTGGGCGGCCGGCGAGCAGCGGATGGGTCCGGCCCTCCTCGGTCGGTGTGATCGACCGGGCGAAACCGTATTCGGGGCCGCGCGGGTTCTCGGCGGCCTTGCCACCAGCCACCGTGGCGGCGACCTGGACGCCCCAGCATGAACCGAAGATCGGCCGGCCCGCCTCCAGGGCCGCGCGCATCAGATCGAGCTGCCGGGTCACCTCGGGCGTGCCCTCGGAGACCTTGAGGGTCGATCCGGTGAAGATCAGGCCGTCGAAATCCTCGAGCCCGGCCGGCAGGTTCGCGTCTGCATCGGCTGGGCTGACGAAACGGCAGGTTGTCCCGGGGGCGAGCGCCCGTACCACGGCGGCGTAGGACTCGGCCGAGGTCCGGCCCGTGGCGGCGACGTGCCGGCCGCGGGCCGCACGATCGTTGCCGTCGGCGATGAGCAGGCGGAGCATGGATTCTTCTCGTCAGGCGGGACCGGACCGTGACCGATCACGCCGGCCGTGTCCGCGCGCCCCTGGTCGCAGGGCCGGCGCGGATCGTCACGCCCCTGGTTTCCGGGCCGGACGCGCGACTGGCTGGCCGACCGAGCGCCGGCAATCGCGCCGTCCGATGCGGTCGCGGGGCGCGCACGAAACGGTGATCGGTACGGAAGCGCGATACACCCCAAACGGATGATGCTTTCCGGCCAACCACAACAGTATTCAGGATGGGTTTAATACTGAGATGCGATCAGCAGGGAGTTCGAGATGCCAGATCTCGCTGAGATGGAGCTGTATTGTCTGGAGTCGCGGGGGCTGATCGCCCGGGCCGAGGATGCCGTGCAGCGCCTCGTAGAGGACGACGCCTGCGAGGGTCATCGCCTGATCGCCGCGCAGGGGCTCACGGCGATGCGACACCTCCACCGGATCATCGAGCTGCACCGCAACCGCCTCGCCTTCGAGGCCCTGCCCAATGCCGTTGGCCAGACGGTCCCGCCCCCACGGCGCAGGTGGTTGGCCACCCTGCGACAACGCCTGACACCCGGCGGTCCCGCCCTGGAGACACGGGCCTGACCGGCCGTGGGATCGAAAGCCGGAAGGTGCTTCGGTGAGGTGAGGCCATGGCGAGAGCCCTGCTGATCTGGCCGGTGCTGCTCCTGCTCGGCGTGACGCTGCCCGCGTCCGGGACGCGCACGCCGCCGGTCTTCCATCAGGCCGTGGAGATCGAGAAGCTCGTCAACCGGGCGGCAGAGTTCGTGGAGGAGCGCGGCCCCGCCGCCTTCACCGAGTTCCGGCGGAAGGGCAGCGGATGGCGCTACGGGGATGTCTACTTGTTCGTCGTCGACATGCGGGGCGTCGTGCTGTTCAACGCCGCTTATCCGAACCGCGAGGGACGGGACCTGCTCCACGAGCGCGATGCCGATGGGAAGCAATTCCATCAGGACTTCATCGAGACCGTCAGCCGGTTCGGCTCGGGCTGGGTCGATTACATGTTCCCGAGGCCGGGGCAGGCGGTGCCCACCGTGAAATGGAGCTACGTCTGCGAGACCCACGTCGCGGGCACGGGGGCGCTGATCGGGGCCGGCGTCTACGTCGAATAGCGTCGTCCGCTCAGGCCGTGCGTCTGGCCACCAGCGTGAGGGCAAGCCCGAGCCCGCCGAGCGCCAGGCCCCCCAGAACGGCCAGCGCCGGAGCGGCGACGGCGAACCCCTCACTCAACGCGTTCTGATAGGCATCGATCGCCCAGGCGTTGGGGGTGAGCCAGCCGGCCTGCTGGAGCCAGGGCGGCATCAGGAAGCGCGGCACCATCGAGCCGCCCACCGCCGAGAGCAGCAGCACGCCGAAGGTCGAGGCGAGATGCGCCTGTTGGCGACTCGCCGCGAGGGCGCAGGCGGCGAGCGCCAGCCCCGCCGCCATGGCCGAGACCAGCAGGCAGGTCGCCAGGAAGGCCGGCCAGTGCGGGCCGATCTCCACCCCGTAGAGGAGCGCGGCGGCCAGGAAGATCAGCCCCGCCTGCACGACGCCCTGAAGCGTCAGGAAGCCGAACTTGCCGAGCACTACCACCGGAAGCCCGCCTGGACCGGCCATCAGCCGCTCGGCGAGGCCGGTCTCGCGCTCCTCGACCAGCGACATCGCTCCCTGCATGGCGGCAAACAGCAGGAACACTGCGGTGATCGCCCCCGCATAGTAGCTGATCCGGGCGTTCGCCGTGCCCACGGCGGTGCTGCGCCGCTCGACCAGATTGGCGAAGCTGAACGGCTCCTTCTTGGCCCGCTGCTCGGCGAAGGCCTCGTCCAGGAAGCGGCGTTCGTCCGGGCCGATCTTGCCGCTGCGCTCCACGTCGGCAACGATCCGCGACAGGACCACGTCGGGCAAGGCCGCGTTCAGCACGCGCTGGAGCTGACCGAGCGCGATCGGCGTCGCCAGGGCCTTGGCGGGATTCTCCACCAGCACCACCGGCTGGTCGGCCGGGCCGGGCGCGCTCCCCGTGGGAGCCGCGATCAGGTCGCCCCGCAGGGCGAGCGCCACATCGACCTCGCCCGAGCGCACCGCCTCGGCGACGCCCGCGAGGTCCGTCACGGGCAGGCGCGTCACCCGCAGGGACGGATCGGCCGCCAGCGCGTCGGTGAGGCGCCGCGTGGCGGTGGTCTGTGCGAGGTCGGCGAGCCCGACATGAATGCGGATCCGGTCGCCGGTCGCCCCGGAGAAGATCGCCGCGAAAATCGAGAACATCACGGTCGGCAGCACGAAGGCCATGACCAGCGCGGCGCGGTCGCGCAGCAGGCTGAGCGCCATCACGCGGAACGCGGCGCCGATCATCGGGCCATCCCCGCCCGCAGGGTGGTGGTCCCGCTGTCGTTCGCCTCGCGGGGCCGAAGGGCGTCGAGGTAGAGCGCTTCCAGCCGCGGAGCGCGCACCCGGACCTCGGCCACCGGTATGCCCTGGGCCCGCAGGGCTCCGAGCAGGGCGGCTCCGTCGAGCCCGGAGCGCTCGACGGAGCGCCAGACGAGGCCATCCGGTTCGGCGGCCGCAAAGCCGGCCCGGCGCAGGGACGCGGCTGCGGCTGCGTCCGCCGGGACCGTCAGACTCAGCTCCCGCTCGGGCGCGCCCGTGCGCAGCTGCGCGAGCAGATCGGCGAGGCGGCCCGCGCGCACGATCCGGCCCTGCGCCAGGAACGCGACCTGTGAGGCCAGACGCTCGGCTTCCGCAAAATCGTGGGTGGCGATCAGGATCGCGGTGCCGGCCGCCTTCAGCCGGTCGAGAACGGCGTGGATCGCCGCACGGGCGGCGAGGTCGACACCGCTCGTCGGCTCATCGAGCAGGACCAGACTGGGTCGGTTCATCAGGCTCGCGGCGATGTTGACCCGGCGTCGGTAGCCCCCCGACAGGGTCCCCACCGGGCGCCGCGCGACCTCGGCGATGTCGGCCATCGCCAGCGCGGCCTCCACGGCCGCCTTCCGGTCGCGCCGGGCGACACCCGCGAGCTGGCCGAACACGCCGAGATTCTCGGCGACCGTCAGCTTCGGATAGAGGGCGATCTCCTGCGGGACCCAGCCGATGGCGCGGCGGGCGCTGCCCGCGCGATACGGATCCGCGCCACCGACCCGCACGGAGCCCGCGCTCGGGTCGAGCCGGCCCGCCACGAGGCGCATCAGGGAGGACTTGCCGGCCCCGTTCGGGCCGAGGAGCGCCAGGGTCCCGCCGGCTTCGAGGTCGAGATCGACGCGTTCCAGGACCCGCCGCCCGCCGAGGTCGAGACCGACGCCCGCGATCCGGACCAGAGCCGTGCCCGACTGCGTTGCGATCGGGCCCGGCTCTGGTCCCTTGTCGTGATGCGCTCTCTTGCGCCGAACCGGTATCCACTTCGGCGCAGAGCGCTCCTGGGGATCGCCCATCCGCGTCAGCGCCGCGGCAGGGCGCGTGCGAGGCGCACGCGAATGGAGCCGCCCGGCTCCCGAAGGCTGAAGGCCGCCTCGGCGAAGTCCGGCCGCGCCCGGCGTCCGGCGACGCCTGAGAATCCGTAGGGTTCGAGCGGCAGGCCGAGCCCGGTGCGGTCGAGGCGGCCGTTGCTGTTTGCGTCCTGGTAGGCCGCCACCGCGTAGGTCCCGGTCGGCACACCCTGGAAGGTGAACTGGAGCCGGTCGGCGGAGGCCGAGGCCTCGTCACCCCGGGCGCAGGCGGCCTCCGCGAGGCTCCCCTGGCACAGGGCGACCCGCACCGGGCCGCCGCCGGGCTCGATCCCGTCGATCACGACCTGCACGGTCGCGGCCGTCGCCGGCACGGTGGCACAGAGCGTGCCCGCGACCACGAGCCCGGGCAGACCGTGCCGTCGACCGGGCCTCCGACCCCTCGGCCGGCTCACGAGGCCTCGTGGGAGGTGGCCAGCGGTGCGGTCTCGGGGATGCCGGCGGAGGCGGCCGCGCGGGCACCGGCCAGTTCCTCGATCAGCAGACGGGCCGAGATGCGGGCGCCCTCGTAGATCACCGGCAGGCCGGAGCCCGGATGGGTGCCGCCCCCCACGATGTAGAGCCCCGGCCCGAAGCGGTTGTGCGGACGGAAATACAGCATCTGCATCAGGTCGTGCGCGAGGTTGAAGGTGGCGCCCTCGTGGACGGCGAAATCCTCCTCCCACTGGGTCGGGTCGATGATCCGCTCGTAGCGGATCCGGGCTTCGAGATCCTCGATTCCGAGGAGCTTCAGCCGCTCCATGATCAGGGCGCGGTAGCTTTCCCGCTGGGCAGCCCAGTCGATCCCGGACTTGAGGTTCGGCACCGGCACGAGCACGTAGAGTGCAGTCTGTCCGGGGGGCGCCATGCCGCCGTCGGTGTAGCCGGCATGCTGCACGTAGAGCGAGGGCTGCATCGGCAGCGTGCCCTCGGTGATCTCGCGGATATTCTTCTCGTAGCCCTCGGCGAGCAGGATCGTGTGATGCCCCAGGCTCTCGGGCATTTTTCCCTCGATGCCGAGGTAGAGCATGAAGGTCGAGCAGGAGAGCCGCGCCTTCTGGATCTTGGCGTCGCGCCAGCGCGGGCGATGCCGCTCCGGCACCAAGGCTCGCACCACCTTGGCGAAGTCGCCGTTGATCAGCACCGCGTCGGCGTTGAAGGTCTCGCCGTCCGCAACGACGCCGTTGGCGCGCTTGCCGTCGAACAGCACCCGCTCGACGTTGGTGTTGAGCCGAAGGTCGACGCCCATGCGACCGGCCAGACCCGCCATCGCGTCGGAGACCGCGCCGCAGCCGCCGACCGGGTGGTAGACCCCGTGCTCGTATTCGAGGAACGACAGGATCGTGAACAGGCTCGGGCACCGGAACGGCGACATGCCGAGATATTTGGTCTGGAACGAGAAGGCGAGGCGCACCCGCGGATCGGCGAAGTAGCGCTTCAGGTCGCGGTCGACGCTCCGGCCGGGGTGGAGGTAGGGCAGGGCGGCCAGCATCGCCGGGCTCGCGAGGCTGCGCAGGGTGTGAAAGGCCTGCTGCAGGATCGGCTTGAAGTATTCGAGCTTGGTCCGGTTCTCGGTGAAGAACGCCTGCACGTTCTTGGCGTCGTCCGGCGCGAGGCGGGCGATCTCCTGCTCCATGCGGGCGATGTCGCCGGTCGCCCGGATCGTCCCCGAGATCCCGCTCTCGCCCTCGAACACGAGGTGGTATTGCGGATCGAGCCGTTCGAGCTTGACGTGGTCCTCCAGCCGCTCGCCGCAGCTGGCGAAGATGTCGGCCAGGATCTGGGGATAGAGGAAGAAGGTCGGTCCGATATCGAACTTGTAGCCGCCCGGCGCCGACACCGTCTTGGTGCGGCCGCCGACCTGGCTGTCCTTCTCGAACAGCGTCACGTGGATCCCGGCCCGCGCCAAAAGCAGGGCGGAGGCCAAGCCCCCCGGACCGGCGCCGACCACGGCTACCCGGCGACCGGTCAGCGCCCGCAACCCATTCCCAGACTGAAGCAACGCCGCCGACTCCCTGTCGATTCCCCCGCACGCCCAATGGTCAAGCTAGGCCATCTGGCGCGCGCGGCAATTGCTGCCGTTTGTCGCGCGCAGACTGACGCGGTCGATCGTACCGGGACAACCTTACCGGGTGTTCTTCGTGTCGACATCCGCTGAACTGGGGCGATCGGTTAGGGGGCTTCAGGACGGGGCATGGCTCTCAGCCTTGTTGTGACGTGTCCTCTTGCGCCGAACCGGTGCCCACTTCGGCAGCGAGGGCTTCAAAAAGCAGGCCGCTCGGACAGCCACAGCCACAAGGCCGTCAGGATCAGCAGCAGCGTGGCAACCGCTCCGGTCCAGCCCAGCGCGTCCCAACCGCCCCAGCGACCGGAGCCGAGGGCGCGCACCAGCAGCGGGCCGGCGATTTGCCCGGCCGCGAAGGCGGCGGTCATGCGGGCCAGGAGCGGCGTCGGATTGTCGGGCCGCGCCGCGCGGGCCAATTGCAGGCCCGCCATGGTGGCGACCATGAAGGTGCCGCCCACGAGAATGGCCGACACCGCGATGGCCGGCAGGGTCTGGACGAACAGGGGCAGGGCTGTGCCGAGCGCCATGACGCCCTGCGCCAGTGCCCAGATCCGCTGGCGGGAGCCATGGGGCAGGAAGCGCGCCACCGCGGCCACCGAGAGCGCGGCCGCGAGGCCGAACAGCGGCCATGTCAGCCCGAAGACCAGGGGATCGGGCGCCAGCGCTCGCGCCATGGAGGGCAGGAAGGTCGCCGGGACGATGTAGCCGAACCCGAAGGTCCCGTAGCAGACCACGAGGGAGAACTGCCGGCTCCGGGGCATCGGCGCGGCGGATGCGGCCTCCGGTTCGGTGATCTCGGCCGTCTGCGTGTCGGCTCTGGAGGATGGCGCGGAGGATTGCGCCCAGACGAAAAGCGCGCCGGCGCCGGCAATGACGCCCAGTTCGAGCCAGAGCCACTGCGCCGGCTGGCGTCCGCCGAGCCACGTCAGCAGGCCGGCCAGGGCGATCCCGAGCCCGACGCCTGTGTAGATCCAGGCCCCGGCCTGACCGGCCCGTCGCCGGGCGAGTTCGGCCAGGCACCAGCCGCTCGCGCAGACCAGCGCCCAGGCGCTGAACACCCCGGCTGCGCCGCGCAGTGCAAGGCCGAGCAGCGCGACCGTATCGGCGTCGATCGCCGCCATGGCGAAGGTCGTCAGCGCCACGCCGAGCAGGCTCAGCAGCAACCCGCGTCGCGGATCGCCCGCGAACCATGCGGCGGTCAGCGCGCCGAGGAAGTAGCCGACGTAATTGGCCGCCGCCCATTCTGCGCCGGCGACTGGGCTCAGGGTGCCGTCGCGGACCATCAGCGGCAGGAGCGGCGTGAAGGCGAACCGGCCGATCCCCATGGCGACCGCCAGGGCGACGAGGCCGGCCCCGACGATCGGCCCGATCGTGGGTTGTGGTCGGGCGGCGGTTGGCTGCGTCGTGCTCATCGAGTCGGTTGAACACGGCTCTCATCGTGTTGGAAAATGAATTTTTGTGACCTATCGTTCTCGCCATGAGAACAATGGATCTCGACGATCTGGATATCTTCCGCAGCGTGGTGCGCGAGGGCGGGGTGACGCGGGCTGCCGCGCACCTGCACCGGGTGCCCTCCAACGTGACCACCCGGATCAAGCAGTTCGAGGAGCGCCTGGGCGTCGCGCTGTTCCGCCGCCAGGGACGCAGCCTCGCGCTGACGGAGGCCGGGCGGACCCTGCTGGGCCATGCCGAAAAGCTGCTGCAGATGGCCGATCAGGCCGAGCAGGATCTGCGCGGCGGGGCCGTGCGCGGCGTGCTCCGGCTCGGCTCCCTGGAAAGCGCGGCCGGCGCCCGGCTGCCGCCGATCCTGTCGGCCTTCTACGCGCGGTATCCGGATGTCGCGATCGAATTGCAGACCGGCACGACCCGCGCACTGCTGCGTCAGCTCAGCGGTTTCGAGATCGAGGCGGCCTTCGTCTCGGAGCCGTTCGAGCGTCGAAGCCTCTCCTCGGTTCATGTCTTCGACGAGGATCTCGTGCTGATCACCGGCAAGGGCGCGACCACGATCCGCGAGGCGGTCGCGCTGGGCGGACGCACCGTCGTGGCCTTCCCGCACGGGTGCTCCTACCGCGCCCGCCTCGTCGCGTGGCTGGACGGGGAGGGTGCGTCGCCCGAGCGGGTGCTGGAGATGAATTCCTACCACGCCATCGTGGCCTGCGTGGCGGCGGGGACGGGGGCGGCCATCGTGCCGAGCGAGATGCTCGACTATGCCGTTCTGAGCGATACGGTGCAGCGCCATCCGCTGCCCGAGCGCCTGCGCCGCAATCGCACGCATCTCGTCTGGACCGGGGAGGCGAGCGCCCCGCTGCAGGCGCTCATGGCGTTGCTCCCGAAGCCGGCCGTCGATGCCCGGGCGGCGTGACACGGCGGCGGTCTCAGCTGTCTACAGGGTCGGTAGACAAAGCGCTGGCCCATCTCGGCGCATGCCTTCCCTGTCGAGCGTGCGTGAAATCTGAGATCCATCCACGGGTGGACGCCGGCAGTGCGGCGACGAGCATCCCCCCATGCGTCGTCTCTTTGATACTGCAGAAAGCCACAGCCGCGTCGCGGGCACGACGAACCGTGCTCGCCGCACGAGCGCGTCAATTGCTCAGTCTGACGGAGGCCACGGCGGTCGAGAACAGCTGGAGCATGGCGGCCGTGATGTCGCCGCCGGAGGCGACGGGGTAATACAGGCCGTCCGACGCGCAGGCCTTGAGCATCGGTCCGATCTGGTTCTCGTACGGCTTGACGTTGGATACATAAAATGGATTGTCGTAGATCGGAAGATATTGCGTGTAGATGATCCCGATGCGGACGTTGTTGTTCTTCAGCGCGTTGCAGGTCGACGGACTGAATGGGCCGATGAAGCGATTGCTGGCGATCTGAAACCCGGCGTTCTGGTTGGTGACGGTGCCGCCGGTATCCTCGACACCGTCGGTGACGAAGAACAGGAACCGGATTGGCGACGCCGATGTGACGCCTGTCCCACTGGCCGGGATTGTCGCGTTCATCTTCGCAATGGCGCGCTCGAAGTCGGTCTGATTGTCGGTCTGAATGCGATACGCGTAGGCGATGTCGATGTTGGCAGCTGCTGTCTTGATCTGGTTCAGGGCCGGCGTCATGGCCTGCAACCGCGTCTGCGTCGCGGAATCGTTGAAGGTCCACATCTCCATCTGGAACTGCTGACTCAGCGTCATGCTGGCGTTGGCTTGATCGACCAGCGCCGAGACCGAATCTCGCAGGACCTGAATGCGTAGTTTGATGTTGTTCTTCTGCGCGACGTGATAGTAGTCGTTCGGATTTTCACCGGTTACATTGCCCTGGCTGTCGTAGGTGTGCTCGTGGCAAGCGAATGCGCAACGGTCGGGCGTCGCGTTCTTCATGTTGTTGACGTCGGTGTCGGTTGCCGCAAGTCCCATTGACGGGGAATTGTCGAGCAGCAGGTAAAAATTGATGTATTGGAACAGATTGCGGGTACTGGACGAAGTTGCGCCGATGTTCATCGACGTAACCTTCATCATCGAGGCCAGACTGGTCTTCACGGTGCCCGTGTAGCTTGCCGTCAGGCTCAGGGTCGAGGCTCCGCTGACCGGCGTTCCGGGCGTGAAGGAGGTGATGGTCACGCCGGGGACTTTGGCGGCCTCATTCCGGAACTGCGTCTCCATGTTCTGGAGATTGGTTTGCGTGATGGTGTTGGTCTTCTGGGACATGACCGCGAGGACGGCCCCGTCGAGCGCTGCGTCGAGCCGTGCCTTGGCGGCGTTCCGACGGCCGTAATCGATGGCGGCGGCCGAGGCGAACAGGATCGGCATCGCCATGAGGGCGAGGGTGATCGCCACCTGGCCGGAGCGCGCCCGCCGGTAATCCGTCAGGCGCACGCGAAGGGAGCGGATGGCGCGGCCAGGAAACAACGACACGATATCCTCGCGCGGTCGGGCGCTCTGCCGGTGGATCTGGTGGCGTCCGGCGGGAGCGCGATGGAACACAGGTCGGAACAGGGACGGTGCCGGGCCCGACCGTCGCGATCGGGGGTTGGCGTCCGGTTATTGGTCCTGCCGCAGCGCGTCCCGAAAACGGGAGCCCCCGTCGCGCGATGAGGCTCTAGAAGGTCGGGCAGGCCACGCCGCCCGGCATGACGATCTCGTTGATGGTCCGCTGCGACCATGGGATCTGCCGGGTGAAGGTCAGGCCGCGCGGACCGAAGATCCAACGGTAGAGGGCGCTGCCGATGATCGGCGTGTAGGCCATCGACACCTCCGCCAGGATGTAGCGGGCCCCGTCGAACTGATAGGCGGCCGGCGTAGCCGGCAAGCCGTTCGTCCCGTTGATCTGCTGGGCGGGGCGCTGGGTCGCGTTCTGGGGCCAGCTGGAGCACACGCCGCCGTAGAGTGTGCCGTAGACCGACTCGACGCCCATGGCGTTGACGACGATCTGGAGGCCCGAGGCGTCCAGCGGCCGGAGGATCGCGGTCGCCGCGCCGGCGATCGTCGTCATGTCGGCGGCGGAAGGTTTCGGGTTGTCGGCGCGTCCCGAGAGGTCGGCGAGCGTGCGGGCGAACAAGGTCAGCTTGCGGTTCGCATCCAGGACGCGGGTCAACTCCACGGTGCCGAAGTAGATGGCGATCAGCACCGGGAGAACCAGGGCGAACTCGACCGCGGCGATGCCCCGTCCGTCGGCCCGGAAGCGTTTCAGGGTCTGCGAGAGGGCGGTCATCAGGAGCAGACCGACTGGGTGGTGTAGGGCTCGATCTTGAACACCGTTGCGGCCTGGAGCACGCGCCGCTTGTTCGGCAGGTTTGCCGTCGCCGCGCCGAGGAACGGGAAGAAGACCGGGATGTCGACGGCCGCCTGAACCACCATGATCGAGGACGCTCCACCGCAGGTGTAGCTCTGGAAATTCGGGTTCCAGTCGCTGACGCCATTGCCGGTGGAGGCGACGGGCGAGACCGTCGTGGCTCCGGCGTAGCTGGCGGCCGGCGTGATGCTGACGCGGACGTTGGCGCAGTTGAAGATCGTCACCCGTGGGGCGCCGTTCGGCTGTGTGCAGATCGCGGTCCGGAATCGGCTCAGCAGCGTCGCCGCGTCGGTCGTGCCGGCATTCGCGGTCTGGAACGAGCCCGTATAGATCTGGCGCCCGGCCTCGACGACGGCCTGCTGGATGATCTCCTGCTCCCAGGCGACGATCCCGTTCTCGAGACAGGCGCCGGCCATGGCGAGGAACGGCAGCGCGACGAGCCCGAACTCGACCGCCGTTGCACCGCTCTGCTCACGCCACAGCCGTGAGACCGGATTCGGCAGCCTCAACCAATGGCGCGCGACAGAACTTGATGATCTCACGGTCCGACCCGCCAGGTTGCGGTACTACGGCCGGGTAGACCATGGAAATCTTACGTTTTTGCCTATGCGGTCCCGGAAAATAGGGCGGCAGATCGATAGTGTTCTATTCTATGGTTGTATCGGAGAAGAAATTTCAACCGAAGATATCAATCGCGCGCTGAACGGGCTGGAACTGTGATCCCGGGCGTGGCGTCCGCGCTGGAACTTATCGCTCGACGTCGAGACGCCCCTGGCCGCACGCGATCTTGTGAAGGGCAATTCCTGCCGCGGTGGCGACGTTGAGGGAATCGAAGCCCGCCGCCATCGGGATGCGGACCGGCCGCGCCTGTGCGAGGATCGCCGTATCGAGCCCCGGCCCCTCCGTGCCGAGGATCAGGAGCGCCCGCTTGGGTGCTGCGTGCTGCTCCAGGGTCTCGGTTGCGCCCGGGCTGAGCGCCAGCGGCTGGAGGTCGAGCGCTTCGGCGAGCTGCAGCCAGTCCTGGCCCGCCGCGAGCTGCGCGAAGGGCTGGATCAGGGCGGCGCCGGCCGAGACCCGGATGCTCTTGCGATAGAGCGGATCGCAGCTCGCGGCGTCGAGGACCACGGCATCCGCCCCGAAGGCGGCGGCGTTGCGGAAGGCGGCACCGACATTGTCGTGGTTGGTCAGGCCCGCGAGGCCGAGCACCAGGGCCGGCGCGGGCGCGGGTGGCACGAGCGCCGCCGCGTCGGGCGCCGCACCGCGCAGGCCGACCGCCAGCACCCCGCGGTGGATCGGGAATCCCGCCACGGCGCTCATCACGGCTCGGCTGGCGAGGAAAACCGGCGGGGGCGCAGGGCATGCCGCCACGGCCTCCGTGAGGCCCGGCCACCGTTCCGGCAGGAGCAGGATCGATTCGGCGCGGAAGCGGCTGCGTCCGCCGAGCAGCAGCCGCAGGGTCACCTCGCCCTCGGCGATGAAGCGCCCGGCGCGGCCCACGAGGTCGCGCTCGCGCATGCGGGTGTAGGGTTCGAGGCGCGGATCGTCCGGATCGGTGATCGTCTCCGGAACCGGCTCCACCTCAGCCCTGCTGTCGCTCGATGCGGATGGCGAGCGGGTCGGCCTCGGCCTTGGTCGGGACCTTCACCAGCGCCTCGCCGTCGAGCACCGTCTCCCCCGCCACCGAGCACTGGCAGGCGAGCCGTGCGCGCCGCCGCTCGGGCATCAGCTCGGCGACCGTCACGGTCACCTCCACGACGTCGCCGATGCGCACCGGCGCGCGGAAGTTCAGGGTCTGCGAGATGTAGACCGCGCCCGGGCCCGGCAGGCGGGTGCCGAGCACCGCCGAGATCAGCCCGGCGGTGTAGAGGCCGTGGGCGATCCGGGTGCCGAAGGGCGTGCGGGCGGCGAAGTGCTCGGACAGGTGGATCGGGTTGCGGTCGCCGGTGATCTCCGCGAAGCCGACCACGTCCGAGGACGCGATGGTCTTCGACAGGGTCTCCGACAGCCCGACCTCGAGATCCTCGAAATAGAGCACGCGCAATTCGGGCAGCATGGCTCGGCAGACCTCCGCTTCCGGCCTGCGACGCCTTGCGCGCCCGGCCCTCTGCTGGCCTCGCACGATCGCGGCATCGAATCCACCCGGACAAAGGCGTAAGAGCCTCGAACTTTCTTGAGGCGCGGGCAGGGTTTTCTCAACAGCCCTCGACAGGTGCGCCGTACTCGGCGAAGACGCGCCCCGTGATTGCCGATGATGCCGCCCAACCCGCGCCGCCCGCCCTCCGCCCCGTCGTCGCCCGCGTGGCGGCGCTGAACCTCGGCTATTTCGGGATCGAGATCGCGGTTGCGCTCGCCATCGGCTCGGTGGCGCTGATCGCCGACAGCCTCGATTTCCTGGAAGACGCCGCGATCAACCTGCTGATCTTCGCGGGCCTCGGCTGGAGCGCGCGCAACCGCGCCCGCCTCGGCACCACCATGGCGGGCATCCTGCTCCTGCCGGCGCTGGCAGGCGCCTGGGCGGCCTATGGGAAGATCTCGGATTTCGTGGCCCCGGCCGCCCTGCCGCTGACCCTTGCCGGGCTCGGGGCGCTCGCCGTGAACCTGACCTGCGCCGTCATGCTCGCCCGGCACCGGACCGGCTCGGGCAGCCTGACCCAGGCGGCCTATCTCTCGGCCCGCAACGATGCCTTCGCCAACCTCGCCATCATCGCGGCCGGGCTGGTGACCGCCCTCTATCCTTCGCCCTGGCCGGATCTCGTCGTGGCTGGGGGGATCGCGATCCTCAACGCCGATTCCGCCGCCGACATCCTCAAGGCTGCGGCGGCCGAGCGCCGGGCGGCCCGGTAATCATCACCATGCGCATCTATCCGATCTCGGACCTCCACCTCGAACGGCGCCGCCTCGACCTGATCCCGCCGCCGAGCGAGCCGTTCGACCTGCTCGCCTGCCCGGGCGATCTCTACGAGGGGCATCCCGAGCGCGGCTTGGCGGGTCTGCTGCACCTCGCGCAGGGGCGGCCCATCGTGCTGGTCCCGGGCAACCACGAGCGCTACGCGCCGACCGGCGACGGGCGCACCGCGCCGGAATTGCTGGCAGCCCTGGAGTCGGAGGTCGCGCGGCTGAACGGCCTCGGCGCCCGGATCCACCTGCTGCAGCGGGCGCAGGCCTGCACCATCGACGGTGTGCGCTTCGTCGGCGCGACCCTGTGGAGCGACTGGACGCTGGCCGGGCGCTGGCTCGACGCCGAGACGCCCGGGCGCCCGGAGGATCCGATCGCCTACGCGGCCGCGCGCATGACCGACCCGGTCACCGGGTCGCGGGAATATCTGGGCTCGATCCGGAAGGCCGACGGCAGCCCCTGGCAGCCCGCGGACGCGATGGCCGAGCACCAAGCCGAGCGGGCGGCCCTGCACGCCGCGCTCTGGATCCCGCATGACGGCCCCACCGTGGTGATCACCCACCATCCGGCGAGCCCGCGTGCGGCCGATCGCTACCGGGACGAGCCCGGCGTCCCCTGGTGGGTGCCGGCCTTCTACGCCTCCACGGCGCTCGACGACCTCGCCGATGCCGAGCGGCCGGATCTCTGGATCTCCGGGCATTTCCATGCGGGCCACGACCTCGCGGTCGGGCGCTGCCGCTGGGTTTCGAACCCGGTGGAGGGGGCGACCTACCGGCCGGACTTCACGGTCTCTGCGGGGACATAGCGTTCCGATCCCGAGCCAAATCCCAGGCCGGATCGTCCAGTGCCGCACAGCTCGGCCGCTTCAGGCCGGTAAGGAAGCAGTTCAGGACGATCTGAAGGATCGCGCCGCCGACACGGCCGAGATAAAAGCGATGGTCTGAGAAGAAACCGAAGAAGAACCAAAGGATTAAGGCGCGAAGCATGCTCGGCCCTTCATGAGCGATGCGCTGCTCGATCAGGATCTTCTCTTGGATCGTCGATGCCATCTGTCCCGTTCCCTGACTTGTACGGTCGAGCTTGGGACAGGGTGGTGCCGAAGGCAAGCGTGGGCCGGCGGATGCGCACCGCCGGCCCGGATGCCATCAGCCGTGGACCAGCACGTTCCGGAACTGCCACGGATCGCTGGTGTCGATGTCCTCCGGGAACAGGCCCGGGCGGTCGGTGAGCGGCGTCCAGTCCGTGTACACGCCCACGACCGGGCCAAGATACGGGGTCTGGACCTCCAAGCAGCGGCGGAAATCCATCTCGTCGGCCTCGACGATGCCGGCTTCGGGGTTCTCCAGCGCCCAGACCATGCCGGCGAGAACCGCCGAGGTCACCTGCAGGCCGGTGGCGTTCTGGTAGGGGGCAATCCGGCGGGTCTCCTCGATGGAGAGCTGCGAGCCGTACCAGTAGGCGTTCTTCTTGTGGCCGTAGACCAGCACGCCCAGCTCGTCGATGCCGTCGACGATCTCGGTCTCGTCGAGGATGTGGTGCTGCTCCTGCACCTTGGCGGCCTTGCCGAACATCTCGTGGAGCGACAGCACCGCGTCGTCGGCCGGGTGGTAGGCGTAGTGGCAAGTCGGCCGGAACACCGCCTGCTCACCCGCGCGCACCGTGTAGTAGTCGGCGATCGAGACCGCCTCGTTGTGGGTCACGAGGAAGCCGAACTGCGAGCCGGCGGTCGGCACCCAGGTGCGCACCCGCGTGTCGGCGCCCGGCTGCAGCAGATAGATCGCGCAGCGCGAGCCCTTCTCCTGCTCGCGGGCATTGTCGGGCTTCCAGGTCTCGTGCGTGCCCCAGCCGAGCTCGGCCGGCTGGTTGCCCTCGGAGACGAAGCCCTCGACCGACCACGTGTTGACGAAGACGCCGCGCGGCTTCGGGTTCTTGGCGCGCTGGGTGTCGCGCTCGGCGATGTGGACGCCCTTCACGCCCAGATCCTTCATCAGGCCGGCCCATTCGGCCTTGGACTTGGGCTCCGGCCGCTGCAGGCCGGTATCCTGGGCGATGTTCAGGAGCGCCTGCTTGACGAACCACGAGACCATGCCGGGATTTGCGCCGCAGCACGAGACCGCGGTGGGCCCGCCGGGCTTCTGGGTGCGGGCGTCGAGGATGTCCTGGCGGAGCGCGTAGTTGGTGCGGTCGCCCTGGCTCTTCGACTTGTCGAAGTAGAAGCCCGGCCAGGGCTCGGCCACCGTGTCGATGTAGAGGGCGCCGAGCTCGCGGCAGAGCTCCAGGATGGCGCGCGACGAGGTGTCGACCGACAGGTTCACGCAGAAGCCCTGGCCGCCGCCCTCGGTGAGGAGCGGGGTGAGGACCTCGCGATAGTTCTCAGGCGTCAGCGCCACCTTCTGGAAGCGCAGGCCGTGCTTCTCGGCGAGCGCCCGGTGGGTGTCGACCGGGTCGATCACCGTGAAGCGGGCCTTGTCGTACTCGAAATGGCGCTCGATCAGGGGCAGGGTGCCCCGGCCGATCGAGCCGAAGCCGATCATCACGATGGGGCCGCTGATGCGGCCATGGATCGGGTGACGGGACGGCTGATCGGTCATACGGAAAATCCTCGGATCTGGCGGACGCGGCGGGCGTCCGCGCGGTCTGGCCAGCGGGCGGGTTATGGCGCGCATGTGACACTGCGGCGACAGGTCCACGCTTGCGCTGCGGCGCGACCGGTGGGGCCAGCGCCGAAAGCCGCTCAATGGCGTCTCGCCTGGGTCCGGTCAACCATCCGCTGCATCAAGACGTAAACGCAACGTTGACGTGTTGGCTCGTTGCCATGAGCCTTACGCATGATGCATCCGCGTCTCGACCCGTGGCCGGCGCAGGCCGCATTCCTCATATTGCGTTGCAGCAAGGCCGCCGAGATGGTCACGCAGCCTGGGATTTCACGGAAACGTCCGAGCCACAGCCCGTCGGAGTCCGTCATGCTCGCTCTCATCTCCTCCCGGATCCCCGGCCCGGTCACCGAGACCGTCGATCGCGATCCCGGCATCCTCACCCTCATGTTCGCCTGCGCCCGCGCGGTCCGCAGCGGCGCCGAGGTCGCGTTCGCCCGTCGCTGTGCCCTGGCCCGCGCCATCGGCGGCCCCAACCCGCTTTGAGAATTCGGATGCGGCGAGGCGGTTTCGGCGTCGAATCGGCCGGAGCAATTGCGTCGTCCCCGCTAGGGCTTTAGGCGGCTCTGCCGTTCCATGGCCCCGGGGGTTGTTGATTCCATGCCGACGATTCGCGCGCTCCTGCGCTCCAGCCTGACCGTCACGCTGCTGCTCGCCCTTCCGCTGGCGGCGCCGCGCGCTCAGGATGCCGAGCCGGAGGCCGCCCCGGCCGAGGCGCCGCCGAAGGCCCGGCCGAAGCCCAAGCCGAAGCCCGCCGCCCCGAAGCCGGCGGCCAAGCCCGCTGCCGCAGAGGCAACACAGGCCACATCGGCTGCCGCACCGGCGCCGGCCCATGCCGCGTGGCCCACGGGCGCCAATTCCGTGACCGAGAGCTACGGCGACTGGTCGATCACCTGCACGCATCCCGGCGCGAAGATCACCTGCATCGTCGCTCAGGCGCAGGGCGATTCGCAGACGGGCCGGCGCAAATTCGGCATCGAATTCCAGACGCCGAAGGACGGCCGCGCCGAAGGGATCGTGCTGATGCCGTTCGGCCTCTCGATCGAGCCGGGCATCACCTTCAAGCTGGATGACCAGGTCCTCGGCAAGGGCGCACCCTACAGCGCCTGCGGGCCGGACGGCTGCTTCGTGCCGATCGGCTTTCCGACGCCGGCCCTCGACGGCATGCGGACCGCCAAGAAGCTGTTCGTGATCGGCCACAAGTCCGGCAGCAGCGATGACGCCACGATCACGGTGCCGCTGGAGGGATTTGCCCAGGCCCTCGACCGCGCCGTCGCCCTGAGCGGCTGACCGGGAGCGCGATCCGGCGGATTTGCGGGTTACGGTTAAGGCCGCGTTAGTGGCCCCACCGCAGGATGCCCGCGACATGTGGCGCCGCGCGCTGCGGCCTACAGCGCCGCACGCCGGGATCGGATCGGCGAGGCGATGGGATCGGAGGGCGGGCGACCCCGGATCGGTCAGGGGCTCGGGCGGCGACTGCTGCGCGGGTCGCTTCCGGTGCTCGCCCTGCTGGCGGTCATCGACCCGGCGCTGGCCGCCCGGCTGACCGGTGCCAAAGGCGCGGAGACCGGCACCGGTCCCGGTGGTTACGGCCGCATCGTGCTGACCTTCGACAAGCCGGTCACCGTCAAGGCGAAGCTCGCCGGCGGCGTCCTTCTCCTCGGCTACGGCGAGCGCGTCGGGCAGGGTCCCGAGCGGTTGGCCGAAGAGATGCCCGCCTACGTGTCGAGCGTACGGCGCGACCCGGACGGGACCGGGTTGCGCGTCGCCTTGCAGCGGCCCTACCGGGTCAACCTGCAGATGGCCGGCGAGCGCATCTTCGTGGATCTGCTGCCGGAGGGCTGGGCCGGATTGCCGCCGCCGCTGCCGCCCGAGGTGGTGGCCGAACTCGCCCGTCGCGCCAGAGTTGCCGAGGAAGCGCTCAAGGCCCGCATCCCCGAGCCGGTGCGCAAGCCCCTGTCGCTGGAACTGGCGCTCCTCCCGACGCTGACGCGTCTCTCGCTGCGGATGCCCGCGGAGGCCGTCACCACCCTCACCGCCGAGGGCACTACGACGCGGCTGCGCGTCGTCGGTCCCTGGACCATCGATTCGTCCGGGACACGCGGGCGTCCCCGGCCCGGCATCGCCAAGCTGGCGACCGAGACCGATGAGACCTCGGCCAGCCTGCTCGTCACCCCCGAAGACGGGTTCCAGATCGGCTCGGAGCGCGAGGACGGGGCCTTCCTCCTGGACGCCGTCCGGCGCAAGCCGGCGGAACCTGCCGGCACCGCCGTCGCGATACCCGGGCCGGCGACACCGGCACCGGTGGCTGCGGCGCCGGCCGTTCCCGCTCCTCCCTCCGCGCCGTCGGCTCGTGCTGGAGCGCCGGCCGTCGCCGAGCGCCCGCCGGCACCGCCGCCGATCCGCCCGGCTGGGTCGGGCCTGGTCTTTCCGTTCCATGCCATGCCGCCGGCCGTGTTGTTCGAGCGCGGCGGTGTGGTCACGCTCGCCTTCGAGACCGCCGAGCCGGTCCCGGCTCCGACCAGCCATCAGGGCCTGGTGCCGGTGGGAAGCCCCACCCGGACCGGACCCCTGACGATCCTGCGCTTCTCGGCGCCCCAGGGCCGCTTGGTCGATCTCAATGCGGTCTCGACGGAGGGCGGGGTCGGCTGGGAACTCTCGGCGGGCGACGTCCTGAGCCCCAGCGATACGATCGACCCCCTGCGCAAGCCCGACAGCGCGGGCCGCATCGCGGTGTCCCTCGGCCTGCCCCGCCCGGGCTCGGCGACGTGGCTCGACCTCGACGGCGAGCGCATCGCGGTGGTCACCTCGGCGTCCCGGCGGCCGGTCGGCAATCCGAAGAACCGGCGATTCGTGGATTTCGAGATCCTCCCGAGCCGGCACGGCCTCGCGGTGCTGGCCAGCGCCGACGATCTCGCGGTGCGGCCCGAACTCGACACGGTGACGATCGGCCGGACCGGGGGGCTCGCCACGTCGGCGCCCGCGCGGAGGGACGAAGTCGCCCTGGCCGATCCGGGGACCCTCGCGATCACGCCCGAGGCCTGGAACCGGGCACGGTCCGGTGTGGTGCGCGATACCCTGCGCCAGGCGCTCGATGCCGCCGCGGCCGCCAATCCGGCCGATCGCGGCCCGGCCCGGCTCGCGCTGGCCCGCACCTATCTGGCCAACGGGCTCGATCCTGAAGCCCTCGCGGCGCTCGAAGCGGCGGCCGCCGACGATCCCCTGCTCGCCGGCCAGCGTGACACGGCCCTGCTGCGGGGCATCGCGCAGGTGCGAATGGGACGCAACGCCGAGGCGTTGAAGGCTCTGTCCGCCCCGATCCTCGCTGGGAATCCGGAGGCCGCCCTGTGGCGGGCGATGGCCTCGGCCGGCGCCGGGGACTGGAAAGCCGCCGAGACCGGCTTCCTCAAGGTCCTGCCGCTCGCCCAGGAATACCCCACGGATCTGGCGCAGACGATCCGCGCCACGACGGCCGAATCGGCGATCGAGAACGACGATGCCGAAACGGCTGCCGCCCGCGCCGTGGATGCCCGCGACCTGCCCCCCTGGATCCGCGACCGGCTGGCCCTGGTCCGCGCCCGCGTCTCGGAGGCGACCGGCCAGGTCAAGGCGGCGCTCGACGCCTATACTCGCCTCGAGAGGGAGGCGGTGCGTCCGGTCTCGGCCGAAGCAACCCTGCGGGGCACCTTGCTCGCGCAATCCGCCGGCACGCTGACGCCGGAGGCCGCGACCGAGCGCCTGGAACGGCTCGCCCTCACCTGGCATGGCGGCCCGATCGAGGAGAGCATCACGGCCGGGGTGGCCCGCCTCCACCTCGCCGCCGGACACTGGCGCCAGGCCTTCACGGCGGCGCGCCGGGCCAATGTCTTCGCGCCGAACGCCACGGCTTCGGTGGCACTCACCCGCGAGGCGCAGGTCGCCTTCGAGAACCTGTACCTCACCGACAAGGGGGAGAGCCTGTCGGGGGTCGAGGCCGTGGCGTTGTTCTTCGATTTCCGGGAGCTGAGCCCGATCGGTCGGCGCGGCGACGAGGTGGTGCGCCGGCTGGCCGACCGCTTGGTGCGCCTCGATCTCCTCGAACCCGCCGCCGATCTCCTGCAGTACCAGATCGACAACCGGCTGACCGGCCCGGCCCGGTCGGCGGTCGCGGCGCGGCTCGCCACGGTGCGGCTGATGGACGACAAGCCCCTGCAGGCGCTGAAGGTCCTCGACGCGACCGAGTTGCCGGAGCTGCCGGGCGAGCTGAAGCGTGCCCGGAACCTGATCCGCGCCCGCGCCCTCTCGGACCTGACCCGCACCGACCTCGCCCTGGAGACGCTCGAGGGAGTGGCCGGGCCGGACATCGAGCGCCTGCGGGCCGATATCTACTGGGGTGCCCGACGCTGGCGCGACGCCGGCGAGACGCACGAGGCGCTGCTCGGCGAGGCGTGGCGATCCGGCCAGCCCCTCGACGCGGCGTCCCGGGCCGACGCGATGCGCGCCGCGATCGCCTACAACCTCGCGGGCGAGGCGATCGGCCTGGAACGGCTCAAGGCGAAGTTCTCGGAGGCCATGGCGGCGAGCCCCGACGCGCGCACCTTCGCGCTGCTCACGGGCTCCGACCCGACCCGCAGCCCGGGCTTCCGGGCGGTGGCGGCCCAGGCCACCAAGGCCGAGACGCTGTCGGCCTTCCTGGCCGAGTACCGCAAGCGCTACCCGGACGCCGCCACCCCCGACCGGGGGAAGGCCAAGGCCGTGGGCGAGGGCGGTTCCGAGCCGCAGGGCGGTGATCGGCAGAGCAACGCCGAGACCCCCGGCACGCCGCCGGGATGAGCGCGCGGCGCGTCATCCCGCTCGGGCGGCGTCAGCTCCCGTAGCTCTGCACCAGCGAGCCCGCCACCAGCGTCCATCCGTCCACCAGCACGAAGAAGATCAGCTTGAACGGCAGGGAGACCGTGGCGGGCGGCAGCATCATCATGCCGATCGCCATCAGCACCGAGGCGACCACGAGGTCGATGATCAGGAACGGGATGAACAGCAGGAAGCCGATCTCGAAGGCGCGCCTCAGCTCCGAGATCATGAAGGCCGGGGTGACGATCTCGAGGCCGACATCCTCCGGCCCCTTCGGCGTCGGCACCTTGGCGAGGTCGAGGAACAGCTTGAGGTCCTTCTCGCGGACGTTCTTCAGCATGAAGGTCTTGAACGGCGCCGACGCGCGCTCGAAGGCCTGAGCTTGCGTGATCCGTCCGGCGATCAGGGGCTCGATCCCGGCGCTGTAGGCGGCGCGACCTGTGGGGGCCATCACGAAGGCGGTCAGGAACAGGGCGAGGCTGACCAGCACCGCGGTCGGCGGCGCTGTCTGGGTGCCGAGCGCCGAGCGCAGGAGCGAGAGCACCACGACGATCCGGGTGAAGGCCGTGGCCATCACCAGCACCGAGGGGGCGACCGCCAGGACGGTGATCAGCGCGACGAGCTGGAGGGCGCGCTCGGTTGTGCCGCCGGCGCCGAGGTCCAGGGTGACGCTCTGGGCGAGGGCGGGCGAGGCGGCGAGCAGCGGGATCGCGGCGAGGCCGAGGCGCCGGAGCCTGCGCCCCCGGCCGGGGCGGGTCGGGGCTGTCGGCGGATCGGGCATCGAGGTCACGAGCGGTCGCAGGTCGGCGCGGCGGGGCGCACGCCCTCGCGGCGGGCTTCGAGATTCTGCCAGACGAGGAGCGACGGCAGGCCCAGCACCACGTCGGGCACCCGGCGGGCGAGCGACAGGGCGATGGCCGTTCCGGCATCGATGCCGAACAGGCCGCAGACCAGCACGAGCCCGCCTTCCTGCACGCCGAGTCCGCTCGGGACCAGGAAGGCGGCGGCCTTGATCGCCTGGCTCAGCGACTCGATCACCAGGATGTCGGTCAGGCCGACATTGTCGACGCCGATGCAGGTGAAGACGACGAGGATTTCGGTCGCACCGAGGAGCCAGGCCAGCGCGTGCAGGGCGACCGACTGGGCGAGCCGCCCCCGCCGCCCCGCCGCCCAGACGGCGTCCAGCGCGCCCTGGATGCGCTGGCGCGGTTCGGGCAGGGCGTCGGCCTCGCGCACGAAGCGCCGGCCGAGGGCGTTTATCCGGTCTTCGAGGACGCGGACGATCCCGGTCCGCTGGAGCGCGAAGAAGGCTGCGACGGCCAGCGCCGCCACCGCGAGGGTGCGCAGCGTCCAACCGGCGAGTTCGGCCGCCTCCGCGCCCTCGACGCGGCTCAGAAGGCCGGCCCCGAGGCCGGCGAACAGGGCGAGCGTGCCGACCTGGAACAAGAGATCGGCCAGCACCGAGGCGGCGGCGAGCGAGCCGGCCACGCCCCAGAAGGTGAGGAGCCGCGCGCCCAGCACCTCGCCGCCCACCGAGGCGACCGGCAACAGGACGTTGATGCCCTCGCGCACGAAGCGCAGGATCAGGCAGGCCGAGGCCGGCGCCGGCGACAGACCGTCGAGGATGCGCGCCCAGGCGAGTCCGCACACCAGCAGCACCAGCGTCCGCACCAGCGTGACGCCGACGAAGCCCACGACGCCGATCCGGCCGAACGCCGTGGCCACCGCCTGGAGGTCGTTGGTCGCTACGAGCCAGATCGCGAAGCCCAGCCCGATCAGCGTGCCGAGCAGCGGCAGGCGGCGGACGAGGGCGCGGATGACCCGGCGCTTTCCGGATGGGCGCGCTTCCTTCACGGTCGCAGTGCGTGCGTGACGTGTCTGAAGGCGGGCACCAGGGGCGGCTCCAAGTTGTGCCGGTCAGCGCGCCGGCGGCGATTCGTCAGGTGGTACCGCCGCTAGTACGGTATTGGGGCCGAATTCGGGGGACGGCCGGCGCGGCGGGATGGGTTGGAGGATGGTGGCGAGCGCCTCCGCCGGCCCGGCCTCGGGATCGAGCAGGAGGACGCGGCCGGCCGCGAGGCTCGCACCGGTAGCGACCGCGATGGCACGCTTCGGGCACGGTCCGAGGCAACCCGACTCGACGATGCGGAGCTTCCTCCGGTTGCCCGACGTCTCCTTGGCGGCCTGTTTCCCGGCCTTCTTGAGGAGCGCACGCACGGCGCTCGCGCGCAAGCCCTGCCGCTTGGCACATTTGGAGCAGACCACCACGATCTCGGTGAGCTTGGTTTTGGCCGAGCGGCCGGCCGGCCGGCCGGCAGCGGGACGATCGGCGTCGCCCGTTGAGCGTGGTTCTGTCATCATCCGGAGAAGGTAGGGCGCGATACCGGCATCGGGCTAGAGCCGTGCCCGATCGCGGTGCAATCGAGCGCGGCTCCAAGCTTCTGTCGTGACGCGCTCTCTGGCGCCGAACCGGTATCCACTTTGGCGCAGAGCGCTCTCGGTCGCCCGTCGCCGCGCCCCGCAGGTCGACCCGGGCGCCATAAAAAGGGCCTAAAAGAACGGGATTCCGGTTCCGCGCACGGGCCGCCCCTTGGCCGGCGCCGCATCAGCGGAACCGGCGCAGACCCAGGAACAGAGAGCGGATGAGCCTCGACGACGTCAAAGACGACACGCGCGAAAGCGAGATCGTGACGTTCGCAGCCCCGACGATGACCGAGCTGCGGCGGAGCGCGGAGACGATCCGGCCGGTTCCGGAGCAGCGCGGCGCCCAGGCTCTGGCCACCGCGATTCGCAAGCGCTTGGACTGGACGCAGCTGCCCGGCCTGCGCCCGCGCCGGGAGGACACGTCGAGCTACGGCGCGCGGATCATCCGCCGCATCAGCCTGTTCGTCCTGCTGCCGACCCTCGTGGTCGGGCTGTACCTGTTCGGCTTCGCGTCGAACCAGTACGTCGCCGAGGCCCAGTTCACGGTGCGCGGCAACGTCGAACCGATGGAGAACATCTCCCTCGGCCAGTACACGAACCTCATTCAGAAGCATAACAGCCAGGACAGCTTCATCGTCCGCGACTACATCGCCAGCCAGACCATGGTCGAGTCGCTCGAGAAGAGCATCGGCCTGTCCAAGATGTTCTCCCGCCAGGAGGCCGATTTCTGGACTCGGTTCGATCCGACCGACCCGATCGAGGATCTCACCCAGTATTGGCGCAAGCACGTCATCGCGCATATCGACTCGATCTCGGGCGTGATCCGCCTGTCGGTCCGGGCCTTCACGCCCGAGGACGCGCTGACCATCGCCCGCGAGGTGGTGACGCGCTCCGAGGCGCTGATCAACGACATCTCGAAGCGTGCGCAGGCCGACATGGTCGTCCAGGCGGAGACCGACGCCAGAACCGCGCAGGAGCGCCTGCGCAAGGCGCACATTGCCCTGCAATCCTTCCGCAACCAGTGGGGCGTGATCGATCCGGTCAAGTCCGCCGAGGGGACGCTGGCGACCCTGACGCTGCTGAAGAAAGACAAGCTCAAGGCTGAGAACGACCTCCAGGTCCTGCGCAGCTCCAGCCTGGACGAGCGCTCGCGCTCGATCCAGACGCTCGTCGCCAACATCACGGCCATCGACCAGCAGATGAAGATCCTGCAGGACGAGATGACGAGTTCGGGTGCCGCGGGCGGCGCGAACCTGACCGAAGCGCTGCTCCAGTACGAGGGTCTGCTCGTCGAGCGGACGATCGCCGAGAAGCTCGAGGAATCGGCCCATCTGCTGCTCGACCGGGCGCGGGTCGCCGCGTCCAAGCAGCATATCTTCCTGGCGACCTTCGTGCCGCCGGTCCTGCCGACGGACAGCCTCTACCCGGAGCGTGGCCACACGCTGCTGGTGGCGTTCTTCTGCTTCTTCGTGATCTGGAGCTCGTCGTCGCTTCTGATCGCGGGTATCCGCGACCAGAGAATGTAGGCGGCTGCAGCGCGCCTCTGGATCCTGGGCCGCCCGGTCTGTAGAGGGGGGCGGCCCGGCGGTCCCGGCGCCCGATGGAAGAGCGAAGTCTAACGGTCCATGTCGGATTTCTCCGATCTCGTCGCGAAGGCGATCCAGCCGTCGATGACCCGGGAGGAGCGCGAGGCGGTCTACACCGTCGTGCGGCAGGCCGTTCTCCGCCTGCAGGAGCGGGAAGCGCTGCCGCCCAACGATCCGCGCGTCGCGCTCCAGCGCCATCTCGTCGAGGAGACGATCCGCGACGTCGAGGGTGACGTCGCCCGCTACGCCTCGCTGCGCAAGCTGGACGCGGCCTTCGCCGCTCAGAACGAGAGCGACCAGGCGGCGAAGACCGGGCGTCGGTAGATTGCACGCGTTGCCGAGGCAGGTACGAGACACGACAATCGTCCGCTGAGCGATCCGCGTCTCTCCCTCCCGCCTCTGCGGGCTGCCGGGTTCACACACCGCTGGCCGCTGAGCTCTCTCCTCCCCCTTGTGGTTACGGCCTACAAAGGTTTGAGGCTCACGATCGATGACGGAGCCCTACGGACCCCCTCTCCCGTGCGGGAGAGGGTTGGGGCGAGGGATGAGAACTCTCGGGATAAAGCACGCGATCGATGCGCTGACGAGGCGCGTTTCATTCTGAAAGTTCTCATCCCTCACCCTGTCCCTTTCCCGCACGGGAGAGGGGACCCGCGTTCCCCGCGGCTGGCGGGTGCGCCCTGCCGAGACAGCGAACCGGTGTAGCCCATAGCCCTTGCGGGGAGGGGCTAGGTGGGGGGGCGCGGAAGGCACCGTCACACTCGATCCTGCGTCACCCCCACCCCTGGCCCCTCCCACAAGGAGGCGAAACGCGCTTGTTTCTCAGGTTCTTGGTATCCGGCAGTGACCTGCGGATCTGGTAGCGCAGTGGGAGCGGGGGGGACTCGCATCGCCTCCAGAACCCAATCCCTCTGATCGGAGCGGCCCTATCCGAAGGCCGCGCTCCGCACGCCACCGGGCTCGGCTACGTCGAGGCCCGACGAGACGTACTCGTTGAGCTTGTTGCGCAGGGTCCGGATCGAGATCCCGAGGATCTTGGCCGCGTGGGTGCGGTTGCCCAGGCAATGGTCGAGGGTATCGAGGATCAGGTCACACTCCACCTGCGCCACGGTCCGTCCCACCAGCCCGCGGGTCGCGGCCTCGGCGGCCTGCACGGCGCGTGTCGCCGGGCCCTCCAAGGCGATCGTCTCGCCGTCCGGGGACAGGATTGCGTCGGGACCGATCGCGTCGCCGGAGGCGAGCAGCACTGCCCGGTGCAAAGTGTTCTCCAACTCGCGCACGTTCCCGCGCCAAGGGTTCTTCAACACCAGAGCCCGCGCCTCGGCCGAGAGCGGGCGGACCGGCACACCGTTCACCGCGGCGTATTTCTTTGCGAAATGCGCGGCGAGTTCGAGGATGTCGGCCGGCCGCTCGCGGAGCGGCGGCAGCTTCAGGGCCACGACGTTCAGGCGGTAGAACAGGTCCTCGCGGAACGTGCCCTTGCGGACCTCCTCGGCGAGGTTGCGGTTGGAGGTGGCCAGCACCCGGATGTCGACCCGCACCGGGGCGGTGCCGCCGACCCGGTCGATCACCCGCTCCTGAAGCGCCCGCAGCAGCTTCGCCTGCAGGCGCACATCCATTTCGGAGATCTCGTCCAGCAGCAGCGTGCCGCCATTGGCCTCCTCAAACCGGCCGATGCGCCGGGCAACCGCGCCGGTGAACGCCCCCTTCTCGTGGCCGAACAGCTCGGATTCGAGCAAAGCCTCGGGGATCGCCGCGCAGTTCACCGAGACGAAGGGCTTGCCCGCCCGGTTGGACTTCTGGTGAACGTGCCGGGCCAGCACCTCCTTGCCGGTGCCGCTCTCGCCGGTGATCAGCACCGAGGCCTCCGAGCGGGCGACCTGCTCGGCGAGCTTGACCACCCGCTCCATGGAGGGATCGCGCCACACGAAGGCGGCGCGGTCGGTGACGACCGCCTCCAGCACCGCGGCGATCATCTCGGGGTCGGGCGGAAGCGGGATGTACTCCTTGGCGCCCGCCCGGATCGCCGCCACGGCGGCCGAGGCGTCCGCCGAAACCCCGCAGGCGACCACGGGGGTGCGAATCCGCTCCACCTCAAGCGCCGCGACGAGGGTGGAGATCGGCAGCGACACGTCGATCATGATCAGATCGGCGCCGCGGGCGCGCAACACGTTGAGGCCCTGCGGCACGGCATCGGCTTGCGTCACGGAAGCCCCGCGCTGCATGGCGATCTTCGAGGCGGTGATCAGCTCGCCGTTCAGCCGCCCGATTATCAGGAGCCGCATGGTTCGTCCCTCTCAAAGCTCATGGCGCGGACAGCCCCCCGGCGCCCGCGTCCCAAAAATCACGCGCCCGGGCTACTCGCCCTTGACGATCTCGGTCATCGTCACGCCGAGCCGGTCCTCGACCAGGACGACCTCGCCGCGGGCGACCAGCCGGTTGTTGACGAACACGTCGATCGCCTCGCCGACCTTCCGGTCGAGTTCGAGCACGGCGCCGGGCGCCATCCGGAGCAGGTCGCCGATCGGCATCCGGGCGGAGCCCAGCACCGCCGAGACCATCACGGGCACGTCGAACAGCTGCTCGAGATCGGCGGCGGTCTTCGGCGTGGTCGGCGCGTCGCGGATCGAGCCGGCCGCGTAGTCGGTGTCGTTCTCGCCGAGCTGGGGCAGGCTGAAATCGTCGGACATCGGGCTTCCTTCAGGAATTCTGAGCCAGGCCGAGGGCGTCCAGAACCGCCGCCTCGATGCGGGCGCGCTCCCGCACGATGCCGCCGTCGGCCCATTCGATGCGGGCATCGCCCGCCGCCATATCGGGGTCGCCGAGCACGACGAGGCGGCCCTCATAGCCGCGCTCGCGCGCCAGGCGCTTCATCAGGGTCTCGGCCTCCTCGACCAGGCTGTCGTGGACCCGCACCACGAGGTGGGGCACGCCGCGCAGGTGCTGGAGGGCGGCGCGTGCCGCCTCGCCGATGCCGGCGAGCGGGGCCGCGTCAAGCGCGTCGCCCGCGACCTTCCGGGCGATCAGCATCGCCACCTCGACGGCCTGCGCCTCGCGCTCGGCATCCCGGGCGTCGGCCTGGGCGATGAGGCCCGCCGCGGCCAGTGCCAGCCGGTTCAGGGCGTCGGCGAGCCGGCCCTGGATCTGCGCCTCGGCCTGGATCCGGCCTTCCTGCAACCCGCGGGCATGGGCGTCCACCTCGGCGCGGGCGGCGGACTCGGCGGCGCGCTGCGCCTCGGCGCTGGGACGCCCGCTGCGGAAGTCGTTTTCGAACAGGAACGGCTTGGCGCTCCGGGCGGTCTGGGCGCTCAATAGACCAGCTCCTCCTCGGCGCTATTCTTGGCGATCATGATCTCGCCCTTCTCGGCCAGGTCCTTGGCGATCTCGGTCATCCGCGTCTGCGCCTCGTCCACCTCCTTGAGGCGGACCGGGCCGAGGGAGGCCATCTCGTCCGTGAGGTTCTTGGCCGCGCGGGTCGACATCTGCTTCATGAAGAAGGCCCGGGTCGACTCGTTGGCGCCCTTGAGCGCGCGGCAGAGCGTTTCGCCCTCGATCGAGCGCATCAGGGTCTGGACGCTGCCTGGATCGAGCTTCAGCAGATCCTCGAAGGTGAACATCAGCTCGCGGATGCGCTTGGCCGAGCCGCGATTCGCCTGATCCAGCGCGGCGAGGAAGCGCCCCTCCGTCTGCCGGTCGAAGGCGTTGAACACGTCGGCCATCATCTCGTGCGCGTCGCGGCGCTGGGTCTGCGCGATCGTCGAGACGAACTCGACCCGCAGCGTCTCCTCGATGTGGCGCAGGGCCTCCTTCTGCACCGTCTCCATGCGCAGCATCCGGTTGAGGCAGTCGATCGCGAAATCCTCGGGCAGGATGGTCAGCACCTTGGCGGCGTAGTCGGCCCGCACCCGGGACAGCACCACCGCCACGGTCTGCGGGTACTCGTTGCGCAGGAACGAGGCGAGGATCTCCGGATCGACCTGGGCGATCGAGGCCCAGACCCGCTTGCCGGACGCGCCCTTGATCTCCGCCATGATCAGCGAGACCTGATCGCTCGGGAAGATCTTCAGGAGCAGCGCCTCGGTCCGCTCGAAGTTCGACGAGATGCCGCCGCTGTTGCCGAGCTTGGTCACGAACTCGATGATCAGCTTGTCGACGGTGGCGACCTCCAGCGTGCCGAGCTGGACCATCGCGTGGCTGACCTTCTTGACCTCCTCCTCCTCCAGCATCTGCCAGATCGGCGCGCCTTCCTCCTCGCCGAGCATCAGCAGGAGCGCGGCCGCGCGCTGCGGGCCGGGCATGGACGCGAAGGAATCGCCGCCCACCGTCGCCAGGGAATTCGCCAGACCTGCCGCCATCGTGCTGCCCTCGTCGCCCTACGCTACTCTTCCTGGATCCAGCCGCGCAGCACCTCGACGGTCTCGGCGGGGCTCGCCCGGACCATGTCGACCACGCGCTGGACGGTTTCGGCCTGGACCTGGCCGTTGATCTTGGCGAACTCCATCAGCCGGGCGGTGGGATTGTCCCGGTCGATCATCGTGATGCTTCCCCCCGCAGGGCCCGCGACCGCCGCGGCATCGGCCGCGATGCCCATGCCCCCCGGCGCGGCGAGCAACGGCGCGGCCGGCACCGGTGCCAGCACCTGGCGGAGCAGCGGGCGCACTACGGTAAGCAGGACGATCAGGGTCAGGAGCGCCAGCACGGTGAGTTCGGCCATGCGCAGCACATCCTCCTTGGTGGGGGCGAGCAGCGACTGGATCAGCGTCGGCTCGCTGAATTGCGGCAGGCTCGGCGCCTCGGCGAATCGGAGATTGACCACCTCGATCTGGTCGCCGCGGGCCTTGTCGAACCCGACCGCGCTGCGCACCAGGGCGGTGATCCGCTCGATCTCGGCGGGCGCGCGGGGGCTGTAGGTCTGCTTCCCGTCCGCCGTGGGCGCGTAGACGCCATCGACCACCACGGCCACCGACAGGCGCTTGATCCGGCCGCCCTCGGCGATCTCCGTCTTGGTCACCCGGGAGATCTCGTAATTCGTGGTCTCTTCGTTCTTGTTGGTTGCGTCCTTGGGGGCCGGCGCCTTGTCGGTGGCGTTGGCGCCGGGCAACTCGTTGCCGACGCTGACCTGCCCGTCGGCATTGCTGGTCTGCGAGGATTCGGTCCGCGTCTGGGCGGAGCGGACGACGCGGCTCTCTGGGTCGAAGGTCTCGGAGCGGCTCTCGGTCCGGTTGTGGTCGAGTTCGGCGTTGACCTGTACCCGGGCCCGGCCCGGCCCAACGATGCCGGCGACCACGTCCTCGATCTGGCCGCGCAGGCGCCGCTCCAGGCCGACCTGCCGGTCCTCGTAACCGCCGGCGACGTCGGCCTCGGCATCCCGGGCCCCGTCCGCCAGCAGACGGCCGCGCTCGTCGACGATCGAGACCCGCTCGGGCTTCAGCCCCTCCACCGCGGAGGCGACGAGATGGCGGATCGCCCGGACCTGTCCGGCATCGAGGTCGCCCATCAGCTTCAGCACGATGGCGGCGCTCGGGTTCTCCCGGTCGCGCTCGAACAGGCGCCGCTCCGGCAGGACGAGGTGGACGCGCGCCGCCTGGACCCGGCCGATCGCCCGGATCGAGCGCGCGAGTTCACCCTCCAGGGCGCGCAGGTGGTTCACGTTCTGCACGAAGTTGGTGGACGAGAACGCGTCGCCCTTGTCGAAGATCTCGTAGCCGACGCCGGCCTGGGTCGGCAGGCCCTTGCCGGCGAGGTCCATGCGCAGCTTGGCGAGGTCGCCCCGGGGCGCCAGGATCGTCTGGCCGGCCTCGCCCCGCGTCTCGTAGCGGATGCCGCGGCTATCGAGGTCGCGGACGACGGACGCCGAATCCTGCATGGACAGGTCGGAGAACAGCACGCCCATGTCGGGGCGCGAGACCCGCAGGATGATGAAGGCGAAGAAGCCGATGAGCGTCAGCGTCACCGCCGCCATGGCGGCGATGCGGGCCGGTCCGAGCTTCGTGACGAGATCGAGGACCGGCTTCACGGGCGGCTTCGCTGCACTCTGAACGCGAGGCGGGCCCTGGCGGCTCGCCCGGCAGAATTTGCCCAGGTCGTGGTTAGCGGGGCGTTAATGCCCGGCCCTGCAGTTGCACGCAGCGGGTGGCTAGAGCCGTTCCCGGTCGCGTTGCGACCGTGCGCTGCTCTCAGCCTTTGTTGAGGCGCGCCCTCTTGCGCCGAGCCGGTGTCCACGTCGTCGGAGAGTTCGCTAAATGCCACGAAGCCGCGCCCGGGGTCGGGACGCGGCTTCGCGAGACTTCGGGACCGGTCGGTTCGGGCGAACTGGCCCATCCCTGAAGACGCCCGGATCAGTGCCGGTAATGCTGGATCCGCGTGGTCCGCAGACCGGCGAGCCCGTGCTGGTCGATGGAGAACTGCCAGCTCAGGAATTCCTCGGTGGTCAGGGTATAGCGCTTGCAGGCCTCCTCAAGGCTCAGGAGGCCGCCGCGCACCGCGGCCACCACCTCGGCCTTGCGCCGGATCACCCAACGGCGGGTGCTCGGGGGCGGGAGGTCCGCGATGGTCAAAGGACTGCCGTCTGGCCCGATCACGTACTTGACTCTCGGGCGGCTAAGTTCGGTCATGATACGCTCTACACTCGACTGACCTGTCGAGGCTTCAAGGTACTTGCGCCCGCTTAAGAGATGTTGAAGCGCGTCGCTCGAATGTGATTCGTTAAGCGCCACTTGTGGACAACCCGATCGTCTGCACACTCGACAGCGGAACTTTCTGCGAGCCGATCAGCAGAACCGGCGAAGACCCGCTCAGATCGACTTCGTCCACCGTCCCCGACAGGCTGGTATCGACCGCGACGGTGGATCCGGTGGCGTCCGTGGCCGAGACCTTGATCGAATAGGTGCCATCGGGTGCGGTCAGACCGGCCGAGGTTTTGCCGTTCCACGTGTAGGCTTGGCTTCCGGCGGCGAGCGACGTCGCCTGCGTCGCCACGACGTTGCTCTTGGAGTCGAGGATCGTGATCACCGCCTTCGAGGCGGCGCGGGCCGGGGTCAGCGTCCAGGCGGCCGAGCCGCCCGAGAGCTGCGAGGATGCCCCGCTCGCCGTTATGGTCTTGCCGATGTAGCTCGTCGCCGTGGCTGAGCTCGCTGATTGCGAGGCGGTGAGGATGTTGTCGAGGCGGTCGTTGGTCTTGAGCTGCTGCTCGACGCCGGCGAACTGCACGAGCTGCTGCGTGAACTGATTGGTATCCATCGGGTCGAGGGGGTTCTGGTTCTTGAGCTGCGTGGTGAGCAGCGTCAGGAACTGCGTGAAGTTGCTGGCGATCTCGGTCGCGTTTCCGCTCTTCGACGCCGCGCTGGTCGCCGATGCCGTGCTGGCGAGGCCCGATATGCCGCTGGTCATGCTGGTCTCTCCCGTGCCGCGCCCAAGCGCGGGCGCACGATGATTGCGTGGCGTTCGGCGAGGGGCCGCCGCGCCTAGATCCTGATGTCGAGACCGCCGTAGCCGCGCAGCCATCGCGTCGGGGCGATCTCCTGCGGCGCCTCGGCCTGATCCCGGGTCCAGCCGGCGGACCCGCCCTGGGGGGAGCCGCCCTGTTGGTTATTGCCGCCGCCGGTCTGCGCGCTGCCGTCGCCGCGCAGGGACAGGTTCAAGCCGCCGGCCGATGGATCGAGGCCGGCCTGCGTCAGGGCCTGTTGCAGCTGGTTCGCATCGCGCTGGAGCATCGCCAGGGTCTCCGGCCGATCGACCACAAGGTGCGTCGTGACCGTTCCGCGGGCCTTGTCGATCTCAAGCTTGACGTCGACCCGCCCGAGTTCAATCGGATCGAGCCGGATCTGGAAGGCGTTCGATCCATTCAGCGAGCGCAGGCCGATGGTCATCGGGACCTGCCCGATCGGGATCGCCGGATCGGGCTGGGCGGGCGCAGTCGGCTGAACGGGTACGGCCTGCGCGGCGGACCCGACGGATGCCGTCGGTGCCGCCGGTAAGCCGTTTGGATTGGCCAAGCCCGCCGCCTGCGGCGCAGGGGCGGCCGCACCGGAAGCGGCGGACTGACCAGCAGCCTGTCCGGCATCGGCCAGCGCGGCGAGGAAGTCGGCGCCGGGGCTGGTCGCGGGCGTCGTCGGATCGCCCGTGCCGGTCTGAACGGTCGCGACCGGGTTGGCGCCGGGATTGACCGGCTCGGATCGCGCCGCGCCCGCGGTCGCAGCCTTCGTGCCGACACCCGGCCCGGCAATCCCCGTGACCGTCGCATCAGGCGCAGCGTCGACCGTGCCCGTCCGGGAGGGGGTCGGCGCTGGTAAGGCAGTTGCCGATAGGGTCACTCCGGCGCCGGCCGGGGGCGTGGCTGTAATGCTATCGGCGCCGGCCGTTTCCGGCGCCGGAGCCTTCCCTTTGGTCGTAGCGATGTTGGTGGTCGCGCCGCCCGACATCGCAGCGAGCAGGCTCAGCAGCGTGGCGGTGGGATCGGGCGGCGCAGCTTGCGCCGGGGCATCGACCTGGCTCGGCTGTGCCTGGGGTTCGGCCGGGGTGAGGGTATCGGCGTCGGTGACCGGCGTGTCGGCCACCGGATCCTGCGCTGGCGTGCCGGCCGCCGCGACCTTCGGCGGGGCCGGTGCGTCCTGCTCGGCAAGCTCTGACGGTGCGCGCGGCGCCGCCGAAACGGATGGCTCCGGGTGCGGATCGGGCGCGGCAGCGGGATCCTCGGCGCGTGGGGCGGCTGCCGGTGCGGGCGTACCGGGCGTCACCGCGGTCGCGGCTTTCCTCGGCGGTGCGGCAGCAGAACGCGTCTCCGCAGCCCGGGCCTCGGCCTGCGTGGCTGCGTCTCGGTTCCGCTCCGAAACCGTCCGGGAGGCGTCGGTTTCCGCGCGCTGCGTCGCCTGCCGCGTCCGCGTCGCGTCGGCGGCGTCGCGCTGGCCGGCCGTACGGGCCTGCGTGACTGCGGCGTCGTCCCGGATTCGCGCGGCGTCGAGGGCCGCGCCGAACCGATCCTGCGTGGACGTGCCGGACCGCGCGGCGATACCCGCCGCTTCCCAGCTCGTCCGCGTGGATGGGTTCCACGCGGTGACATCCAACCGATCCGTCGCACCGCTCGCCATTCCGGGCTCCTCTTGAGGGCGATGCCGCAAGGGGCGCGCCAACGTTGATCCGCGCTAAAGCACTGATAAGGCGAAGATTTTCTAGAAACTGGTGCGCGACACCAAGGTCGAAGCTGCCGCCTGCCCGGCAGGATCTGCCGAGCGGCCGCACCCAAGCGGGCCGTTCGCGCTGGAAAGCCGGGCGGAGTCCCGCTATAGACGCCCCGTGCAGCCGGGAAGCTTCCGGGCCGGCGGCTGCGGATCCTCGTGATGAACGCCCTCGATCTCCCCAAAGCCCCCCACGAGACGCGCGTCGTCGTCGCCATGTCGGGCGGCGTCGATTCCTCCGTGGTCGCCGGGCTCCTGAAGCGCCAGGGCTTCGACGTGGTCGGCGTCACGCTTCAGCTCTACGATCATGGCGCGGCGAGCCATCGCAAGGGCGCGTGCTGCGCCGGGCAGGATATCCACGACGCGCGGGCGGCCGCCGAGCATCTCGGCATTCCGCATTACGTGCTCGACTACGAGGATCGGTTCCGCGACGCGGTGATCGAGAAATTCGCCGAAAGCTACCTCGCGGGCGAGACGCCGATCCCCTGTGTCGAGTGCAATCGCACGGTGAAGTTCCGCGATCTCCTGGGCCTCGCCCGGGATTTGAACGCGGACGCGCTGGCCACCGGCCATTACGTGGCGAGCCGGGCGCTGGCGGGCGGTGGCCGGGCGCTGCACCGCGCCCTCGATCCCGCTCGGGACCAGAGTTATTTCCTGTACGCGACCACCGCCGAGCAGCTCGACTTCCTGCGCTTCCCGCTGGGCGAGATGGAGAAGACCGCGACCCGGGCCCTGGCGAAGGACCTCGGCCTGTCTCTGGCCGAGAAGCCCGACAGCCAGGATATCTGCTTCGTGCCGCAGGGCCGCTACAGCGACGTGATCGCCCGCCTGCGCCCCGACGCGGCGCGGCCCGGCGAGATCGTCGACCTCGCAGGCCACGTCCTCGGCCGCCACGAGGGCATCGTGCACTATACGGTCGGCCAGCGCCGTGGCCTCGGCCTTTCAGGGGCCGAGCCGCTCTATGTGGTGCGGCTGGAGCCGGATACCGCCCGGGTGGTCGTCGGGCCCCGGACTGCGCTTGCCACCACCCGCATCCGCCTCTCGGAGCTGAACTGGCTCGGCGAGGGGCCGGCCGAAGCCGTGCGCGACCTCCCTGTGGCGGTGCGCGTGCGCTCGACCCGGCCGCCGCGCCCGGCGACCCTCACGGTCGGGCCGGACGGCACCGCCGAGGTAGTGCTGAGCGAGCCCGAGGACGGTGTGTCGCCGGGCCAGGCCTGCGCGATCTACGCGGATGACGGTCCCCGCGCCCGGGTGCTCGGTGGCGGCACCATCCGGCGTGTCGACGCGTTGTCGGCCCGGCCCCGCGAGGCTGCCTGATCTCAATCTCTGGAATATCCGAACGATGCTGAGCGAGCCGCAGACGGCCGGGCCGAGCACGGCCCTGATGCGCAAGGCCTACGCGCGCTGGGCCCCCGTCTACGACGTGGTCTACGACAAGCTCACCGAGCCCGCCGCACGCGCCGCCGTGGAGGCCGCCGCCGAGCATGGCCCGCGGATCCTGGAGGCCGGCGTCGGCACCGGGCTGGCGCTCGGCTACTATCCGAAGGCGAGCTTCGTCTGCGGCGTCGACCTCTCGGAGGACATGCTCAAGCGCGCCCGCGCGAAGGTCCAGCGCCGGAATCTGGCCCACGTGAAGGGGCTGCAGGTGATGGATGTCTGCCACCTGGGCTACGCCGATGCGAGCTTCGACGCCGTGGTGGCGCAGTTCCTGATCACCCTGGTGCCCGACCCAGAGGCGGCGATGTCGGAGTTCCTGCGCGTGGTGCGGCCCGGCGGCGGCATCGTGCTGGCCAACCATTTCGGCCAGAGCGACGGCCCCTTGGCCCGGGTCGAGGAGATCGTGGCGCCGCTCTGCACCAAGATCGGCTGGTCCTCAGACTTCAAGGCGACGCGGATCGAGGCCTGGGCCCGGCGCAACGGCGTCGAGGTGCTAGGCCTGAAGCCGACCTTCCCGGGCGGGTTCTTCAAGATCCTGCGGATGCGCAAGCCCGGGTGAGCGAGGTCCTGCCCGTCGCCGGGGCCCCCCGCGAGGGCCGCTGGAAGCGCGTCCGGCGCTGGCTGCCGCTCGTGCTGCTGATCGGCATCTCGACCATCGTCCTCGTCTCGGGCGCGGCGCAGCTCCTGAGCCTCGACCGTCTGCTCGACTCCCGGGCGTGGCTGCGGGGCTATGTCGAGGCCGATTATGGCCGCGCGCTGGTCTCGGCCTACTGCCTCTATGTCGGGGCCGTGGTGGTGTCGGTGCCGGCCACGCTGATCCTCACCATGATCTGCGGCTTCCTGTTCGGGATCGTGCCCGGGGCGCTGACCGCGCTCTGCGCCGCCACCACGGGGGCGGCAATCGTGTTCACCATCGGCCGCGGCCCCGGCGCCGACCTGCTCCGCCGGATGGGCGGGACCCGCCTCGCGGGCCTTGCCGAGGGTTTTCGCCGTGATGCCTTCGGTTACATCGCGGTCCTGCGGTTGCTGCCGCTGTTCCCGTTCTGGGTGACCAACCTCGCACCGGCCGCCTTCGGGGTTAAGATGCGGGTCTTCGTGCTGGCGACCTTCCTGGGTCTGCTGCCGGGCGTCTTCGTCTACGCCACCACGGGGGCGGGGATCGAGGATGTCGTCGCCGCCCATGAGGCTGCCCGGACAGCCTGCCTGGCCACCGCCGCAACCGACTGTGACCGGTCCCTGACCCTGCGGGACCTCGTGACGCCCAAGATGGTGGCGGGGCTCGTGATGCTGGCCGCCTTCGCCCTGGTCAGCATGACCCTGAGCCGGCGCGCCCGGCACCGCTCTCGGGCGTGATCCGCCGACGCGGAGCCCGCTTCGACGCGAGAGCCTGCGTCAAAACAACGACTTGCCGCTATTCCCAAGTGCAGGGCGCGCTGAAACGGCACTTGGGGTGTCGGTTCACATGTTCGGATCCGCCGGATCGCAATGCGAGCGCGTGACCGCGCCAGGACACACGGATGGCTCCCGACCGCGAATCCGGTGGCGATGGCAGATGCAACCGCTCGCGGGCCATTACATTATAGTGCTCACGGCCTAGAGGCTGTATCGCCTGCAAAACCGTGGCTTGTGAACATGTCCCCCGCGAAGGCCGGAACCGGCTCGAGCAACCACCGCCGTCTCGATCCGCCTCCGCGACGCCCGCGCGGAGCGTGACCGATATGGCGCTCGAGTCCGACACCGCGGTCGCGACGGCTGCCGTGCCAGTCCCGGCCCAGATCCGCGACGGGTCCGACCGGCGCAGGCTGCGCCTGGGCCTGTCCGGCCGGCTGTTCCTCGTCACCGTGGCGTTCGTAGTGGTGGCGGAGGTGCTGACCTACGTGCCGGCCGTGGCCAATTACCGGATCGAGTGGATGTCCGACCGGCTGGCGGCCGCGCAGGTCGCCGCCCTGGTCCTCGACGGCCGGACGGGCGAGCCGGTCTCGGAGGCGCTGGAGAGTCGGCTGCTTGCCGGCGTCAACGCCCGCGCCATCGCGGTCCGCGGCGGCGGCACCCAGCGCCTGCTCGCCATCGAGGCGGTGCCGGAACGCGTCGCCGATACGGTCGACCTGCGCGACGTCACGGCTTTCTCGGCGATCCGCGGGGCGTGGCGGACCCTGGTGGCCCCGACGCAGGAGCCGATCCGCGTAGTCGGGGAGGGGGGGATCGGCTTCGATCGGGTCGAGATCCTGCTCGACGAGGCGCCGCTCCGCTCGGCCATGGTCGATTACGCCCTGCGGCTGCTGGTCTCCTCGCTGATTATCGCGGCGTCGGCGGCGGGGCTGGTCTTCGTGGTGCTGCAGGTCCTGATCGTGCGCCCGGTGCGGCGGCTGGTCACCAGCATCACCGCCTTCGCGGACGATCCGGAGGATGCAGGCCGGATCATCGCGCCGTCCCGCCGCAGCGACGAGATTGGACAGGCCGAGCTGGCACTCGGGCAGATGCAGCGCAGCCTCGCCGATCAGCTCCGCCAGAAGCGGCGGCTGGCCGAGCTGGGCCTCGCCGTCAGCAAGATCAGCCACGAGTTGCGCAATCTCCTGACCGGGGCGCAATTGCTCGGTGATCGCCTGGAAGGCACCGCCGATCCCACGGTCCAGCGCGTCGCGCCGCGCCTCGTTGGCACGCTCGCCCGCGCGATCCGCTTCTGCGAGGCGACGCTCGCCTATGGCCGGGTGAGCGAGCGGGCGCCGCGCCTCGTCAGGACACCGCTGGCGCCGATCTTCGCGGAACTCCCGGATCTCGCCGCGCTCTCGGCACATCCCGTGGCGGTGGCGGTGGCGGTGGCGGCGGGCGGCCTGTCCGTCCAGGCCGATCCGGAGCAGCTGGGGCGGGCGTTGGCCAACCTTGTCCGCAACGCCGTACAGGCCCTCGACGGCGCCAAGGTCGCCGACGCCACGGTGCGGGTCACGGCCGCCCGCGAGGAACCGGGGCGGATCACCATTCTGGTCGCCGATAACGGACCCGGCCTCCCGGCGCGCGCCCGGGAAAACCTGTTCGCGCCCTTTGCGGGCTCGACGCGGTCCGGTGGAACGGGGCTCGGCCTGCCGATCGCCGCCGAGCTGATCGGGATCATGGGCGGCACGCTGACCCTCGACACCTGCGAGGGCGGGGCGCGGTTCCGGATCGTGCTGGCCGAGGGCTGAAGCCCCTACTCCGTCCCTCGGGACGGAGCCTTATTCCGCAGCCGCCAGGACCGGCTCGGCGACGCGAATGCCGAGATCGGCCAGCAGCGCAGCATCCGCGTCCGCCTCAGCGTTGGCAGTCGTGAGCAGCCGCTCGCCGTAGAAAATCGAGTTGGCGCCCGCCAGGAAGCAGAGAGCCTGGGCTTCGCGGCTGAGCGCCCGCCGGCCGGCGCTGAGCCGGACCCGGGCCCGGGGCATCACGATGCGGGCGGTCGCGCACATGCGCACCATGTCGAACGGGTCGATCGCCTCGGCTGTGTCGCCCAGGGGCGTGCCGGCAACCGCCGCCAGCGCGTTGATCGGCACGCTCTCCGGATGGGGTGCGTGGTTGGCCAGCACGTGCAGCATCGCCACGCGGTCGCTCGATCCCTCGCCCAGGCCGATGATGCCGCCGCAGCAGACGCCGATCCCCGCTTCGCGTACCCGATCCAGCGTGTTCAGCCGGTCTTCGTAGGTCCGGGTGGAGACGATCTTGTCGTAATAGTCCGGCCCGGTATCGAGGTTGTGGTTGTAGGCCGTCAGCCCGGCCTCAGCGAGGCGCTCGGCCTGGCTCGCAGTCAGCATGCCGAGCGTGACGCAGGCCTCCATGCCGAGGCCACGCACGCCGCGCACCATGGCCAGCACCGCATCGAAATCCGGCCCGTCCTTGGGGCTGCGCCACGCCGCGCCCATGCAGAACCGGGTCGCGCCGGACGCCTTGGCGGCGGCGGCCTCGGCCAGCACGGTCTCCACCGGCATCAGGCGCTGGCGCGGCAGCCCGGTCTCCTTGTGGTGGGCCGATTGCGAGCAGTAGCCGCAATCCTCCGGGCAGCCGCCGGTCTTGATCGACAGCAGGCTCGCGCGCTGGACATCGGCCGGGTCGTTGTACGCCCGATGCACGGTGGCGGCCCGATGCACGAGATCGAGCAGCGGCAGGTCGTGGATCGCCTGGATCTGCGCCACGGTCCAATCGTGGCGGATGTCCTGCGGGTGCGGGGTGGTGACTTGGCTCATGGTGCCTTTGAGTGGGATCGGCGCAAAAAAATCAAGCACCCGGCTCAGTCGGTCGGCTCGCCGGCCGAGACCTTGGCGGTCCAGTCGTCGAAGGCGATCACGGTCTGGCGCTGATCGCCGAGCCGCTCGATCCGCAGCACCATCTCGTCGCCGGCCTTCAGGTAGCGCGGCGGCTTCATGCCGAGGCCGACGCCCGGCGGCGTGCCGGTGGTGATGACGTCGCCGGGCTCCAGCAGCATGAAGTGCGACGTGTAGGCGACGAGCTGGGGCACGTCGAAGATCATGGTCGCGGTCGAGCCGGTCTGCCGGCGCTCGCCGTTCACGTCGAGGCTCATGGCGAGGTTCTTGAGGTCCGGGATCTCGTCCAGCGTCACCAGCCAGGGGCCCAGCGGCCCGAAAGTCGGCGCGCTCTTGCCCTTGGTCCAGGTCGGGCCGCGGTTCATCTGCCAGTCGCGCTCGGAGACGTCGTTGCAGATGCAGGCGCCCGCCACGTAGTTCAGCGCCTCGTTGGCGTGGACGTAGCTGGCACGCCGGCCGATCACCACGGCGAGTTCCACCTCCCAATCGGTGCAGGACGAGCCCTTGGGCAGGATCACCGCGTCGTTCGGGCCGCACAGGCTCGACGGCGCCTTGTTGAAGATGATCGGCTCGGCGGGGATCGGCGATCCGGTCTCGGCGGCGTGGTCGGCGAAGTTCAGGCCGATCGCCACCACGTTGCGGGTGCCGCCCACGCAGGGGCCGAGCCGCACGTCCGGCGGCAGCTTCGGCAGCGTCTCGGGATCCAACGCCCGCAGCCGCGCGAGCGATTCGGGGGACAGCGCCGGTCCGGCGATGTCGCGGACGACGCTCGAGAGGTCGCGCAGGCCCCCGCTCGCGTCCACGAGGCCGGGCTTCTCGTCGCCGCTCGGACCGTGCCGGAAGAGCTTCATCGCCGCGCTCCTGAATTCCTACCCTGGAACCGGTCTCCGCCGGTCGCCGGGACCATGGCCGGGCGCCGGTCCAGGCGCAAGCGCGAACGCTGCGGACCGGTGTCCGCGCACGTGTTGCCGCCGAGCAACGCACCGGCGGAAAAGTGCATATCTACCCGTTTGTTGATCTATTGTTCCTGCGTGCGCGTGTGCGACGGAACTCAGGATAGGATCGCTTAAAAACAGTCGTTCCCAAAACAACTGCAGCATCCTCGAGCATACTCTAGGTCTCTCGGCATGCTTCGTCTTTGCGCAGGAATGACCGATTGTCGTTGCGGTTTTGCCCTCGGAATTGGCACCATGAGCGAAGCGGTGCCGCATAACGAGTCACGAACACTCGACGGTGCCCAACAGGGTCGAAGGGCTTGGGGGACGAGATGGGCGGGACGGTGCGCGCGGCGATGCTCGCGGCGACAGCGATGGTCCTCGGCGCCGGGGCGGCGCATGCGGGCGCGTTCGGGATCCGGGAGCAGAGTACCCAGGCGCAGGGGCTCGCCTGGGCCGGCGCCGCGGCGGGTTCGGGCGGCGTCTCCTCGATCTTCTGGAATCCCGCGACGATCACGATGAACCCGGGCTTCGTCGCGGAGCAGAACTTCACCTATATCGGACTGTCCTCCACGATCCGGCCGGATGTCGGCACCAATCCGGGATTCGCCCGCCTCGGCGGATCCGGCGATATCGGCCAGGGCGCGGTCGTGCCGGCGGGGGCGACCTCCTACCAGCTCAACGACCGCCTCTGGCTCGGCCTCTCGACCGGGGCGCCGTTCGGCCTCGTGACCAAGCCGCGGCAGGTCTGGGCCGGTGAGGTCTACGGACGCTCGTCGCGGATCTTCTCGCTCGCCTTCAACCCGGTGATCGGCTTCAAGGTCAACGAGTGGCTGTCCGTCGCCGCCGGTCCGAACATCGAATATTTTCGCCTGACCCTGCGGCAGGCGCTGCCGATCCCCGGCATCCAGCCGACCGTCTATCCGAGCTCCTTCCTCAAGGGTGAGTCCTGGGGTGCGGGCTTCACCGCGGGCGCCACGATCACGCCGCGCGACGGGACCGTGCTGGGCATCGGCTACCGCTCCTCGGTGCACCACGATATCGACGGCTCGATCGGCGTGCCGCTGGTCGCCCTGGCCCGAGCAGCCGGTCAGGTCCGCGCCAAGCTCAACACCCCCGATAAGCTGAGCGTCGGCCTGACCCAGGCGATCTCGCCGGTGGCACGGGTCAACCTCGGCTTCGAATGGGACAACTGGTCGAGGCTCGGCAATATCGGCATCGTCTCGAAGTCGCTCGGCCTTCCGGTCACTTCGCTGCCGCTGAACTACAAGGACGGCTACACCTACTCGATCGGTGCCGAGTACGACGCCGCGCCGAATCTGACCCTGCGCACCGGCTTCGCCTACGAGACCTCGCCGATCGACTTCTCCAACCGCTCGGTGCGCCTGCCCGATGGCGACCGCTACAACGTCTCGGTCGGTGCCAGCTATCGGTGGAACGAGAAGCTGACCCTCAACGCCGCCTACTCGCACTTCTTCCTCGACCGGTCGCGGATCCTGGCCGGCATCGGGCGCGACTACAATGTCGGCAACATCGCCTTCGCGGGCGTGGTCGATTCGAGCGCCGACATCGTCTCGGTGGGCTTCCGCTACGTGTTCGGCGCCCCGCCGGCGCCGGCCCCCGCGCCGCTGGTGCGGAAGTACTGAGGCACCCGCTCAGCGGTTTCGCTGCGCTCGTCCCTGCGAGCGCAGCGCTGCCATTCCATCCGACGGAACGCTTGCGGATCTTACGCTGGTCTGGGTCCCAGTGCCTCGCCCGGAACGACAAGAGGAGGCTCCGGCCGATCCTGATCTGCTTTCCAGACCCGTTGCCTCAGGCGCGCATCCGCACATAAGTCCCCGGGGCCGGCCCCAGCGATTGCAGCGCGTCGCCGCCCGGCTTGCGGGCCGGGACCCGCTCGGGGGCCTGGGCCTCGATCCACTGGAACCAGTAGGGCCACCACGAGCCCTTGGTTTCCACCGCGGCTTCGATCCAGGATTCCAGCGTCCCCTTCACCGGTCCGCCGGTCCAGTAGCCGTATTTTGGCTTTGCCGGGTGGTTGACCACCCCCGCGATGTGGCCGGAGCCCGCGAGCACGAAATCGACCTTGCCGCCGAACACCTTCGAGCCCTCGAACACCGAGAGCGCCGGTGCGATGTGGTCCTCGCGCGTGGCGAGGTTGAAGATCGGGATCTGCACCTTCTTGAGGTCCAGCCGGACGTTGCCCAGCACCATCCGGCCCTGCGCCAGCGTGTTGTTCAGATAGCAGTTGCGCAGGTAGAATGAATGGTTCGCCGCCGGCATCCGGGTCGCGTCGGAGTTCCAGTACAGCAGATCGAAGGCCGTGGGCGCCTTGCCCTTGATGTAGTTGTTGACGATGTAGGGCCAGATCAGGTCGTTCGGCCGGAGCATGTTGAAGGCGTTCGCCATCTGGGCGCCCTCCAGGTAGCCCTGCTGCTCCATGCGGGCCTCGATCTGGCGGATCTGGTCCTCGTCGGCAAAAACCTTCAGGTCACCTGCATGCGTGAAGTCGACCTGGGTGGTCAGCAGCGTCGCGCTCTTGATCCGCCGGTTGCCGGTGGCCGCCTGCATGGCGAGCGTCACGGAGAGCAGCGTGCCGCCGACGCAATAGCCGGCAGCCGTCACCTCGCTCTCGCCGGTGGCGACCCCGATCGCGTCGATCGCCGCCTCGATCCCCTCCCGCATGTAGGATTCGAAGTCCTTGTCGGCGTGGCGCGCATCCGGGTTCACCCACGAGATGCAGAACACCGTCAGTCCCTGGTCGACCATCCACTTGAAGAAGCTCTTCTGGGGATTGAGATCGAGGATGTAGAACTTGTTGATCCACGGCGGCACCATCAAAAATGGGCGCCGCAGGACGGTCTCGGTGGTGGGGGTGTACTGGATCAGCTCGATCAGGTCGTTGCGGAACACCACCTCACCGGGGGTGACCGCCACGTTCTTGCCGACCTCGAAGCCGCTGGGATCGGTCTGGCGCACGCGCAATTGCCCGCCGCCGGCCTCAAGATCCTCCTCGTACATCTTCAGGCCGCGGACGAGATTGGCGCCATTCTCCTGCAGGGTGTGGCGGATCAATTCCGGGTTGGTCGGCAGGAAGTTCGAGGGCGAGAGCATGCTGGTGAACTGGCGCAGGTAAAACTGCGCCTTGTGACGCGTATGCGCGTCCAGCCCGTCGGCCTCCTCGACCAGCCCTTCGGCCCAGCGGGTGCCGATCAGGTAGGCCTGCTTGAGGAAGTCGAAATACGGGTTGGTGGACCAATCGGCGTGCGCGAAACGCGCGTCCCGCGGCTCGGGGAGCGCCACGGGATCGGCCGGCTGGCCCTGAAGGCGCAGGTAGGTCGAGCCCCAGAGATTCAAGAAGGCCTGGGACAGGCGGGCCTGGGCCTCGGCGCTCTTGTTCGGGTCGGTGAGCCAAGCCTCGGCCACCTGCTGGAGGACCTTGGCGGCCTCGTTCATGTCCCCGCCGGGGGCGCCGGCCTGGGCGTCGGGTTGAAGCAGACGGCCGACATTGCGGCCCATCGCCTCCATGAACTGTCCGGCGTTGCGCGACAGCGCCTCGAAGTCCGGCAAGGCCGGGCTGACGCCAGCCGGCATCGCGCCGCTGGTCGGCGGTTTCGGAGGGGCGGTCCGGTCCGGCGCCTGAGGGCTGGTCAAACGTGCCTCCCTGTGGGTTTATCCGTCGACCCGCGCAGGGGCCGCGTTTCCGACAAAATAAAGAGCGAGCCAGAGTTTTCGCCAGTGCGCTCACGAACGCGATCGAAACATCCGGCCGATCTTCTCATGCCCGCGCGTCTTCTCATGGACATGTGACTATGGATCGACCCTCTTTGAACCCCGGATCGTGCCTCGGTGATCCCGGCCGGCACCCGGCATTCATCCGGGCGGCGCTTTTCGCACTCCTCGCCGGATCGCTGGCCGCCTGCTCGGGCGACGTCGTGCGCTCGCTCGCCTCCGATGCGGGCTACGGGCCACGGGTCGTGGCGGCGCCGGACTTCGTGGCCGAAACCCGCAGCAAGACCGCGCCGGACTACATGCCTGTCGGCGTCGACGCGCCGAAGCGCCCGATCCGGGCGAAATCCGCGACCGGCCAGAAGGAATTGGAAGCCGAGCTGGAGAGCGCGCGCGGTCGCAACGTGGCGCGCGGCCGTGCCGCCGCGAGCGCCGGCCAGGGCGCGGCGGCCACGATCAAGCCGGCGCCCCCGCCTCCGTAAAAGCCACGGTTTTGTGGGTCGGCGGCGGCCCGTAAGTCTGCTACAGTCTTTGGTTCGCGCGACCGGCACAAATGAGAGACGCCAGCTCCGGGGCGCGCCGATGGACAGGCCCATGACCGACTTTCACCGCATCAAGCGATTGCCGCCTTACGTCTTCGAGCAGGTCAACCGGATCAAGGCCGCCGCCCGCGCGCAAGGCGCCGACATCATCGATCTCGGCATGGGCAACCCCGATCTCGACGCTCCGAAGCACGTCATCGCCAAGCTGTGCGAGACCGCCGGGCGCCCGCGCACCGACCGCTATTCCGCCTCCAAGGGCATTGCCGGGCTCCGCAAGGCCCAGGCCGGCTACTATCAGCGCCGCTTCGGCGTGACCCTGAACCCCGACACGCAGGTCGTGGCGACGCTCGGCTCCAAGGAAGGCTTCGCCAACATGGCCCAGGCGATCACCGCCCCGGGCGATGTCGTGCTGGTGCCCAACCCGAGCTACCCGATCCACGCCTTCGGCTTCCTGATGGCGGGCGGCGTGATCCGCTCCGTGCCGGCTGAGCCGACCCCGGCGATGTTCCCGCTGCTGGAGCGGGCCATGCGCCACTCCATCCCGAAGCCGGTCGCCCTGGTGGTGTGCTACCCGTCAAACCCCACCGCCTACGTGGCGGACCTCGATTTCTACACGGACCTCGTGGCCTTCGCGAAGCGGCACGAGCTGATCCTGCTGTCGGACCTCGCCTACGCGGAGGTCTATTTCGACGGCAATCCGCCGCCCTCCGTCCTGCAGGTGCCGGGCGCGATCGATTGCACGGTGGAGTTCACCTCGCTGTCGAAGACCTACTCGATGGCCGGCTGGCGCATGGGCTTCGCGGTCGGCAACGAGCGCCTGCTCTCGGCGCTGACCCGGGTGAAGTCCTACCTCGATTACGGCGCCTTCACGCCGATCCAGGTCGCCGCGACCGCAGCCCTCAACGGGCCGGACGATTGCATCAACGAGATGCGCAGCATCTACCGGAAGCGCCGCGACGCGCTGGTGGAGTCCTTCGGCAAGGCTGGCTGGACGATTCCCTCGCCGGCGGCCTCGATGTTCGCCTGGGTGCCGATCCCCGAGCGCTACCGGGAGATGGGCAGCCTCGAATTCTCGAAGCTGCTGCTGGAGAAATCCGATGTGGCGGTGGCACCCGGCATCGGCTTCGGCGAATTCGGCGACGAGTACGTGCGCATCGCGCTTGTCGAGAACGAGCAGCGCATCCGCCAGGCCGCCCGCAACGTGCGTCGGTTCTTCGACGGCACCGACAAGACCCTGCACAACGTCGTGCCGATGGTGCGGGCCGGATAAGGCCGACCCGACGCGAACCGGCCGGCGTCACGCCCTCCGCGGTGCGACGCTCGGGTCCGGCGGTGACCTAAGCCGCGCTGCCGGAGGCCCGAAGTTCCGCCGTACGCCTGTTCGCAGGGTGCGGCGCCAGCGTCTGGGCCGACCGGACCCTGCGGGCGAGGTCGTGAATCGACGCCCCGGCCTGTGCGAAGCCGCCGGCCGTGCCGGGCTGCGCCGCCGATGCGGTCGTCCGCGCGGTTAGGATGCCGGCCCGGTTCGTGATCGAGTCGAGCAGGGCGCGCCTGCTCGCCGGGTCCGAAGGCCGCGCCGTCGCCGCATCACGCCGGGCCGCCCACATCACGGCCAAGCCATCCGCAAAAACCTGGGCCGCAACCGCGATCTCACCCTCGAAGCCTGTGGGGGGAACGCTTTTGGCACGGCCGACGGCCGAAGACTTGAGCCCATCAGCCATCAACGATGCGAGGGACGATCTCATGGCTTTTGTTCCAGGCTGGTTTGCATCAGGACACGAGCAGATCCTAGATCTGGATGGTTAAGAAAGCGCAAAGCGCTGATTTTAGTCCTGATTTATGCCATTTTATTCTTAGAGATCCCACCAAAAGATCATGGAATCTATTTCCATCTCGCCTATCGAAGCGAGTCTCGTTTTAATCTGTTCTTCGATGTCGTGAAACTGTGTTGTCGAACCCGACCCTGCCATGGCCCCTGCCTCATGAAACGGAACGCAGACGCGGCTTGATGCCCGCATTCCGTTCTCCGGGTGCGCCCGCCCTGATTGTTGCCGCGGCGCGACAGGCTCCGCCAAAGGTGCTGCTGTCCCGCTCCGGCGCTTGTCAGGGCGGATTGCGATGGCCAGGGTCAGGGGAGGGGTCCCCCCGCGTCCCGAGAGAAGCATGCGCCGCCTGAACCTGATCGCCGCCCTGCTGCTCGCCGCCGCGGCCTCGGCCTGTGCGCCGAACCCGATCATCGCCCGCGACCCGATCCCGGCGCCGGGCCCGACGGATGTCTACGCCTGTGATTCGAAGCCGTTGCCGCTCAACGCCTTCATCTCGGATTGCAAGCCGGTTCCGGCGAGCCCGCAAGTGGTCCTGCGCGCCCGGGGCTGATCCGCCCGACCATTCGCTAACCGGTCGGGCCGGAAGAGCGGGACAATTCGGCCGCGATCAGCTAGACTGTTCGGGAGTTGCCGGCCCAGCCGGCCTGTGACGGAGCATCGCGTGAGCACCAAGACCCTGATCGCCGCCGGACTCCTCGCTCTCGTGGCGGGGCAGGGCGCCTCGGCCTCCGACGCCGCCTACGCGCCAGGGTCGTATCGCGGGCCATCCTACGTGTTCACGGCGCCGAACGGACCGACGGTCTTGGACACCGAGGGCTGCTGCACGGTGGTCGTGCCGCCGGGCCGCCCCGATCTCGCCCAGCCCGCGATCCCCGTGGCCGAGGTGATGAACGGCGGCGGCTTCGGCTACACCGGGTTCGACTACTACAACGACCAGATCACCGAGGGCCGGTTCGGGGCGCGCAAGCGGCCGAAGGAATACGTGATCGCCCCGTCCTACGTCGTCCCCCCGCGCTACTGAGCCGGTTATCCGGGTTTCCCAAGGGCGAGCCCTTGGGCGGGTTTTCAGGGCAGAGCCCTGAAGTCCTTTCCAAGGCTCCGCCCTGGACCCGCGAAAGGTCTCGACCTTTCGAAACCGGAACTCGGCCTTTGATGCATCGGACGACCGTGCGCTCAGGTCGAACGGGCTCTCAATCCTTGTGCGGATCGTGGCCCCAGTTCATCAGCGAGAGCCGCCAGGGCGAGTCGGGGTCCTTCCGGGCCGCGCCACCCTGCTTGAGATGGCGGTGGACGTAGCCCACGACCTTGCGCATGGCGGCGTAGTCGTCGTCGGTCAGGTCGGCCTTTTTCGTGTCCTTGATCGCCAGGATGCGCCGGCCCATCTCGTGGCCGGTCGATTCATCGCCGTCCTTCTTCTGGCCGACCTCCTGGCTGGCCTCGCTGTCGAGGTGTTTCTTCAGCGCCGCAGGCGTCATGTTGACCGCTTCGTTGAAGTCCTTCCAGGTCTCGGCGTGGTCGGCCTCTGCCATCGATCCGGTCCTTCGTTTGCCCCGTCAGGTGTCGATACCAACGCGTCCGGGGCCGGTGGGGTCGCTCCCCTCCCTGCGGTCGGCCGCCGCACGGAGCGCTCATACGGCGGCGCTGTGGCGTTTACAGTCCGGCCCCCGGCGGGTATCACCCCGGCCCGACCAGCCTCACACGTTTTCCGAAGAACCAGATGCGCGCCGAGATCGAGCAAGCCTCGGATGCCGCCAAGCAGTCTATAGGGCTGCTGAGGAGGCATCTTTGACTGGGATACAGTCGATAAACGCCTCGCGGAGCTGAACGCAGCTTCCGAGAACCCCGACCTCTGGAACGATGCCGAGGCCGCCCAGAACGTCATGCGCGAGCGCCAGCAGCTCGACGAGGCAGTCACGGCGATCAAGAAGCTCGAGCGCGATCTCGAGGACGGCGCCACGCTGATCGAACTCGGCGAGATGGAGGGTGACGAATCCTCGATCCGCGAGGGCGAGGCTGCGATCCTGGCCGTCGAGAAGGAGGCCGCGAGCCGGCAGGTCGAGACCCTGCTGTCCGGCGAGGCCGACGGCTTCGACACCTATCTCGAAGTGCATGCCGGGGCCGGCGGCACCGAGAGCCAGGACTGGGCCAACATGCTCCAGCGCATGTACGCCCGCTGGGCCGAGCGCCGGAAGTACAAGGTCGAAATCGTCGAGATGACCGACGGCGAAGAGGCCGGGATCAAGGGCGCCACGCTCCTGATCAAGGGCCACAACGCCTATGGCTGGCTCAAGACCGAGTCCGGCGTGCACCGACTGGTGCGGATCTCGCCCTACGATTCCAGCGCCCGGCGGCACACGAGCTTCGCCAGCGTCTGGGTCTACCCGGTGATCGACGACCGGATCGAAATCGAGATCAAGGAATCCGACTGCCGGATCGACACCTACCGGTCGTCCGGCGCCGGCGGCCAGCACGTCAACACCACCGACTCGGCGGTGCGCATCACCCACAATCCCACCGGGATCGTGGTGGCGTGCCAGCAGGAGCGCTCGCAGCACAAGAACCGGGCGACCGCCTGGAACATGCTGCGCGCCCGGATGTACGAGGCCGAGCTGAAGAAGCGCGAGGAGAAGGCCAATGCCGAGGCCGCCTCCAAGACCGATATCGGCTGGGGCCACCAGATCCGGTCCTACGTGCTGCAGCCGTATCAGCTGGTGAAGGATCTGCGCACGGGCACGCAGTCCACGGATCCGGACGAGGTGCTCGACGGCGACATCGACCCGTTCATGGAAGCCTCGCTCGCCCAGCGGGTCTTTGGCGGTATGGAGGCGGTCGAGGATATCGATTGATCAGGGCGCGGACAGCTCCGCAGGATCTCCCTCCCCCCTCCGCGGGGGAGAGAGGACGTCGCGCTTGAGGCGGCGCCCACGAACCGCCTTCAATACCCCAGCGCCGCCCCGTCCTTGCGCGGGTCCGATCCCGCCGCCAGCGTGCCGGCCTTGCGGTCGATCCAGATGACCTGACCGCCGCCGAGCGGCAGCGGCGCCCGGATCGCCGGATGGCCGCGCTGCTTCAGCCCCGCCATCACGGCGTCGGAGATCCCGCCCTCAATCTCCAAGGTCCCGCCATAGGCGAAGCTGCGGGGCGCATCGAGGGCCTTCTGCACGTCGAGGCCGCGATCGAGGAGGCCGGAGAGCAGCTCGACATGGCCCATGGCCTGGTAATGGCCACCCATGACGCCGAACGGCGCGACCGCCTGCCCGTCCTTCATCAGCATGCCGGGGATGATCGTGTGCATCGGCCGCTTGCCCGGCCCGACGCTGTTCGGGTGGCCGCCCTCGGTGCGGAACGACAGGCCGCGGTTGTGCAGCAGCACGCCGCTCTCGGGTGCCAGGATCCCGGATCCGAACCCCTGGAAGATCGAGTTGATCAGCGACAGCGCGTTGCCGTCCCGGTCGACGATGCAGAGATAGACCGTGTCCTTGTGGGCGCGGCCCTCGGCCATCTCGCGGGCGATCTCGGGATAGATCTTGGGCTCTTGGGCCCGGCCCATGTCGATCGCCCCGTGGGCGGCGGCCTTCCAGGCGTCGGAGAGCAGGTGCTCGACCGGCACGTTGGCGAGGGCGGCGTCTCCGAACAGCACGTCGCGATGATGGTAGCCCTGCTTGCATACCTCGGCGAACAGATGCAGCCGGTCGAGCTCCGACAGCGCGCCGACATCATAGTGGGACAGCACGTTGAGCATCATCAGCGCGGCCAAGCCCTGGCCGGCGGGCGGACACTCGTAGACGTCGTAGCCACGGTAGCGGGTCGAGACCGGCACCACCACGTCGGGCCGGGCGGCGGCGAAGTCGTCCAGGGTGTGCAGGCCGCCGAGGGCGTCAAGCCGGCTCACCATGTCCTCGGCCACGGGCCCGGTATAGAAGGCGCGCGCGCCGTCCCCAGCGATGCGACGGAGCGTGGCTGCGAGCTTCGGCAGGCGCAGGACGCTGCCGATCGCCGGCACCTGTCCGCCGGGCAGGTAGGTCGCGGCAGCGTGCGGATCGGTCGCCACGCGCTCGGCGCCCCGGTGCCAGTCCCAGCCGACCCGTTGCTGGATGACGAACCCGTCCTCGGCGTAGCGGATCGCCGGCTGGAGCAACTCGCCGAGGGAGCGGGTGCCGTGCTCGCGCACCAGAAGATCCCAGGCCGCGACGGCGCCCGGTACCGTCACGGCGTGCGGCGAGGTCGGCGTGATCGTGACGCCGTGCTCGGCGTACCAGTCGGGCGTCGCGGCGGCGGGCGCCCGGCCCGAGCCGTCGAGGGCAATCGGCTTCGTGGCGCCCGCGGGGGCATACAGCGCAAAACAGTCGCCGCCGATGCCGGTCATCAGCGGATCGACCACGCATTGCACGGCGACCGCCGCGATGCCGGCATCGACGGCGTTGCCGCCCGCGCGCAGCACCTCGATGGCGGCGAGCGTCGAGAGCGGGTGCGAGGTCGCGACGGCGGCGTTGGCGGCGTAGACCGGGGAGCGGCCGGGGGCGGAGAAGTCTCTCACGGGATGTCCTGTCGTTTCCGAGTCGTCCAACGTTTCCCCTCCCCCTTGCGGGGAGGGGTTAGGGGTGGGGGTGGTTCAGGATCGAGCAGTGCGGTTCCTTCTGCACCACCCCCACCTCCGGCTCCTCCCCGCAAGGGGGAGGAGAGACGCGTGAGCCATAGTTACCCGGCGCCCGGTAGCGCCACCCAGTGCCCCGGTGCCACCTCGGTGAGCGGTCCATCCGGCGGCTGGTCGTGGCCCCCGAGGTCTCGCGCGGCGAGGCGGGCGCGCTCCTCGGCCGGGTGCGGCACCGGAACTGCGGCGAGCAGGCGGCGCGTGTAGGGATGGCGCGGATCCGCGTAGAGCGCGTCGGCCTCGGCCAGCTCGACGATCCGCCCGCGCCAGAGCACCGCCACCCGGTGGCAGAGGTAGCGTACCATCCGCAGGTCGTGGGAGATGAACAGGTAGGACAGGCCCATCTCGTCCTGTAGATCCTGCAGCAGGTTCACCACCTGCGCCTGGATCGAGACGTCGAGCGCTGCGATCGGCTCGTCGGCGACGATGAAGCTGGGTTTGAGGGCGATCGCGCGGGCGATGCAGATCCGCTGGCGCTGGCCGCCCGAGAATTGGTGCGGGTAGCGGCCCATGAAGCGGGGATCGAGCCCGACCCGTTGGAACAGGGCCGCCACCGCTTCCCGCCGCTCGGGGCCTCGCATGTCGCGCCGATGCAGCTTGAACGCCTCCGCGACGTAGTCCCCGGCGCTCATCCGTGGGTTGAGGGCCGCGTAGGGGTCTTGAAACACCGTCTGGATCCGGGCGCGCATCTTGCGCATGGCGCTCGCTGAGAGCTTGGCGAGGTCGGTGCCCTCGAACGCGATGGTGCCCGAGGTCGGCGGGTTGAGCATCGTCACGGCCCGGCCGATGGTCGACTTGCCGGAGCCGGATTCGCCGACGAGGCCCAGGGTCTCTCCGGGGCGGATGTCGAAGCTCACGCCCTCGACGGCACGAAACACGGATTCCTTGCCACCCCACCACGAGCGCAGGGGATAGTGCTTGGACAGGTCGCGCACCGAGACGATCGGATAATTCTGCCCGCTCATCGCGTGGCCTCCTGCGCCAGCAGGTTCGGCAAATCGTACCAAGCGGCGACGAGGTGGCCGGGGGCGGCGCCTGGCGCCTGAGCCAGGGGCGGCATCTCCGCCCGGCAGCGCGGGGTCGCGAAGGCGTTGCGCGGCGCGAACGGATCACCCGGCGGCGGGTGGCGCATGTCCGGCGGCGCGCCCTCGATCTGGTGGAGGCGGCGGCGCCCGGCGCGGCCGGCGCTCAGGTCCGGCAGAGAGCGCAGCAGCCCCAGCGTGTAGGCGTTGCGGGGATCGGCGAAAATGTCGTCCACCGGGCCGCGCTCGAGGATCCGACCGGCATACATCACCTGCACGGTGTCGCTGATGCCCGCTACCACGCCGAGATCGTGGGTGATCCAGATGATCGCCATGCCGAGTTCGCGCTTCAATTCCTGCACCAGCGCGACGATCTCGGCCTGGACGGTGACGTCCAGCGCGGTGGTCGCCTCGTCGGCGATCAGCAGCTTCGGCCGGCAGCTGAGGCCGATGGCGATCATCACCCGCTGGCGTTGGCCGCCCGAGAATTCGTGCGGGTACTGGTCGAGGCGCGCCGCCGCGTTCGGGATGCGCACGAGGTCGAGCAGCTCCTTGGCCCGGGCGCGGGCCGCGCGGGCGTCGAGGCCGAGATGGATCCGCAGGGGCTCGACGATCTGCGCCGAGACGGTCATGCCCGGGTTCAGCGAACTCATCGGATCCTGGAACACGAAGCCGATCGCGCCGCCGCGGATCTTCCGGAGTTCGCGCTCCTTCAGGGCGAGCAGGTCCCGGCCCTCGAACAGCACCTGCCCGCCGGTGATGCGGCCCGGCGGGCGCGGGATCAGGCCGAGCATGGCCAGCACATGCACGCTCTTGCCGGAGCCGGACTCGCCGACGATCCCCAGCGTCTCGCCCTCGTGTAGGGTGTAGGACACGCCGTTGACCGCGTGGACCGCGCCGCCATCGGTGTCGAAGGCGACCGCGAGGTCGCGGACATCCAGGAGGGGCTTGGTCATGTCCGCTGCCTCGGGTCGAGGGCGTCCCGCAGGCCGTCGCCGAACAGGTTGAAGGCGAGCACGGCCAGGAAGATGGACAGGCCGGGCCAGATCGCCATCCAGGGCGCTTGGTCCATGAAGTTCTTGGCGGTGTTGAGCATCGCGCCCCAGGACGGCTCGGGCGGCTGCTGGCCTAGGCCGAGGAACGACAGGCTCGCTTCCGCGATGATCGCGGCCGCGATGGTGAGCGTCGCCTGGACGAGGATCGCCGGGACGATGTTGGGCAGGATGTGGACCCGGGCGATCCGCCAGGGCGGGTTGCCCATGGCGCGCGCCGCCTCGACGAACTCCTCGGCCGCCACGGCGCGCACCTGCGCCCGGGTCAGCCGGATGAAGGTCGAGGTCGCCGAGAGGCCGATCGCGATCATCGCGTTGACGAGGCTCGGGCCGAGGAAAGCGGCCAGTGCGATCGCCAGGATCAGGAACGGGATCGCCAGGAGCGCGTCGGTGAGCCGTGAGATCACGCCGTCGATCCAGCCGCCCGCGTAGCCGGCGAGCAATCCGAGCGGCAGGCCGAGGGATACGGCCAGCGCCACCGAGACGAGGCCGGCGCCCAGCGAGGCGCGGGCGCCGAAGATGATCCGCGAAAGCACGTCGCGTCCGACCTCGTCGCCGCCGAACGGGTGCGCAAAGCTTGGGTGCCCGCGGACGTTGGCCCAGTCGGTAGCGGTTGGGTCGTAGGGGGCGATCCCGGGGGCGAAGACCGCCATCAGGATCAGCAGGCCGACGATGACGAGCCCCGCGACAGCGCTCCGGCGGGCGCGCAGGCGGCGCCAGAACGCCGTGAGGGTCCCGGGTTCCTGGATGAGGGCGGGGGCTCCGATGGGCGCGGCGAGGCCGGTCACCTCGGCGATGGGGGTGCCGGTGCTCATCGGGGGCTCGCGCAGGTGGCAGCGACGACACTGACACGCGCTCTCCCTCCCCCCTCTGCGGGGGAGGGTGGCCGCCGCAGCCAGTCGGGCGAGGGGAGCGCCCGTGCGGTACGAGGTCCAGTGCTACGAGAAGGTTGCGCCGCATTCGGACACCGCGCTGCACTCTGCCGCCGCCTGCTGACCCACGCCCCACCCTCCGCCGCAGAAGGGGCTGGAGAGGCGTCGCGCTCACACATACCCCACATCCCCGACTCAGCTTCCGGGTCACGTCAGCCGCGACTTCGGGACGTGGTAGCGCCTGCGTCTGTGGGGCTCCGCCGCGTGGATCGCGCCTTCCGACTCCGCCGCCACGTTCCCGTAGCACTTAACTCTGTGCCGCAGCCTCGCATCACTCTCATGTCTCCGCTCGGCGGCCCCCCTCCCCCGCAGAGGGGGGAGGGAGAGCGCGTGTCAGTGTCGTCGCTGCCACCTGCGCGAGCCCCCGATGAGCACCGGCACCCCCATCGCCGAGGTGACCGGCCTCGCCGCGCCCATCGGAGCCCCCGCCC
>NZ_JAKSYD010000011.1 GCF_022829605.1 Methylobacterium sp. E-065 | reverse complement strand
TCGCGCAATGCAGGCGGGAGCACACGTTACTCTCCGCCACCAGAGCCCACGGGTTCGGAAACCGGCCGGTGATCCCAACACCGTGCGCCTGATCAGTCAGGAAGTCCAATGGAGCGTAGATAGCTTCACTCCCGAAACTGGGCGGCCTTAGTGCTACGCCGACGCCTCGATCATGCGCGTGCGGGCCTCGATCAAGCCCTCCTCCTCCGTCAGCGTCCGCATTTCGGCGGCAACCTTCTCGACGATCCCCCGCGCGGCCGCTTCGTCCAGGCCAACCCCACGTGCGAACCCGTCGAGGCGGTGCATTAGGTGCTGGACAGTGGCACGCTCGTGTGTGGCTTCGGGATCGTCGCTCATCCTCAAACCGGGAAGCCCATGACGATGGCGGTCTTCACCATCGTGCAGCGCAGGCCCAGCGTGGTGGCCTCCTCGGCCAGCAGCTTCTTCGCCTGCGGGTGCATCTCGATCGCTGAGGCAACGTCAATGCACCTTTGGCCGCTCGCGCAAGCTCAGCAAACCGTGATGCATCATACAGATGGCAGGTGAGTTTGCGTCGAGCGACAGGAGTTTCATCCGATGCCCTACAGCCGACCGACCGCTCGCCTCTTCCTTGCTGCAACCCTGTCGTTGACTGGGCTCGTGGCCGCTCAAGCCGCGGCCGTCTCCGATGAGGATAAGGCTTTCGTCGCCAAGGTCTCGCAGGGCGGGATGTATGAGGTCGAACTTGGAAAGCTCGCTGAGGGCAAGGGTGCGCGTCAGGACATCAAGGACCAGGGCAACACCGAAGCGCATGACCATAGCCTCGTGGGCGACAAATTGAAGTCGATCGCCACCGGCGCCGGCCTCCCCTTCCCCGACACGCTCAACACCGAGTTCCAGGGGCGGCTCGACCGGATGAAAGGCCTGTCGGGCGCGGCCTTCGACTCTGCCTATGTCAAGGACATGAAGGCCATTCACGACGCAGACGGGGCCGCCTTCGCTAAGGAGTCCAAGGCTGGGACCAACCCAGACCTCAAGGCTTTCGCCGCTGAGACCCACCGCATCGTACAGCGTCACCTTGGCGAACTTGGCGCGAAAACGAACTGAACTGATCCAACAGTCGGGCGGCCATGGTATCACGGCTCGCCCGGCCTCATAAGAACCTCACGCTTCGCACCTATAACGAAAAGATAGCAGCGCCAATCCCGTGTTTCCGAATGTAACTTGAGTGCGGGGGCGCACATAGATAACGTCGACGTAAAGCATTGCTGGATCGATCGCGCGCAACGTGAATTGCCGCAAGCTTCAGGAGTTTCCTGCCGCACATGTTCCGTCAGGAGTCCAGCATGAACAAGCTTGCCCTCGCTGCCGTCATCTCTACGGCTTTCATTTCGCCCGTCTTCGCGCAGGCCGTCATCGAGACGCCTACGGGTACCACGGTCATAGTACCACCCGGCGCCCCCGGCGTCGTGACGCGGCAGCCTGGCTCAACCGGCGATGCGCCGGCAGCAACGTATTCGCCGACCGGACGTGCCGCTGACGGTATCGCGACCGACTCCGCAGCTGCTGGCAATGAGGGCCAGCCGTCCCGCGTCGGTTCGACCGGCAGCGGCGGTGGAAAGTAGCTCCGTTTCAGGTACACCCCATTGGATGCGAAAAAGCCCGGCCTCTTGGCCGGGCTAGTTGGGTCCCTTTGCACGGGGACATCGAGATCAGGAAGCTTTGGGAACAACCGATCCCGATCTGGGAAACTAGAAGTCGCGCTGGACGCGGAACCGGACCTGCGAGACCGAGTCCTGCGTGGCGGCGCAGCTCGATTACGCGGCGTCCGACGTGCTCCCTCTCCACGCCGCCCGCGATCGGCTCGACGCGCTGCTCGCCCGCGAAGGCCGCACCGATCTCGCCGCCGCCTGCTTCGCCTTCTTGCCGACCCGCGCGCGCCTCGACCTCGAAGGCTGGCCCGAGGTGGACATCTTTTCGCACAGTTGAGAAGCCGTGCCGGACTACCGGACG
>NZ_JAKSYD010000279.1 GCF_022829605.1 Methylobacterium sp. E-065 | reverse complement strand
TTGCTCCCTCGGGGGCGGACAGGTGGATCTCGACCTTCGTGTCCGGCGGCAAGTCTTCGACGATGGTCAAAGGCACGTTCATGCCGGCCTTGGCGCCGACCGGCAGGTAGCGGGCGGCTGATCCGTTTATGCGTCAGAGGATCTTGAGCGGATCCGTCTCGGGTGGTGGCTGCGCGACATCCACGCGGTTCCACCAGCCGCCGCCGAGCGCCACGAACAAAGCCGCCGTGTCGGCGTATTGCGTCGCCCGCGCACCGGCCGAGGTGACCAGCGCCGAGGGATAGCCGTGCTGGGCGATCAGAACCTGCGAGGAGGTGACGGGGCCTGCCGTGTACTGCTTGCGGATCAGCCCGAGGCTCTGGTTCGTCGCGCTCACCGCGGCATCCGCGGCCGCGACCGCCCTCGCGTCGGCCTGGAGCGCCCGCAGGGCG
>NZ_JAKSYD010000278.1 GCF_022829605.1 Methylobacterium sp. E-065 | reverse complement strand
CAAGGTCGAGATATTTAGAGTCGTGGCGGGGCGAACATATCGAAGCGCCGATGCGCTCTGCTGATGCAGAATGCCCAAGAATTTCGATCTGAGACGTCGCTCGCAAGCCAACGACTTTCGCCTTTGGCGCTCGCTTTCGTTATTTCGCCAGACCGTAGACCCTCACCGCATAGCTCGCCCCGTGCTACCGGCCGCGCGAATTCCCACGTGATCGCTTCGGCCGAGGTCTACCGCGCCCCCTCGACAGCCCTTCTTCGGTTCAGCGTCCACTACTTGCCGCAGTCGACGCTCCTTATCCATG
>NZ_JAKSYD010000277.1 GCF_022829605.1 Methylobacterium sp. E-065 | reverse complement strand
GCGAGATCGACGAGGACATCCTCAAGAACGCGCCGCATCATCTCGCCGACCATGGCCAACACGTACACCGCCTCAGGGCTACCTTGTTCGGGTTGGCTCATGATCTACCCCCGTTGTCTGGCCCGTGGCGTCCCTTTCGGCTTCTGAGGGCAGCATGTCCTATCTGGTCGCCAGCGAGATCGCTCACACCGACTTCAGATGCCGTCGCAGCCAGCGCGTAGCTTCTTCCAGGCTCGGGAAGGTCGGAGCCTTTTTCCCCTGCAGCCGGCCGAAGCCAACCTCGAAGAACCAGCTTCCGACCTTGTCGTGCTCCGGCTCGGCGAGGCGCACCAGCACCGCCACCAGCAGGCCGTTGGCCATT
>NZ_JAKSYD010000247.1 GCF_022829605.1 Methylobacterium sp. E-065 | reverse complement strand
AGGTAGGCGCCGGCCACCGCGCCCTGCTGGTCGTCACGACCGCAGGTGCGGAAGGTGTTCCACATGCCGCGCTCGGTGAACTTCACGTTCGTGGAGGCGGGGGTGACCTGGATGATGCCGGCGTCTACCTGGCCAAGCACTTCAAGGGCAAGAAGATCGCCTTCGTCCACGACAAGACCCCCTACGGCAAGGGTCTTGCCGATGAGACCCTGAAGGTGCTCAAGGCCAAGGGCGGCAAGGACGTGATGTACGAGGGCATCAACCCGGCCGAGACGGATTATGCGGCGCTCGTGTCCAAGCTGAAGTCGGCCAATGTCGATGGCGTCTATTACGGCGGCGACTACACCGAGGCCGGGCTGATCCTGCGCCAGATTGTCGACCAGGGCCCCAAGCCGCCGAGGCAGGGCGGCGACGGCTGGGACGATAAGTAATGGGGGCCGATCTCAGTACCGCGCGCGAGGGGCACGCTGCCGC
>NZ_JAKSYD010000245.1 GCF_022829605.1 Methylobacterium sp. E-065 | reverse complement strand
ACGGCAGCGTGTTCAACATCAGCTCCGGTGTGCCGCGCACGATCGCCAGCGTGCTCGAGGATCTGCGCGCTCGGGCGCGGGTGCCGTTCGAGATCCGGATCGCCCCCGAGCGGGTGCGCCCGACCGAGATCCCCGTTGCGGCCGGCGATGCCGGGCTTTTGCGCGCCATGACGGGCTGGCGGCCACGGATTGCCTGGGACGCCGCTGTGAACCGGGTGCTGGACGACGGGCGGGCGCGGCTGGGGGGCGTTTACACCTCTCAAACTTGAGCGCGGGTTCCCCTCGCCCCGCTTGCGGGGAGAGGCCCGAACGGACCTCGTCGTCCGTGCGGGAAGCGGAGGCGAAGCCGCAGCGGCGGTGAGGGGGCGATTCCGGAAGAGACTTATACTTTCGAGCCCCCTCACCTTCGGCTGCCGCCTCGCCGCGCTCCCCGACGAGGGGGAGACGCGGCCCTCTCCCCGCAAGCGGGGCGAGGGGTTTCTCGCCCTCAACCCTGGCGTTCAGTCTGCAAGCCCCAGAGGTGGAAGGGCGGGAGATGCGCCTCGGCCCCTACCGCACCACCCC
>NZ_JAKSYD010000260.1 GCF_022829605.1 Methylobacterium sp. E-065 | reverse complement strand
GACCGGATCTTCGCCTCCTACGACGACATCGTCGACCGGTGCTGCGACGCCTGGAATCGCCTCATCGACCAGCCCTGGAAGATCATGTCCCTTGGCCTGCGCCCGTGGGCCTACCGGTTATGATCAACGCCGATTGGTATAACCCAAGTTCTAGCCCCGGTCTGGAAGCGCTCTAGGTTAGATGTGTGGTGCGGTGCGCGGCCCGGTCGCGATCGGGATCTGAAGGTGGGGCAAGGCTTGCGGCGAGAGCTTGACCGGAGCGCGCACGACATCCCGGCCGCCTTCCGGCGCGGGCAGGGCTGATGGCGCAGCTGTTCACCCCCGGCGCCGACGCGATCTACCGGCTCGCGCTGATGACCGGCGTCGCCTGCCTGGTCGGGCTGCCGGTGCTGGCCGCCGGGATCGTGCGCTCGAACTACGTCACGGGCGTCGGCGTGGCGCCGGCCCAGCCGGTGCCGTTCAGCCACAAGCACCATTCCGGCGAGCTCGGCATCGATTGCCGCTACTGCCACACCACGGTCGAGAAGGAGGCCACCGCCGGCATCCCGCCGACCCACACCTGCATGACCTGCCACTCGCAGATCTGGACCGGCTCGGACATGCTCAAGCCGGTGCGCGACAGCTACGCGCAGGACAAGCCGCTGGAATGGACGCGGCTGAACAAGCTGCCGCAATACGTCTACTACAACCACTCCGTGCACGTGACGAAGGGGATCGGCTGCTCGACCTGCCACGGCGACGTCACGTCGATGCAGATGACCTACCGGGCCAACGCCTTCGAGATGAAGTTCTGCCTGGACTGTCACCGGGCGCCGGAGAAGTACGTGCGCACCCCCGATCAGGTCTGGAACATGACCTGGAAACCGCCGGCCGATCAGGCGACGCTGGGGCCGAAACTCGTCGCGCAGAACCATATCCGCGGCGGCGCGCGGCTCACCGAGTGCGGGATCTGCCACCGATGACCGGCGCCCCCGACCTCGCGACCCTTCGTGAAAAACTCAGCCGCGGCGACGGCCCGCGCTTCTGGCGCAGCCTCGACGCCGTGGCCGACAGCCCGGAGTTTCGCGCCTATCTCGCCGCCGAGTTCCCCTCGGCCTCCCGGCTCGCCGCGGCGCCCGAGCGGCGCGGCTTCCTGAAGCTGATGGCGGCCTCGTTCGCGCTCGGCGGACTCACGGCCTGCGGCGCGGGCAGCGGCCGCGACTACGAGGTGCCCTACGTCAACCAGCCCGAGCGGATCGTGCCGGGGACGGACCTCGCCTACGCGTCCTCGTCCGTCTTCGACGGGTTCGGCAACGGCGTGCTGGTCACCACCCGCAACGGACGGCCGCTCAAGATCGAGGGCAATCCCGACCATCCCTGGAGCCGCGGCGGCACGGATGTGATGGCCCAGGCCTCGGTGCTCGGCCTCTACGATCCGTTCCGGTCGCAGGCGGTGCAGCATCTTGGCCGGCCGAGTTCCTGGGCGGCCTTCCGATCGGATCTGCAGGCGCAGTTGCCGGCGTGGCGCGAGAACCGGGGCGAGGGCCTCGCCCTGCTCACCGGCCCGGTGACCTCGCCCACGCTGGCGGCGCAGATCGCGCGGCTGCGGGCCGCCTACCCGGCTTTGCGCTGGCATGTCGGCGCCGGCGCGGCGCGCGACGGGCTCTACGAGGGCGCCCGCCGGGCCTTTGGCCGGCCGCTGGAGACGATCCCGGCGTTCGACCGGGCGCGCACCATCGTGGCGCTCGACGGGGACTTCCTCGACCTCGGCCCGGGCCAAGTCGGCCTGTCCCGGCGCTGGATCGATGCGCGGCGGGCCGCCTACGCGGATGGGCGCCTCCTGACGCTCCACGCCGCCGCCCCGACGCCGACGCTCACCAGCGCCAAGGCCGATCACGGCGTCGTGGTGCCGGCCGGACGCCTCGAGGACCTCGCCCGGGACCTCCTCGGCATGGCCGGTGGCGGTGCCGCGCCGGGGGGCGACGATCCCGTCGCCCGCTGGGCGCGGGAGGCCGGCAAGGCCCTCGCGGAGGCCCGGGGCGCCGGGATCGTCACGGCGGGCCTGACGGCGGGCCCGGACCTGCACGACCTCGTCCACCGCCTGAACGGCGCGCTCGGCAATACCGGCGCGACCCTGCAGCACCTTGAGCCCGCCGCGGAACAGGGGGCCGGCACGCTGGCGGAGCTGTCCGAGGCGATGGAGCGCGGCGCGGTCAAGGCGTTGATCGTGCTCGCCGCAAACCCGGTCTACGACGCGCCGGGCGCCCTCGACTTCGCGGCCCGGATGGAGCGGGTGCCGCTCAAGATCCATGCCGGGCTATACTACGACGAGACCGGTGCCCACGCCGACTGGCACCTGCCGATCGCGCATCCGCTCGAATCCTGGGGTGACGTCCGTTCCCTCGACGGGACCGTGGGGCTGATCCAGCCGACCATCGCGCCGCTCTACAACGGCCGGACGCTGCCGCAGATGCTGGCCTTCCTGTCGGGCGGCGACGATGCCGAGGACGCGCTGGCCCTCGTCAAGGCGCGCTGGCGCAGCGATGGGGAAGACGAGGCCGCCTTTGAGGCCCGCTTCTCGGAGGCCCTGCGCCGGGGCTTCTGGGCGGACAGCGCGCGGCCGGCAGAGACCGTGGCGCTGACGCAGGACGCCGCCCCTGCCCCCGCGCCTGCCCCGCCCGCCGGCGGGATCGAGGTGCTGTTCCGCCCCGATCCCACGCTCTGGGACGGCGCCCATGCCGACCTCGCCTGGCTTCAGGAACTGCCGAAGCCCCTGACCAAGGTGGTCTGGGAGAACGTGATCGCGGTGAGCCCCCGGCTCGCCGAGCGCGAGGGCCTCGCCACCGGCGACGTCCTGCGGATCGAGGCGGCGGGCCGCGCGGTCGAGGGCCCGGCCTGGATCCTGCCGGGCCAGGCCGACGACACGGTGACCCTCACCCTGGGCTACGGCCGGGACGTGCCGGACCACCTGTCGCGCGGCCTCGGCTACGATGCCGGGCCCCTCCGGCCGGTGGGTACGCCCTGGCGGCTCGCGGGGGCGCGGCTGTCGAGGACCGGGCGGCGCAGCATGCCGGTCACCACCCAGCACCTCGGCACGATGGATGGCCAGGATCTCGTCCGCGTGCAGGCGCTCGGCGCCGCGCCGGTGGGCGACCCGAAGGGTGCACCGAGTCCGGCTTCGTTCTATGCAGCCCCGGAGAGCCAGGATCGCTGGGTCGCGGCGCAATGGGGCATGGCGATCGACCTCGACGCCTGCACCGGCTGCAACGCCTGCGTCACCGCCTGTCAGGCAGAGAACAACATCCCGGTGGTCGGCCGCGAGGAGGTCGCGCTGGGGCGCTGGATGGGTTGGCTGCGGATCGACCGCTACTACGCGGGCGAACTCGATGCCCCGACCACGCACTTCCAGCCGGTGCCCTGCATGCATTGCGAGCAGGCGCCCTGCGAACTCGGCTGTCCCGTGGAGGCGACGCTCCACGACAGCGAAGGGCTGAACCTGCAGGTCTACAACCGCTGCGTCGGGACCCGGACCTGCCAGAGCTACTGCCCCTACAAGGTCCGCCGGTTCAACTACCTCGACTATACCGGCGGCATGACCCCGGTGGAGCAGCAGCAGCGCAACCCCGAGGTCACCGTCCGCGCCCGCGGCGTGATGGAGAAGTGCACCTACTGCATCCAGCGGATCACGGCGGCGCGGATCACGTCCGCCAAGGACGACCACGCCCCGATCCCGGACGGCGCCGTCGAGACCGCCTGCCAGGGCGCCTGCCCGACCCGGGCGATCACCTTCGGCAACGTCGCCGACCCGGGCAGCCAGGTCTCGGCCGCCCGCCGGGATCCCCGGGAATACGCGCTGCTCGGCCACCTGAACACGCGGCCGCGCACCACCTACCTCGCCGGGCTCGCGCCCGCCGCGGAACCCGGCGGACGGGAGGGCTGAGCATGGCCGGTTCTGTCACGGGCGGCCCCCTGATCCGGCCGGACGAGACCCTGCAGGGCATCGGCGGCACCGTCACGGCGATCCCGCTGACCCATCCGGGCAACCGGCGCTGGTGGATCGCCTTCGCGGGGGCGGCGGCGCTGCTCGGCCTGTTCCTGCTGACCCTCGGCTACCTGCTCGCCGCGGGGCCCGGTATCTGGGGCAACAACAACGCCGTCGTCTGGGCGCTCGACATCGCGAGCTACGATTGGTGGATCGGCGTCGCCTCCGGCAGCCTGCTGGTCTCGGCCGTGCTGCTCCTGCTCGGGGCCGAGTGGCGCGGGGCGGTCAACCGGGTGGCCGAGACCCTGGCGCTCATCGCCACCGCGTCGGCCGGGCTCTACCCGATCATCCATCTCGGGCGGCCGTGGTTCTTCTTCTGGAACCTGCCCTACCCCAACACCTACGACCTCTGGCCGCAATTCCGCTCGCCGCTCCTCTGGGACGCGATCGACATCGTGGCGTTCCTGGTGATCTGCGTGAGCCTGTGGTTCATCGGCCTGCTGCCGGACCTCGCGACCCTGCGCGACCGCGCCCAGGTCGAGGCGATGCGTCAGGCCGACGCCAAGGCGCCGACCCGCAAGATCGCCCTGCTGCGCGCCCAGGTCTACGGCATCGTCGCCTCGGGCTGGCGCGGCTCGGCGGCCCATTGGCAGATCTGGGTCCAGGCCTACCGGACGGTGGCTCTGCTCGGCGTTCTGCTGGTGGTCTCGGTCCAGACCGGCGCCTCGGTGATGCTGGCGGGCTCGCTGATGCCGGGCTGGCACAGCACGCTCCTGCCGGTGAGCTTCCTCGTCAACGCGATCTATTCCGGCGTCGGCGTCACGGCGGTGATCGTGATGCTGATCCGCCTCGTCTACGGCCTCGACGCCCTGGTGACGCCCCGCCACCTCGACGTGCTGGGCCGCCTGCTCCTCTGCCTCGGCTGCGCCAGCGCCTATTGCTACGCCGCCGAGTATTTCGACACCTTCCTCAACGGCGACGCCCAGGCGCGCGGCGTCCTGGCCCGGCGCATGACCGGCGACCACGCCCTGGTCTCGTGGACGGCGATCCTCTGCCTCGTCCTGCCGGCGCAGATCCTGTGGTCGGCCCGGGCCCGGACGGCACCGCTGGCGCTGGCGGCGGTGGGGCTGCTCGTCGCCATCGGCGCCTATGCCGACCACGTCATGGTCCTCGTCGTGACCCTGACGCAGGATTTCCTGCCCTCCTCGCGGCTGCCCTACGGGGTCGACATCTGGGGTATCGCCACCTTCGCGGGCTCCGTCGGCCTGTTCCTGACCCTGCTGCTGCTGTTCCTGCGCTACCTGCCGGCGGTCTCGATCGTCGAGAGCCGCCGCCTCGCCCTGACGGAGGCCCCGGCGGTTCAGGACGCCGCACGCGCCGCCGCCGCCCGGACCGCCGCCGGGCCGGAGGAGAACCCGACCGAGGCGCCCCTGTGGGGTGTGGCGGCGAGCTTCGCCAGTCAGGGCGACCTCGCGGCCGCGCTCAAGGCCGTGTCGGGGATCGGCCCGGACCACGTCCATCTCGACGGGCACGGGCCCGTGCCGATGCCCCGGACCCTGCGGCCGCTCGGCCTTGAGGGCCGCTCGATCCTGCCCTACGCGCTGGCCGGAGCGCTGCTCGGTGGCGCGGGCTTCTACGGGATGTGCGTCTACGCCACGGCCTACGACTACGTGTTCCTGATCGGCGGGCGCCCGCGCCTGTCCTGGCCCTCCTTCGTGGTGCCGAGCATCTCGTTCGCGATGATGGCGGGCTGCGTGGCGATCCACCTCGCGCTGCTCGTGCTCAACCGCCTGCCGCGGCTGAACCATCCGGCCTTCAACATCCCGGGCTTCCTGCGCGCCTCGGACGACCGCTTCTTCCTGACCGCCGAGGCGCGCGACGATCGCTTCGACGCGGCCCGCATCGAGCGGCGGCTCGCCGGCCTGCCGGCCGAGGCCGGGCGCCCCCTCGAGATCCGGCGGATCCCGCGATGAGGGCCGCCCTCCCCTTGATCCTCATCGCCCTGGCACCGCTGGCCGCTTGCGACAAGGCCGACATGGCCGATCAGGCCCGGGCCAAGACCTGGGACAAGAACCCGTTCTTCCCGCGTGAGATCACCATGCGCCAGCCGGTGGCCGGCACCGTGCCGCGGCGCGATCCCGCGCAGCCCGCGCCGCAGCCGCAGCGTGTCAGCCGGGACCTGCTCGACCGGGGGCAGCAGCGCTACGCGGTGTTCTGCACCCCCTGCCACGGCCAGGACGGGCGGGGGCAGGGCATGATCGTCGCCCGCGGCTTCCCGCATGCCGGCAACCTCACCGGCGAGGACCTGCGCAAGGCCTCCGCGACCGAGCTCTACGATGCGATCTCGAACGGCCGGAAGGCGATGTTCGGCATGGCGCAAATGATCCCCTCCGCCGACCGCTGGGCGATCGTCGCCTATGTCCGCGCCCTCCAGCTCAGCCAGGATGCCCCGGTGGCGCGCCTGCCGGAGCCGGACCGGGCCCGGTTGGAAGCGGCGCGATGAGGCGCCCTGCCCTGCTCGGCCTCGCGGGCCTCGTCCTCCTGGCCCTCTGCCTGCTCGCGGGGGGCTGGCGCGGGGCGATGGCCTCGTATCTCGCGGCGTGGCTCGTGCTCCTCGCCCTGCCGGTCGGCGCCCTGCCGGTGGTCATCGTGGCCGAACGCTTCGGCAAGCGGGTCCGCGAGCGCGGCGGCGTCGAGATGCTGGCGGGTCTGCGCCGTCTGATGGCGCTGATGCCGGTGGCCGTGCTCCTGTCGCTGCCGGTGCTGGCCGCCGCCGGCCTGCTCTACCCCTGGTCCAGCGCGCCCGCTCATACGCCGCTCGCCGCGATCTGGTTCACGGCGCCGTTCTTCGTGGCCCGGGTGATCGCCTATCTCGCCGCCTGGACCTGGCTGTCGCTGCGCTTCGCCCGGCCCTTCGACGCCCCCGGCGAGAGCCGGACCGTCCCGGCGGTGGGGCTCCACGCGGTGATCGGCACGCTGTTCGTCACCGACGTGATCGCGTCCCTCGATCCGCGCCTCGACTCCGCCCTGTTGGGCCTGCTGGTGATGACCGCCTGGAGCGGCCTCGCCTTCGCGGCGGCGATCCTGCTCGCCTGGGAGGAGCCCGAGCCCGTGGGCCGCGGCCGCACCGCGCCGGGGCGCGGCCGGCTGGTGCCCCTCGTGGTGCTGCTCGGCCTGTGGGCCTACATGCACTTCGTGCAGTTCCTGATCGTCTGGTCGGCGAACCTGCCGCCGGAGGTGTCGTGGTACTTCGCCCGCGGCGGCTGGCTCGGGCGGGCGCTGTCGATCGTGGCGGGCGCCCTCGTGGTGCTGGCCGGCCTCGCGACCCTGCGGCCGGGCCGCCCGACCACCCGGATCCTGGCCGGGGCGGCGCTCGCCGTGCACGCCGTGGAGATGTTCTGGCTCGTCACGCCGGCGATCCGCGACCGGTTCGTGATCCGCCCGAGCGACGTGCTGGCCGCCGGCGGCGTGGCCTGCCTCGCCGCCGCCCTGCGGCCGTTCCTGCGGCCGCGGGCCGACCGGGCGGCCTCGGCGGCCCGGCGCGCCGGGAGGCCGGCATGAGCGGCGGTCCCGCTGGCCTGATCCCGGCGATCCTGGCCGGGCTGACCCTGCGCGGCAGCGGCCTCTTCACCGGACGCCCGCCGCGCCCGCCCGCCAACACGCAGCGGGATCCCAACGATCCCGGGCACGAGACGCGGGACGTCAACGTCCGCAACACCGCCCTGGTCATGGCCGGGCTCGCCCTCACGGCCCTGGCGGTGATCGGCACCATGATCTGGCTGATGAGCACCTTCGCGGCGAGCCAGCGCCGGGCGCTCCCGGCGCTCACCCCCCAGCAGACCGCCCGCCTCGCGCCGCCGCCCCCGAACCTGCAGGCCAACCCCTATGCCGATATCGACCGTGAGCGCGCGGCGTCCGAGGCACGGCTCGCCGGCTACGGCTACCGGGACGAGGCCCATACCCGCGCCCGCATCCCGATCGGCCGCGCCATGGAGTTGACCGTCGGCCGCTCCCTCGAACCGGCGGAGCCCACTGCGCGATGACGCCGAGCCACGAATCCCTCCAGCTCTGGCCGGCCGCGGTCTCCGCCACGGCGACCGAGACCGACCTGCTCATCCTGGCCTTCACGGTGCTGACGCTGCTGCTCACCGTGCCGGTCTTCGTGGCGATCACCTATTTCGCCCTGCGCTACCGCGAGGGCTCGGAGGCGGACCGCAGCCCGTCGGGTATCCGCTCGAACCTGATCGAGATCAGCTGGATGCTGATCCCGTTCCTGCTGACGCTGATCTTCTTCGTCTGGGGGGCGCGGCTCTACATCCATTCGCGGAATGCCCCCCCCGATGCCATGGTGGTCGAGGCGATCGGCCGGCAATGGATGTGGAAGTTCCAGCATCCGACGGGGCAGGCGGAGATCAACAACCTGCACCTGCCGATCGGCCAGCCGATCCGTCTGCACATCATCAGCCAGGACGTGATCCACGCCCTCTACCTGCCGGCCGTGCGCCTGCAGGTCGCCGCCCTGCCCGACCGCTACACCGACCTGTGGTTCAAGGCGGACAAGACCGGCACCTATCACCTCTACTGCTCGGAATATTGCGGCACCGACCATTCGGTCATGGGCGGCGAGGTCACCTTCATGAACCCGGGCGACTATCAGGAGTGGCTGACCCACGCGGGCGCCCAGCAGGGCAAGGTCGCGGCGGGCCGCGCCCTCTACGAGGCCTATGGCTGCGCCGGCTGCCACGAGCCCGGCTCCGCCGTGAAGGCGCCGAGCCTCGCGGGCCTGTACGGGAGCCCCGTGAAGCTCGCCGACGGCCGCACCGTCACAGCCGACGAGGGCTGGCTGCGCGAAAAGATCCTCAACCCGAACGGCGACCGGCTCGCCGGCGGGGGCAAGCAGATCATGCCCAGCTTCGCCGGCCGAATCCCGGCGGATGAACTCACGACGCTGATCGACTTCCTCAAATCCTATTCGAGTCCGGCCGCCGGTAAGGCTGCCGACGCGACACCGGCAGGGTCGACACGATGAGCGCATCGGGCAGCATCGGCGGCACCGCCCGCCGCGAACCCCACGCCCCGGAATCGACGATCGGGCGCAAGGCCGATTATCTGCACGCGGAATCGACCCTGCGCTCGTGGTTCCTCACCACCGATCACAAGCGCATCGCCCTGCTCTACCTCGCCTCGATCACCGGCTTCTTCGTGATCGGAGCGGTCGCAGCGGGCGTGGTGCGCCTCGCGCTGGTCGTGCCGAACGGCGCGATCATGACCAACGACACCTACAACAAGGCCTTCACCATCCACGGCGTGGTGATGGTGTGGTTCTTCCTGATCCCGTCGATCCCCGCGACCTTCGGCAACTTCCTGATCCCGCTGATGATCGGGGCCAAGGACCTCGCCTTTCCGAAGCTCAACCTGACGAGCTGGTACGTGTTCATGGCGGGCGCCCTGTTCACCCTGGTCTCGGTGGTGCTGGGCGGGGTCGATACCGGCTGGACCTTCTACGCCCCGCTCTCCACGGCGTTCTCCAACACCTGGGTGCTGCCGGCGCTGATCGGCGTGACCATCGTGGGCTTCTCGTCGATCCTCACGGGGCTCAACTTCGTGGTCACGATCCACACCATGCGGGCGCCCGGCATGACGTGGTTCAAGCTGCCGATCTTCGTCTGGGCGCATTACGCCACCAGCCTGATCTTCCTGCTGGCGACGCCCGTGATCACGACCGCGCTGATCCTGCTGATCGCGGAGCGCGCCTTCCATGTCGGCGTGTTCGACCCGGCCTATGGCGGCGACCCGGTGCTGTTCCAGCACCTGTTCTGGTTCTACTCGCACCCGGCCGTGTACATCATGGTCCTGCCCGGCATGGGGGTGATCTCCGAGATCGTCCCGGCCTTCGCGCAGAAGAAGCTGTTCGGCTACCGCTTCGTCGCCTACGCGTCGATCGGGCTCGCCTCGGTGACCTTCTTCGTCTGGGGCCACCACATGTTCGTCAACGGCCAGAGCGACCTGGCCTCGCTGGTGTTCTCGGCCCTGTCCTTCGCGGTGGCGGTGCCCTCGGCCGTAAAGGTCTACAACTGGACCGCCACGATCCATAAGGGATCACTGCGGCTCGACACGCCGATGCTCTACGCGATGGGCTATATCGGCTTGTTCGTGCTCGGCGGGCTCACCGGCCTCTACCTCGCGACGCTGGCGATCAACCAGCACATCCACGCGACCTACTTCGTGGTCGCGCATTTCCACTACATCATGGTCGGCGGCACGGTGCTGGCGTTCCTCGGCGGCCTGCACTTCTGGTGGCCCAAATTCACCGGCCGGATGTACAGCGAGCCCTGGGGCCGGGTCTCGGCGCTGCTGATCTTCCTCGGCTTCAACGTGACGTTCTTCCCGCAATTCATCCTCGGCTACCTCGGGATGCCGCGGCGTTACGCGACCTATCCGGCCGAGTTCCAGCTCCTCAACGTCCTGTCCTCGGCCGGCGCCACGATCCTGGCCGCGGGCTACATCTTCCCGATGCTCTACCTGGTCTATTCCCTGTGGTTCGGCCGCAAGGCGCCCGCCAACCCGTGGAACGCCAAGGGGCTCGAATGGGAGACCGCCTCCCCGCCCCCGACGCATAATTTCCTCACACCCCCCGAGGTGCCGCGCATCCCCTACGACTACCCGATCCAGGCCAAGGAATCCCGGGACCAGCACGGATGAGCGAGGGGTTGGCCGACGGCGTCGGGATCGTTCGCGCCGAGCATTTCGAGAGCGTGGCGCAGCAGCGCGAGGCGGCGACCCTCGGCATCTGGGCATGGCTGATCACCGAATTGCTGCTGTTCTCGGCCCTGTTCCTGGTGGCTCTGATCACCCGGATCCAGCACCCCGAGGCGACGGTCGCGGCGGCCAAGCATCTCAAGTTCTGGATCGGCGCCACCAACACGGTGGTGCTGATCTGCTCCAGCCTGACCATGTCGATGGCGATCGAATTCTCGCGCATGGGCTGGCAGCGCGCCATGGTGCGGGCGATGCTCGCGACCGCGGCGCTGGGCGGCCTGTTCCTCGTGCTGAAGGGCTACGAGTACTATGCCGACTGGGCCGAGCACATGATGCCGTTCCTGGCCGACCGGCCCTTCGCGCTGGCCGAGACGCCGGCCGCGCGGCTGTTCGTGAACCTCTACTACGTCGCCACGATCCTGCACGCCGTGCACCTGTTCACCGGCATCGCGCTGCTGCTCGGCATGACCTGGATGGCCGCCAAGGCCGGGTTCCTGTCCCGCCACCAGAACTGGATCGAGGTCTACGGCCTGTACTGGCACTTCATCGATCTGGTCTGGATCCTCGCCTTCCCGATCCTCTACGTGGTGAATCGGTAGGATGCGCAATCCGCTCGCCACCCTGAGCACCGACGACCGCGCCCTCCTGCGCAAACGCCTGCGCACGCCGGTGCTGACCTTCCTGGCCCTGCTCGCCCTGCTCGCCGTCAACGTCACGCTCGGCGCCACCCTGCCCTTCGCGCAGGTCTGGATCGTCGAACTCGCCGTCGTCGCCGTGATGGTGGCGCTGATCCTGCTGGTCTCCATGGAGGTGATCCACGAGCCGCCGCTGATCCGGCTGTTCTCGGGGCTCGGCTTCTTCTGGGTCGCCATCATGGTCGGGATGACGCTCACCGACTATCTCGCACGGTAACGGCTGAGCGGAGGCCAGAGATGACCGCATTCGGAGAAGGACTGGTCGAAGCCGCCCAGCAGGCCCTGGCCATCGCCCGCGGTGAGGCACAGCCAGGGACCTAACGCGTTCACGGCTCACCAAACCTTGATGTGAAGGCCGTTCGTTTAGGGCTCGGTTTCACGCAGGCCGAGTTCGCGGCCCGCTTCGGCTTTCCGATCGGGGTCCTCCGCGCCCTCGAACAAGGCCGCGCCCAGCCGGATACGCCGATGCGAGCCTACCTGACGGTGATCCGGCACGACGCCGCCGCGGTGCTCCGGGCCCTGGATCATTCTCAGGACAGGGGCTGAAACGTCGGTTGTCCCAAAGGTCGAACGTCTCTAAATCCGCTCGTCCGCACCTGTGGCGCGCGGCGGAAAGTGGGAGACCATGTGCGAACTGCTCGGCATGAGCGCCAACGTGCCGACCGACATCCGCTTCTCCTTCGCGGGCCTCGCCCGGCGCGGCGGCGACACCGGGCCCCATGCCGACGGCTGGGGCATCAGCTTCTACGACGGGCGGACCTGCCGCAGCTTCCACGAGCCGGAGCCGAGCGCCCGCTCGCAGCTCGCCCGCCTCCTGCGGGACATGCCGATCAAGAGCCGGATCGTCGTCGCCCATGTCCGCAAGGCCAACCGCGGCCGGGTCAGCCTCGAGAACACGCACCCGTTCGCCCGGGAATTGTGGGGCCGCCGCTGGACCTTCGCGCATAACGGCCAGCTCAAGGGCGTGAAAAGGCTGCCGCTCGGCGGCTTCATGCCGATCGGCTCCACCGACAGCGAGCACGCCTTCTGCTGGATGCTCGGACGCCTGCAGAACCGCTACAAGGCCCTGCCCCGGCCCGGGGCCCTCGACCGGGCGGTGGCCGACCTTGCGGGCGAGTTGCACGGGCTCGGCGTGTTCAACATGCTGCTGACCGACAGCCGCACCCTCTACGCCCATTGCGGCAAGAGCCTCTGCTACCTCACCCGCCGCGCCCCCTTCGGCAAGGCCACCCTGATCGACGAGGATTGGCAGGTCGATTTCGCCCGGGAGACCACCGAGCACGACATCGTCACCGTCATCGCCACGAAGGCGCTGACCCGGGACGAGAGCTGGACCGACCTCGCCCGCGGCGACGTCTTGACCCTGCGGGACGGGACGATCCGTCTGTTGAGACCGGCCAACTTAGCTTAAGTGTGTTTTGGCTGAGGGTGCATGCCCGCGCCCGATGCGTTAGAACGCCGGTAACAGGAGCGCAGCGGCCGGACCTTTGCCCGGGTTCAAGCCGGCAAGCGATCCGCCTCGATCCTGTCGGGATCACCGGTCGAGCCACGATGAGTTGACGAGCGCGATACGCATGACCCGCGACGACACCGACACCGTCCTGTCCCAGGAGGACGCGACTCGGGATGGCCGCCCGAACCTGAATGCCGGCATCCGCACGCATCTCGGCGAGCATCTGCGCACCGTCTACGAGCGGATCGGCGAGGAGACGCTCCCGTCCCGCTTCGGTGACCTGATCGAACAGCTCGAGGCGGCTCTCCGCGCCCGGGGCGAGGCGATCGAGCCGGAATTCCGCAACGGGCTGCTGGCCGCCGTTCCGTCCCTGCGCGCCTTCGCACTGTCGTTGACCTCGAATCCCGCCCGGTCCGACGACCTCGTCCAGGACACCCTGCTCAAGGGCTGGCAGCACCGGGCCCGGTTCCAGCCGGGCACCAACCTGAACGCGTGGCTGTTCACGATCCTGCGCAACATCTTCTACTCGGATCACCGCAAGCGGGTCCGCGAGGTCGAGGATCAGGACGGGTCCTACGCGGCGCGCCTCGCCACCGCCCCGCACCAGGGCGACCGGCTCGATGTCGAGGATCTGCAATCGGCGCTCGCCAAGCTGCCGCCGGACCAGCGCGAGGCCCTGGTGCTGGTCGGCGCGGAGGGCGTCTCCTACGAGGAGGCGGCCACGATCATGGGCTGCAAGGTCGGCACCGTGAAGAGCCGCGTCAGCCGCGCCCGGGGCCGCCTGGCGGAGCTGCTCGGCTACGACGAGGAGGATCTCGGCTCCGACCGGTTCATCCAGTCGGCGATGCCCAAGGACGCGTGAGGCCCGGACCGTAAGGCCGCGTTAGCCCTCGGCCCTCGTCCGCAAAAAGGGATGCATCCGATTCCGGGTATCGGGCGTTACCGGCCCGAGCTTCGCCGCGTGACCGCGGCGGAACGCCACGGAACGGAGCAATCCCGTATGACCATCAAGACCCTCATCGCCGCCTCGGCCCTCGTCCTGTCGCTGCCGCTGGCCGCCCAGGCCCAGGGCACCATCCCGGGTGCCGAGCGCGGCGCGGCCGCGGGTGCCGATGCGGCCGGCCCGATCGGCGGGATCGTCGGCGGCGCCGTCGGTGCGGCCACCGGTACGGTGGGCGGCATCCTCGGCGTCGACATGGCGCCGCGCTTCCGCAGCTATGTCCGCGAGCGCAACGTCCGCTCGTACGATTACGACGGTCGCGTCGCCGTGGGCAGCACCCTGCCGTCCGCGGGCGTGACCTACTACGACGTCCCGAGCGAGTACCGCGTGCAGCCGGGCTACCGCTACACGGTGGTGAACGACCGTCCGGTGCTGGTCGATCGCGGCCACCGGATCGTCGAGGTCATCGACTAATCCCAGGGGCCGGTCTCGTATCGGCCCCTGGGACCCCGGAGCCCTGTGCTCCGGGGTCCCCCACTTGATGCTGCCGTCGGCGCAACGCTTCATCCGACCGGCCGTTGATCAGCGGATCGACCCGCGAGGCGACCATGAACGACAATCCCCTAGAGCCCGGCTCTCATGAACCCGGCGCCGTGCTGCCCGAGCCGGTGCGCGACCATCTCGGCCAGCAACTCCGCGGCGTCCTGCCGGTGGAGGCCGACAAGCCCCGATTCCTCGGCGACGATTCCGTCCCGGAGGTGTTCGAGCCGCAGATCCGCCGACTCGAGACGCGGCTGAAGACCCACGAGGAGGGCACGGAGGCGGTGGGCCAGGCCCTCGACCAGATCCTCGATGCCTTCGGCGTCAAGCCGGAGGAGCCGGGCTCGCGCGGGACCTGAGGGTTTCAGACCCGCGGCTTCGCGGCCAGGAGGTCGCGGATCTCGGAGAGCAGCTTCACGTCGGCCGGGATAGCCTCCGGCTCCTTGGGCTGCGCGGTCTGCAGGCGGTTCATCGCCCGGATCACGAGGAACAGCACGAAGGCCACGATCACGAAGTTCAGCGTCAAGGTCAGGAACTGGCCGTAGCCGATGACCGCGCCCTGCTTCTTGGCGTCCATGTAGGGCAGGCCGGCCTGCACCTTGGACGAGAGCGGAATGTAGTAGTTCGAGAAATCGAGCCCGCCGGTGACCGCACCGATCACCGGCATGAAGACGTCCTGGACCGCTGAATTGACGATCGCCCCGAAGGCGGCGCCGATGATCACGCCGACCGCGAGATCGACCACGTTTCCGCGCAGCGCGAATTTCTTGAACTCGTCAAGCATCGTCGAATCCCCCTCGCCGGACATGGCCAAGGTAGGGGATTATTCGGCGACGGCCAGCGGTTATTCAGTTGTTGCAGTGGCGGGCGGTTCCCCTGCTACCGCGACGGACCGCTCCTCGGCACCCACGGCCGGCTCCGCCTTGAGACGGCGGCGGTACTGCGCGGCGACGACCGGGATGGTCAGGAGATACCCTCCGCTCACCGCCACCAGGGCCTCGAACGGGTAGCTGATCAGGATCCCGAAGGCCGCCACGCCGAACAGGAAGATCGGCAGCACGAGGCTGCGCGGCACCCGCTTGCCCATGGTCTTGCCCGAGTAGGTCGGGACCGTGGAGACAACCAGCAGGGCGATGCACAGCACGTAGATCAGGATCGCGGGCGCCGCCCAGCGCTCCAGGCCGAAGCCGAGGAAGTGCAGGTAGAGCGGCAGCATCGCGGTCAGCGCGCCGGCCGGGGCCGGCATGCCGACGAAGAAATCCTTCTTCCAGTCCGGCCGGTTCGGATCGTCCAGCATCGCGTTGAACCGGGCGAGCCGCAGCGCCATCGCGATGGCGAAGATCAGCGCCACGATCCAGCCCACCGACTTCAGGTGGAACAGCACGAAGCCGTAGAGGATCAGCGCCGGGGCGCAGCCGAAATTCACGAAGTCGGCGAGCGAATCGAGTTCCGCCCCGAAGCGCGAGGTGCCCTTGAGCAGCCGCGCCACCCGCCCGTCGATGCCGTCGAGCACGCCCGCCACCACAACGGCGATGACCGCGGGCTCGAACTTGCCCTCGAAGGCGAGGCGGATCGCGGTCAGCCCGAGGCAGAGCGCCATCAGGGTGATCATGTTGGGCGCGATCATCCGGAACGGCACCGGCTTGAATCGGCGCGGGCGCGGCTCGTTCGGATCGGGCTCGAAGGGCGGGAAGAGATCGTCCATAGGGTCAGATCCGCTTGAACACCCGATCCGGGCCGCCGCCGAGATCGGCCAGCACCGTCTCGCCGGCCACAGCCTTCTGGCCGAGCCCGACCAGCACGGTCGCGCCCGCCGGCAGATAGACGTCGACCCGGGAGCCGAAGCGGATCAGTCCGAATCGCTCGCCGACGCCCAGCACGTCGCCCGCCGAGACGAACCCGACGATGCGCCGGGCCACCAGCCCCGCGATCTGCACCACGCCGACGCGCTTCGGCGCGCCGGCATGAGTCGTCTCGATCACCATGCCGTTGCGCTCGTTGTCGTCGCTCGCCTTGTCGAGCTCGGCGTTGAGGAACAGGCCGGGCGTGTAGTGGATCTGGCCGATCCGCCCCGAGACCGGCGCGCGGTTCACGTGGCAGTCGAACACGTTCATGAACACGGAGACGCGCAGGGTGGGGACCTGCGGCAGGTCGAGTTCAGGCGGCGGCAGGACGGTGGCGATCAGGTTGACGCGCCCGTCGGCCGGCGAGACCACGAGCCCGTCGGCCACGGGGGTGACGCGCTCGGGATCGCGGAAGAAGTAGCAGACCCAGAGGGTGAGGATCAGGAAGATCCAGCCGAAGAACTGGGAGAAGGTGCCGGCCAGCACGGTCAGCACGATGCCGATCAGGATGAAGGGATAGCCCTCCTTGTGAATCGGCACGAGCGTCCGGCGGATCGTCTCGATGAGGTCGGTCATTCTGTGGGGGCTCGAGGATCAGGGCTCTGCCGGGCGGATGGCAGCCTGCCGGTCCGGCGTCAACTTATCTCGGGCAAGGCTGGGTGTCGCGGTCAGGACAGGGGCTGCCGGGAGGCGTGACGGAAGCGGCGCACGATGATCGCGTCCCGGCCGATCGAATAGTCCACGAGATAGGGATAGGTCCCAAGCGGAAACCGGCGGATGTGCCGCACGCTGGTTCCGTGTCCCATGAACGGATGGGCTTCCAAGAGGGTCGTCACCACGAGCAGGCGCTCTCGCAATCCCCGGGCGGGGCCTCCGGGGACTGCGCAGCCAGGTATTCAAGCGCGGCCTCGACTTGCCGCGCCGCCGTGAGGGTATACCGAACGCTCACGGTCCATGTTTCGCCCAGATGGCGCGGATCTGTTCGTCCGTCGCGAACTCGCCGCGTGCCACTTCCGCATCCGACGCCGCAAGGTCCGCCTCCTCCTCCGGCGTCAGCTGGTACACCGGTCTGTCCGCCTCACCCGCGAACAGCAGCAGCATGCGGGCGGCATCGTCCTGCAGGGTGTCGGGGAGCGCGCGGACGCACGCGATCGCTCGTTCCAGGAGCTCGGTCATGGCGCCATGATACACGCCGCCGGTTCGGACGGAAGTTATCGGCGGATCGTCTCCCTCGGGTCGGTCGTGGCTCTCTCGGACGCGCGTCATCGTCCCCACCCGCCTTTCGGCGCCGGGGGAATGGCCCAAGCTATATCCAGCGAGGCAACAGGATCATCATCTTGCTGTGCGGCGGCGACAAGGGCTCGCAGGCTCGCGATATCCGTGAGGCCAAGCGCTTGGCGAAGGAGATATGACCATGGCCCTGGAGACGTTCCCCTACGATACCGCCGAGCATCTGAAGACACCGGAGCATATCGCGGCATATCTGGAAGCCGTGTTGGAAGATAACGATCCTGCTCTGCTGAGTCATGCCCTCGGTGCGGCCGCACGCGCGCATGGGATGATACAGATCGCGCAGGAGACAGGCCGCTCCCGCGAGCAGCTCTACCGGACCCTCTCGGAGAAGGGGAACCCGCAGCTCGACACGCTGATGGGCGTGCTCAAGGCCATCGGTCTGCGCCTGAGCGTGAAGCCGATCGAGACCGAGGCCTGAGCGGGCTCCTCCCGCCCCCCTACTCCGCGGCCGCCGTCTCCGGCACGCCCGCGCGTCCGGTTCGCACCGGCACCACTGGCGCGTCGGCGCGCTGGAGCACCTCGAGCGCCGCGTCGGCCTCGCGCTGGCGGTCCCAGAGCGCCGCGTAGACGCCCCCGGCCTCCAGCAACTCGGCATGGGTGCCGCGCTCCACGATGCGGCCGTGGTCGAGCACCAGGATCGCGTCGGCGTTCACCACCGTCGACAGCCGGTGGGCGATCACCAGGGTGGTGCGGCCGCGGCTGACCCGGTCCAAAGCCGCCTGGATCTCGGCCTCGGTGAAGCTGTCGAGCGCCGAGGTCGCCTCGTCGAGCACGAGGATCGGCGGCGCCTTCAGGATCGTGCGCGCGATGGCGACCCGCTGCTTCTCGCCGCCCGAGAGTTTCAGGCCGCGCTCGCCGACCGGGGTGTCGTAGCCCTCCGGCAGGCTCGACACGAACCCATCGATCTGGGCGAGCCGGGCGGCCTCGCGCAGCTCGGCCTCGGTGGCGTCGGCCCGGCCGTAGCGGATGTTGTAGCCGATCGTGTCGTTGAACAGCACGGTGTCCTGCGGGACCATGCCGATCGCCGCCCGCAGGGATTCCTGCGTCACCGCGGCGATGTCCTGCCCGTCGATGCCGATCCGGCCGCCCTGCGGCTCGTAGAACCGGAACAGCAGGCGCGAGAGGGTCGACTTGCCGGCCCCTGAGGGCCCCACCACCGCCACCGTCTGGCCCGCCGGGATCTCGAAGGAGACGCCGCGCAGGATCGGCCGTTCGGGATTGTAGGCGAAGCGAACATCCTCGAACCGCACCGTGCCGCCCGCGACGTGCAACGGCGCCGCCCCCGGCCGATCGGCGATCTCGGGGTTCTGCCCGAGGATGCGGAACATGTCGTCGATGTCGATCAACGCCTGTTTGATCTCGCGATAGATCATGCCCATGAAGTTCAAGGGCATCGAGAGCTGCACCAGCATGGTGTTGGCCAGCACGAAGCCGCCGATCGTGGTGCGCCCGGCCAGGATGTCGCGCGCGGCGAGCCACATCACGGCGGTCATGCCCAGCGTGAAGATCACCGCCTGCCCGGCATTGAGCACCGCCAGCGACACGTAGGTCTGGGTCGAGGCCTTTTCGTACTTGGCCATCGACACGTCGTAACGGGCGGCCTCCCGCTGCTCGGCGCCGAAATACTTCACCGTCTCATAGTTGAGCAGCGAATCGACCGCCTTGGTGTTGGCGTCGGTATCCGACGCGTTCATCCGGCGGCGGATCGCGATCCGCCACTCGGTCGCCTTGTAGGTGAAGGCCAGATAGGCCGCGACCGTCGCGAAGGCGGTCGCCGCGTAGGTCCAGCTGAACTCGTAGGCCAGCACGCCGAGCACCAGCACGAACTCGACGATGGTCGGCACCAGCGTCAGCACCATCAGGCGCGACAATTCCTCGATGCCGGAACGGCCGCGCTCCAGCACCCGGGTCAGGCCGCCGGTCTTGCGCTCCAGGTGGAAGCGCAGGGACAGGCGATGCATGTGCTCGAAGGTCTGGAGCGCCAGCCGCCGCACCGCATGCATCGCCACCTTGGCGAACAGCCCGTCGCGCATCTGGGTCAGCGCCGACATGGCGATCCGCGAGACGCCGTAGAGGGCGATCAGCAGCATCGGCGCGGCGAGGAGGCCCGTCGGCACCGGCGCATCCTTGCCCCCGATGGCCGCGACCAGCGCGTCGGTGATCCACTTGAAGGTGAACGGCGTCACCATGGTCACCAGCTTGGCGGCGAGCAGCAGGCCGAACGCCAGGAACACCCGGCGCTGCAGGTCCGGCCGCCCGTGCGGCCAGAGATGCGGCCAGAGCCGGCGGTAGGTGGCGATCAAGCCTGGGCGCTCGGCAGAAAGACCCCCAGCCTGGGGCGTCGGCCCGGCCGGGGGCGCGTTCGTGTCGGTCATGAAGGATTCTGCGGGGCGGGGTGTCGTGTACCCCGCATATAGGCCCGTGGCGGCGCCGGATCACCCGCGCTGCGTGCAGGGCACCGCGTCACGCCTGCCAGAACGGCTTTCGGATCTCGGCGCGCAGGCGCCACGGATCCAGGCCGGCCTCGCGGATCTGCTCGGGATGCAGGGCGGCGAGCACCCGGCGGTCGCGCAGCCGCGTCAGCCAGAGGCGCAGCAGGGCAGGACCGGAAGCGGGACGATCGGCGGCGGGGGAGCGGGTCAGCGTGAGGGCGGGCATCAGGAAAGATCCGGTGGCGGTTGGGCAGTCCGGCCGGGATTGCGGGGGCAGCATTGATCCGATACAGATCTCGGATCAATCGAAACATTGACCTCGGAGCAATCATGGGATCGGCGGATTTCCGGTCCGTCGCCGACGCGATCGCCGCCGACATCGCGGCCGGCCGGCTCCCGCCCGGGGCGAAGCTGCCGCCGCAGCGCGACTTCGCGTACGCACAGGGCATCGCGGTCTCGACGGCGAGCCGGGTCTATGCGGAACTGGGCCGCCGGGGCCTCGTGACCGGCGAGGTCGGGCGGGGCACCTATGTCCGGTCCGCGCCGGGCCGGAACGGACTGCTCCAGCCGGAGCCGCCGCCCGCGGCGATCGATCTGCAGCGGACCCATTCGCGGCTGCCCGAGCAGGAGGCCGTGCTGGCCGAGACGCTCGCGGCGCTCGCCGGCGAGGGTGGCGCGATGGCGTTCGGCCAGTACGGGCCCGCGGGGACACCGCAGGCGCAGGCGATCGCGGCGGCATTCCTCGCCCGGGACGGCCACAGTCCCGACCCCGCCGACATCCTGTTCACCGGCAACGGGCGGCAGGCGCTCGCGGCAGCGCTCGCCGCGCTGGCGGCGCCGGGCGAGCGGATCGCCTGCGAGCCCCTGACCTACCCGATGGTGAAGGCGATCGCGGCCCGGCTCGGGATCACGCTGGTGCCGGTCGCCATGGATGCCGAGGGGATGTGCCCCGACGCGCTGCTCCAAGCCCACCGGGCGAACCCGCTGAGCGGGGTCTACCTCCAGCCGACCCTCCAGAATCCGCTGGGCGCCACGATGGGGCCGGGCCGGCGCTCCGCCCTCGCCGCAATGCTCACGCAGACCGGGCTGACCGCCATCGAGGATGCGGTCTACGGCTTCCTCGCGGATGCCCGTCCGCTGGCCTGTCTCGCGCCCGACCGGGTGATCCTGGTGGACAGCCTGTCCAAGCGGGTGATGCCCTCGCTGACGCTCGGCCTCGTGGCGGCGCCCCCACCCCTGACCGACCGGCTCGCCGCCTCGATCCGCCAGGGCGCCTGGACGGCCCTCGGCCTGGCGCTCGCCGCCGGCATGCACTGGATGGCGGGGGGCTCGGCCACCGCGCTGGCCGCGGTCAAGCGCCGGGACGCGGCGGCCCGGCAGGTGATCGCCCGGGCGGCGCTCGCGGATCTGCGGGTGGTCGGCGACAGCCGTGCCTATCACCTCTGGCTGGAACTGCCCGAGACGTGGCGGGCAGAGGCTTTTGCGGCGGCGGCCCTGCGCCAGGGTATCGCGCTGATCCCGGCCCCGGCCTTCGCGGTCGCCCCCGGCCACGCGCCGAACGCGGTCCGCTTGGCCCTGGCGGTGCCGTCGCACGATGAACTGGCCGCGGCCCTGCGCCGGCTGCGCCGGCTGGCCTTCGCGGGGGACGATCAGGTGGTGGAGTGAGGGGCGTTCAACCGCGCTTATCGGCCGGCAGCACGAAGATTTGGCCCGGATAGATCAGGTCGGGATTGCGGATCTGGGTCTGGTTGGCGTCGTAGATCACCGTGTAGCGCTCGCCGCGGCCGTAGGTGCGCTGGCTGATCCGCCACAGGTTGTCGCCGCGGGTGATCTTGGCCGTGCTAATCTCCGGCACGTAGACCGCGCCGTCGGCGCTCGCCTCCGCCGGGGTGCTCCGGGCCTCGGCCGGACCCGGCGCCACCGCGGCGGGGGTTTGCGGCTCAGGCCGTCCGGGCATCGCCTTCGTGCTGCCCGTCCCGCCATCCGTCGCGCTGCCTGGCCGCACGCCTTGAGCGCCGCCCGGCCCTGCACCCCGACCCAGGCCGGGGCCGACGCCCTGCCCGGTCGATCGGGCTCCGTTCGCGGAGGGGCCCGAGGCGTGGTTCGCGGCAGGGTTCGGAATGGTGCCCTGGGCATGGCCCGGGATGGTCGCCGCCTGGGAGCCGGCGGTATCACGCGCGGCGATCCGGGTCGGCTCGGCCACGGACAGCGGCACCTCGGCGCGGGTTTCGACTTTGCCGGTGGCCGGGTCGATCTGGTCGATCCGCACCTGATACTGGCCGGGCTTCACGCCGCGCCCGATCGTGAAGCTCGCCCGCCCGTCCGGGCCGACGCGGCCGGGGGCGATCAGCGTGTCGTTGAGGTAGAGCCGGATCGCCGCGCCGGGGGTGCCTGTCGCCGTGACGAACAGCCGCCCGTTCTCCTGCACGTCCACGCTCGCGATCCGGGTCGGCTGTCCCGGACCCGCGGCGCCGGGCGATGCCGCGGCGGCGGACTTGGCATCGGCTTTGGCGCCCGGCTGCGACAGAACCACGGTTGCCGCGTCCGGGGCGGTCAGGGCGACGAGCGGCTGGCGGTCGCGCCCGGGGGCGACCTCGACCGCCACGCTCTGCTCCGACTCGGCCGCCCGCCCGTCCTTGCCGGTCATGCGCAGCCGGATCTGGCTCGATCCCGCGGGCAGGGCCGGCGGCACCATGGCGAATTGTCCCCCCTCGTCGGCGGTCGCCCGGGCCACCGGCTTGCCGTTGACCAGCATCTCGACGACGGCGTTCGGCGCACCCTGGCCGGCCACCACGGCATCGCCGTTCGGCTCGACCCGGACGATGTCGAAGCGCGGCACCGCGGCGGCCGGCTTGCCGGATCCGGCCGCGCGGGCGGGGTCCGCTGGGGCGTCGGCCCGGGGCAGGCCCGCGTCCGCACCCGGCTTGCCGTCGCGGGATGGGTCCTGGCGCAAGGCAAGCGCGCCGGGATCGGCCAACGACTGCGCGGCGTTCTCCGGCGTGCCGCGGCCGGTCAGCTGGCGCAGCGACTCCCCGCCGAACAGGGCCGCCACGAGCCCGAGGCCACCGAGGAGGCCGACGAGCGCCAGGGCGAGACTGCGCCGCACCTGTCCCGACATCGCCAACCTGAGCCTCCCTCGATCTCGCTCGCCGTGCGGGAAAAACCGTCGACGGAACACGGCATAATACCGTACATGGTGCCGACACCAAGCCGTCCCGCCGCCCCGGCGGGTGAATCCCCCGCGACTTCAGCAGTTTGGCCCTTGGACCGATCGGCGCGGGGCATGTCTCGGACGGCTCGCAACAGACGCGCGAGGGAGGGCGCCGGATGGCCCCGGTGAGGACAGTCTGTGTCTATTGCGGCTCCGGCTTCGGGCGGGACCCCGCCTTCCGCGCGGCCGCCGAGGTGCTCGGGACGGCCATCGCGCAGGCCGGGATGCGCCTCGTCTATGGCGGCGGCGATGTCGGCCTGATGGGCGCGGTGGCGCGCGCCGCGCTCGACGCCGGCGGCCACGTCACCGGCATCATCCCGGATTTCCTCCAGGCGCGCGAGCACATGCTGGCGGACATTCAGGAGACCGTGGTGGTGCCCGACATGCACACCCGCAAGCGCCTGATGTTCGAGCGCTCGGACGCCTTCGTGACCCTGCCGGGCGGCATCGGCACGCTGGAGGAGCTGGTCGAGCAGCTGACCTGGGCGCAGCTCGGGCGCCATCGCAAGCCGGTGGTGCTGGTCTCGGTGGCGGCGTTCTGGGCGCCGCTGCTCGCTTTGTTCGAGCACATGCGCGGCCACGGCTTCATCCGCGAAGGGCTCGACCTGAGCTACCTCGTCACAGGCGAGGCGGCCGAGGTGGTGCCCCTCCTGCGCGAGGCCGGCCACGAGCCCGATCCCCAGGCCGAGGCGGTGGTCAAAGAGCGGATGTGACGGGGGCGCTCGCTTCTTCACCCGCAAGGCGTGCGGGGATCCACATTGTCTATGCTCGGATCCGGACAGCGCGCGCATCCGCTTCTATGCCCCCTTGCGGGCTAACGGATCCACACTTCTCTGCCGAACACCAAGCCCTTGAAAAACGAGCGCGTTTCTCCTCCCCCTTGTGGGGAGGGGTCAGGGGTGGGGGGGTCAGGAACACGCGTGACGGTGCTTTCTGCGCCACCCCCACCTCCAGCTCGTCCCCACAAGGGGGAGGAGAGCGCGTCTCCCCCAGCCGATGTGTGAATATCGTAGCTCTGCGGGGGAGGGAGAGGCGCGCGACGATCAGGAGGACTGTGAGAGAATGCTGAAGCCTCTGCGGACAAGATCGGACGAGAATCTCCCGTTGCGGGCTTCACTCCTCGCGGCCCTGATGTTCGCCGGCCTCACCGGCACGGCTTCCGCGCAGCCGTCGCCGGTCCTCCAGACCCTCGACGACGCCAACACCCGCTATTCCGATCTCGCACAGATCGACGCCGGCAATGTCGGGCGCCTCAAGGTCGCCTGGACCTTCTCCACCGGCGTGTTGCGCGGGCACGAGGGCGCGCCGATCGTGGTCGGGCATCGGATGTTCGTGCACACGCCCTTCCCCAACATCGTCTACGCCCTCGACCTCGACCACGACGGCAAGATCCTGTGGCGCTACGCCCCCCGGCAGGATGCGGGCGTCATCGCCGTGATGTGCTGCGACACGGTCTCGCGCGGGCTCGCTTACGCGGAGGGGCGCCTCTTCCTCCAGCAGGCCGACACGACGGTCGTCGCCCTCGATCCGGAGACCGGCCGGGTGCTGTGGTCGGTGAAGAACGGCGATCCGGGCCGGGGCGAGACCAACACCGCCACGGTCCTGCCGGTCCACGGCAAGCTGATCGTCGGGCTGGCCGGCGGCGAGTACGGGGCACGCTGCCACGTCACGGCGTACGATCAGGCCAGCGGACAACGCCTGTGGCGCGCCTACGCCACCGGGCCGGATGCCGAGATGCTGGTCGATCCGGAGAAGACCACGGAGCTCGGCCGTCCGATCGGCCGGGATTCCTCGCTCAGGAGCTGGGAGGGCGACCAGTGGCGGACCGGTGGCGCCTGCAGCTGGGGCTGGTTCTCGTACGATCCCGCGCTGAACCTCGTCTATTACGGCACCGGCAATCCCGCGACCTGGAACCCGGCCCAGCGCCCCGGCGACAACCGCTGGGCGATGTCGATCATCGCCCGCGACCCCGACACCGGCATGGCCCGCTGGGTCTACCAGATGACCCCCCACGACCAGTGGGATTATGACGGCGTCAACGAGATGATCCTCACCGAGCAGGCGATCGGCGGGCGCTCCCGGAAGGTGCTGACCCATTTCGACCGCAACGGTTTTGGCTACACGCTGGACCGGGCGACCGGCGCATTGCTGGTGGCGGAGAAGTTTGACCCGAGCGTCAACTGGGCGAGCCGGATCAGCATGGATCCCGCCGCTTCCGATTACGGTCGTCCGGTGGTCGACAAGCGCTACGCGCCGGGCGAGGCCGACGAGGACGAAACCACAAAAAACATCTGCCCCGGGGCGCTCGGCGCCAAGAACCAGCAGCCGGCGGCCTACTCACCCAAGACGCGGCTGTTCTACGTGCCGACCAATCACATGTGCATGGATTACGAGGCGTTCCGGGTGACCTACACGCCCGGCCAGCCCTATGTCGGCGCGACCCTGACCCTGCACCCGCCCGAGGGCTCGGACCGGACCGGCGCCTTCATCGCCTGGGACGGGGCGAAGGGGCGGATCGCGTGGTCGCTTCCCGAGCCCTTCTCGGTCTGGTCGGGGGCGCTCGCCACCGCGGGCGACATCGTCTTCTACGGCACGCTCGAAGGCTACCTGAAGGCGGTCGATGCCCGGGACGGGCACGAACTGTACCGGTTCAAGACCCCGTCCGGGATCGTGGGCAACGTCACCACCTACCTGCACGACGGCAGGCAATACGTGGCGGTGCTCTCGGGCATCGGCGGCTGGGCCGGGATCGGGCTGGCGGCCGGGCTGACCGACCCCGCCGACGGCTCGGGGGCGGTGGGCGGCTACGCGGCGCTGTCGCACTACACGGCGCCGGGCGGGCAGCTCACGGTGTTCGCACTGCCGGATCCAACACCGGCTGCCGCGCACTGACGAAATCCACGAAGGCGCGCAGCGGCGCCGGCAGGTGCCGCCGGCCCGGATAATAGAGGAACGGGCCGGAAAAGACCTGCCACCAGGGCTCCAGCACCGGCTCCAGGGCGCCGCTGTCGAGCTGCGGGCGCAGCCAGTCCTCGAACAGGTGGATGATCCCGGTCCCCGCGACCGCGGCCGCCACGGCAAGGTCGCTGGCGCCGACCCGCACGATCAGCGGCCCGGACGGGTCCACCCGGACGATGGCGCCGTCGCGCTCGAATTCCCAGGGCGCCGTTAGGGCGCCGCTGGGGAACCGGCCGAGCAGGCAGGCATGGGCCAGGAGATCGCGCGGATGGTCCGGGCGTCCGCGCCTTTCGAGATAGGCCGGGGCTGCCGCCGTGGCGAAACGCTGCCGCCGCGGGCCGATCGGCACCGCGATCATATCCTGCTCCAGCCGCTCGTCGTAGCGGATGCCGGCATCGCAGCCCGCCGCCAGCACGTCCACGAACCCGTCCTCGACGACGATCTCCAGGCGGATCTCGGGGTACGCCGCCAGGAAGGGCGGCACGAGCACCGGCAGCACCAGCCGGGCCGCGCTCAGCGGCACGTTCAGCCGGAGCGTCCCGGCCGGCCGATCGCGGAACCCGTTCACCACGTCGAGGGCAGATTCGACTTCGGCGAGCGCCGGGGTGAGCCGTTCGAGCAGGCGGGCGCCCGCCTCCGTGGGGGCGACGCTGCGGGTCGTGCGGTTCAGGAGGCGCACGCCGAGCCCCGCTTCGAGCCGGCGCACGGCCTCGCTGAGGCGCGACGCGCTCCCGCCCCCGGCGCGGGCGCCCTCGCGAAAACCGCCGGCCCGCGCCACGGTCACGAAGGCGGTGAGATCGGCGAGATCCTGGGTCATTGTTCGAGAATGCGCACGGCCCGTGCCGATCGTCACGACTTATCGGCGCAATCGGTGCCGTCTACATCCGGGGCGCCAACAGGAGATTCGCCATGACGGATATTGCGCAGGCCGGGACGTTCCCGCTCGGAGACCGGACCGTGACGCGGCTGGGCTACGGGGCCATGCAGCTCGCCGGGCCGGGCGTGTTCGGGCCGCCCAAGGACCGGGACGCCGCCATCGCGGTGCTGCGCGCGGCCGTGGCGGCGGGCGTCGACCACATCGACACCAGCGACTTCTACGGGCCGCACGTCACCAACCAGATCATCCGCGAGGCGCTTCATCCCTATCCGGACGGGCTCGTGATCGTCACCAAGGTCGGCGCCAAGCGCGGAGCCGACGCCTCGTGGAACCCCGCCTTCTCGGCCGCGGAACTCACCCAGGCGGTCCACGACAACCTGCGCAACCTGGGCGTCGATGCCCTCGACGTGGTCAACCTGCGCCTGATGTTCGATGTCCACGGGCCGGCGGAGGGGCCGATCGAGGCGCCGCTCACCGTGCTGGCGGATCTCCAGCGCCAGGGGCTGATCCGCCGGATCGGCTTGAGCAACGCCACGCCCCGGCAGGTTGCCGAGGGGCGGCGGATCACCGAGATCGTCTGCGTGCAGAACCAGTACAATCTCGCGCACCGGGACGACGACGCCTTCATCGACGAACTGGCGGCTGCCGGCACCGCCTACGTGCCGTTCTTCCCGCTGGGCGGGTTCAGCCCGCTCCAGTCGGACAGCCTGTCGGCGGTGGCGGCCGGGCTCGGCGCGACGCCGATGCAGGTGGCGCTGGCATGGCTGCTGCGCCGGTCGCCCAACATCCTGCTGATCCCGGGGACGTCCTCCCTCGGCCACCTGCGCGAAAACCTCGCGGCGGCGGAACTCCGGCTGCCGGACGACGCGATGGCGGCCCTGGATCGGATCGGGGTGGTGTGACGGACATCCAAATCGCGACCTCATCCTGAGGCGCCGGAGCGAAGCGGAGGCCTCGAAGGAGCACTCCAGCAACCGCCCCGATTCCTGGAGCCCTCCTTCGAGGCCGCTGACGCGGCACCTCAGGATGAGGGGGATGGGTGGGATCAGCCGGCCCCTACTTGCCCGTCATGCCGGCCACCATCGGGCAGCCGCCCTCGCTCATCGGGCGGAAGGCCTGCTCGGCCGGGATCGTCTCCAGCACCTTGTAGAGGTCCCATTCGCCCTTCGACTCGGCGGGCGTCTTGGCCTCGAACAGGTACATCGGGTGGATCTTGCGCCCGTCCGGCCGGATCGTGCCCTGGCCGAACAGCGGGTCGTCGGTCGGCAGCTCCTTCATCTTGGCCACCACCGCGGCGCCGTCCTTGGCCGAGTGCAGCGCCGCCACCGCCTTCAGGTAGTGCAGCGTGCTGGCATAGACGCCCGCTTGGTACGAGGTCGGCTTCTTGCCGGGCATGCGCGTCTCGAACCGTTTCGCGAAGGCCCGGGTGCCGTCGTTGAGGTCCCAGTAGAACGAGGCCGTGAAGGTAAGGCCCTGCGCCACGTCCAGGCCCAGCGAGTGGATGTCGGTGATGGCGATCAGCAGGGCCGCGAGGGTCTGGCCCCCCTGGCGGATGCCGAATTCGTGCGCCTGCTTGATCGCGTTGGCGGCATCCAGCCCGGCATCGGCGAGCCCGATCACCTGGGCGCCCGACCCTTGAGCCTGGAGCAGGAACGAGGAGAAATCCGGGTTCGGGAACGGCGTGCGCACGCCGCCGACGACCTTGCCGCCATTCTTCTCCACGACCGCCTTGGTGTCGCGCTCCAGGGCGAGGCCGAAGGCGTAGTCGGCGGTGATGAAGTACCAGGACTTGCCGCCGCGCTTGAGGATGGCCTTGCCGGTGCCGTTGGCCAGCGCCGCGGTGTCGTAGGTCCAGTGGACGGTGTTGGGCGTGCAGGCCGGCCCGGTCAGGTCGGCGGTGCCGCCGCCCGAGTTGATGAAGGCCTTGTTCTTCTCCTTGGTGATCTGCGCGATGGCGAGCGCGACCGAGGAGGTCGGCACGTCGAAGACGGCATCGACGCCGTCGCGGTCGTACCATTGCCGGGTGATCGAGGCGCCGACATCGGGCTTGTTCTGGTGGTCGGCGGCCACGACCTCGACCTTCAGCCCGTGCGCCTCCGGCTTGAAATCCTCGACCGCCATGCGGGCGGCGACCACCGAGCCCTCGCCGGTGGAGTCGAAGTAGACGCCGGAGCGGTCGTTCAGCACGCCGATCTTCACCGGCACGAGATCGGCGGCGAGCGCCGCGCCGGCGCCGAGCGCGCACAGTGTCCCGAGCAGCGCCGCGGCGCGGTGGCGGAGCGTCATGTCTCTCTCCCTGTCCTTATCGAATGCGGCGGCGTTGATCGGCGCTCGCGGTCTTCGAAGACAGCGTATCCGTGGGCATTCGCGGCTGATACCGGCGCGGGTGAGGATGCCGCCGATCCGTAAGCGCTACCTCTTATCCCTCCCCCTCAGCGGGGGAGGGTGACCCCTGCGTCAGCAGGGGTCGGGAGAGGGGACGCGGCTTCAGGATCTGCCGCAGCCTTCATGACGGGCACGGCCCTTTTCTGCACCGTCGCTCCCCCCTTGCGGGACTACGTCCCGACCCGACCCCCTTCGGGGGCCACCCTCTCCCGCAGAGGGGCGAGGGAGATGCACGGTTTCCGTGCGCGCGATCTACTCCCGCGGCGCCAACCCAAACATCGCCCGCGCCTGATCGGGCGTGGCCGGCTCGCGGTCGATATGGGCGAGCAGGCTCACGGCCTTCTCCACCAGGGCGGCGTTGCTCGGCGCGAGCCGGCCCCGGGACAGGTACAGGTTGTCCTCCAGACCGACCCGGACGTTGCCGCCCATGCCGGCCGCCACGGCCAGGATCGGGAACTCCGCCTGGCCGATGCCGAAGGCTGACCAGATCGCGTCCTCCGGCAGCCGCGCCCGCATCGCCACCAGCGCCTCCGGCGTCGCCGGGGCGCCCCAGGGGATGCCGAGGCAGATCTGGAACAGGGGCGGGCGCGCCAGATGCCCCTCGGTGATCAGGTGCCGGGCCAGCTCGATCTGGCCGAGATCGAACACCTCGATCTCCGGCTTCGCGCCCGCGTCGCGGATCTGCCCCGCCATGGCGCGCAGATGGGCCGGCGTGTTCAGGAACAGGTGCTCGCCGAAATTCATCGTGGCGACGTCGAGAGTGCAGATTTCCGGCCGCAACGCCGTGACGTGCCGGGTGCGGGCCTCCGGGCCCACGAAGGTCGTGCCCGGGCCGGCCATAGAGGGATCTGGATCGCCCGGCACGAACCGGCCCCCCGCCCCCGTGGTCAGGTTGAGGATCACATCGGCGTTCTTCTCGCGGATCCGCTCCACCACCTCGCGGTAATGGGCGAGTTCCATGCTGGGCGCGGCGGTTGCGGGATCGCGGACGTGGATGTGGACCACCGCGGCCCCGGCGGACGCCGCGTCCAGGGCGGATTGCGCGATGGCGTCCGGGCTCACCGGCACGGCCGGGTTCTTCTTCGGCGTGTCGAAGGAGCCCGTGAGCGCGCAGGTGATGACGGTGAGGTTCGACATCTCTGGTGTCCCCGAATTCACATCGCCCCGCCGTCGACCGTGATGGTCTCGCCGGTGATGTAGGCCGCCCCCGCGGCGAGGAAGAAGATCGTCTCGGCGACGTCCTCCGGCCGGGCCATGCGGCCCAGCATGGTGCGCCCGACGGTGGAGGCCTTGCGCGCCTCCGACCAGGGTTGGGTCCAGGGCGTGGCGACGAGGCCGGGCGCCACCGCGTTGACGCGCACGTCCGGCGCCAGCGCCCGGGCGAGGCTGCGGGTCAGGTTGATCAGCCCGGCCTTGCTGGCCGAATAGGCCACCGACGAGCCCCGCCGCCCGAGCCCCGCCACCGAGGCGGTGTTGACGATGGCGCCCCGGCTCGCCTTCAGCGCCACCGCCGCAGCCCGGGCGCAGCGGAACGGCCCGAGCAGGTTGGTGGCCAGGATGGTGGCCCAAAAGTCCTCGGTCATCGCGTCGAGGTCCTCGAACGCGATGGGGGTGGTGGTGCCGGCCGTGCCGGCATTGTTGACGAGCACGTGGAGGCCGCCGAGCCGGTCGATCCCGGCCGCCACCATGGCTTCCGCATCACCGGCGGCCGACACGTCGCCGGGCAGCGCGAACACCGCGAGCCCCTCCCCCGCGAGCCGGTCGGCCTCGGCGGGGCCGCGGGGATCGTCGGCCAAGTGGTTCAGCGCCACCGTGGCGCCGTTGCGCGCGAACATCTCCACCGTCGCGAGCCCGATGCCAGACGAGGCCCCGGTGACGAGGACGCGCCGTCCGGTCAGATCCGCCCCGATCATGTCCCCTCCATCCGGCCGATCCCGGCCATCGCGGCCTTGAGCGCCAGGAGCTTGCGGTCGCGCTCGCGGAACAGGTCTTCCGGAGGGCGCCCGCCCCAGTCGAAATAGCCCCTGCCGGCCATCACCCCGGTCCGGCCTTCGGCGCACAGACCGTCCAGCGTCTCGGAGCGCGTGCGCGGGGGCGGCGGCGCGTAGCTGGCGTTGGCCAGCGCACGCTGCGTCAGCTCCAGGCCGGTGAAGTCGGCCTTGGCGAGGTGGCCGAGGATCGGGATGCGCAACGAGAGCCCGTGGATGATCGCGTCGTCGATGTCCTTCGGCGAAGCGACCCCCGCGTCGAGGAGTTCGAAGACCTCGGCGCTGATCGCCTGCTGGATGCGGTTGGCGATGTAGCCGGGGATGAAGCGCTTGAGCACGATCGGAACCTGGCCCAGGCCCCGCACGAGATCGGCCATCGCGCTGACCACGGCCGGGTCTGTGCCGGGGCCGGGCACCACGTCGACGAGATCGACGATGTAGGGCGGCGTGTACCAGTGCAGGATCAGCGCCCGAGCTTGGCGCGCCTTCGGGATCAGCGGGAAGACGTCGAGATAGCTGGTGTTGCTGGCCAGGATCGTGTCGGCTGAGCAGAGCCGGTCGAGTTCGGTGAACAGGGCGCGCTTGGCCTCCGGGTTCTCGGTGATCGCCTCGATGACCAGCCCGGCGCCCGCCACCGCCGGCTCGAGCGCAGCCTCGACCCGGACCGCTCGGCTGAGCCTGTCGGCATCCCAGCCCTCCGGGGCGGCGCCCGCCTCCCGCAGGGTCGCGAGCGCCGATCCCATGAGCGCCGGTATGCGGGCGCGGGTCTCGGGCAACGTGTCGGTGATGCGGACCGCGTGCCCGTGGAGCGCCAGCACCAGGGCGATGCCGTGCCCCATCAGGCCTCCGCCGACGATTGCGATCTCGGTCATGGGGGGCCTTCTCTGCGGGATGTCGGTTCGAAGGACGGAGCGCTGCTCACATGATCGATGGCGCTGAAGGCTTGGCGGTCCAGGCCTGCCACGCGCCCTCCCTCCCCCGCAAAGGGGGGAGGGAGACGCGTTTGCGACGGCGCGTTCAGGGGCTTGGGCGCATGAGCTTCCATGCGGCCCTCACACCGTCGCGATCGGCGTCGTCGGTGAGCCGACCGCCCCGGGCAGGCGCAGGGGCGGCGCCGTCAGCAGGAAGCGGCTCCGGCCCCGCGCGCGCAGCCACTCGGCGAGCGGCGTCAGGTGCCACAGCTCGCCGAGATTGACCCCGAGCTTGAACAGGCAATGCTCGTGCAGCGGCAGCGTCGCGCAGCAGGCGGGGCCGGGCCCGGCCGGATAGGCCTCGACGGCGTAGTTGTCGGCGATCAGCGCGCAGAGGCCGGTGCGGGTGATCCAGTCGAGGAGCCGCGGGTCCCGCCCGTCGAGCCCGGCGCAGAGGTTGTGGACCAGCTTCGGATCGGGTGCGCCGCCCATGGCGATCAGCCGCTCGGCGAAGCCCGTGTGCAGGCAGACCATGTCGCCCGGCTCCACCACGACGCCGTCGGCCTCCAGGATCCGCGCGAGCTGCTCGTAGCCGACCTTCACCTTCGCGTCGCCGAGATGGGCGCGCAGATCGATCATCACGGCGCGGCCCTGCATGCCGGTCTCGGCCAGCCGCTCGATCCCGAGATGCTTCGCCCGGGAGGGCTGATCGGCGGCCGCGGCGGTCTCCGGCCCGACGATGTCCCGGCCGCCGCGGAAGCCGTTGTAGAAGGTCGGGCCCGTGCCCGTGCCGTCCGCGTCGAACAGCGACCCGACATGGGCGAGCGAATCCCACTGCGTCGAGTATTGCAGATGGATCAGCGCCCGGTCGTCGCAGATCACGTCGGTGGCGCCGTCGACCTCCTCGCAGACCGGGAAGTTCATGTTCGGCCGGCCGTTGGCCCGCCGGGTCGGGGTGATCTGCGGCGGGTGGCGGCGCGGGTTCAGGACGTTGCCGCCGGGCAGATCGAGCGGCAGGCTGAGGCAGAAGGTGAGGCCCTCGCGCACCTCGGCGACGCCCTGGAGCACCTTCTCGGGCGTCAGCAGGTTCAGGCGGCCGCGCTCGTCGTCGGGGCCGAAATCGCCCCAGGTCGAGCCCTCCGGCCGCCGCGTCCAGCGCAGGCTCATGGGGTGGGCACCCGGCCTGGCCGGGCGCCGCGGCCCGGACTGGTTCCGGGCCCGAAAGCGCGTGCGTTCCTCACCTGTCGTGCGCCTTTCTTCGAGGCCATCGAGCCCGCTTCAGCGGGTCCCGACGCGAGCCTATGCTGAGGCCGCCGGACCCGAAAGCCCGCGGCCCGAACGAAGCGCCGGAAACGTCACCCGCCCCGCGCCGCCCGCCCCTTGTGATCCGTCGAGCCCCGGCTACAGTCGGTCCCAAGCCCGCGAATAAAAAATTCGGGCGCTCAATTTGAGGAAACGCCGATGACCGAGACCGCGCGTGCCGTCGTCCGGCCCGCTCAGATCCGGCGCGTGCTGCCTGCTTTGCTGGCGGCGGGCTCGATGCTCGCTGGGCCGGCGCGGGCCGCCGAGCCGATCAAGATCGGCGTGATCGCCGAGGCGCAGTCGGTGGCCGGGGCCTCGATCCCGCAGGCGGTGCAGCTCGCCGCCGACGAGATCAACGCCAAGGGTGGGATCGACGGGCGTCAGATCCAGGTCGTCACCTACGACGACAAGTCCTCCGCCTCCGACGCGGTGCGCGCGTTCCAGCGGGCCGTGTCCGAGGACCAGGTCAATCTCGTCATCGCCAGCTACATCTCGGAGGTCGTGCTGGCCCTGATGCCCTGGGCGGCCCGGCTCAAGACGCCGATGATCACGCCCGGCGCGGCCTCGAACGAGATCAGCGTGAACGTCCACAAGGACTACGCGCGCAACAAGTACACCTTCCACGGCTACCTGACCTCGCACGCCTTGGCGCAGGCGGTCTGTGATTCCGCCAAGGATGTGCTGGTCGATAAGCTCAAGGCCAAGACCGCCGCGATCATGAGCGAGGACGCGGCCTGGACCCGCCCGCTCGACGCCGCCTACGAGGAATGCCTGCCGAGATCCGGATTGAAGGTGGTGGAGCATGTCCGCTTCTCGCCGGACACGGGCGACTTCACGCCGATCTACAACAAGATCGAGGCGGCCAAGCCCGACCTGATCGTCACCGGCATCGCCCATGTCGGCGTGCAGCCGACCGTGCAGTGGCAGAACCAGCAGGTGCCGATCGCCATGACGGGGATCAGCGGCCAGGCGACCTCCTCGACCTTCTGGGCCAACACCAACGGCGGCACGCAGGGCGTGCTGTTCGACAGCGTGGCGCTGCCGGGCGTGGCGCTCACCGAGAAGACGATTCCCTTCTCGGAGGCCTTCACCAAGCGCTTCGGCGGGGCGCCGTCCTACGCGGGCTTCATGGCGTATGACGCCGTCCACTACACCGCCGAGGCGATCAAGCGGGCGGGCTCCACGGAGGCCGACAAGCTCGTCGAGGCCCTGGAGCAGACCGACTATGTCGGCACGGTCGGGCACCTGAAGTTCTACGGCAAGGACCAGCCGTTCACCCACTCGATCCAGTACGGCCCGGGCCTGATGACCAGCGTGCTCGGCCAGTGGCAGAACGGCAAGCAGGTGTCGATCTGGCCGGCGGCGACGGCCAACGGGACTTTGGTCCTGCCGCCCGCCGTCAAGCCGGCGGTCCAGTAAGTCGGGCGGGGAGAGCGCTGTGATCGGCCTCCAGATCCTCGTCGACGGCTTCGCGATCTCGGCCCTCTACGCGCTCGGCGCGATGGGCTTCACCCTGATCTTCGGGGTCTCGGGCGTCCTTAATCTGACCCACGGCGCCCTGATGGTGATGGCCGCGGTGGCGGCCTGGGCGGCCTCGGCTCTGTTCGGGCTCGGCTCCTACGCGGGGGCGGCGATCGGCGTGCTGTGCGGGCTGGCCGGTGCCCTCGTCACCTACTTCGCGGTCGTGGCGCCGATCGAGCGGAGCAAGGCGATCCCGCGGGAAGAAAAAGAGATCTTCGTGCTGACCGGCACGCTGCTCTGGGGGATCATGATCCAGGAGCTGGTCGCCTACTTCTTCACCGACAATCCGAAGACCGTGCTGCCGCTCATCGAGGGCGTGGTCGAGATCGCGGGCGTCCGTACGCCGAAGAACGAGCTGTTCACCGCGCTGATCTGCTGGGTGGTGATCGGCCTGCTCTGGCTGTTCGTGAACCGGGCGCGGGCCGGCAAGGTCCTGCTCGCCGCCTCCATGAACCCGCGGGGCGTCACCCTGCTCGGCCACGACATGGGCAAGATCTACGTGGCGGTCTGGGCGATCTACGGTCTGCTCGCCGGCATCGCCGGAGTGTTGCTCGGAATGTTTCTGGGGGTGTCCTCGTATTCGGTCGGGCCGCTCACCGCGAGCGCCTTCTCGATCGTGGTGCTGGGGGGGCTGGGGAGCGTCACCGGCTCGCTGATCGCCGCCTACGTGGTCGGGTATCTTGAGACCGCCACCGCCTACCTGATCTCGCCCGCCTACCGGGTGATCCCGGCGCTGCTGTTGCTGGTGGCCGTGATGTACCTGCGCCCGCAGGGTCTGCTGGGGCGGCGGTGATGGTTTGTCTGGGATTTTCCGATCGAAGCAAGCCGATCCCGCGCGATCTCCACGGCATCCCCTCCCCCCTCTGCGGGGGAGGGTGGCCCCCGCGTCAGCGGGGGTCGGGAAAGGGGAACCCGGCTTCAGGAAACGGCGCGCCCTTCACGCGACACGGAGCTTTATTCTGCGCCGTCGCTCCCCTCTTGCGGGACTACGTCCCGGCCCGACCCCCTTCGGGGGCCACCCTCCCCCGCAGAGGGGGGAGGGATCAGCGCGGAGCCCTTGTATCCCGATGAAGCTCCTCACCACCCCCGGCTTCTGGATCGCGATCCTCGCCGTCGCGCTCGCCGCCACCCTCCCCTGGTATGTCTCCGGCTACATCCTCGGCCTCCTGACCATCGCCTATTATTTCGGCGTGTTCTCCATGGCCTGGGACCTGCTCTTCGGTTTCGCCGGCGAGGTGAATTTCGGCCCGACCTTCCTGATCGGGCTCGGGGCCTACGGGGCCGGCATCCTCAACAACCGCTACGAACTGCCGATCCCCTACTGCCTCGCGGTCGGGACGGTGCTCGCCGTGGTCGGCGGCCTCGCCCTGGCGCTGCCTGCGCTGAAGGTGCGCGGGCCGTATTTCGGATTGATCACCCTGGTGGCGGTGCTGCTCCTGCAGAACATGATCGTGGTGTTCTCCGATCTCACCGGCGGCGAGATCGGCCTGACCGTGCCCGACGTCATCTCGATCGACGCCGACACCAATTACTGGCTGGCGCTCGGCTTCATGGCGGTCTCGGGGCTCATCCTCACCGTCATCGCGCGCTCGCCCGTGGGCCTGATCCTCCAGGCCGCCGGTCAGGACCCGGTGGTGACCGGGGCGCTCGGCTTCAACGTCGCCAAGCACAAGCTCGCGGCCTTCGCGGTCAGCGCCGCCTTCTCGGGCCTCGCGGGCGGGCTGGTGGTCTTCTACATGGGCACCGCCTCGGTCGGCACGCTGATCAACACGTCGGTCGGCGTGCAGGTGATCATCGCGGCGGTGCTCGGCGGCCGGCGCACCATCGTGGGCGCGGCTGTGGGCGCCGTGTTCCTGATCGCGGCCGGCGAGCTGCTGCGCCCGCTCGGTGGCCTCTCGACCTTCGTGGTCTCGGCGGTGGCGCTGCTGGTGATCCTGTTCGTACCCTCGGGGCTGCTCGGCCTCGGATCGCTCCGGAGAGCTCGATGACCGTCGCCGTCGCGCCCCCGCTGGCCGTGTCCCCCGTCCTGGCCGAGCCCTGCCTCAGCGTGCGCGGCCTGACCAAGCGCTACGGCGGCCTCGTCGCCGTCAAGAATATCGACCTCGACCTGCGGCCCGGCGAGATCCTGGGCCTGATCGGCCCGAACGGCTCGGGCAAGTCCACCGTGATGAAGCTGATCATGGGGCTGGAGCGCCCGAGCGCCGGCTCGATCCGCCTCGACGGCGCCGAGATCGGCGGGATGCCGGCCCACCGGGTGGCGCGTTCCGGGATCGGCCTCGTGTTCCAGCATGCCCGGCCGCTCCAGCGGCAGACCGTGCTGGAGAATATCAGCCTCGCGCTCCTGCCCGACAGCCTGATCCGGCTGGCGGCCGACCCCCATGTGGCGCGCCGTGCCAAGGAGATTGCCGAGCGCGTCGGCCTTGGCGCGGTCATCGACCGGCGGCCCGGGACCCTGCCCTTCGCGGATCTGCGCCGGCTGGAGCTCGCCAAGGCCATCGCCCGCGACCCCCGGGTGGTGCTGGTCGACGAGCCCTTCGCCGGGCTGACCGGCGGCGAGGTCGCGGCCTTCTCCGAGCTGATCCGGGGCTTTCGCGACGAGGGCAAGGCCGTGCTCCTCGTCGACCACAACGTGAAGAGCGTCGCGGCCCTCGTGGACCGGGTGTTCGCCATGTATCTCGGCGAGCGCATCGCCGAGGGCTCGGCCGAATCCGTGATGGCCGACCCGACCGTGCGCCGGGTCTATCTCGGCGGCAGCATCGAGACGGCGGCCCGGCCGGAAGCGGCGTTCAAGCCGGATTCACTGCTGACCGTCGAGGGCGTCGACGTGCTCTACGGCAAGGCGCAGGCCCTGCGCTCCGCCTCGATCCACGTCCACGAGGGCGAATTCGTCTCGGTGGTCGGCCTGAACGGGGCCGGCAAGACCACGCTGTTCAACGCCATCTCGGGCCTCGTGCCGCATGGGGGCACGATCCGGTTCGGCGGCCAGGACCTCGCCCGGATGAAGCCCGCTGCCATCGCACGCGCCGGCATCGTCCAGGTGCCGGAGACCCGCGAACTGTTCGGCGACCTCAGCGTGCGCGAGAACCTCGATCTCGGCGGCCAGCATTTCCCGAAGGCCGAGAGCGCCAAGCAGCGCGACTGGCTCTACGAGCTGTTCCCGATCCTCAAGGCCCGCGAGGGCCAGACCGCCCGCACGCTCTCGGGCGGCGAGCAGCAGATGCTGACCATCGCCCGGGCGCTGATGATGCGCCCGCGCCTGCTGATCCTCGACGAGCCGACGCTGGGGCTCGCCCCGGTGATCCTGGAATTGCTCTCGAAGGCGCTGGAGAAGCTGCGTCAGACCACGCCGATCACGGTGCTGCTCGGCGAGCAGAACGTCACCTTCGCGCTTCCGCATGCCGACCGGGTCTACGTGCTGGAGCAGGCCCGGATCGTCTGGGAGGGCCCGCCGCAGCGTTTCGCCAGCGAGATGGGGGCGAAGTATCTGTGAGGGCTATTTCCCCTCCCCCTTGTGGGGAGGGGCCAGGGGTGGGGGTGGTGCAGAAGGCACCGGAACGACCCGTCCTGCGCCACCCCCACCTCCAACTCCTCCCCGCAAGGGGGAGGAGAGAAGCCCGCAGCGACGGATGTGAGCGGAGCGGACACCGTGGATTTCACCCTCTCGCAATCCCAGACGCACTGGCTGACCCGCGTCCGCGCCTTCATCGCCGATGTGATCCTGCCGGCCGCCGCCGCGGTGGCGGCGGAGCGTTCCGAGAGCCGCGAACCCTCCCCGACCATGGAGCGGCTGAAGGACAAGGCGCGGGCCGAGGGCCTGTGGAACCTGTTCCTGCCGCCCGCCCCCGAGCACGACACCGACGCGTATCGCGGCGCCGGTCTGACCAACCTCGATTACGCGCTCTGCGCCGAGGCGATGGGCCGGGTCGGGATCGCCTCGGAGGTGTTCAACTGCGCGGCGCCCGATACCGGCAACATGGAGGTGCTGCACCGCTACGGCAGCCCCGCCCAGAAGGACCGGTGGCTGAAGCCCCTGATGGCGGGGGAGATCCGCTCGGCCTTCCTGATGACCGAGCCGGAGGTCGCCTCCTCGGACGCCACCAACATCGCGACGTCGATCCGCCGCGATGGCGACCAGTACGTCGTCGACGGCCGCAAATGGTGGTCCACCGGCGTCGGCGATCCGCGCTGCAAGATCGCGATCCTGATGGGCAAGACCGACCCGGAGGCGCCCCGCCACCGCCAGCAATCGCAGATCCTGGTGCCCATGGACACGCCGGGCGTGCGCGTCGCGCGCCTGCTGCCGGTCTTCGGCTACGAGGACGCCCCCAAGGGCCATGGCGAGGTGGTGCTGGAGAACGTCCGGGTGCCGGCCGAGAACCTGATCCTCGGCGAGGGGCGCGGTTTCGAGATCGCGCAAGGGCGCCTGGGTCCGGGCCGGATCCACCATTGCATGCGCACCATCGGGGCGGCCGAGGTGGCGCTGGAGGCCATGGCCCGCCGGCTGGTCTCGCGGGTCGCCTTCGGCAAGCGGATCAGCGAGCAGTCGGTCTGGGAGCAGCGGGTCGCGGAGGCGCGGATCGACATCGAGATGACCCGCCTCCTCTGCCTGAAGGCCGCCGACATGATGGACAAGGTCGGCGCCAAGGGCGCCAAGCTCGAGATCGCCATGATCAAGGTCGCGGCGCCCCGGGTGGCGCTGAAGGTGATCGACGACGCGATCCAGGCCCATGGCGGGGCCGGCGTCTCGGAGGATTTCGGGCTCGCCAAGATGTACGCCCACATCCGCACCCTGCGGCTCGCCGACGGGCCCGACGAGGTCCACAACCGCTCGATCGCCCGGCTGGAATTCGGGCGCTACACCAATGCCCGGCCAGGAGCCCCGGAGGCGGAGCGGGCATGAGCGAGGCCGATGTCTTCTCCGGCGTGAAGGCGATCGAGCCGCGCCACCGGATCGACGAGGCGAAGCTCGCCGCCTGGATGGACGTGCATGTCCGCGGCTTTGCCGGCCCGCTCACCGTGCGGCAGTTCCGCGGCGGCCAGTCGAACCCGACCTACCGGCTCGACACGCCCGCCCAGGCCTATGTGCTGCGCCGGAAACCCTTCGGCCCGCTTCTGCCCTCCGCGCACGCCGTGGAGCGCGAGTTCCGTGTGATCGGCGCCCTCTACGGCGAGGGCTTTCCGGTGCCGCGCCCCTTCGCGCTGTGCGAGGACCCGGAGATCATCGGCGCGGCCTTCTACGTGATGGAGGCGGTCGACGGCGCCGTACACTGGGACGGTGCCCTGCCGGGCCTCGATCCCCACGCCCGCCACCGGCACTACGCCGGCATGATCGCCACGCTGGCGCGCCTCCACGCCATCGACCCGGAGGCGGCCGGGCTGTCCGATTACGGCCGGCCCGGCAACTACTTCGCCCGGCAGGTCGACCGCTGGACCCGCCAGTACCGCGCCGCCGAGGACGGGCGGCTGGAGGATGTCGAGCGGCTGATCGCGTGGCTGCCCAAGACGGTGCCCGAGCAGCAGGGCGCCTGTGTGGTCCACGGCGATTACCGGCTCGACAACCTGATCTTTTCCCGGGACGGCGGCGTCAGCGCGGTGCTCGACTGGGAATTGTCGACGCTCGGCGATCCGCTGGCCGATTTCAGCTACCTGCTGATGCAGTGGGAGCTGCCGGCAGACGGGCGCAGCGGGCTCGGCGGCCTCGACCTGCCGGCTCTGGGCATCCCCACCCGGGACGAGGCGTTGGCGCTCTACTGCCGGGCGGCGGATCGGACAAACCTGCCCGATCTCGACTGGTACTTCGCCTACAACCTGTTCCGGCTGGTCGGCATCCTGCAGGGCGTGGCGGCCCGCGCCAAGGCCGGCAACGCCGCCAGCGAACACGCCGCCGCGATGGCGGCGCGGGTGCCGAAGCTCGCTGCCGCGGCCTGGGGCTTCGCCGAGCGGGCGGGGGCGTGAGCGTGTCCCTGTTCGACCTGACCGGCAAGGTCGCCCTCATCACCGGCTCGTCCCGGGGCATCGGGCGGGCCATCGCCCTGCGGATGGCCGAGCATGGCGCCCGGGTGGTGATCTCGTCGCGCAAGCGCGAGGCTTGTGACGCGGTGGTCGCCGAGATCGAGGCCGCCCACGGCGCTGGCCGGGCGGTGGCGATCCCCGCCAGCATCTCGGTGAAGGCCGAGCTGGAACATCTCGTCGCCGAGACCGAGAAGCGGCTGGGTCCGGTGGACGTGCTGGTCGGCAACGCCGCCAGCAACCCCTATTACGGACCGCTTGCCGACATCACCGACGCGCAGTTCCGAAAGATCCTCGAGAACAACGTCCTGTCGAACCACTGGCTGATCCAGATGGTCGCCTCCGGCATGGTGGCGCGGCGGGACGGGGCGATCATCCTCGTCTCCTCGATCGGGGCACTGAAGGGCTCGCCGGTGATCGGCGGCTACAACGTCTCGAAGGCCGCCGATCTCCAGCTCGCGCGCAACTACGCGGTGGAATACGGCCCCGCCAATGTCCGGGTGAACTGCCTGTGCCCGGGGCTGATCCGCACCGATTTCGCCCGGGCCCTGTGGGAAGATCCTGCCATGCTGGCCGCCACCACCGACGCCGCGCCCCTGCGCCGGATCGGCGAGCCGGATGAGATCGCCGGTGCGGCCGTATTCCTGGCTTCTGCGGCCGGCCGGTTCGTCACCGGCCAGGCGCTCGTGATCGACGGCGGCGTGACCATCGCGCGATGAGCCCCGATCCCCGCATCCCCGCCGGTTGGCCGGCCCTGCCGTTTCACGATGCCGAGGCGCGGCTCACCGCCCCGGGGGCGCCCTTCGCGATCGCCACGGTGCCGATCCGGGGCGTGCCGACCCGGATCTGGGAGAAGGCTCCGCCGACGCTGGACGACCTGTTCCGGATCGCCCGGGGGCACGGTGACAAGACCTTCGTGGTCTACCGCGACGAGCGCGTGACCTTCACGGGCTTCGCCCGCGCCTCCACTGCCCTGGCGCAGGCGCTGGTGGCGTCCGGCGTGCGCAAGGGCGACCGGGTCGCCATCGCGATGCGCAACCTGCCCGAATGGCCGGTCGCCTATTTCGGTGCGCTGCTCGCGGGGGCGATCGCGACGCCGCTCAACGCGTGGTGGACCGGGCCCGAACTCGCCTACGGGCTGCAGCATTCCGGGGCGCGGGTGTTGATCGCCGACGGCGAGCGCTTCGCCCGGTTGGCGCCGCACCTGGCAGAGTGCCCAGCCTTGGAGCGGGTCTTCACAACCCGGATGGAGCCCGATCCTCGGGGGACGCCGCTCGCCGACATCCTCGGCCCGGTGGCGGACTGGGGCGCCCTCCCCGATCTTCACCTGCCGGACGTCGCCCTCGACCCGGAGGACGACGCGACCCTGTTCTACACTTCGGGCACCACGGGCAAGCCGAAAGGAGCCGTCGGCACCCACCGGGCGGCCGCCACGACCGTGATGGCCTATCCCTACTCGGCCTCGCGCAGCGCCCTCCGCCGGGGCGAGAGCCCGCCGAAGCCCGACCCAGCCGCGCCGCAGCGGGTGGCGCTGCTGGTCATCCCGCTGTTCCACGTCACCGGCTGCCACGCGAGCCTCGGGGCGGCGCTCTATGGCGGCCACCGGCTGGTGATGATGCATCGCTGGGACGCGCACGCGGCCCTCGACCTGATCGAGCAGGAGGGCTGCACCAGCGCGGGCGGCGTGCCGACCATCGCGTGGCAGCTCGCCACCACGGCCCGGGAGGCCGGGCGGACGCTGCCGAGCCTCGATGCCATCACGTATGGCGGCGCGCCCGCCGCCGGCGATCTCGTGCGGGTTCTGGGCGATGTCCTGCCGAAGGTTGTCCCCGGGACCGGCTGGGGCATGACCGAGACTTCCGCGACCTTCACCCACCACCAGGCCGAGGATTATTGGGCGCATCCCGATTCCTGCGGGCCGCCGCTCCCGGTCTGCGAGGTGCGGATCCGCGATCCCCTGGGACAGGACCTTCCGCCGGGCCGCGTCGGCGAACTCTGCGTGAAGGGGCCGAACATCGTCCGCGGCTACTGGAACGACCCGGAGGCCACCAGCGAGGTCCTGTCCGAGGGCTGGCTGCGCACCGGCGATCTCGCCCGGGTGGACGACGAGGGCTTCCTGACCATCGTCGACCGGATCAAGGACATGCTGATCCGCGGCGGCGAGAACATCTATTGCTGCGAGGTCGAGAACGTCCTCTACGAACATCCGGACGTGATCGACGCGGTCGTGCTGCCCGTGCCGCATCCGACACTGGGCGAGGAGCCCGGCGCCATCGTGGCGCTGGAACAGGGCGCCGAGACCAGCCCGGAGGCGATCCGCGCCTTCGCGGCGGAACGGCTGGCGGCCTTCAAGGTGCCGGTGCGGATCGTGATCTGGGACGGGCTCCTGCCCCGCAACCCCGCGGGGAAGATTTTACGCGCCGCGCTGCGGACGGTGTTCGCGTCGTCGCCCGGTCAGAACGGCTCGCCGTCGTCCGGCCGGTAGACGCGCAGCGTCCGGCCATCGGGGAACTGAACCGTCCGCCGACGCACCACAAGGTAGCCGGCGGCCGCGGCGCTGTGCAGGCTGTCGAGGCGCTCGTCGGCATAGCCGGGGCCGTAGCCCGGGCCATAGCCATAGGGCCGGTAGCGGGCATAGCCCTCCTGCGGCGGCACCAGGGCGACGGCCCGTGGGCCGACGATCACCCGGGGCGGTGCCGCGGCGACGCGTGCCCTGCGGACCGAGGCCGCGAGACGCTCGGGCGCCGCGCGCCGCGCCGCAATCCGGGCCGGCGCGCTTCGCGTGGCTGTGGTCCGGGCCGGCACATGGCGCGCGGCCGTCTTGCGCTTCGCGGGCGCGGGCCGGGCCTCTGCGGCGACGGCGGCGGGTGTCGATGCTGTCGGCGCCGCGGCCGGAGCGGGCGCCGCCGCCTTCCGGTCCGAGGCCGGCGCGTCGGCGGCGGGCTTGTGGGTCGGTGGGTCGGTCCAGGTCGTGCCCGCGGCGGGCTCGGCGGTGGCGGCGCCGACGCCGATCAGCAGGATGAGGGCGGCAAGGCTCGTGCGTGCACCCTGCGGCATGGTGCGCTCCTGGATTCGCGGCGCATCGGGCGGGCCCGCGGCGGTCGAACACTAGTCCGAACTGCGCAGAAAGGGAATTCCGGCGTACCGATTCTACGGGGACCGACGCGACCAGATCGACCCCTCTGACGCACCGATCCCGCAGCGCGGAACCCGGGGCGTCCCGCGTGGTTGCCCCGCCATGTCCACCCCCGCCGATGCGTCATCCGGATCCCCGCCCGGCCTGAGGGTGAGTGTCGATCTCAACCTGTGCCAGGCCTATGCCCAGTGCTGCTATGCGGCGCCGCAGCATTTCCGCATCGAGGGGCACGAGGCCCTGTTCTACGATCCGGCGCCCGCCGCGCAGCATCGGGACGATATCGAGCGGGCCCGCGTCGCCTGCCCGGTCCAGGCGATCCGCGTCGAGGATTCGGGGCGGGGCGCCTGATGGCGGCTTCCGAGCGTGCGGTCGTGGTCGGCGCCGGCCTCGCGGGCCTGCGCGGCGCCGAGGCCCTGCGGGAGGCGGGTTTTTCCGGATCTCTGACGATCGTCGGCGGCGAACCTCACCTCCCCTACGACCGTCCGCCCCTGTCCAAGCACGTCCTGGCCGGCGCGATCCCCGCGCATGCCACCACGCTGCCGCACGGCCTCGAGGCCGATGTGGACTGGCAGCTCGGCACCCCGGCCGCCGGCCTCGACCGGCGGGCTGGCACGGTGAGGCTGGCTGACGGACGCACCCTTCCCTACGACCGCCTGCTGATCGCCACCGGGACCCGCGCCCGCCCCTGGCCGAACCCGCATGAGGGGCGCCTGTCCGGCGTCTTCACCCTGCGTGGGCGGGACGACGCCGCCGCCCTGCGGCAGGCGCTGGAGGCCGGCCCCCGGCGCGTCCTGGTGATCGGCGGCGGCTTCATCGGCTGCGAGGTCGCGAGCCTGTGCCGGAGCCTCGGCCTGCCCGTGACCCTGGTGGAGCCGGGGCCGACCCTGCTGGCCCGGGTCCTCGGCAGCAGGATCGGGGCGTTCATCGGGGCGATCCACGAGGGACGCGGGGTCGATCTGCGCTGCGGCAGCGAGGTCGAGTGGCTGGAGGGCGAAGGCGGCCGGCTGGTCCGCGCACATTGCACCGACGGCAGCCGCATCGAGGCCGACGTCGCGGTCATCGCGCTGGGTGCCGTGCGCAACACCGAATGGCTCGACGGGGCCGGCCTGTCGGCGGATCCGGGCGGGGTCGATTGCGATGGCGCCGGCTACGTCCTCGATGCGGAGGGCCACGCCGACCCGCGGATCGCGGCGGCCGGCGATGTGGCGCGCTTCCCGCACCCGCTCTACGACGGACGCCGTGTCGCCCTGGAGCACTGGAGCCACGCCGTGGCGCAGGCCGTCCATGCCGGACGCCTGCTCGCTGGCGCGCCCCCCGACGCGGCCTACGGCGCCCTGCCGACCTTCTGGTCGACGCAAGGCAATCTCGTGGTGAAATCCGCCGGGTTGACCGAGGGCGCCGACGCGGTGGCGATCACGCAGGGCAATCCGGCGTCGGGCCGCTTCATCGCCCTCTACGGCCGGGCCGGGCGTTGTATCGCGGCGGTCTCGGTGGATTCCGCCCGGTGGCTGCCTGCCCATGCCGAGCTGGTCGCCACCGGTGCGCCCTTCCCGCCGGAGGGGGCCGCGACCGACCGGCCGAAGGGTGTCGAGCTCTTCGAGCCGGGCTTTTCCTGAGGTCACCCCCATGCCCGATTCCAGCCTCCTCGATCAGGTCAAGGACTTCGCCAACCGGCCGAATCCCTATCCGATCTACGCCAAGCTGCGGCAGAACCCGGTCTCGCGCCAGGATGACGGCACCGAGGCGGGCACCTGGGTGGCGTCGACCCACGGCACGATCGCGCGCCTGCTGCAGGACCCGCGGATCAGTTCCGAGACTCTCCCCCCGGCCGACCGGCCGCGCACCGGCAACCCGCTCACCGACCTGATCGTGAAGCCGCTCAAGGATTGGATGATGGACCGGCACCGGGTCTTCATCTTCCGCGATCCGCCGGACCACGACGCCCTGCGCTCGGCCGTGATGCACCAGTTCAGCCAGGAGCGCGTGCAGGCGATGCGCGCCCGCTCCGACAAGCTGGTGGCCGATCTGCTCGACGAGAAGCGCGACGCCCGGGAGATCGACGCGGTCGACGACCTCGCCTACCCGCTGCCCGTGACGGTGATCTGCGAGTTGTTCGGCGTGCCCCGGGAGGACGAGCCGAAATTCCACGGCTGGGCGACGCAGCTCGCCACCGCGCTGGAGCCCGACAGCCTGTTCGATCCCGAGATTCGCGCCAAGAACAGCCGGACCTTCGACGCGATCGGCGGCTACATGGGCGACCTGATCAAGGAGAAGCGTAGGCATCCGCAGGACGACATGCTTTCGGGGCTCGCCAACCACGCCACCCCGGCGGGGGTGAAGATGGGCGATTACGACCTGATCGCCACCTCGATCCTGATGCTGGTGGCCGGCCACGAGACCACCGTGAACCTGATCACCAACGGCCTGCTGACCCTGCTGCGCCATCCCGACGAGCTGGAGCGGCTGCGCCAGGACCCGATGCGGGCCCCGCGGCTGATCGAGGAATTGCTGCGGTACGAGCCGCCGGTGCAGTTCCGGACCCGCCGGACGCTCGCGGCGATCGACATCGCGGGGGTGACGATCCCCGAGGGCGCCGATCTCGTGCTGCTGCTCGCCGCCGGCAACCGGGACGAATCCGTGTTCCCGGACCCGGACCGGTTCGATCCGGACCGGACTGGCACCCGCCATCTCGGCTTCGGTGGCAGCCTGCATTACTGCGTCGGCGCACCGCTCGCCCGGTTCGAGGCCGAGGCGGCACTCACCGCCCTCGCCCGCCGGCTGAAGGCGCCGCGCCTGATCGCGGATCCGCCGCCTTACCGGCAGGGCGCCGCCTTGCGCGGTCCGGAGAACCTGCGGGTGGCGATCGACGGGATCGCGTGAGGGTCGCGCAGCCGGATCGGGCTCAGGCTTGGCTCAGACCGTGATCTCCACCGGCGTCCCGTCCGGCATGGCGACGATGGCCTCGTAGAAGCCGTCGCCGGTCCGGCGGGGCGGCGACACGAGGCATCCCCCCGCCGCACAGCGCTCGGCCAACGCGTCCACCGCTGCGATGCAGCCCAGCGAGACGGCCACGTGCCCCCAGCCGACGCGCTCCGGTGCCGCCGCGTCCTCGACCCAGGGGCCGGTCATCAGCTCGATATGGGCGCCCGGTCCGGGCAGCGTCACGAACCGCGACACGAAGCCCGCGCGGCGCCGGCTGTGGTACTCCGCGCCGACCTCCGCCCCGAAATAGACCCGCCAGAACGCGGCGGCCGCGTCGAGGTCCCGCGTCCACAAGGCCACATGGGCGAAGCGCATCGATCGATCTCTCAGGGGACGGGGCCTATCCGCCCCGTCCAGGGCCAGGCTGATTCGAAGCGTCTCCGGTCCGACTCGCGCTGTCCACCACTCCTGGGTTGAGGCCCCTCAGGCGGCCCTGACGGCGGCCAGGAAGGTCGAGACCTCCCGGCCGAGGCTCTCCGAGTAGCGCGCCAGTTCCTGGGCGGCGCTCAGCACCTGCCCGGAGGCCGCTCCGGTCTCGCCCGCGGCCTGGTGCACCTCGGCGATGTCTTCGCTCACCGCCTGAGTGCCCTGCGCGGCCTGCGAGACGTTCCGGACGATTTCGCTGGTCGCCGCGCCCTGCTCCTCCATGGCGGCGGCCACGCTCAGCGCGACCATGCGCATCTCGTCGATCGTGCCGCCGATCGCCCGCATGGAGTCGACCGCGTGCCGGGTCTCGCCCTGGATCGCGGCGATCTGGCTGGCGATCGTCTCGGTCGCCTTGGCGGTCTGGCTGGCCAGCGCCTTCACCTCGCCCGCCACCACGGCAAAACCCTTGCCGGCCTCGCCGGCCCGGGCCGCCTCGATGGTCGCGTTGAGGGCGAGCAGGTTGGTCTGGCCGGCGATTCCCGCGATCAGACCCATCACGGTGCTGATCTGTTCGGTCCCCTGAGCCAGGACCTGCATCAATTCGTTGGTCCGGGCGACGTCGGTGCTGGCCCGGTCGGCCATCAGCGAGGACTGGGCGACCCGGGCCGCAATCTCTTGGATCGAGGCCGACATCTCCTCGCTGGCGGCCGCCACGGTCTGGACGTTGCTCGACGTCTGCTCCGAGGCCGCGCTCACGCGCACCGACTGCTCGGTGGTGCGGGCGGCGGTGCGGGTCATCTCCCGGGCGGTGGCCTCCATCTCCACCGCGGCCGAGCCCAGGCCCTGCGTGAGCGCGCTCACCTGCGCGTCGAACCGGGCGGTGACCGCGTCCAGCACCTGCGCGCGGCGCATCTTGGCCTCGTTCTCCGCCACCGCGGCGGCGTCGGCCGCGCGCTTGGCGATCAGCGCGTCCTTGAACACCTGTACGGCGCGGGCCATCGCGCCCACCTCGTCGCCGCGCTGCTGGTCCGCGACCGGGGCGGCGAGATCGCCCTCCGCAAGGCCGCGCATGGCGGCGGTCAGGCGCAGGATCGGGCGCGACAGGCCGTTGCCGATGAGCAGGAGCACCACCACCACCGGCAGGGCGAGGCCGGCGGACCAGAGCGCGATCGTGGTCGCGCGGGCGCGCACGTCCGCGTAGACGTCGTCGCGGTAGAGGCCGGTGGCGACGATCCAGCCCCAGGGCTTGAACATCTGCACGCTCGCGACCTTCTCGACCGGCTCGGCCCCGCCGGGCCGCGGCTTCATGTAATTCACGATGCCCGACCCGTCGCGCGTGGCGGTCTCGATCATCTCGGCGAAGTAGCGCTTGCCGCCGGGGATGTCGGTCTGATCGAGCACCGGCTTGCCGACGTTCTTGGCGTTGAAGGCGTTGGCGATCAGTTTTCCGTCGGAGGAGAGGACGAAGAAGTAATCCTCCTTGCCGAAGCGCAGGGCGCTGATCGCCGTCAGCGCGGCCTGCTGGGCCGCCTCGGTGGGCATCTGGCCCGACTTCGCCAGCGCCTCGTAATGGACGACGAGGCTCTGGGCCACCTCGGAGAGACGGCGCGTCATCAGCTCACGGTCCTCAAGCGCCGAGGACCGGATGTCAAGGAAGCTCAGGGCGCTGAGCGCGCCCATGGCCACGACGACCAGGGCCATCACCGCCGCGAGCTTGTGGCGCAGCTTGAGGTTCGCGAGGCGCTGCCAGGGCGCGATGCGGCCGGCGGAATGCGGGTCTGTCTGCGTGGAGGTCATCCGGGCACCGAAACGAGGACGGCGATGGCCGTCGAAACGCCCGCATCGTATCGGACCAGGGCTGCCGATGCGCTGAGCCAGGCCAGGTTCGGTTAATCGAGTTAGTAAATAGCAAACATTCGTGCTGGATCGATGCGGCTCTGGAGGGTGAAGCGCCGCGACGATCGATCGATCAGGTTGCGCTCCACGTACTCCGGGTCATCCAGGTTCCTAATCCAAATCAAATACGCGACGTGTAGGCATCGTGTGCTTGTCGTCCGCCCGCGCTGCCTGCCATGTCCTGTGTCGTTCAGTACGGTGTTCAGTCCTCCACCCGGTAATCGATCGGCTTGAAGCTGCCGTTGTTCGATTGCAGGGCCGAGCAGGCGGTCAGCCCGATGATCAGGTCGGTCTCGGCCACGAACACGATTCGGTCTCCGGACCGGCTGAGCGGCGGCGCCACGGTCAGCGCTCCGGTCGCGCCGTCGATCGGCACGTTCATGAAGCAGTTGAACGCCACCGGGATTGCGTCCGGCGCGATGCCGTAGGGCGCGAGCGCCGCCGCGAGGTTGCCGAAGCAGCCGCGATGCGGGTCGGTGTCGCCGTAGATGATCCGGAAGGTGTCGGCCGAGCACGGGGTCAGCAGGAAGTCGTGCCGCCCCACCGTGTCCTCGACGATGCGCAGGAGCACGTTCGAGCGGTTCGAGTAGAGCGGGTCGCCGGTGGTGAGATAGATCCGGCTGGCATAGTCGAGAGTCCGCCCGGACGAGATCACCTCGCCCGTGTCGTGGCGGTTATAGGCCACGAGGTCGGCCACCTGCTCGCCGTTCGGATCGATCACCGTGAGGCGCTGGCCCCGGTCCAGGGTGAAGGCGACGCCCGAGCGCGGCGCGATCCGCTGCACCGCCGCCTGATCCATGCTGGCTCCGCTCACGCCGTGATCTCCCGCCCGTTCATCTTCGCGGCAAAGTGCTCGCCCGCGCCAAGCGCCCGGCTTACGCCCCGGTTCCCGGCAGGGACCGGTCCGGGGGCAGGGCCAGCGGATGCCAAGCCGTGTCGGGCTGTGCCGCATCGGGCTTCTGCTCCGGACGGGCCTGGAGCGGGCAGCGCCAGTCGGGCCCGACCACGCGGCCGCTGTACTGCCGGGCCTCCGAGGTCTCGCCGTGGCGCGCCAGCATCGGGTTCAGGCTTCCAGCCAGAGCTTCGTCGCGCTCCAGGATTGAGGCACGCAACTTCTCATAGCGGCCCTCCGCGCGCAGACGCTCGAACTGCGCGTGCAGGTTGAAGACCAGCACCGGCGACGAGAAGCGTCGCGCCGGGCGGCTCGCATTCGGGTGGAGACCGACCACGAAGAACGCCTCGCCGCCGAAGCTCAGGGAGAAATGCGGGTTGTCGGGATCATCCGCGACGCGGGCGTCGTGTGGCTGGCCGAGCCACGCATCCTTGTCGGTGAGCGATTGCGCCCGGGCCCAGAGGTTCCGCTCGAACTCCTCCTCGGAGAGTTCGCGGGGCCCCTCGAACACCACGGCGAAGCTCTGGAACAGGTCCGGGTTCAGCCGGTAGCGCGCCACGAAGGCGAGCAAGGCGGGATAGATCCGCATGTCGTCCCAGCCGGAGGCGATGTCCCGGGCCACCACGATCGTCATCCGGCCGCGCGACAGCGCCGACTTGGCGCCGACGCAGGGAAAGGGCGGGTTGCGGATGAAATCGCGAAAGGCCTCGGCACGGGGGTGCTCTCGGTCGTCGCGGGGAAATTGCATGCGGTCCGTGCCCGTGTTGTGCGCACGCCCGCCTCACGCGGAGGCAGCTTCAGTGCGGGACTCGGGCAACTCGGTCGTTCAGGTCGTGTTCCAACCTGCGACAGGTCGTCCACAGATTAGGATGAATCGGACGACGTTGCCGCAAGCATTAATCGCGGTCGGGAAAGTTCTTCGCCGGCTCGGCAAAATCGAACATACCTATGTTAAGCCAATGGACAACATATGTTGTTCCGTGCGGTGCTTCGGTGTGGTGCGCAGCCGGTCCGTCCCACTGGCGCGCCGTGTCGGAATGCGAGCCTTCAGCCGCGGCCTGAGATCCGCATCGCGCGGCGCTCCGCCGCCGCATCCCCAAACGCCGTGAACAGCGCCCGGTTGATCGGGTTGGTGGCGGGGTCGTGCTCGGCGTGCCATTGCACCCCGAGGGCGAAGCCCGCCGCGTCGCGGATCCGGATCGCCTCGATCGTCTCGTCTTCGGCCACGCCCTCGATCACCACCCGTGCGCCGGGCTCGAGGATGCCCTGCCCGTGCAGGGAGTTCACCCGGATCGTCTCGCGCTCCAACAACCGCGCGAAGGCGCCGCCGGGCGTCAGACTGACCTCGTGGCGGTCGGCGAAGACCACCTCCAGATCCGGGTGGATCTCGCCATTCTCCAGGCGCGGCATCCGGTGGTTGAGGCGGCCGGGGATGTTGCGGATCTCGGGATGCAGGCTGCCGCCGAAGGCGACGTTCATCTCCTGGAAGCCGCGGCAGATGCCGAACACCGGCACGCCGCGGGCCACGCAGGCCTCGATCAGCGGCAGCGCCACGGCATCGCGGGCCTCGTCGTAGGGCTCGTGCGCCGCGCAGGGCTCGGCCCCGAACCGGGTCGGGTGGACGTTGGCCCGGCCGCCCGTGAGCAGGATGCCGTCCACCGTGTCGAGGAGATCGCCGAGATCGGTCATCGCCGGGGCGGCGGCGAACATCAGCGGCAGGGCGCCCGCCACATTGGCCAGCGCGCGCATGTTGTTCTCGCCGACGATCTGCGCCGGGAACCGGTTGTCGATCAGACGCGCATTGCCGATGACGCCGATTACGGGTCTCGCCATCGTTCCGGCTGCTCCTCACTTCGTATCCAGCGGGCTATGGGCCGCGGCAGGCTCTACGGCTCAGGCAAGGCCGGCGCCAGTCCCGCGTTGCTGCCCGGAGTACTCCTTCGGGGCCCGTTATGCGTGTGCCTCAGAGCGTGCGATCAATCCGGCCCTGTGCGGCGACGAAGAGCGGCCGGATGGCAGACCGGATGCGGTTCATGAACCCGGGACCGAATGCACCGCGCGGCGCTTGATTGGGATCGACGTGAAACGATCGCTCCGCCACGTCGTAATTGTACTCGCTGACCGTGATCCACCCACGCTTCAGCGTGGAGAGGCCGGCCCGGCGCAGTTCGAGCATCGGGATTTCGAGTGCGGTCTGCTCCGGGTTCGGCGGCGTCCCCGAGAGGGCGAGGAGAACCAAGTGCGTGAGGTCCTGAGCCGGATCGGACACGGCAATGGCGAGGCAGACGGGACGGTCCTTCTCGGCATTGTCCCGGCCGGCCGCGTGCTGCCAGCGCCATAGGTACGGGTAGGTGATGACCGACCCCGAGGGAAAGGGGTAGACCACCCTCAGTCCTGCGGGTGCTCGGCCGATTGGCGATCCAGCTCGGCGACGATCAGAGACGAGAGATCGGGCGGGGTTTCGCCGGCGGCATAGGCCCGACGCGGATCGCCCTGTGTCGTGAGGCGTCGATACGTGTCGGCCGACAACACGACCAGGGACGGCCGGCCATGCTTGGTCAGGGTCAGGGGTGCTTGACGGGCCTCGTCATGGTAGCGCCCGAAGTGGCGGATGAACTCGGCAGTGGTGACGGAGCGGTCGGCCATGGTCTGAGCGTCCTGATTGATCTGAATTATACAGAAAATCGGCCGCGAAGTCATCCGCCGCGCTGCAACGCTCACGGAGGTTCAGAGGGCGCCTGCGCCCAAATCACAGGACTCCGAGCGTCCGCGCCTCCGCACAAAACACCTCCGCCACCTTCTCCGGCGCCTCCTCGTGGGCGAGGTGGCCGAGGCCGCGGATCAGCGCCACCCGGGCGTCGGGCAGGCGGTCGCGTACCCCGAAGGCGGTGTCGGGCCGGATCGCCCGGTCGTCGCCGCCGACGATCAGCAGGGTGCGGGTCTTCAGGTCCGGCAGGGCCCGGTGCAGGCTCTCGAGGTCCCAGTTCGCCATCATGCCCAGCGCCCCGCGGACATGGCCGGACCGGGCGAACAGCCGCCGGTAGAGCTCGACCCCCTGCGGATCGAGGCGCGAGCCGGTCCCCTCGATCAGCCGCTTGGCCGCCGAGCGGTCCGCCGTCCAGGCGAAGATCTTCGGGGTGAACGGATTGAGGAACAGCAGCCGCGCCATGCTGGGAAACAGCAGGCTTGCCGCCCCCGGCAGCGGCGCCAGGGCGCCGTTGAAGGCCGCGAGCAGCCGGGGCGCGATGGCGCCGTCGAGGCACATCCGCGCCAGCACGGCCGCACCCGCGGAATGGCCGGCCGCGATCACCGGCGGCCGGCCGAGCGCCGCCACCAGCCCCGCCACCGCCCGCGCCATCCCGGGCAGCGACAGGTCGGCATCGGGCAGCGGGTCCGTGAAGCCATGGCCCGGCAGGTCCGGGGCGATCACGTAGAAATCTTCGGCGAGCAGGGGCGCCAGACCGCGCCAGGAATGGGTGGCCGCCCCGGTCCCGTGCAGCAGCAGCAGGGTGGGCGCCTCGGGCCGGCCGAATTCCTGGACGTGCCAGCGCAGGCCCGCCGCCTCGACGAAGCGGCTGGCCGCCCGGTGCGGCCAGTCCCGGCCCTCGACCTCCCAGTCGGGACGATCCGCATCGAAGGGATTCAGCACGCTCACGTCTCCCGCACCGCATCAAACCGCGCCGCGCTCTGACAGCGGCGTGCGCTATCGTGCAGCCGCGGAAGTATTTCGTAAACCATTGAAATTGCATGCAGTCGCCGCATGCCACCGCTGACCGAAACGCGTTTGTTGCGCTGCGGTAGAGCGCGCATAGTCTGGTTACACAAGAACAAAAGACATCCCCCAACTGCGGAGCAGGCCATGATCCTCTTCACCTCCTCGACCCAGAACATCGCGGCCCCGGCCTCCGGCGGCTGGAACCTCCGCGCCATCGTGCGCGACATGCTGAACGCGTGGCTCGCCCACCACCAGCGCGTGGCCGATATCGGCGGCGCCGGTCACCTCTGAGATCACCGGCTGCGGCGCTCAGAGCGCCGCCCGCACCGCCGCGCTGAGCTGTCCGGCTTCGATGCGCGGCAATTTCAGATAGCGGGCGCCCATCGCGTCCGCGACCGCCCGGCTCTCCTCGCCGCGGCTTCCGGTATCGACCACGAGGGCCGGCAGATTGGCCGCCCGCAGGGCTCGGGCCGCCTGCAGCGCCTCCGCGCTGGCCCGGGCACGGCCGCCCTCCCCCGAGCGCGCGACATTGGCCCGCCCGTCGGTGAGCAGCACGATCGCCGGGCGGCTTCCGCCTCGGCGCACGCCCAGAGCCACCGCGACCGCCGCGTCGATGCCCGCGGCCAGCGGCGTTCCGCCCCCGCCGGGCAGCCCCGAGAGGCCGCGCTTGGCCCGGGTCAGCGAGCGGGTCGGCGGCAGGACCAGCTCTGCGCCGGTCCCGCGGAACGCCACCAGCGCCACCCGGTCGCGCCGCACATAGGCCTCCGCCAGCAGCAGTTCGACCGCGCCCTTGGCCTCGGCCAAGCGCTCCAGGGCGGCCGAGCCCGAGGCATCGACGCAGAACACCGTGGTGGTCTCGGTCCGCTGCCGCAGGATCCGGATCCGCAGGTCGTCGCGCCGGACCACGATGCGGCGCGTCTCCCCCCGCGCCTCGCCCTCGGCCCGGCGGACGGCCTGCCAGGGCGCCGCCGCCCGGAGGGTGCCGAGCAGATCGAGGCGCCCCCGCCGCGGATCGCCCCGCCGGCTGCCGACCGGCCTGCCGGTCCGGGACGCGGCCGCCTGACCGACCCGGCCCGCCTTCGCGGCGGCGAGCGGGTGTCGACCGGCCAGCAACTGATCGAGCAGGTTCGGCGGGATGGCGGCCCGCACCGCCTCCAGCACGACGTCGTCCGGCGTGTCCGCAGCGGCGGGTTCGACCGCATCGTCCGGCGGGGGCTCCGCGCGCGGCTCCTCCGGTGGCGCTTCGCTCTCCGGGGCCGGCTGCTCCGGGGCCGGCAGGCGCGTGGCGCGGGGCGCCAGGACGAGGCGCGCGGCCGTGACGATGTCCGACCGGCCGATCGGCCTGTCTCCCGCGAGCCTGCGCGCTACGCGCGCCGCCAGGATCGGGCCGCGCAGCGACGTCACGCCGAAGGCCTCGGCCAGCGCGCACAGGTCGCCGACCGGATCGGGGGCCTCGGGGCCGGGCTCCGGATCCGGGGGATCGGTCTGTAGGGCCGCAAGCCCGATCCCGCTCATGTCGATCCGGAAGGCGAGGCGGTCGGCCAGGGGCTCGGCGACGGTTTCGTCGCCCTCGCCCTCGTCGAGCAGGATCAGGCCGAACCGGGCGGGCCGGTCCGAGGCCGTCCCGGTGTCGAGGGCGGTCGCGAGGCGCGACGCCGTGCCGGGTGGCAGGCGCTCGGCCATCGGCACCACGACGATCCCGCCATCGGCCTCCGCCAGCAGACCGGCCCGTGCGACCGGGCGCCCCGCCGCCAGGGTCGCGGCGAGGTCGAGTCCGCCGAGCAGGGCATCGTCGCCGATCCCGGGCGGCAGGCGGCGCCAGGGTGTTCCGGCGGGGAGCGCGGCGCGCACGGCATCGAGCCAGCGCTCGCGGACCGGGCCGGGGGCCGCGCGCAGGATCGCGCCGCCGAAGGCGGCCGGGTCTGCGGCGAGCAGACGGGCGGCGCAGTGGGCATCGGCCCAAGGATCGGGCGCTGTCCTTCCCCCCTCTGCGGAGACGCGATGGTCACGCATTGGCTTGAGCAGGGTGTAGCAGGAGGCCTCCCCCGAGCCGGCTACGAAGGTCACAGGTGTCTATCGGACCGCAACGCAGGCGGCGGAGCGCCGCAGGCCCCCTCTCCCGTGCGGGAGAGGGTTGGGGTGAGGGATGAGAAGTCTCAGGATCGAGCACGCCATCGAAGGGTCGGTAGGCCGAGCCATTGTTTGAAAGTTCTCGTCCCTCACCCAGCTTTCTGCGAAAGCAGACCTCTCCCGCACGGGAGAAAGGACCCGCGCTCCGTCCTGAGACGACTCGGCTCAAGCCGCCCGATAGGTTCACGCGCGCTTCAAAGACGCGCCGCGCACCCATCACGAAAACACCTCTGCCAGCGCCCGCTCCACCCGGGCGGTAGACCCGGATTCATCGAGCGGGTTGCGCCGCAGCCTGTGGCGCAGGGCGGCCGGGGCGATGCGGCGGAGGTGATCGTCCGTGACCGTCTCGGCACCGTCGAGGGCGGCCAGCGCACGGGCGGTGCGCATCAGGGTCAGCTCGCCGCGCAATCCATCCGTCCCCAGCGCGAGGCAGAGCCGCGCCGTGCGCTCCAGGGCGGCATCCGGCACGGTCACGGACGGCAGGCGCTCCCGCGCCAGCAGAATTTTTTTCTGAATTTTCCGCTCCTCGCCTGCATGGGCCGTGCAGAACCCCGCCGGGTCGCGCTCGTAGGCGTCGCGGGCGCGCACCACCGAAACGCGGGTCGGGATGTCCTTCGGGGTCACGACCTCGCAGGCGAGCCCGAACCGGTCGAGGAGCTGCGGGCGCAACTCGCCCTCCTCCGGGTTGCCGGAGCCGACCAGCACGAACCGTGCCGGGTGACGCAGGGACAGGCCTTCGCGCTCGACGGTGTTGATGCCGGAGGCCGCCACGTCGAGCAGAAGATCGACGAGGTGATCCTCAAGGAGGTTCACCTCGTCGATGTAGAGGAACCCGCGGTTGGCCCGGGCGAGCAGCCCCGGCTCGAACGCCTTCACGCCGGCGCCGAGCGCCCGCTCCAGATCGAGGGTGCCGACCACCCGGTCCTCGGTGGCGCCGAGCGGCAGGTCCACGACGGGGACCGGTTTTTTTTCGGATTTCTTTCGTGCGCCCGGGCTGCCCACGCAGTGGGGGCAGGACTCCGCAGGGCTGTCGGGGTCACAATTATAGGGGCAGCCGACCACCGCCCGCATCGGCGGCAGCAGGGCGGCGAGCGCCCGGATCGCCGTGGACTTGCCGGTGCCGCGGTCGCCGAAGACCAGCACGCCGCCGATGGACGGATCGACCGCCGCAATCAGCAGCGCTTGGCGCATCTCGTCCTGGCCGACGATGGCCGAGAAGGGGAAGGTGGGCACGGGGGGACTCGATGCTGCGGGGGACATCCAACCCACCCCCCTCATCCTGGGGTGCTGCAGCGCAGCGGAGGCCTCGAAGGAGACCTCCAGCGATCGCGCGGCCGGCTGGAGGGCTCCTTCGAGGCCCGCTGGCGCGGGCACCTCAGGATGAGGGCGCGGGTGGGAGAAGGAAACCCCTACTCTGCCGCCTTCTGGCGCAGCCCGATCCGCCCCCAGATCGTGGAGAGCGCCTCGACCAGCAGGGCGATGTCGGCATCCGTGTGCAGCGGCGACGGGGTGATCCGCAGGCGCTCGGTGCCGCGGGCGACCGTCGGGTAGTTGATCGGCTGCACGTAGATGCCGAACTCGTCGAGCAGGGTGTCGGAGATCCCCTTGCACAGCACGGGATCGCAGACCATCACCGGCACGATGTGGCTGTCGTTCGGCATGGTCGGGATGTCGGCGGCCTCCAGCGCCTGCCGGACCTTCGCCACGCGCTCCTGATGCCGGGCGCGCTCGTCGCCGCTCGTCTTCAGGTGCCGGATCGACGCTGCCGCGCCCGCCGCCACCGCGGGGGGCAGCGAGGTGGTGAAGATGAAGCCCGAGGCGAAGCTGCGCACGAAGTCGCAGAGCTTCTCGGACGCCGTGATGTAGCCGCCATGGACCGCGAACGCCTTGCCGAGCGTGCCCTCGATCACGTCGAGCCGGTGGGCGACCCCGTCCCGCTCCGAGATGCCGCCGCCGCGCGCGCCGTAGAGGCCGACCGCGTGGACCTCGTCCAGATAGGTGAGCGCCCCGTGGGCCTCGGCCACGTCGCAGATCTCCGCGATGGGGGCGATATCGCCGTCCATCGAGTAGACCGACTCGAAGGCCACCAGCTTCGGCCGGGCCGGATCAACCAGGGCGAGCTTGCGGTTCAGATCCTCCGGGTCGTTGTGGCGGAAGATGTGGCGCTCGGCGCGGGAGAACCGGATGCCCTCGATCATCGAGGCGTGGTTCTCGGAATCGGAGAAGACCGCGCAGTTCGGCAGGCGCGACGCCAGGGTGCCCAGAGCCGCCCAGTTCGACACGTAGCCGGAGGTGAACAGCAGGGCCGCCTCCTTGCCGTGGAGATCGGCGAGTTCCTGCTCGAGGAGCACGTGGTAGTGGTTGGTGCCCGAGATGTTGCGGGTGCCGCCGGCGCCGGCGCCGCAGCGGTCGATCGCCTCGTGCATCGCCCCGGTGACGGAGGGGTGCTGGCCCATCCCGAGATAATCGTTGGAGCACCAGACCGTCACGGGCCGGGTGCCGCCGGTGTGGTGATGGGTGGCGTGCGGGAAGTTGCCGGCGTGGCGCTCGAGATCGGTGAAGACCCGGTAGCGGCCCTCGCGGTGGAGACCGGCGATCTCAGCCCCGAAGAACGTGTCGTAGTCCATGTCGCCTCTCCCCGAATTCCCGCTGCGGGTTGATCCCGCCTGTGGCACCGGATTTCGCACCAGACCAGTTCCAGATTGGTGGACGTGCGACGCCCGGCCGTGATCTCCGAGGGCGTCATTCCCTAGGTCGGAACGACGCTCCCTGTTCTTTGTCTCCGCATCATCCTGTTCCGAAAGCCGGAGGCCACCTTTCGGGATGATGCGCGGTGCTACACCCGGTCCCGCGGACGGACCGTCTCCTCCGACGCCCGCGTCGGCAGGCTCCAGCGCCACAGCTCCGCCGAGGGCAGCGGCAGCATCAGGAACCAGTGTTCCAGGGTGGCGAGCGCGGTGAGCGTCGCCAGCACGGTGAAGCCGATGAGTTCATGCTCCAGAAGGTCGGCGCCGAGCGCCGCGCGGCCGAGGAGCGCCGCCGCGATGGTCCCGAGGCTCACCGAGACCGGGAACAGCAGGTTCATCGGCTTTCGCGACAGGTAGCAGGCGAGGTAGCCGAGATGCTCCGGCAGGAACTCGGCGTGGAGGTTGCGCACGCCGAGGAACAGGTTGAGCCGCGCCGAGAGGTTCATCACCACGAGCGTGCCGTAGGTCCACAGGGCGAAGCGGTTGGGGCTGCCCCAGACCAGAGCCAGGATCGCGAGACCGCCGATCACGATGGCGAATTCGTGCCAGAGGCTGGTGGCGAGCGCTGCCAGGAACCGGTCGAACCCCCGCACGCCCGGCGCGCAGGCGACCGGCCGCGGGCCCGACAGGAAGCCCATATAGTAGCTCATCTCCTGCCAGCCCCAGATTGCCAGGGCCGCCGTGAAGGCCGTGTAGGCGCCCGTCGCGCTCGTATCCGCGGCGCTGGAGCGGATCGCCACCAGGGCTGCCGCGAGCAGCAGGGTCGCCCCGGCCATGCTCCACGGATGCGTCCGCCGCGGGGCGTGATCGAGTAGCAGGATCAGCCCGGTGGAGAACCACCAGAGCAGAACCGCGTAGAGCACCGGGGCGGCGTAGGTCCCCATTCTACCAGACCGGCTGGAGGCGGATATCGGCCGGCAGGGCGTTGGCCTTGACGGGCAGGAGATACAGCCGGACGAAGGTCGCGGCCGCGCGCAGCACCTGCACGCCGTGCTGCACCTTGCCGAAGAGCCCGCCCCGGGCCTTCGCGTCGGCGATCGCCCGGGAGCAGGCGAGCAGCCGGTCGAGACCCGCCTTGAACTTCGGATTGTCGAGGTCGAGTTCCAGCGGGAAGGTCTGGCGGGAGATCTCCGAGGTGATCCGGAAGACCTTGAAGTCGTAGTCGCTCGGATCGACGCCCAGAGCCTTGTGGAAGGCCGGCCGGTGATGGTCGCGCACATACATCGTGGCGAACACGGCGAGCAGGAAGAACCGGATCCAGTAGCGGTTGATGCCGCTGGTCAGCTTCGGATTCGCCCGCATCAGGAGCGCGAAGGCCTCGCCGTGGCGGAACTCGTCGTTGCACCACAGCTCGAACCACTTGAAGATCGGGTGGATGCGCCGCTCCGGATGCCGCTCCAGCTCGCGGAAGATCGTGATGTAGCGGGCGTAGCCGATCTTCTCCGATAGATAAGTCGCGTAGAAGATGAACTTCGGCCGGAAGAACGTGTATTTCTTGGACTTGGTGAGGAAGCCCAGATCCACGCCGATGCCGAAATCCTTGAGCGTGTCGTTGATGAAGCCGGCGTGGCGGGCCTCGTCCCGGCTCATGAAGCCGAACAGCTCCTTGATGTCCTTGTTCTTGGCGCGCTTGCGCATCTCGGCGTAGAGCACGCAGCCCGAGAACTCGGCGGTGATCGACGACACCAAGAAGTCCAAGAACTCCTTCCGCAGTTCGGGCTCCATCTGCGACAGGTCGCAGTCGAACTCCTCGTTGCGAGTGAAGTGGCGCTTGTTCGGGTCGGCGCGCAATTCGGCGATGAGCACGTCCCAGTCACGCCGCACCGGCTCGACGTTCGTGCGGTCGAGCTCGACGAAATCGGTCGTATAGAACCGGGGCGACAGGAAGGTCGTCTCCTGGGCCGCCTTGGTCGATTCGTTGACCGGCGACTTCGGGATCGGCTGGCCGGTGGGGGGCGCGACGGGAGCGTTCACAGCTTCCTCCTTTCGGAGAAGCTGACCTCGTAGAGTTCGGTCAGCTCGAGATGGGCGATGAGCTTGGTCCAGACCCGCTCCAGCGGGCCGGCCCGGGTGATGGTGGCGGTGCGGCGCACGCTGAGGCGCTCGCCGTAGGGCACCGCGGTCGGCGCATCATGGACTTGGACCTCGTCGCCGGGCTCGATCTCGAAGCCGGCATCGAGAGTCACATGCGCGTGCAGGCTCTCGGGGGTCTGCTCGATCTCGACCGTGCAGGGCACGGTGACGGTGCGGCTGCCGAACAGGCCCATCACCGGGTCTCCGTGGCGGGCGAGCCCGGCGCGCCCGGCGCGGGCATCAGCCGGGCGAAGGCCCCGGCATTGGTCGGCCCGAAGGCTTCGAGCGGCACCCGGCGGCCGGTGGCCTCGTCGGCGAGCGCCAAACGGCCGTCGTCGAAGCGGGTCAGGCTGAAGGGCTTTTCCGGCCCGAGGCCATCGCGCTGCCGGGCCTGGGCGAGGCCCCGCAACGTCCCGCGCAGGAAGCCGTCCTCGCCGGGGCGGATCCAGGCGAGGATCTTCTGGTCGGCGACGTTGCGCAGGGCGATCGAGCCGTCGACCTGATCCTCGGCGTGGAATTCGACCTGCGCCACCGGCTTGGCGGGCGGCAGGGCGACGAGGCCGACCCCCTCGCTGCGGCCGATCAGGACCGCCAGCATGGTGAAGCCCATCAGCGCCCCGGCGCCGATCATCAGCAGCGCCGGCGCCGGTCCCGCGGCAACCCGAACCGGTGATCGGCCGGCGTTCTCCGCCCGCTCGCCCATCGTCCCCTCCCTACTCGGCCGCGACGAGGCGGCCGGCATTTTCGTTCGCCTGACCCAGACGGGCCACCCGCACCGGCGGCGCAGCGCCGTCGGCATGGGCCGCCAGCGCCTGCGCCAGCAGGGCCGCCGCCCCATCGGCATCCGGCACGGAGCGCAGCATGGGCTCAGTCCGCGACAGATGCCAGGGCCGGGCGTGCGGCCAGAGCTGAAGGTAGGCGATCCGCAGGCCCGGCCGCAACCGCAGCGGGACGTCTCCGGTGCCATCCGTGAAGGCGCGCAACGCCGCAGTGTCGATCTGGGCGAACGGCAGGTTGTGGGTCACCTGCAGGGCGATGCCGGCCTGCAGCACGACCCGGCGATTGGTGATCGTGTAGAGCGTCGTCCGGTGGGTCAGCCACGCGAGCAGCCAGAGCAGGGCCATCCCGCCCGCGCCGATCACCAGGGTCGGCAGCACCACCTTCAGCGCCCCCGTGGCTGAGCCCGCCGCCAGGCCGAAGGCCAGGCCGGAGAGTCCGAACCACGCGATCACCAAGCGGGCGTGGAACACCCGCACCAGCAGACCCGTGGTGGTGGGCGCGCCCTGCCACAGGATCCGCTCACCCGCCGGCAGCGGGCCGGGCAGTCCCCGCAGGGTGCCCTCGGGAATGAAGTCGCCGCTCATATCAGGGGCTCCGCCCGGGCCGGCGTGGCGTAGAGCGTGCCGGCGCCGAAGTAGGACATGACCCGCTCCTCCTCCAGGAAGGTGACGCTGTCGGGGTCGCGGGTCTCGGGGATGTCGGCGAACTGGCTGGCGAGCAGCGCCTCGGTCTTCACCGTCTTGGTGAAGCCGCCGGCCCGGCAGAACGTCACCGGCATCAGGCGGCGGCCGCCCGTGGGCAGCTCGACCTCGTAGTAGCGCAGCAGCGACTCGCCGCGGTCGACCCAGACGTCGCAGACGACGCCCGCCACCGCGTTGTCGGTGCCGAACACGGTCATGCCGATCGGGTTCGGGCCGTCCTCGTGGACGACGAAGTTGGTCGCCACCCGCAGGGGCACGATCCGGATCTCGTTGTCCCAGGTCCGGTCGTGAACGTCGTGCCGGAGCACCCAGGAGCCGGGGCCGACGCCGGCCTGGAGCGAGGACTCGGTCCGCTCGTAGGGTGCGCCCGGCCAGGGCTCGACCTTGCGGGCCGGGATGCCGGTCTCGATGTCGCCGCTGCCATGCACCGCCTGGGGGGCGTAGGTGGTCTCGCCGCCGGGCAGGTGGAACGCCTTGGAGCGGGGGATCAGGAACGGATCGACCGACTTGCGGCGCCCGACCGCCTCGTTCTCCAGGGGGTAGCCCTCGCGCCGGTCCTCCCGGCGCAGCCAGAACACCAGGCCGGCGAAGAAGAGGAAGAACGCGTAGAGCACGACCTGGGCGACGTCGACGTAACCTGTAAGTGCGCCGGTTGGCATGGCTGACCTCCCCCGTGTCTCAGGCTGTCCGGCCGGCGAGAGTGCCGGTCATCCGATCGCGTGTCTGCGCACGCGCGTCCTCACGCACCAGCGGCCCGAGCGCGAGGAGCGCGGCGAACAGCAGGGCGATCTCGATGTGGTAGACGATGAGGTAGCCGATGGCGGGCTCGTTCATGCCCTCGCCGAGCACCCCCGACTGGGCGATGGCGCCGCCGACATCGCGCACGAGGCCGCTGGCCGCGATCGACAGGCCCGCCGCGGTCGCCTGCACGGCGCCCCAGGCGCCGAGCGCCAGTCCGGTATCCTCGGGGCCGGCCCGGTTCATCGAGGCGGTGAGCGTTCCGTGGGCGAACAGGCCGCCGCCGAGGCCGATCAGGCTGACGCCCGCGGCGAACAGGTCGGCCGAGGCCAAGGGCGCCGCGAACACCACCGCCGAGAAGGCCAGGATGCCGATCCCGACGCCCACTGCCGACACCCGGAACGGGTCGCCGCCCCGGCCGAGCCAGCGGGCCGCGATCAGCAGGCCGAGGCCGCCGCCTGCGGCCAGCAGCGCGGTGAGCGCCGTGGTCGCCCCCACGGAGAGGTGCAGGATCTGGCCGCCATAGGGTTCCAGCAGGATGTCCTGCATGGAGAAGCCCGCCGTGCCGAGGCCGATCGCCACGAGGCGGCGCCGGGCGGTGCCCTCCCCCGCATAGGCCCGCCAGGAGGCGCGGAAGTCGCGCTGCGGCGCGTCCCGGTTCCGGGTGGTGTCGCGGGGCTCCTGCTTCCACAGCGCGAAGCCGTTGAGGATGATGGTGACGAGCGCCGCGCCCTGGATCACCTGGATCAGGCGCACCGCGGAGAAATGCGCCAGGAACAGCCCGAACAGCACCGCGCTCGCCATCATGCCGAACAGGAGCGCGGCGCAGAGCAGCGCCACGACCTTCGGGCGGGCATGCGCGGGGGCGAGGTCGGTGGCGAGCGCAAGGCCCACCGTCTGGGTGGTGTGGAGGCCGGCGCCGACCAGCAGGAAGGCGAGCGCCGCCGCGAGGTCGCCGACCCAGAGCGGTCCGGTCGTGTCGCCCGACAGGATCAGAAGGGCGAAGGGCATGATCGCCAGCCCGCCGAACTGCAGCAGCGTGCCGAACCAGATATAGGGGACCCGCCGCCAGCCCAGGACCGAGCGGTGCGTGTCCGACCGGAAGCCGACCAGCGCCCGCAACGGGGCGAAGACCAGCGGCAGCGCCAGCATCATGGCGACGATCCAGGCCGGGACGCCGAGCTCGACGATCATCACCCGGTTCAGGGTGCCGATCAGCAGCACCGCCGCCATGCCGACCGTGACCTGGAACAGGGCTAGGCGCAGCAGCCGGCCCAGCGGCAGCTCGACCGTGGCGGCATCCGCGAACGGCAGGATCGCCGGACCGAGGCGCATCAGGGCCGCGGTGAGTTTTTGCGAGGCGCTGCTCATGGGCGCACCCCGGGCGCCGCGTGGCTCCCTCCCCCCTGTGCGGGGGTCGTAAGCGTACGCGTCAGCGCGATCGCGTTCGACAGGTAGAAGCCGCTGTTGATCCGGTGCGACCGCGCCCAGGCGAAGCCGTCGAGGGCGCGTTCCGAAGAAATCCGCCGCCGCAGCCCACGCTCGGTCACCGGCACGATGGCCGGCGAACGGTCGCCCCGCGGAAAGAACTGTCCGGCCGCGTGCATCACGGTCAGCAGCGCCGTACGCGGCGCCACGGTGAACAGAATCGAGCCGTCCGTGCGCGCGCCCAAAGCCGCCAGCGCCCGGGCGATGTCGGCGGCGCGGTAATGGATCAGCGAATCCATCGCCACCACGTGGTCGAACCGGCCGAGACCGGGATCGAGCATGTCGCCGACGCGGAACTCGATGCGCCCCGCGCCGGACATTTCCGGCAGGCGCTCCTGCGCCAGCCCGATCAGCGTGGGCGAGACGTCGATGGCCACCACCTCGGCGCCGCGCCGTGCCGCCTCGACGCTCAGCGCCCCGGTGCCGCAGCCGGCATCGAGCAGGCGCAGGCCGGTCATGTCGGCGGGCAGCCAGGCGAGCAGTGTCGCCCGCATGGCGTCGCGCCCGGCCCGCACCGTGGCGCGAATCCGGCTCACCGGGGCGTCCGAGGTCAGGCGCGACCACGCATCGACCGCGGTGCGGTCGAAATAGGTGGTCAGTTCACCCCGGCGGGCATCGTAGCTGGCGCTGGCCATCAGTCGAACCCCAAACTCAATCGAAACCGAGGAACTCGAACAGGTCGCGGTCCTTCATGGGGATCGCCTCGCAGGGTTCGCCCCCGGCCCAGAGGATCTCGGCGAGCCGCATGTACTCGGCGGTCACCGCGTCGAGTTCCGGGGAGGATTCCATCTCGAACAGGGTCGACTTCTTCAGCCGCGAGCGGCGGACGATATCGAGGTCGGGGAAGTGGGCGAGCCGCTTCAGGCCGACCGCGTCGTTGAACCGGTCGATCTCGTCGGTCTTGGCCGAGCGGTTGGCGATGACACCGCCGAGCCGCACCGGATAGTTCTTCGCCTTGGCGTGGATCGCCGCCACGATCCGGTTCATCGCGAAGATCGAGTCGAAGTCGTTGGCGGTGACGATCAGCGCCCGGTCGGCGTGCTGGAGCGGCGAGGCGAAGCCGCCGCAGACCACGTCGCCCAGCACGTCGAACACCACGACGTCGGTGTCTTCCAGGAGGTGGTGCTCCTTCAGGAGCTTCACGGTCTGGCCGACCACGTAGCCGCCGCAGCCGGTGCCGGCGGGCGGGCCGCCGGCCTCGACGCACATCACGCCGTTATAGCCCTCGACCACGAAATCCTCGACGCGCAGCTCCTCCGAGTGGAAGTTCACCGCCTCGAGCGCGTCGATCACCGTGGGGGCGAGGCGCTTGGTCAGCGTGAAGGTCGAGTCGTGCTTCGGATCGCAGCCGATCTGCAGCACCCGCTTGCCGAGCTTCGAGAACGCCACCGACAGGTTCGACGAGGTGGTCGACTTGCCGATCCCGCCCTTGCCGTAGACCGCGAACACCTTGGCGGTGTCGATCTTCAGGTCCGGATCGAGTTCGACCTGAACGCTCCCCTCTTCTTTCCGGGCGATGACGGGATTGCGGATCGCGATGTTCATGCGGCCACTCCTGTGGTGACGCCTTCCAGACGGTCTTCCAGTTCCTCCTCGGCCCGGTCGAGGGCGTCGCGCATCTCTGCATCGGGGGTCCAGAAGCCGCGGCGGTGCGCCTCGATCAGCCTTTGGGCGACCTTGGCGGAGGCGGTGGGGTTCAAGGCGGCCATGCGCTCGCGCATGTCCTTGTCGAGGACGTAGGTCTCGGTGATCCGCTGGTAGATCCAGGGCTGGACCGCGTTGGCGGTGGCCGACCAGCCGACCGTGTTGGTGAGGTGCGTCTCGATCTGGCGGACGCCCTCGTAGCCGTGGCCGAGCAGGCTTTCGTACCATTTCGGGTTGAGCATCCGGGTGCGCGTCTCAAGCGCCACCTGCTCCTCCAGGGAGCGGACGCGCCCCTCCCCGCGGGTCTGGTCGCTGATGTAGATCGGCACCGACTCGCCCTTGGCCCGGGCCACCGCCCGGCCCATGCCGCCGAGCCCGTCGAAGTAATGGTCGACGGAGGTGACGCCGACCTCGACCGAGTCGAGGTTCTGGTAGGCCATGTCGACGGAGGCGAGCACCGCCTGCATCAGGGCGCGCTGCGGCGCCGGGCGGCCGTTGCGGCCATACGCGAAGCTCTTGCGGCGCGAGAAGGTCTCGCAGAGTTCCGCGTCGTCGTCCCAATTGCCCGAATCGACCAGGTGGTTGACGTTGGCCCCGTAGGCGCCCTCGGCGTTGGAGAAGACGCGGAGCGCCGCGGTCTCCAGATCGCAGCCGTGCTCGGCCTGGATCGCCAGGGCGTGCTTGCGGACGTAGTTTTTCTCGAGGGGCTCGTCGGCAGTGGCGGCCAGGAAGGACGCTTCCGCCAGGAGCTTGGTCTGAAGCGGTAGCAGGTCCCGGAAGATGCCCGAGAGGGTGACCACCGCGTCGATGCGGGGGCGGCCGAGGGTTTCCAGCGGGATCAGCTCCGCGCCGCTCAAGCGGCCGTAGCCGTCGAAGCGGGGCTTCGCGCCGATCAGCGCCAGCGCCTGAGCGATCGGGCCGCCCTCGCTCTTGAGGTTGTCGGTGCCCCACAGGACCAGGGCGACGCTCTCCGGGCAGGGTTTTCCGTCCGCCGCGAAGCGTTCGAGGATGCGGGCCACCTGCCGGGCGCCGTCGGCCACCGCGAAGGCGGAGGGCAGGCGGTAGGGGTCGAACCCGTGGATGTTGCGGCCGGTCGGCAAGATCGCGGGGTTGCGCAGCAGGTCGCCGCCCGCCACCGGCGGCACGAAGCGTCCGTCCAGCGCCCGCAGCAGGGCCGGAACCTCGTGGTCGCGGGCCAGCAGCCGGTCGGTCTCGGCGAGGCTCGCGAACGCGGCCCGGGTCTCGGCATCCGCCGGCAGCCCGGAGGCCGCGATGACCGCCTCGATCCCTGCGCCGGAGACCAGCGCGGCGATCCCGGCCCGCTCCGGCACCAGGCCGTGCGAGGCCTCCGCCAAAGCAAGCAGCATGTCGATCCGCTCTTCCGCCGGCATGCCGTCGCCGACCACGTGCAGCCCGTGCGGGATCAGGGTCTGTTCCAGCTCCTGCACGGCCGACCAGAGGTCGCCGACCCGGGCGCCGAGGTCGCCGGTCCAGGCCGGCGTGGCGGCCACGAGATCGAGGGCCGCGCCCTGCTCCTGGATCAGGCCGGCCAGGGTGCCGCGCTCGGCCATCGCGGCGATGTCGAGGCCGCGCCAGCGCTCGATCGAGCTCTTGAGGTCGATCAACCCACGATAGAGCCCGGCCGCCGCGAGGCTCGGGGTCAGGTAGGACACCAGCGTCGCGGCCGAGCGGCGCTTGGCCAGCGTCCCCTCGGAGGGGTTGTTGGCGGCGTAGAGATAGACGTTGGGCAGGGCCCCGATCAGCCGCTCCGGCCAGCAGGCCTCGGACAGGCCGGTCTGCTTGCCGGGCATGAATTCGAGCGCCCCGTGCGTGCCGAAATGCAGCACCGCGTCGGCGGCAAAATCCTCGCGCAGGTAGCGGTAGAAGGCCGAGAACGCGTGGGTCGGCGCGAAGCCGCGCTCGAACAGGAGCCGCATCGGGTCGCCCTCGTAGCCGAAGGCGGGCTGGACCCCGACGAAGACGTTGCCGAACTGGGCGCCGAGCACGAACAGGTCGGCGCCGTTGGTCTGGTGGCGGCCGGGCGCCGGGCCCCACTGGGCCTCGATCTCGGCGAGGTAGGTCTCGCGGCGCAGGTGGTCCTCGGCCGGGATGCGGGCGTGGACGTTGGCCTGGGTGCCATAGCGCTTGGCATTGCCCTCCAGGATCGCCGTGCGCAGGGCATCGACGCTCTCGGGCACCGCCACGGCGTAGCCGTCGGCCGCCAGACCCTTCAGGGTGTTGAGCAGCGAGGCGTAGACCGACAGGAACGCGGCCGTGCCGGTGGCGCCGGCATTGGGCGGGAAGTTGAACAGCACCACGGCGAGCTTGCGCGCGGCCTTCGGGGTCCGGCGCAGCGACACCATTTGCGCGACCCGCTCGGCGAGGCGCGCGGCCCGCTCCGGGTGAACCCGCATGTCCCGGGCGTTGTCGCTGCCCGAGGCCGAGGAGCGGCCGCCGAACACCATCGGGGCGGTGGCGCCGTCGAGTTCGGGGATCGCGACCATCATGGTCGCCTCGACCGGCGACAGGCCGCGGTCGCCCGATTCCCACTGCTCCAGGGTCTGGAATTCCAGCGCCTGGGCGGCGAGGTAGGGCACGTCGAGCTGGGTCAGCATCGCCTCGGCGGCGGCGGCGTCGTTGTAGGCGGGGCCGCCGATCAGCGAGAAGCCGGTGAGCGAAACCAGCGCGTCGATGCCGGTACGCCCGTCCTTCATGAAGAAGGAATCCACGGCCGGGCGGTTGTCGAGGCCGCTGGCGAAGGCCGGCACCACGTCGAGGCCCTGGGCCTCCAGCGCCGCGATGACGCCGTCGTAATGGGCGGTGTTGCCGGCCAGCACGTAGCTGCGCATCACCAGCAGTCCGACGCGGCCCCTTGTGCCGGCTTGGCGCGGGAGGCGCGCCAGGTCGGCGCCGATCCGGCCCGGCAGGCGCGGATGGTAGAGGCCGGTCTCGGGATAATCGAGGGGCGCCGGCGCCGCCGGGCCCTCGCGCCACGCCGCCCGCTCGCCCGCCGCGTAGCGATGGACCAGGAAGCGCACCAGGGCGGAGACGTTCTCGTCCGAGCCGGCGAGCCAGTATTGCAGGGTCAGGAAATAGGCGCGCACGTCCTGGGCCGAGCCCGGGATGAAGCGCAGGATCTTCGGCAGCTTGCGCACCAGGGCCATCTGCCGGCCGGCATTGCCCTGCTGGCCCGGCTTGCCGCGCAGCTTCTTCAGGAAGTCGAGGGCGCTGCGCTTGTTGCCGCTCATGTCGAAGCGGCCGAGCTTCGTGGTCTTCACGACGTCGCCGGCCGAGAGGCAGCCGACCATCGCGTCGCAGGCGTCGCGCCGCGCCGCCAGTGCCGGTAGGATCGCCCGGACATGCTCGTCCATGAACAGCATGGCCGAGAGCACGATGTCGGCGCTGGCGATATCGGCCCGGCAATCGTCGAGGGCGGCGGGGTTGTTGTCCCACTCGGCCGCCGCGTGGAAGCCCAGGACCAGCCCCGGCATCTCGGTGCGGAGCCGCAGACGCGCCCGCTCGACCGCGCTCGCAAGGTGATTGTCGAGGGTGACGATCACGACGCGGATCGGCGGCCGGCGCTGAGACGCGCCTGCCTTGGCCGGGCCGGCACCGGGGCCGGCGGAGTGCGCTCTAGCGGCCATAATGCGCCTTGGCGTCGTAGAGGGTTTCAAGGGTGATGAGCGGCAATTGCCGCTCACGGGCGAATCGCTCCGTGTTGGTGCGCGCCTTGCCGCGCACGAAGAACGGGATCTTTTTCAGCTCTTTCTCGGCCTCGGGCGCCCAGGGGGCGACCGCCACCGAGACCGGATGGTCGAGATGGATCGGCGCCGGTGCAGCTTCAGGCGCAGGAGCGGCCTGGGGGGGCGGCGCGGCGACCGGCGTGCCGCCGAGATGCGAGGGGCCGACGCCGTCGTGGAATTCCGGATCCTCCCGGAACATGCCCAGCAGGTGCTCTTCCAGGCCCATCATCAGCGGGTGGACCAGGGTGTCGAACAGGACGTTGGCGCCCTCGAACCCCATCTGCGGGGCGTAGCGGGCCGGGAAGTCCTGGACATGGATCGGCGCGGAGATCACCGCGCAGGGGATGCCGAGCCGCTTGGCGACGTGGCGCTCCATCTGCGTGCCGAGCACCAGTTCGGGCGCGGCGGCGCGGATCGCCGCTTCGACATCGAGGTAATCGTCGGTGATCAGCGCCTCGAGACCGAGTTCGGCCGCCTCGGCGCGGACCTCCCGGGCGAATTCGCGGCTGTAGGTGCCGAGCCCGACGACCTTGAAGCCGAGTTCCCGGGCGGCGATCCGGGCGAGGCCGATCGCGTGCGTGGCGTCCCCGAACACGAAGACGCGCTTACCGGTCAGGTAGGTCGAATCGACCGAGCGGCTGTACCAGGGCAGGCGCGAGCCGGGGCCATCCAGAACCGGCGCCGGATCGAGGCCGGCCAGCGCCGCCACCTCCTCGACGAACCGGCGCGTGCCGCCGACGCCGATCGGCACGACTTGCGTGAACGGCTGCCCAAAACTCTTCTTCAGGTACTCCGCTGCGGAGCGCGCGGTCTCGGGATAGAGCACGACGTTGAAGTCGGCGTCCTTGAGCCGGCCGAGATCGGCGGGCGCGGCGCCGAGCGGCGCGACCACATTCACGTCGATCCCGAGCGAATCGAGCAGCCGGCGGATCTCGATCAGGTCGTCCCGGTGGCGGAACCCGAGCGCCGTGGGTCCCAAAATGTTGCAGAGCGGGCGCCGCCCGGGCTCGCGCGCGGCGCGCGCACCGGGAGCTCCGGCGAGCGCCCGGACCAGCCGATAGAAGGTCTCGGACGCGCCCCAGTTTTCCTTCTTCTGGTAGGCCGGCAGCTCCAGGGGAATCACCGGGATCGGCAGGTTCAGCGCCTTGGCGAGCCCGCCCGGATCGTCCTGGATCAGCTCGGCGGTGCAGGAGGCGCCGACGATCATCGCCTGCGGCTGGAACCGCGCATAGGCGGCGGCCACCGAGGTCTTGAACAGCTCGGCGGTGTCGCGGCCGAGATCCTGTGCCCGGAAGGTCGTGTAGGTGACGGGCGGGCGGGCATCGCGCCGCTCGATCATGGTGAACAGCAGGTCGGCGTAGGTGTCGCCCTGCGGCGCGTGCAGCACGTAGTGCAGGCCGGTCATCGCCGTGGCGATGCGCATCGCGCCGATATGGGGCGGGCCTTCGTAGGTCCAGAGGGTCAGCTGCATGGCGCTACACCTCCAGCAGGGCGCGGCGCCGGAGCGGGCGCGCGAACAATTCGGCGAGGTCGCCGGCCTGCTCGTAGCCCTGCACGGGCGTGAACAGCAGCTCGATCGACCACTTGGTCGACAGCCCCTCGGCCTCCAGCGGGTTGGCGAGGCCGAGACCACAGACCGTGAGGTCCGGCCGGGCCGCGCGGCAGCGGTCCATCTGGTCGTCGAGGCTCTGGCCTTCCGTCACCCGTGTGCCGGCGGGGAGCCACTCGATCTCGGCGGCCAGATGCCCCCGGTGCAGGTAGGGGGTCCCGACCTCCACGAGTTCCGCGCCGAGTTCCCGGGCCAGAAAGCGGGCGAGCGGCACTTCAAGCTGCGAATCGGGGAAGAAGAACACCCGCTTGCCGCCGAGTTCTCCGCGCAGCGGCGCCAGCGCGGTCTCGGCCCGGGCGCGGCCCGGCGCGGTCGCGGCCTCGAAGGTGTCGTCGGAGATTCCGAACGCCTCGGCGGCGGCCCGGAGCCACCCGGTGGTGCCCTCGGCGCCGAGCGGGAACGGCGCGGGAAGCCGGCGGGCGCCGCGCTCCTCGAGGGCGCGGGCGGTGTCGGCCAGGAACGGCTGGGCCAGCAGATAGCGGGTACCACGGCCGACCGCCGGCATCGCGCCGGCCCGGCGGGCGGGCAGGAACCGGACATCGGCGATGCCCATCGCGGCGAAGATCCGAAGGAACTGGTCCTCGACCACGTCGGCCAGGGCGCCGACCACGAGGAGCGACGGCGCGGCCGTGTCGCTCTCGCGAGGCAGATCCGGCACGAGGGCGGCGAGGCAGGCATCCTCACCCTGCGTAAACGTCGTCTCGATGCCGGAACCGGAATAGTTCAGCACCCGCACGGGGTTCAGGCGTCCCGACAGGCGCTGGGCGGCCCGGGACAGGTCGAGCTTGATCACCTCGGACGGGCAGGAGCCCACGAGGAACAGCAGCTTGATGTCCGGCCGGCGCTCGATCAGCCGGGTCACGACCCGGTCGAGTTCCTCGTTGGCGTCGGCGATGCCGGCGAGGTCGCGCTCGTTGATGATCGCGGTGGCGAATCGCGGCTCGGCGAAGATCATCACCCCGGCGGCCGACTGGATCAGGTGCGCGCAGGTGCGCGACCCGACCACGAGGAAGAACGCGTCCTGGATCTTCCGGTGCAGCCAGACGATGCCGGTGAGCCCGCAGAACACCGCGCGCTGGCCGTGCTCCTGATGCAGGTCGATGCCGCCGCAGGCGGTCGGGGGCGGGACCGGCGCGTTCACGACAGCGCCTCCGCGAGGTGCTTCGGCTGGCGGCCGGGATTGCCCTGCAGCCGGGCGGCCCGCAGCTTCAGCACGAACTGGCCGGCATTGATCACGTAGGTGGCGTAGGCGGCGAGCGCCAGAATCAGCAGCGCTTGCCCCCCGAGGGCGCCCGTGGCGAGCGCGGCGAGGTAGGCCGTGTGGAGCGCCAGCACCAGCATGCTGACCACGTCCTCCCAGAAGAAGGCCGGCGCGAACAGGAAGCGGCCGAACACGGCCTTCTCCCAGATCGAGCCGGTGATCATGATCGCGTAGAGCGCCAGGGTCTTCACCACGACCGAGATCTCGGCGGCCGCGATGGTCTCGCCGGTCGCCAGCGCGCGCAGCACCAGCACGAGGCTCGCCAGGAAGATCACGAATTGGAGGGGTGCCAGCACGCCCTGCACCAGGGTCCAGGGGGATGCGTCGCGCCGGTGCCGCTCGGCAGGCGTGTAGAGCGGTCGTGCCGGTCGGGCCTCGGGACCCATGCATCCGCTCCCCTGATCTCGGCGGTGCCTAGGGCTCCGTCGTTGTCAGAGGCTAGGGCGGGGCCCCCCAAAGTGTCAAGTGCGCTTGACGTTCGCCGAGCATGACATAGGCCGGCGACGTTTTTCTTGGTCTTAGATCATTGCCAAGTTCGTCAAGATGCGTATCGTTTGGACGCACGGCGACGCGCCGGTGACTTGGCCTATCGAGTTCCGCGCTAGACAAAGACGAAGAATAGACGGGCGAGTAACCCCGCACCCGAAGACGCGAGCGGAGCTGCCGGTTCCTCGAGCCGGGGCCGTTTCAGGGAGGGTGCCGATGGGACACTGGAGGCATTTCGGCGAGCGTTTGGAACTGGGACCGATCGCGGCCGGCTGCGGCACGGTCAGCGACGCTTCGCCGGTCTTCCGCGATAAGCCCCGCGTGCGGCCTGATTCGCCACGGTCGCGGCCGGATGCCCTCACCCGGGTGATCGAGGGCGAGATCCTCCCCCGGCTGATGCTGGCCCACCGGCCGAGCGCCGGCCGCCGCCCGCCGGCCGACCGGGCGGTGACGCCGCAGGAAATCGCCGCCTTCAGTGCCCTCCTCCTTGGTCCCGGCCCGGTGGATCTCGATGCCGAGATCGCGGTCCTGCGGGATGGCGGCCTGCCGCTGGCGCGTCTGCTCCTCGATCTGCTCGCCCCGGCGGCCCGGCATCTCGGCGCCCTGTGGGAGGAGGATGCCTGCGATTTCCTGGCCGTGACCGAGGGCCTCGGGCGGCTGCAGGCGATCAGCCGGCACCTCTGCCTGGAACTCGAGATCGAATCGGCTCCGATCGGCGGCCGCAGCGTGCTGCTCCTGCCCTGCCCCGGCGAGACACACCGATTCGGCCTGTCGATCGTCGCGAGCTTCTTCCGGGAGGCCGGCTGGTACGTGACCACGGCTGTGCCGGCGCCCGGCCTCGATCCCCTCGCGCTCCTGGCGAGCGACTGGTTCGAGGTGGTTGGCCTGTCGCTCTCCTCCGACGTGCTCCTGCCCGTCCTGGCGGCCACGGTGGCCGAGGTGCGGCGCGCCTCGCGGAACCCGGGGGTGCGCGTGCTGGTCGGGGGCCCCTATTTCACGCGCCACGGCGGTGAGGCCGGCCTCGTGGGGGCCGACGCCTGCGCGCTCGATGGGTGTTCGGCGCCTGCCGCCGCGGAAGCTTTGCTGGACAGGCAGGCATTGGCCTGTTGAAAGGGTTTTCATCCACTCCATCACATAACGGTGAACGTGACGCTTCAGCCGCACCTCATCTCCTCGGGATCACCCGCGGTGCTGGACCAGGTCGCCGGCCACCTCGACGGCGAGGCGGTCGGGCGCATCGTCGCGGCATCCTCCGATGTCTCGCTCGTGATCGACGCCGAGGGCGTGATTCGCGACGCGTCGATCGGGACTGATCTCGAGGCAGAGAATATCCCTGGCTGGCTGGGCCGGCGCTGGGTCGACACCGTGACGGTCGAGAGCCGGCCCAAGGTCGACGCCCTGCTGCGCGACGCCCGGCCCGACGGCATCACCCGCTGGCGCCAGATCAATCACCCCTCCCCCAGCGGCATCGACCTGCCGATCCGCTACGCCTCGATCCGCCCGGCCGAGGGCGGCCCGATCCTGGTGCTCGGGCGCGACATGCGGGCGGTGGCCGGCCTCCAGCGCCGCCTGATGGAGACCCAGCAGGCGCTGGAGCGGGATTACGAGCGTCTGCGCGCGGTCGAGACCCGCTACCGGCTCCTGTTCCAGATCTCCGGTGAGCCGGTGCTGGTGGTCGATGCCGGGACAAGGCGGGTCGCCGAGGCGAACCCGTCCGCCGCGCGGCTGCTCGGTCGCCCGGCCAAGCGCGTCGCCGGCCAGGACGTGGTCGAACTGTTCGATACCAGCAGCACGAGGGCCCTGGAGGCGCAGTTCGCCGCCCTGCGGGCGACCGGGCAGGCCGGGGAGATCCGGGCCGCCCTGCCGCACGGGCGCGGCGAGGTCTCGGTCTCGGTCTCGCTGTTCCGGGGTGAGGGCGGTGCCAGTGCCCTGATGCGGTTCGTGGCCGATCCGGCAGCCGCCGAGGCCGGCTCCGGTCAGGAGGTGCCGACCCAGGCGGTGATCGAGGCGATGCCCGAGGGCTTCGTGGTCACCGACCCGAGCCGGCGGATTCTGACCGCCAATGCCGCCTTCCTGGAGCTGACCCAGCTCGCCACCGAGGGGCAGGTTCGCGGGCGCACCGTGGATCATTGGCTCGGCCGCGACGAGACCGAGGCGCAGGCCCTGTTCGCGACCCTGGGCGATCACGGCGTGGTGCGGCGCTTCGCGACGGTCATCCGCGGCGCCTATGGCGGTCTGGAGGATGTGGAGGTCGCGGCCGTTTCGGTGGCGGGCGCCCGCCCCTGCCTGGGCTTCGCGATCCGCCCGGCCCCGCGCCGGATCCCCGAAGGGCGATTCGGCGGTGGGCGGGAGGTGCCGCGCTCGGTGGAGCAGATGGCCGAGCTGGTCGGCCGGGTCTCGATGAAGACGCTGGTGCGCGAGACCACGGACCTGATCGAGAAGCTCTGCATCGAGGCGGCCCTGCGCATCACCCGGGACAACCGGGCTTCGGCCGCGGAGATGCTGGGCCTCAGCCGGCAGGGCCTCTACGCCAAGATGCGCCGCTACGGCGTCGGGGATCTCGACGGGCCTGTCGAGGCGGACTGATCTGGGCCGACACGTTTTCGCGATGACGCGGCACTACGCCGGATCGGGCCGGAACACGGTTCGGAGCGTCCGCGGCCGTGCTCCGAGGCTGAGTCATTGCTGCCTAAGCGGGGATGAACCGCGTTCCCGGGGCGGATTGCGTGCCTCGGGTGCACACGCGCCGGTCCAATGTCGCAGCGTGTATTATCACCCTACGGATGTATTCACCCGACAAACGCCCCGCACATTTCGCCGTCAAATGTAAATCTGGCTTGACACTTTGGCGCGCCCCGGTAGCCTCCCGTCATGAGCGCTACGCCCGCCCCGAGCGCAGTCATCGAGCTGCTGAAGCCGCTGACGTGGTTCGCACCGATGTGGGCGTTCGCCTGCGGGGTGATCTCGTCCGGCCAGCCGGCCAGCGGCCAATGGCCGGTGATCGCCGCCGGGGTGCTGCTCGCCGGGCCTTTGGTCTGCGCGACCAGCCAGGCCACGAACGACTGGTTCGACCGCCATGTCGATGCGATCAACGAACCGAACCGGCCGATTCCCTCCGGTCGGATCCCGGGCCGCTGGGGGCTCTACCTCGCGGTGGCCTGGACCGGGCTGTCGCTGGTGGTGGCCGCCGCGCTCGGGCCCTGGATCCTCGGGGCCGCTCTGTTCGGGCTGGTGCTCGCCTGGATCTACTCGGCGCCGCCCGTCCGGCTCAAGCGCAACGGCTGGTGGGGCAACGCCGCGGTGGCGCTCTGCTATGAGGGGCTGCCCTGGTTCACCGGCGCCGCCGTGATGGCCGCCGCCCTGCCGGACCGGCGGGTTCTGCTGGTGGCACTCCTCTACGCAGCCGGCGCCCACGGCATCATGACGCTCAACGATTTCAAGTCGGTCGAGGGCGACCGGCGCATGGGCCTGCTGTCGCTGCCGGTGCAGATGGGCACCGAGCGGGCCGCCCGCTTCGCCTGCCTGGTCATGGCCCTGCCGCAGGTCGCCGTCATCGCGCTGCTCGTCGGCTGGGAGCGGTACTGGCATGCCGGCCTCGTGGCGGCGCTGCTCGCCGGCCAGCTCGCCCTGATGGTCCGGTTCCTCGACAATCCCCGGGAGCGGGCGATCTGGTACAACGGCACAGGTACCACCCTCTACGTCCTCGGCATGCTGGTCGCCGCCTTCGCGCTGCGCCCGCTGGTGGGAGGGGCGTGATGGGCACTTCGGATCGGATCGCGCCTGAGGCGACCCTCGGCTGGCCCCAGATCGTCCGCCTCGGCCTCGTCCAGACCGCGCTCGGCAGTGTCGTCGTGCTGATGACCGCCACGCTCAACCGGGTGATGGTGGTGGAACTGGCCCTGCCCGCCTTCGTGCCCGGTCTGCTGGTCGCCCTGCACTACGCCGTGCAGGTGCTGCGCCCGCGCTGGGGCTACGGTTCCGACCGCAGCGGCCGGCGCACCCATTGGATCGTCGGCGGCATGGCTGCCCTCTGCCTCGGCGGGTTCGGGGCCGCCTGCGGAACCGCGCTGGCCGCCGACCACCTCGCCCTGGGGCTGGCCCTCGCCGCCCTCTCGTTCCTGTGCGTCGGGATGGGGGTCGGCGCCGCCGGAACCTCGCTCCTCGTCCTGCTGTCGGGGGGCGTCGCGCCGGCCCGGCGGGGGGCGGCCGCCACCATCGTCTGGGTGATGATGATCGTCGGCTTCGCGCTCACGGCGCCGCTCGCCGGCCATTTCCTCGATCCGTTCTCCGGCCTGCGGCTTGTCGCCGTGTCGGGCACGGTCTCGCTCATCGCCTTCTGCATCGCCGCCCTGGCGGTCGCCGGTGTCGAGCGCCGCCTGCCGCTCCGTGCGCCGGAGCCCGCGGAGGCGCGCCGGCCGTTCTTCACCGTGCTCGCCCAGGTGCTGGCCGATCCGGTGGCCCGGACCTTCACGATCTTCGTCTTCGTCTCGATGCTGGCCTACAGCGCCCAGGAGTTGATCCTGGAGCCCTATGCCGGGCTCGTCTTCGCCATGAGCCCCGGCGCCACCACCAAGCTCGCCGGACTCCAGCATGGCGGCGTGCTCGCCGGGATGCTGCTGGTGGCGGGGGTGACGCTCGCCGCGCGTGGCACCCCCCTCGCCTCCTTGAGGCTCTGGATCGCGCTGGGTTGCGCCGGCTCGGCCGCCGCCCTGTTCGCCCTGGCGAGCGGCGCGGCTTCGGGGGCGGATTTCCCCCTGCGCGAGACGGTGTTCGCCCTCGGCGTCGGCAACGGCGCCTACGCGGTCGCCGCGATCGGCTCGATGATGGCGCTGGCCGGCCGCGGCGACGCGCGGGAGCGCGGCACCCGGATGGGCGTCTGGGGCGCCGCGCAGGGCGTCGCCTTCGGGGCCGGCGGTTTTCTCGGTGCGGTCTCGGTCGATGCGGTGCGGCTCGTCACGGCCGAGCCGGTCCAGGCCTACGCGGCGGTGTTCGCCGCGGAAGGATTGCTGTTCCTCGTCGCTGTCGTCCTGGCGGTGCGGCTCGAATCCACTCCGGCACCGGGCGCGGTTTCGCTCGATCCTGCCTTCAGCGCGCGGTGAGGCCATGGCACAGTTGGATGATGGCGGCCATCTTTCCCCTCCCCCCTCTGCAGGGGAGGGTACCCTGCGCAGCAGGGGGGGAGAGGGGCAGCGCGACGCTGCGGGTTTCAACTCGCGGAGTGACTTTTCCGGCACCGGCGCTCCCCTCCCCCGACCCGGCCTGACGGCCGGCCCACCCTCCCCCGCAGAGGGGGGAGGGAGAAGCGGCGGTGGTGACGCAGCCTACGACGTCGTCGTGGTCGGCGGCGGCCCGGCCGGAGCCACGGCGGCGACCGATCTCGCCCGGGCCGGCCACACGGTGCTGCTCCTCGACAAGCCCGGACGGATCAAGCCCTGCGGCGGCGCGATCCCGCCCCGGCTGATCCGCGACTTCGCGATCCCCGATTCGCTGCTCGTCGCGAAGATCCGCGCCGCCCGCATGGTGGCGCCGAGCGGCAAGGCCGTCGACATGCCGGTCGGCGAGGGCTTCGTCGGCATGGTCGACCGCGAGCAGTTCGATCCCTGGCTGCGCGCCCGCGCGGAACAGGCTGGCGCCGCGTTGCGCGAGGCCGCCTACGAGAAGATCACCCGGTCGGACGATGGGGCGACCCGCGTCCATTTCAGCACCGGCGCCGGCGAGTCCCTCGCCCGCCACACCGTCCGGGCGCGGCTCGTCATCGGGGCCGACGGGGCCTGCTCGCCGGTCGGCCGGGCCGAGGTTCCGGGGCACGCCAAGATGCGGCAGGTCTTCGCCTATCACGAGATCCTCCGGGTGCCGGAGGCCGGCGCCCCCGGGGCCGATTCTGTCGATGCCGCCCGCTGCGATGTCTACTATCAGGGCCGCCACTCGCCCGACTTCTACAGCTGGATCTTTCCGCACGGGGACAGGCTGAGCATCGGCACCGGCAGCGCCAAGAAGGGTTTTTCCCTGCGCTCCTCGATCCGGGCCCTGCGCGTGGCAACCAACCTCGATGGCGCCGAGACGATCCGCCGGGAGGGCGCGCCCCTGCCGCTCAAGCCCCTGAAGCGTTGGGACAACGGCCGTGACGTGCTGCTGGCGGGCGATGCCGCCGGCGTGGTCGCGCCCGCCTCCGGCGAGGGGATCTACTACGCCATGCTGGGCGGCCGGCTTTCGGCCGATGCCGCCGCCGCCTTCCTCAAGACCGGCGACGCCAAGGCCCTCGCGGGCGCGCGCAAGGCTTTCATGAAGCTGCACGGGCGCGTGTTCTGGATCCTCGGGATGATGCAGTGGGTCTGGTACCGCAGCGACGGCCTGCGCGAGCGCTTCGTCTCGATCTGCCGGGACAAGGATGTCCAGCAGCTCACCTGGGACAGCTACATGAACAAGGAGCTGGTCCGGGCCAAGCCCGCCGCCCATGCGCGGATCTTCTTCAAGGACCTCGCGCATCTGTTCCGCTGGGTCTCGCCATGACGGTTTTGGGACTCGACGCCAGCTGGGGGCCGGCTGCCGTCGCGGCCGTCGCCGCAATACTGGTGGCGCTCGCCGGCGGCCTCGCGACCCGGACGGATGCGTGGTACCGGCATCTCCAGGTCCCAGCCTGGAAGCCGCCGGACTGGGCCTTCGGGCCGGTCTGGACCGTGATCTTCCTGCTCACGACCATCGCCGCCGTGATGGTCTGGAACGCCGATCCCGACCCGGTCGCCCGGGGCGTGTTGCTCGCCGCCTACGCGGTGAACGGGCTGCTCAACATCGCCTGGAGCGTGCTGTTCTTCCGGTTCCGCCGGCCGGACTGGGCGCTCGCCGAGGTCGCGGCCCTGTGGCTGTCCATCGCCGTTCTGGTTCTGGTCACCGGCCGGATCTCGGTCGCGGCTGGGCTCATGAACCTGCCGTATCTCGCCTGGGTCAGCGTCGCCGCCTGCCTGAACCTGCGGATCGTGCGCCTCAACGCACCCTTCGGCCACGCTGCGTAATGGAGGCGTTGCTGGCCTCTTGGTTCGCGTCTGGCCGGATCATCGACGGCATCCTGCTGCTCGTCGGGGCCGAGGCGCTCCTCCTCGTGTGGCTCAGCCGCCGGGGTGGGCCGCCGCTGCCGGCGTTGCTGGCCAATCTCGCCTCCGGGGCCGCCCTGATGCTGGCCCTGCGGTCGGCCCTGGTGGGAGCCGGCTGGATCGTGGTCGCCGGGTGGATGCTCGCCGGGCTTGTGGCTCACCTCGCCGATCTCGGCCTGCGCTTCCGGGCGCCCACGGCACAACGCCGCAGTCCGGGTCACACGCCGGCCGAGGCCGGAACAACGCAGCAAACGGCCGCGTTCACGCGCGTCACCCGCTTGTAAGAACTCTAAAGTCCGCCCGGGAGAGGATGCCATGAAGCGCACGAATGCCCTCTCCCCCGGCTGGGCTTCCGCCCCGATCCTGGCGGGCCTGATCCTCGCGACGCCCGCTCTGGCGCAGGACGGGTCGTCCGACCCGGTCGAGCGCGGCAAGTACCTCGTCACCATGGGCGATTGCGCGGCCTGCCACACGGCGCCCGGCGGCAAGTATCTCGCCGGCAACTACGCGCTGAACATGCCCTTCGGCGTGCTCATGACGCCCAACCTGACCCCCGACAAGGATACTGGGCTCGGCAACTGGAGCTACGACGACTTCGAGAAGGCCTTCCGGCACGGCTACAGCAAGAATGTCGGCTACCTCTACCCGGCCTTCCCGTTCGGCTGGTTCACCAAGGTCACCGACGACGACACCAAGGCGATCTGGGCCTATCTGCAATCGGTCCCGGCGGTAAACGAGAAGCGCCAGGACAGCCAGATCCCGTTCCCGTTCAACGTCCGCACCGCTCTGGTGACGTGGCGGACGGCCTTCTTCACCGAGGAGCGCTTCAAGCCCGATCCGAATGCCAGCGCCGAGGTCAACCGCGGCGGCTATCTCGTCGAGGGGCTCGGCCACTGCGCGATGTGCCACAACGAGAACAAGCTCGTCGGCAATTCGAGCTTTGCGGGCCGGTTCGGCGGCGGCGTGATCGACGGCTGGTACGCCCCCAACATCACGCCGGACGGCCACCAGGGCATCGGCGCCTGGACCGACGAGCAGGTGGTGACCTACCTCAAGACCGGTACCGCCCCGGGCGACCGGCCGGGCGTCGCCGCCGGCCCGATGCGCCAGACCATCATGGAATCCCTCTCCAAGGTGAAGGAGGAGGATCTGAAGGCCATGGTGGCTTATCTGCGCACCGTGCCCGCCAAGCAGACCTACAAGCCCAAGGACCTCGCGGCGTTCGACACGGCCGGGGCTCCGGGCGCCTCGACCTATCTGACCTACTGCTCCTCCTGCCACCAGCCCGACGGCAAGGGCCTTCAGGGCGCGGTGCCGGCGCTGGCCGGCAACACCTCGGTGATGTCGGACGGCCCCGAGACGGTGCTGCGGGTGATCTATGGCGGCCTCGCCGCCCAGAGCGGCCTCGCCCCGATGGTGGCGATCGGCCAGCAGATGACCGATGTCGAGGTGCGGAACGTCACCGACTACATCCGCAATTCCTGGGGCAACAAGGCCCCGGTCGTGACCGGCGAGAAGGCCTCCGAGGCGCGCGCCGCCACCCGGACCATGCTGTCCGGCACGGCGCCCTGCGCGGAGATCGAGCAGGATCAGCTGAAGTCCGCCTTCGACCAGATCGGTGTGCAGAACACCCTCAAGGGCCTGAAGCAGCAGGACTTCGTGCCGACGCTGGTCCGACTGGTGCCGCAGATCAAGGGTGCCGCGGCGGGGGCCAACGACGATGACGTGGTCAACGCCCTGACGACGGCGTTCTGCAAGGTCGGGCGCGACGATCCGCAATATGCCAACCCGAGCTGGCCGGCGGTGATCGGCACCTTCGCCAACGTCGCCTACAGCCAGGTGAAGAACCCGGAGAAGCAGGCTGTGAACGTGCCGGCCGCCACCACGCCGCCGACCAGCAAGCCGTGAGGCCGAATTCGGCGCCGGTCAGATCTGTGTGACCTGGCCGATGCTGGCCACGGGCCTAACCGCGACCGGCAGGCTCTGCGTCATGACCAGGGCGAGTCGGACCGCGTCCCGGACGGCTTCGTGCTTCAGCATCGAGACCGGGGGGGCGCTGGGGTCGTCGGCGTTCATCAGGCTCGGCAACCCGCTCTCGCACATCCATCCCAGAAGGTTTTCAATCCGAGCCTCGACGGTCAGGTCCGCATCGACCTCGGCGTCGAGGAGACCACGGCGCTCGAGCTCGCCGTTGACCTGCTCCGCGAGCCGCAGGAAATGCTGGCCGATATCCTCCAGGGTCGTCGCCAACTGGAACGGGAGATACGGCGAGCCACAGAGCTCATCGACCATGCCGCTGTAGATCGGAAGCGCCGCCTCTCGATAGGTGCGAAGGAACAGCACGGTATGCGCGGGAGATGAGGGCATCGGTTCTGCCTTTTGCGTGCGGGGAATCGGTTATCAGGAGACCAGACCAGTTCTTTCAGCCGGCGTGTCGTTCAGGGTGGCCTGTGGAACGCCAGCCGCGAGCCGGGCCAAGCCGCGAAGGCCGCATCGGCCGCCTCCAGGGTGCGGGCTGTGATCCGGGCGTAGACCGGCACGAGGAGGGCACCGGCGTACAGCGTCGGCAAAGCCAGCGTTTCGACGTCCCAGCCGGTGTCGAGCAGCCGTCCGACGAGTGCGGGGTGGGTCTGGACGAGAAGGCCTTCGAGATCGAGCGCCTCGGCGACGCGGGCGACGGCGCCCATGAAGGCGTTCGAGAAGGCGTTCGCTGCGCCGTGCTCCCGCTTCCGGGGCAGGACCGATTGGCGCGTCCACTCGTAGATCCGGTGCCCCGTTGGGGCTTTCGCGCCCTGCATGAGCTCGGGATAGAGGTGGGACAGCAGGTGGGGCCGCGTCGTCGGCAGGAGGCGCGCATACGATACGATATGGCCTTCGTCCCTGCCGACGACGTGGATACTACCGGGACCGTCGAACTGATCGCGTTCCCGATTGTCCGGCCTGCGGCACGCCTCCCATCCCAGTGTCTCGACGAAATATGAATGACGAAATCTATAAATATGATCCAATACTGAAGGATAGTTCCGTTCGATATCCCCATGAACCATCGAGAACATCGTTTTTCTCCGTGTAGACACACGAATAATTTGCCTGGCAACTCGTTACTCGGATATGGGAAACATTACCGACCCCAACGCTACGTGAATTTAAGCGATTATTCTCCTTCTTATGGCCTCGGCGACACAATGTGTGCGGCCGACCGCGTGTAATTTGGTGCAGGCGTTGGCGAGGTGATGTTCAACAGTTCTTCTTGATATGGATAGAATAACAGAGATGTCCCAGGCTGTTTTTCCGGCAGCCGACCATTTCAGGCATTCCACTTCGCGGGCCGTCAGGTCACCCCGCGTCCGCGCATCCGGCTCGACCTGTGCGTGGCGATGCATGATCGCCTTCGCCGTGGAGGCAGCGTAGATCGCGATCATGTGCAGGGCGGCCTGCTCGTCCGTCGAGAGTTCGAGACGCGCGCCGCCGAAGCTGATGCAGGCCTCGCTGCCGTCGTGCTGATGGAAGGGGACGCAGAAGCCCTCGCGCAGCCCGAACACGCGTGCTTCGTCCATGACGACGCGGCCCTCGGTCTGGCCGGTGGCCGCCTCATGCCAGAAGAAGGGATCGATAACGCCCTTCAGGTGCCTCAGAACGGGATCGACGTGGATGAAGCCTCGGGCTTGGTAACGCTGCTCCCACTCGCGAGGCCAACCTGAGAGCACAGTGCAATCCGGAAGGATTTGCCTCTGTGATCGTGGTAGAAACCCAACTACGAATGCGTCGTATCCGAATGTCGTTTTATGAAAACTGAGCTCTTTTTGGATATCACCCAAGTATTGTGATTGGCGTATCTTGTCGAGAATGTCGAACGTGGTTTGACGAAGGCTCGTCATTGGCGCATGATTTCATAGTTTGAATCGCAAGTATGTCTGATTTGATACATATCGGGCAGATTGATGGCATTCATAAAAATGTAGGGGAGATATTTCCAAAAAAATCAAATTCTTTAGACGGAGAATCGATATGTATACGGATCGATTGACCTTAAGTTTACTTCAGAAGATCGCGGCGGCGAACGGGACTGATATCGATGCTTTCCTCGGGCCCCGTCGAAGGCCGGATTGGGACGGCACTGCGCAGCGCCGCGGCATCTATGAGCGCGTCGCGATGCTGCTTCGCGTCGTCCGGGCCTATCGGGCTCTTCCGGGCTTCGAGAGTCGCCGTCGCGCCCTCTGGATGATGGAGGCGATGGCAGCGCGTGCGAAGGGTATGCATGGCGAAAGCCCGTAATTGCGGGCAGCGGCCACTGCCCTTCACCGCGGAGGGCGCTCCGTCCAGCGGCTGCAGCGGCCCCGGGAGCAGAAAGCGCTTTCCCCGAAGTGTTCCTGGAACGGACACGATCGCGCTTCGTTTGAGCGTGACTCCCTCAGGACCCCAACCCGGAGTGCCCGTGTCCAGTCTGATTCGCATCCTTCTCGCCATCTTCATCCCGCCGGTTGCGGTCCTCGTCACCAACGGCTTCGGGCTGCAATTCCTACTGAATATCGTGCTCTGGATCCTCGGCTGGCTTCCGGGCACCATCCACGCCCTGTGGTTGATGAATCGCGACCGGCCGCTGCTCTGAAACGACAAGGGCCGAGGCAGCGGTGCTTAGGCTGGCGGCGTACGGCGCAGAGCGCTTGGCCTCGTCGATCTGAGGCGAATCGCGATCGAACTGTTCGTAGACGTAACACCGTCGCGGCGGACATCGCGGATGTCCGGCCCGGGAGCACCTGATGCCGACCGAACGCGTCACGATCCGAACGCGCGACGGCGATTGCCGATCGCACATCGTCACGCCGGACGGCGTAGGCCCGTGGCCGGCGGTGATCCTCTACATGGATGCCGGCGGCATCCGCCCGGCGATGCGCGACATGGCCGAGCAACTCGCCGCGGCCGGCAGCGTCGTCCTGCTGCCGGATCTCTTCTACCGCTACGGTCCGTACGGCCCGTTCGTGCCCAAGGAGGTGTTCAAGGGCGACTTCCGCGCCATCCTCGGCCCGTTGATGGCAACGACCGGGAACGACAAGGCCGCAGCGGATACGGAGGCCTTCCTCGCCTACCTCGACACGCGCAGCGACATCACGGGCCGCGGGATCGGTGCGGTCGGCTTCTGCATGGGAGGCGGCATGGCGCTGGCTTCGGCCGGAACCTACCCCGACCGGTTCGCGGCCGTCGCGAGCTTTCACGGCGGCAATCTCGCGACCGACGCGCCGACGAGCCCTCACCTGTTCGCGCCGAAGCTGAAGGCGGAGATCTACATCGGCGCGGCGGAGAACGACGGCAGCTACCCGCCCGCGATGGCCGAGCGCCTGGAAAAGGCGCTGACGGAGGCCGGCGTTCGATTCACCGCCGAGACGTATCCCGCAGCGCATGGCTGGATGATGCCGGACTTCCCGGTCTACGACCCCGCCGCGGCCGAGCGGGGTTGGGGCGCGCTGCGCGAGCTGTTCCGCCGGACCCTGCGCGCCGGCCCGTGACGGTGAGTTCCGGTGAGGCCGGATTCGCCTCGCCGCAGGTCGTCCTCCGTGGCGCTTCGATCAGGGCTTGGCCTTGTCGGCCTCGCCCTTCCTGAGAACCGGCTTGGCCTCGACCTTACCCGCTACCTTGGCTTCAACCTTGGCGGTCTTGACCGCGTGCGCCTTGGCGATCGGCTTCGGGGCAACCTTCTCGGCGGCGTGAGCGAGCTTGACCGGCTCAGGCATCAAAGTGGCGTCGACCGCCGGGGTCGGCGGAGTGACCGAGGCCGGGTCGTCCTTGGCGAACAGCTTGCCGAATACCTTCTGGTAGCTGCTCGGATCGCCGTCCGCGTCCGCCACGGTGATCCGGGCGGGCTTCTCGGGGAGCGCTGCGGTCGTCTCGACCTTGGCTTCGGGATCGGCGCGGTTCGCCATGAGTGTCGTGGCGGCGGGCCTCTGCAGCGGCTCCTTGCCGGGGGGGCGCCCCGCCTTGGCGGCCTTGAGGGGGGCCGCCGGCTCGGCGCCGGCCAGCATCACCGGCTGGCCCTTCGGGCTGACCTCGATCTCCTGCGGCCCGGCCGCCAGGGTCTCGGGCCGGCTCACGTCGCCGAGATTGTGCCGCCCGTATTCCTTGGCGTCGTACGGCAACACCGTCTCGGTGCCGCCGAGGCTCGCGAAGGCGCTGGTATTGGCCGGCGGCCGGAAGACCGGGTTCTGTCCGCCATCCTGGTAGACGACCCGCACCGCCGGCGTGCCCTTGGAGACCAGTTCGGCCACCGCGCGCGCGTCGCGCTCTCTCTTGTCCGCCACCTGCGGATCGACCTTCGGCTTGCACGAACCGGCAGCTGCGTCGGCGCCGCCGAACACGTATTTGGTCCCGCACTGACCGATCTTCGGCTCCTCGCGCAGGGCCTCGAAATAATCCGAGCCCTCCTTGAGGTTCTGCCAGAACCCGATGTTCGGGTCGTTGCGGAACTTGGCCATGTTCTCGGCGGTCATCCGGAACGGGTAGGACTGGAACTGGAAGCTGCGCTGACCGCCGATGAACGCCTCGCGGGCGATGGCGTAGATCTCCGCGATGGTGGCGTCGGTCATGGCGAAGCAGCCCGCCGACGAGCAGGTGCCGTGCACCATCAGATACTTGCCGGTCCGGTTGTTGGCCCGGTCGACGGCATTCGGGAAGCCGGTATCGAACGAGAGATAGTACGAGGAATTCGGGTTCATCAGGCCCGGGGTGATCGTATAGAACCCCTCCGGCGCCTGCCGGTCGCCCTCACGGGTCTTGGGGCCGAGCTGGCCGGACCAGCGGCAGATCGGGTAGATCTTCAGGAGGGCGTAGCGGCCGTCGCTGCCCTTCTTCCAGACCTCCATCTCCGCTTCCTTCTTGAAGGTGCGGATCAGGACAGGGTCGGATTGCTGCATCCCCTTGGACTGCATCAGCGCGACGGTCTGTGGGGCGATCGGCGCGATGCTGCGCGCACTCGGGCCATTGATGCCGGACCCGTCCTGGCAGGCAGCGAGGGACAGGGCCAGCAGGGAAGCGGCCGCCAACATCCGCGCAGTCGCGAGACGCGCCGTCATGGGGAACCTCAATCGTCCTACGTGCGCCCGCGGACCTTTTCGGCAACCGTCGAGCGCCACTCCCCAACCCAATAGGCTCGTTAAGCTTGCGCCTTTCTTACCGCAAGGACGCTGGCGCAACACTGCACCGCTCTCTGGCAGGGCATCAGACCGATCCGCGGATCGCCGCGGCTCCGGCGGACCGTGGCCGGCTGCCGCGGCGGAGCCACAGGATCAGGAGCAGGGGCATCGCCGCCAGGGCGGCCCCGGCGAGCGGCAAGGCCGGGAGTCCGAACCCGGCATCGATCACGCCGCTCCCCACGGCCGCCCCAATGGCGTTGCCGAGGTTGAAGGCGCCGATATTCATGGCCGAGGCGAGATTCGGAGCCGCGCCGGCCTTCTCCATCACCCGCATCTGGAGCGGCGGGACGATGGCGAAGCTCGCCACGCCCCACAGCACCATCAGGATTGCAACCGACGCTGGGCTGCGCATCAGCCCGGCGAACAGCACGAGGATGGCGATATGGGCCGCCAGCGCGGCCAGGATCGTCCCGTCGATGGAGCGGTCGGCGAGGCGCCCGCCGAGCCAGTTGCCCGCAGCGAGGCCGATCCCGTTGAGGACCAGCATCGCTGTCACGAGGGATGTCGTGGCCCCGGTCTCTGTATGCAGGATCGGCACGATGTAGGTGAACAGCGTGAACATCGCGCTGAAGCCGATCGTGGTGAGGGCGAGGGCGGCGAGCACCGGCCCGCGGCCGAGCACGCGCAGCTCGGCCCGCAGGTCGGCGCCGGGCTCCGCCCTCAGCTCCGGCAGTGCGAGGCGCAGCGCCAGCATGGACGCGGCGCCGACGCCCGCGATGCCCCAGAATGCCAAGCGCCAGCCGAATTCCACCCCGATCCAGGCGGCAAGGGGCACGCCGCCGATCAGCGCGACGGTGAGCCCCGAGAACATGGCGGCCACCGCGGCGGCCCGACGCTCGGGCGGCACGATCCCGGCGGCCACGACGGCTCCGACCCCGAAGAACGCGCCGTGATTCAGGGACGTCACCAGCCGGGCGACGACCACCATGGCATGGCTGTCGGCGAGCGCCGCCATCAGGTTGCCGAGGGTGAAGATCGCCATCAGCCCGACCAGCAGACGCCGCCGGGGCATGCGGGCGGTGGCGAGCGTCACCAGCGGCGCGCCGACCTGGAGCCCGAGCGCGTAGGCGCTGACCACGAGGCCCATGGCGGGGATCGAGACGCCGAGATCCCCGGCCATGAGGGGCAGCATCCCCATCGGGGTGAACTCGGTGACGCCGATGCCGAAGGCGCCGATGGCGAGCGCCAGAAGGGGTGGGTTGAGCGCCACGAATCCGGTCTCCGGTTGTTCCGGAGATGCAGGTGGCCGATTCGGCTTCGGGGCAGTAGCCCGCTGTGCGGATCAGGATCTGTGCGCGCACGGCACGAATGTCGTCGGTGGGGGATTTCAAGGACTGCGAAAACGCAGACCGAGCCGACTTGGGCTGCGCACCATGAGGTCTATCCGAGAGATCGCGGCCGCGAAGAGGATCCTGAGACGAGAGCCTTGACGGAGGGCTTCGCGCGAGACCAGATGTTGCACTCACTGCAACGCACTGTCCGATGATCCTCAGCTTCCACGACAGGTACACGGAGGCGGTTTTCGCAGGACGCTGTCCGAAGGGTTTCCCCGCCGATCTGTTCAGGCGGCACGGAGCAAGCTGATCCTGCTCGATGCCGCGGCGTCCTTGGACGATCTCAAGCGGCCGCCGGGAAACAAGCTTCACGCCTTGAGCCAGGATCGGGCCGGGCAGCACGCCATCGCTGTCAACAAGCAGTTCCGGATCTGCTTCATCTGGACAGAAGGCGGGCCGAGGCGCGTGGAAGTCACGGATTATCACTGAGGAGACACCTCGGATGTCAAATACCATCGAGACCATCGCGGATCTCCACTGGGCCTTCGATGCCGCGGACGCCTTCGACAGTGTCCCGCCGGTTCATCCCGGGGACATCCTGCGCGTCGAGTTCATGGAGCCGTTCGACCTCTCGGCCGGCGCGGTCGCGCGCGCCATTGGCCTGCCGCGCTCGCGGATCGAGCGGATCGTGAAGCGGGAAATCGGGATCAGTACCGATACGGCGCTGCGGTTGGCGCGGCTGTTCCGGACTTCGCATCAGTTCTGGCTCAACCTGCAGAGCCAGTTCGAGAGTGCGACGCTCCTGCCCCGGATCGGCGATGAACTCGCACGTATCACGCCTATGCCGGAGGCCGCCTGATCGATCCGGGCCGGAAGCCCTCCGGGATTGCCGCGCATGCCACACGACAAGGTCGACCGCGCCGGGGAGATGGCGGTGTTCCTGGCGGTGGTGGAGGCCGGCAGCCTGTCCAAGGCAGCGCGCCGGCTCGGGCTGACGCCATGGGCGGTCAGCCGGATCATCGTCCGGATCGAGGGACGGCTCGGCGTTCAGCTCCTCGTGCGGACCACCCGGAATCTGCGCCTTACCGCCGAGGGCGAGACTTACGGGCGGGCCGCGCGCCGCATCCTGGCAGATCTCGACGAGACTGAAGCTACGCTCGCCGACCGCGGCTGCCCGCGCGGATGGGTCCGGGTCAGCGCCGCCACCGCGCATGGGCGCCTCGTGATCGTGCCGCTGCTGGCGGACTTCGTCGCGCGCATCCCGGTATCACGGTCGAGATCGACCTCAGCGACCAACTCGCCGACGTTCTGGGCGGCCGGGCCGACGTGGCGATCCGGTTCGGGCCGTTGGCCGACACTCCGCTCACCGCCCGTCGGCTCGGCGAGACCGGCCGGACCGTGGTGGCATCGCCCGACTACCTCGCCCGGGCCGGAACGCCGTGCCGGCCGGCGATCTGGCGCGGCACAACGGCCTGGATTTCAGCTTCCGCCGGGCCGAGCCGGGCTGGCCATTCCGGGAGGACGGGCGGGATTTCGTCCAGCCGGTGACCGGTACGGTCGCGGCCAACAACGGCGAGACCCTGGTGCAGCTCGCTCTGCGGGGCGTCGGCATCACGCGAGTCGGCAACTTCCACATCGCGGACGACCTCGCCACCGGCCGGTTGGTCGCACAGCTGGAGCCGTTCAATCCGCGGGACCGTGAGGCGATCCACGCGGTGTTCGTGGGCGGCCCCGCCATGCCGGCCCGCGTGCGGGTGCTGGTGGATTTCCTGGTCGAGCGGATGCGCGGGGGCAGCGCAGGGCCGTGACGGGTTTGCGGCCCCCTTCAGGGATAGCTGTTGTCTCGGACGCGAAGGGGTGGCGGCCGGACCGCATTCAGAGCGGGCGCTTGTAGCCCAGATGCGACGGCTCGAAGCCGAGCCGTTCATAGAACCGGTGCGCGTCCACCCGCCTCTTATCCGTCGTCAACTGGACCAGCGTGCAGTCGCGGGCGCGACACGTGTCGATCGCCCAGGCCAACAGGGCTTCGCCGAGCCGTTCGCCGCGTCGTTCGCGGGCGATGCGGACGCCCTCGATCAGTCCCCGCTTCGATCCGTTGCGGGAGAGGCCCGCGATGAACGTGAGTTGCAGGGTTCCGACGATGTGCCCGTCGATCTCCGCGATGCATAGCAGCTGATGCGGGTCGGCATCGATCTCGGCGAACGCATCGCGGTAGCGGTGCGATGCCGTCTCCCACGGCGCCTCGCGGGCCGATCCGAGTTCGTCGTCGGCCAGCAATGCGACGATCGCGGGGAGGTCCGACAGGACGGCCCGGCGGAATTTCAGGTCGGAACGGATCATCGTCCATCGGCCTCCGTATCGTCGGCGCGATCATCGCCCCGTCGCGCCTCACATGGATGGCCGCCGCAGTCGCTCAGCCGAACAGCGCCGGCTGACGTCCCGCCTCCGCGCGGATGATCTCCACGAGCGCCGCATCGTCCGCGGGGTCGGCCAGGCGCAGGCCGACCGGCTCCGAGGGGGTCTGCACGGTGAGCCAGCGGAGCGTCGGCCGCAGGTCCACGGCCTCGACGATCTCCATCCGCGGATGCCCGGTCTCGAGCTGCAGGAAGGTCAGGTGGTTGCGGCTCGCCCGCTGACCCAGGAGGTCGTCGATCGCCTCGACCACGGCCCGGGGCGTGTGCAGGTGGCTCATCATCCAGAGCCGGTTATCCGTGCCCGGCGTGTCCAGCGCCGTCCGGACCCGGCGCACGCCCTCGGCGAGGAAGGCGTAGTCCGCCGCGTTCGCCGCCGGGTCGTGGTGGTTGAACACGCATTCAAGCCCGTGCCGCTCCCGGTAGAGCCGGTGGCGCCCGCGCCAGATGTCGGGGCCGCGCCGCTCCGCCTCCGGAATGCTCTCCAGCTGGTCCCGGTCGAGGAGGGCGGAGAAATCGTCCGTGAGGCAGTCCCGGGCCATGCCGGGCATCGAGAAGATCCAGTCGAGCGGGCCCGACCACTGGCGCAGGTCCAGGGTCTTGAGCACGTGCGCCATCTGGCAGTTGCAGCCCAGCGAGATGTGGTTGTGCGGGCCCGGCTCCCGCGCGTCGCGCCGGCCGAGCAGCCGCCCGATCGCACCGAACAGGCCCCCCGTCGCCCCGGGTTCGCTCACAGGGCTCGGCCGATCGCCAGGAACTTTTCCGCGCGCCGGTCGCGGATCTCGTCGGGTGCGAGGCCGTCGAACTGGGCGAGCGATTCGGCGATTGCGTCGCCCGCCACGCGGATCGCCCCCTCCCGGTCGCGATGCGCCCCGCCGGTGGCCTCCGGGATGATGCCGTCGATGACGCCGAGCCGCAGCAGGTCCTGGGCGGTGATCTTCATCGCGGTGGCGGCGTCCGAGGCGCGGCCCTGGTCGCGCCACAGGATCGAGGCGGCGCCCTCGGGCGAGATCACCCCGTAGATCGCGTGTTCCAGCATCAACACCCGGTTGGCGGTGGCGAGCGCGATCGCGCCACCCGAGCCGCCCTCCCCGATCACCACGGCGACGTTGGGCACGCCCAGCGCGAGGCAGGCTTCGGTGGAGCGGGCGATGGCCTCGGCCTGCCCGCGCTCCTCCGCCTCGATGCCCGGATAGGCGCCGGCGGTGTCGACGAAGGCGATCACCGGCAGGCCGAACCGATCGGCGGTCTCCATCAGGCGGACCGCCTTGCGGTAGCCCTCGGGCCGGGCCATGCCGAAGTTGTGCCGGAGCCGCGCCTCCGTGGTGGCGCCCTTCTCCTGACCGAGGACCAGGACGGGGCGGCCGCGGAACCGGCCGAAACCGCCGAGAATCGCCTCGTCCTCGCCGAAGCTGCGGTCGCCGGCGAGCGGGGTGAACTCGCTGATGAGCCCGCCGCAATAATCGACGAAATGCGGGCGCTGCGGGTGGCGGGCCACCTGGGTCTTCTGCCAGGGCGTCAGAGCCGCGTAGATCTCGGCGAGCGCCTGGCCGGCCTTGGCCTCCAGCCGGCCGACTTCCTCGGCGATCGAGACCGCGCCGTCGCGCGCGCTCACGGCGCGCAGTTCCTCGAGCTTGGCCTCCAGCTCGGCCACGGGCTTCTCGAAGTCGAGGTAGGTGCGCGTCACCGCCATCGTGTCACAGGTCTTCCCGGGATCCGCCGCAGCGAGGCGGCGGGCGCGAGGTGTTGGCGATGGCGGGGGTGGTGTCAACCGGCCTGTGGCCCGAGCCTGGTCCGACTCAGCCGTGCGACAGGTCCTCGCGGGCGATCCGGTAGCAATGCTCCAGATAGCCGCGCTGGTGTGCGCCCATCAGGTCGGTGACCACGGACCACAGCCAGCCGGGGGCGTCGGGGCCCGGGCCGGGGGCGCGCACCGTATCGATCCAGGTCCGGCGGGTGGCCTCGTCCATCTGCCGGCCGTGCGACCGGCCGAGGATCGCGGCGAGGTGCCCGGCGACGCGGACCGCTTCCTGCCGGGAGAACTGCTCGGCGTCGATCTTGAGATCCTGCGGCATCAGCTCACGGACCGTGACGGGTTTGCCCAGGACATGGCCCGACACCATCCGGTCGCCGAGCTGCGGCGACAGCGCCCGGGCGCCCGCCACCACGCGCGCCGCGTGGTCGGCCGGCATGGCGGCATCGCGGGCGGCCGGGGCGAGGTAAGGGACCGCTTCCTTCACGTCGAGGAGCGCGCGGTGCGGGTGCGCGCCGCCGCGAATTTCCACGAGGCCGGCATAGCGCAGGCGGCCGAGCGAGCTGCAGCCCTTGATCCAGTAGGCGGCGTCGAGCAACCGGATCTCGGCCTCCGTCGCGCCGCCGCCGAGCGTCAGGACGAGCCGGTGCACCGCCGGATCGTGGATGAGCGCCGTGAGGGAATCCCGCTCGTCGGGCTCGAGGTCGAAGAACCGGCGCCCCCGCGGCAGGCGGTCGGTCCTGCCCTTCAGGCGTTCGCGGGACAGGTGGCGCCAGCGCCGGCCGAGCGCCCGGCGCTTCGTGGTGGCGACGATCTCGGATTCGGCGAGGTCGCGCTCGGCGCCCTCGGGGTCGGCGGTCCCCTCGGCGTAGCCGATGGCCATGGCGTCCATCATCCGGGCGGTGACGATGCCGGGGAGCGTCGCGTTCAGCGCCGCGGTGACCAGGGAGAGCGCCAGCCGCACGAGGTCGAAGGCCGGGTTCGCCACCACGGTCTGATCGAGGTCACGGATCGCGATGCCGATCCGCCCGTCGGCATCGGCCACCGCGCCGAGATTGCCGAGATGCGCGTCGCCGCAGATCCAGATCGGCGGCCCCTCGGGCAGGGTGCCGGCCGGCATCCGGGCGATCAGGTCGTAGAAGCGCGCCGTGGTGCCGCGGACATAGGCGTGCGGCGAGGAGGCGATCTTGCACAGGCGGCGCTGCTCCAGCACGCTCGCGTCACGGCCGGGCCGCGCCGGCACCTGCATGTCCATCCGGTCGTCCGCTCCGCAACAGGCCGGCCGGGCGCGGGGCCCGGCACGGGGATCCGATGATACGGCCATCCTAGGGTTTTCATCCCTAAGCGGGGGTAAGCGTTTTGACGCGGCGGGCGTTTTCCACCGCGCCGATCCTTGGGGCACTGTGGTTGGCACCTGCCGCCCGACGTGCGTCCCTCCGATCCCGATCCCGTGACCCACGGTACACGACAAGCGTCGGCCGACAGGATCGGCGAGCGCGACCGGGCCCCTCGCTCGCACGGGAGCGGGGACCCACGCCTCGTTCGGGGACAATGGCGGCCCTGTCGCGGACCGTGCGCGGTACAATCCTGCGCAGCCCTGAGCGCGTGCCCGGAAACGCTGTCTTGTGCCGAACCGGTATCCGTGTCGGCGGAGGGCGCTCAGGCCGCCTGGAGCTCCACCCGGTTCCGCCCCGCCGCCTTGGCCCGGTAGAGGGCGAGATCGGCCCGCCGGAGCATGTCACCGGGATCGGCGTCGTCCGCATGCCGCACGGCGACGCCGATCGAGACCGTCACGCCGATGGAGCGGGTCGCCCGCTGCACCGGGAAGGGCACGGCCTCGACCCGCTCGCGGATGCGCTCCGCGATCGCCTGCGCCTCGGCGAGGCCGGATTCCGGCAGGATCACAACCACTTCCTCGCCGCCGTAGCGCGCCACGATGTCGACCGGCCGCGTGTGCTGGCGGACCCGGTCGGCGAAGCCGCGCAGCACCTCGTCCCCGGCCTCGTGGCCGTAGCCGTCGTTGATCCGCTTGAAGTGGTCGATGTCGAGGATGAGGGCGGCCAGCGCCGCCCGCCGGGGGCCCGGCTCCGAAAACACCGCGCCGAGATGGTTGTCGAGGTAGCGCCGGTTGTGCAGCCCGGTCAGCGCATCGGTCACGGCCATCTGCAGCGACGCCTGCATCGCGCCCCGGAGCGCGTCGGTGAAGCGCCTGCGCTTCACCTGGGTGCGGGCGCGGGCCATCAGCTCGTTGCGGTCGACCGGGCGCATCAGGAAGTCGTGCACGCCGAAATCGAGGCCGCGCACCACCCGGGCGCGATCATGCTCCTCCGCCAGCATGATCAGCGGCATGGCGCGGGTCCGGTCCAGCGACCGGAGCTGGCTGCACAGGCGCAGGCCGTCGAATCCGTCGAGGTCGAGGCTGACCAACGCGAGGTCGAACCCCCCTTCGGCGGCCAGCACCAGCGCCGCCTGCGGATCGGGCTCGATCGTCACCGTATGGTGCTGGCGCAGGGCGCCGGCGAGGCGCTCGGCCGAGCCGGGCCGATCCTCGATCAGCAGGATCCGGGCATCGAGTCCGGTCTCGGCGGCGGCGAGCGCCAGGGGATCGCCGATCCCGAATTCAGCGGATGCCAGCGCCCGCTGGCGCAGCTCGTCGGTCACCGCCTTGAGGCGGACGAGGCTGCGCACCCGGGTGAACAGGGCGGTGTCGTCCACGGGCTTCGTCAGGAAATCGTCGGCGCCCGCGTCGAGGCCGCGCAGGCGGTCCGAGGGCTGATCGAGGGCCGTGACCATCACCACCGGGATATGGGCGGTGACCGGATTGCTCTTGAGGTGACGGCAAACCTCGAACCCGTCCATGCCGGGCATCATCACGTCGAGCAGGACGAGGTCGCACAGGCCCTTCTCGCAGATCGCGATGGCGTCCGGGCCGTTCATGGCGACGATTGTGTCGAAATATTCCAGGCCGAGCTTCGTCTCCAGAAGCTTCACGTTCGGGAACAGGTCGTCGACGATCAGGACGCGGGCCGACATGGTTCCTCGCTGACGCGTGGCAGGGCGGCCCGGGACGGGCGGGTCGGGAGACGGCCGCGCATCGAGACAGACGGTTGAGGTTGCCCCCCGCTCGGTCGGGGGGCAACCTCAACGGTGCGCCCCGTCCGGGGTCACCGCGGCTCAAGATACGCGCGAACCGTTGCCAAAAACTTCGCGACCGAGATGGGCTTGGACAGGTACGCCTCGCATCCGCCCTCGCGGATCCGCTCCTCGTCGCCCTTCATGGCGAAGGCCGTGATGGCGATGACCGGGATGGACTTGAGATCGTCGTCCTCCTTGAGCCACTTGGTGACTTCGAGGCCCGAGACCTCCGGGAGCTGGATGTCCATCAGGATCAGGTCGGGGTGATGGGCGCGCGCCAGCTCGATCGCCTCGATGCCGTGGGCGGTCTTGAGCGTCGCGTAGCCGTTCGCCTCCAGGAGGTCGTTGAACAGCTTCATGTTCAACTCGTTGTCCTCGACGATCAGCACCGTCTTCTTCATGATCCGTTGTCCCGGTGCTCGCCGATCATGATTAGCGGGCGGTGAAGCCCCTCCATCACCTTTGTAGCGTTCACATGTTGATGAATGGCAAACCTCTTCAAGGGGATGAAGCTGCCGAGCAGCTCGCCCTCGACGTTCTGCTGTGGATCACGGGGGAGGAGGACCGCCTCCTGCCGTTCCTGGCGGCGACGGGACTCGGCCTCGATACGCTGCGCGAAAGCGTCCGGGAGCCGGCCTTTCTGGTGGGCGTCCTCGACCACGTGATGGGCGACGAGAACGTGCTCCTCGCCTGTGCACAGGCGCTCGAGGTGAAGCCCGAACGCATCGCCGCGGCGTGGCAGCGGCTGTCGCCAAGGCCGGATGACGAATGGGCGTGAGGCGGACGTCGCGCTCCTCGCCCTTGCGGGGAGGAGTTTGGGGATCGCAGATCTGGCGTGGGGGTGGCGCTTGTTTCTCGAACCTTTGGCGTCCGGCAGTGAAGCGTGAATCCGGTCGCCCGCAGAGGGGGGAGGGAGAGCCGCGCGTCTGCCTTTGATCGTTCCTCAGGGCGTGCAGCCCTTCCCCGCGTCCTTGTCGCCCTTCCCTGCGGCGGCGTCGATATCGAGGGTGGTCATGTCGCCCAGGATGGCGAAGTCGCCGTAATCGAGCTTGAGCGCGCCGCTCACGCCGTTCTCGTAGAGGTCGAAGCCGAGGGTGTAGATCGGCGTGCGCTCGCCGGCGCCCTCCGTGTAGTAGCTCAGGCGCACCGGCCAGTGCGGCATGCTGGCGATCGCCCCCTGGCGCAGAGGTTTGTCCCGGGTGGAGCCCGAGGCCGGCGCCGGACCCGTCCCCGTGTGGCCGATTACCGCGAAGGTGTCGTAGATCTTCTTCCCGTCGTCGGACCCGTCGAAGACCTTGACCGACAGGGTCGACTGGCCCGCCCGCGCGGCCTCGATCAGGCGGCGCATGTGCTCGCTCGGGAACAGGACCGGCCCCTCGACGGTGAAGGGCTTGGCGCCGCCCTTCAGCTTCACCGTGACGGCGTTGCCTTGGTCGGTGGCGGTCCCGTCCACCGGGGCGGCGGGCTGATTGTTGGTCAGCGTCGTCGTCTTGAACCGGAACTCCCGACCTTGCCCGCCCTCGAAGGTGGTGCTGCGCATGTCGGACAGGCGTGCGCCGGTCTCGCCAGAGGACAGTTCCGTCACCTGCCGGGTCAGCATCGTGTAGCCGCGGCAGGAATCCCCCCGGAAGTCGATGACGATGCGCCCGCGGGCACTCTCCACCGAGCGGCTGTTGCCGCCTTCGTCGAGCGTGAGGTCGTAGACGGCCCGGTGATTGGCGAGCACGATCCCGGGAGCCGGGACCGGAGGCTGCGGCGAAGCCTGAGCCGGCGCCCCGGGCTCGGGGGCAGGCGGCTCGGAGACGACGGGGGCCGCCTGCGCGCTCCAGGCGGAGACGAGAAGGCCGGCCGTCAGCAGGCGATGGAGGCGCAGGCGCATGGGTGACCTCGGTTCAGAGCCTGTCGCAAAACGCCCGGGCACCGGGCGTTCTCCCTCTGATCGCGACAGCGCAGCGGGAGTTTCGTGAGAGGCTCTCAGTCCGCGGCAGATAGCAGGCTCCGCGAATCGGGCAATCCCAGGGCTACCGGTAGCCCTCGGCCTGGAGGGTGAACAATTCGGCGTAGCGGCCGCCCCGGGCCATCAGGACGGCGTGGCTCCCCTCCTCCAGCACCCGGCCGCCCTCCAGCACCAGGATGCGGTCGGCCATGCGGACGGTGGAGAAGCGGTGCGAGATCAGCACGGCGGCGCGCCCCGCCGAGAGCTCCCGGAACCGCGCGAAGACGTCGTGCTCCGCCTGAGCATCGAGGGCGGCGGTCGGCTCGTCGAGGATCAGGATCTCGGCCGCGCGCATGTACGCCCGGGACAGGGCGATCTTCTGCCACTCGCCCCCCGAGAGGTCGAGGCCGCCCGCGAAGCGCTTGCCGAGCGGCTGGGCGTAGCGCTCCGGCAGGCGCTCGATCACCGGGGCGGCGAGGCCCCGGGCCGCCGCGTCCGCGATGCGATCGGCGTCGGCGGCGGCCTCGATGCGGCCGACCGCGACGTTCTCGCCGGCGGTGAGATCGAAGCGAACGAAGTCCTGGAAGATCGCCCCGATCCGCGCCCGCAGCTCGTCGAGGTCGTAGGCGGGCAGCGGGATCCCGTCGAGGAGCACGCGGCCCTCGTGCGGGTCGTACAGCCGGGTCATCAGCTTGACGATGGTGGTCTTGCCGGCACCGTTGCCGCCGACCAGCGCCACCGTCTCGCCGGCCCGCACCGCGAAGGACAGGCCGCGCAGCGCCCAGGTCTGCGTGCCGGGATAGCGGTAGCCGACATTCTCGAAGACCAGCCCGTCCCGGATCGGGCTCGGCACCGGAGCCGGATCGGCAGACGTGCGGATCTGCGGCCGGATCTCGAAAAAGGCGTAGAAATCATCGAGATACTGGGCTTGGCTCGTGATCTGGGTGAAGCCGAGGAGCATCTCCTTGATGCCGCTGTGCAGGCGCTGGAAGGCACCCGCCAGGAAGGCGAGGTCGCCCACCGAGAACGATCCCGCCACGGTCCGCCAGACGATCACCGCGTAGGCGACGTAATAGGCGAGCGTCCCCAGGCTCGCGAAGGCGAAGCCCCAGCGGGCACGGGCCTTGGCGAGGCTCCGGTTCTCGGCGAGCAGCCGCCCGGCCACCTCGGCATAGAGGTCCGTGACGTAGCGGGAGAGGCCGAACAGCTTGACCTCCTTGGCGGTCTCGACGCTGGCGCCCACGTAGCGCAGGTAATCGAGGCGGCGCCGTTCCGGGCTGCGGAACCACGCGAGGCGGTAGCCGGCCTTGGTGAAGTGCCACTCGTTGAGTACGGCCGGCACCAGGGCGGCGGCGATCAGGACCATCAGCCACGGCGTGAAGGCCGCCACGCCCACCGCCAGGGAGGCCAGGGTCACCACCGACTGGAACTGCCCGAGCACCGTTCCGATCAGGCCGGTGCGGCCGCTGACTTGCCGGCGCGCCCGCTCCAGCCGGTCCTGCTGGGCGCTGTCCTCAAACTGCGCGAGGTCGAGCGCCGCGGCATGGGCCATCAGCCGCAGGGAGGCCGCGTTGGCGTAGAGGTCGCCGATCAGGGTCTCGGTCAGGTTGGTGAGGCGGCCGGTCAGGTCCGAGGCCAGGGCGAGCCCGAACTCGGCCGCCACCAGACCGGCAAGCCGCGCCCGTGCCGGATCGGCGAGCCAATCGGCGATTCCGCCAATCGGCGCCGGCCGGGCGTGCTCGGCCACGATCCCGTCGAGGATCAGCTTGGCAATGTACAGGGACAGGACCGGCAGGCAGGCCGCCACGAGACGCAGGGCAAGGCTTGCGGCCAGCATCCGCGGGCTCGCTGCGGCGATCTCCCGGACCAGGGTCGGCAGATGGCGCAGGGCGCCGAGACGCGAGCCCGGGTTGGCCGCCCGATCCGTCATCGGGGTGTAATCCAGCGCGGAAGAGCGCCGGCTGGTTGGCCGATACGCGACAAAAGCATAAACTGTAGCATTATAGTGGCTTAGACCTCGTCGAGTGATGCGTGCTCAGCGGACCTGCGATCCTCAGAATTTCACTTCTCCTCATCATCGCCGGCCTGCTCGCCGCGGTGGTGCAGTTCCTGTTGCCGAGCCCGGGGCCCGCGCCGGTATCGCCGCCCGCGCGCGCACCCGCTCAAGTGGTCGAGTCACCGACGATCGTCCAGCCGGCACCGCCGACGCCCGCCCCGGTCCCGGCGGCCGGGCCTGATCGGCGGCCGGGCGCTCCCGCGCAGACCGCGACCCCGCCCCAGGCCGCCGTGGCGCCCGCTGCCCCCGGCCAGATGCCGTCCGACGCCCTCGCCTTCCCGTCCGATCCGGTCGCGCCAGCTCAGCCGCAGGGGCAGGAGGCGGCCGGGCAGGCCGAGGTCGAGAAGGCCGAGGACAGCGCCGGCCCCCGGGCCCTGGCGGTGGTCGATCTGAACACCGCGTCGATCGCCGATCTCAACCGTCTCCGGGGCGGCGGTGCCATCGGCCGGGCGATCGTCACCAAGCGCCCGTACGCGTCGGTGGATCAGCTGCTGTCGAAGCGGGTGCTCAGCCGGGGGGTGTACGAGCGGATCAAGGATCAGGTCACGGTGCGGTAGGCGGCCGAGGATCCACCGTATCAAAGCTTCGGCGCTCCGCCACACCGCCTTGCAGCGACCATGGACTGACCATGGGCATATCCCGGATGTTTCAGGGGTATATGCGTGCCGCTCTACGTCAAGGACCCGCAGGTCGATGCCCTGGCGACGCAACTTATGACGTTGCTGGGCACGAGCAAGACGGACGCTGTCCGCCGCGCACTCCAGAACGAGATCGTGCGCCAAACCAGCCAACGGGATCTGGTTGGGTGGACGTCGGATTTCGTCCGTGCGCTCCATCTACGAGCCGGACCAAATCCGAAGCCAGTCGACAAGGCGTTCATCGACAGCCTCTACGCGCGCGGATGAGGCCGCTCCCAATGTTCGTGGACGTCTCGGCCCTCACAGCCATTCTGATCGACGAGCCTGAGGCCCACAGTCTTGTGGCCCGTCTGCAGCAGGCACGCCGCCGTATGACCTCACCCTGGCCGTGTGGGAGACCGCTGTGGCAGTGGCGCGCCACCTCGACCTCACGGTCCCGGATGCCCGCGACGCCGTGCGCGCCAATCTCGACCACGCCGGCATTCGGATCCTGGCCGTTCCGTCTGAAGCGGCCGACGGGGCCCTCGACGCCTACGATCGTTTCGGCAAGGGCCGACATCCCGCGGGCCTCACCTTTTCGGCGACTGTTTCGCCTACGCGTGTGCCCGGGCCTACCAAGTCCCTCTGCTCTACAAAAGCAACGATTTCCCCCTCACCGATATCGAGGCTGGGTGAGGCCTGGGCTTCGATCGCGCAAACGAGCAGGCCGAGGGCTGAGAACCCTCAGAGCGTCGTCCCAAAAATCTCCGCGACCTGCGGGATGTCCTTGTCGCCGCGGCCCGACATGTTGAGCACCATCAGGTGATCGGCCGGGCGCTGCGGGGCGATGTCCAGCACCTTGGACAGGGCGTGGGCCGGTTCCAGGGCCGGGATGATCCCCTCCAGCATCGAGCAAAGCTTGAACGCCTCCAGGGTCTCGGAATCGGTGGCCGAGAGGTATTTCACCCGGCCCATCTCGTGGAGCCACGCGTGCTCGGGGCCGATGCCCGGATAGTCGAGGCCCGCCGAGATCGAGTGCGCGTCGGCGATCTGGCCGTCGCCATCCATCAGCAGGTAGGTGCGGTTGCCGTGCAGCACGCCCGGCTTGCCGCCGGTGAGCGAGGCCGCGTGCAGGCCCGACTGGACGCCATGGCCCGCCGCCTCGACGCCGAAGATCTCGACCTCGCGGTCGTCGAGGAACGGGTGGAACAGGCCCATCGCGTTCGAGCCGCCTCCGATGCAGGCGATCAGCGAATCCGGGAGCCGGCCCTCCTGGGCGATCATCTGCTCGCGGGTCTCCCGGCCGATCACCGACTGGAAGTCGCGCACCATCGCGGGGTACGGGTGCGGGCCCGCCACCGTGCCGATGCAGTAGAACGTGTCGGCGACGTTGGTGACCCAGTCGCGCAGGGCCTCGTTCATCGCGTCCTTGAGGGTCTTGGTTCCGGATTCGACCGGGATCACCTCGGCGCCGAGCATCTTCATGCGGAAGACGTTGGGCGCCTGCCGGGCGACATCGACCGCGCCCATGTAGACGATGCACTTGAGGCCGAAGCGCGCGCAGAGCGTCGCGGTGGCGACGCCGTGCTGGCCGGCGCCAGTCTCGGCGATGATCCGCGGCTTGCCCATCCGGCGGGCCAGCAGGATCTGGCCCAGCACGTTGTTCACCTTGTGCGAGCCGGTATGGTTCAGCTCCTCGCGCTTGAAATAGACCTTGGCGCCCTGCCCCGCCGGCGCCTTGGCGCGCAGATGCTCGGTGAGGCGCTCGGCGTAGTAGAGCGGGCTCGGCCGGCCGATGTAATGGGTGCCGTAGCTCGCCATGTCGGCCGCGAAGGCGGGATCCTGCTTGGCCGCCTCGTAGGCCGCCTCCAGCTCGAGGATCAGCGGCATCAGCGTCTCGGCGACGAAGCGGCCGCCGAAGATGCCGAAGCGGCCGCGCTCGTCGGGGCCGGTGCGGAAGGAGTTGGGCTCGGGGGCGATGGTCACGGGACGGATCCTGCGCGCGAGGGTCGATCTGTTGCCGGGTGCCTAGACCCATGTCGCCGCCGCCGCAATGCGGCCTGCTGTGCGCGACGGTTGCGGACCCGGATCGGTTGTCACAGGATGGCGTCGATGCCCTTCCGGCTGGCCAGGGCCAGCAGCTTCAGTGACGGGCCGCCGGGTTTCTTCTCGCCCCGCTCCCATTTGCTGACCAGAGACGGGGTCACGTTGAGGGCCCGTGCGAAGATCGCTTGGCTCATCTGAGCGGTCTCGCGGATGGCGCGGATCGCCGCCGGCTCCAGGGGCGCGACGGGCGTCAGGCACGACAGGTCGAAGCGGCGCAGGGTCGCTTTGTCGATCGCTCCGCCCGCATGCAGGTCCTGAGCGATCAGATGGGCCGACCGGAGCGCATCACTACGGTAGGTTTTCTTCGTGCTCTCCATCGTCGATCCGCCTCCAACTTTGCGCCGCCGCGACACGCATTAAGGCCTCATCGCTGAGGCTGATCAGGGTCGCCGCGAGGTCGCGGTAGACCTGCGTTTCCGCCTTGGTCAGGTTCGCTTTGGTGTTCTTGGCAAACAGATGCAGGAAGATCGCAGTCTCCCCGCGTCTGTACGCGATGATGCTTCGGAAGCCGCCGGAGTGCCCCTGCCCGTCGCGGGGGATGCGCTGCTTGATCAGCGCCAGGCCGAGTTGCGCATCGATCAGGTCTCGTTCGGCGCGGCTGATAGCCTCAATCAGGTTACCGTCAGTCACATTCAGCTTCGCAGCGCGTTTCGCGAAGTCGCGCGGCAGGAAGATGCGCATGCCGATTCCTCACGGAACCGATCCTGATCAAGAATGCGCGCGTACTCTGCTCCTGGCAGCTTGCCCCTGGATCGGCGATCCCGGGATGGGGGCATCTGGCTTGGCCGCTGCCACCCTGTCGGCGCAAAGTATGGTCCCTAGTGCTAGGATGCAAGCGCCGCAGCCGGACGTGGCTGTCAGTGTGCTCGGAAGGCCGCGTTCGCGGCCGCCAGACCGTTTCCCGCACTATGCAAGGCACCAGCGCATGATGAGCCGGCTCGGGTAACCGCATGGTGCGCGCCGGCGAACCCGTGCATGTGCCGCATCCGGCAGGAGGTCAGCATGGCTCTTCGCGACTCGCTTCGTCCCCTCCTCGGGGCAGTCCTCGGGCTCGGCCTCGCGGGAGCGCTCCTGCTGCCGCGCCTGCCGGCCCTGGCCGAGGAGGCGCCCCGGCGGCTGCCGGAGTCCGCGATCCAGGCCACTGAGGCACCGGGCTCACACGTCGCAGTGTTCGCAGGCGGCTGCTTCTGGGGCGTGCAGGGGCTGTTCCAGCATGTCCGCGGCGTGACGCGCGCGGTCTCGGGCTATGCCGGCGGCATCCGCGCCGACGCCGATTACCGGACGGTGAGCGGTGGTGGGACCGGCCATGCCGAGGCGGTGGCGGTCACTTACGATCCCGCGGTGATCCGCTACGACGAACTGCTGCGGATCTTCTTCTCGGTGGCGCTCGACCCGACGCAGGTGGACCGCCAGGGTCCCGATAGCGGGCGGCAGTACCGGTCGGCCGTGTTCCCGCAGGATGCCGGGCAGGCCCGAATCGCCAAGGCCTACATCGCTCAGCTCGATGCGGCGAAGTCCTATGCGCGCCCGGTGGCCACCCGGATCGAGCCCGGGGCGGCGTTCTATCCGGCGGAGGGCTACCACCAGGACTTCATGGCCCTGCACCCCGGGCACCCGTACATCGCCGCCAACGACGCGCCGAAGCTGGAGGCGTTGCGGGCCCTGTTCCCGGAGCGGACGGCGACGGAGCCGGTACTGGTCAACCGTCCGCCGGCGTGAGCGACGGCGCGTCCTATTCGTCCGGCGGCCGCGGCCGTCCGAAATCCGGCGCCGCAGTCTCCTGGCCCTGGGCCACGATGCTGCGCCGGATCGCCCGGGTGCGGGTGAACATCGCGTGCAGCGCCTCGCCGTCGCCCCAGCGCACCGCCTTGGCGAGCGCCGAGAGGTCCTCGTTGAACCGCCCGAGCATCTCCAGAACCGCCTCGCGGTTGTTGAGGAAGATGTCGCGCCACATGGTCGGGTCCGAGGCGGCGATGCGGGTGAAGTCGCGGAACCCGCTCGCCGAGAACTTGATCACCTCGGATTGCGTCGCCTCCTCCAGCTCCGCCGCGGTACCCACGATGTTGTAGGCGATCAGGTGCGGCAGATGGCTGGTGATGGCCAGCACATGGTCGTGGTGCTCGGCGCTCATCGTCTCGACATTGGCACCCATCCCGGCCCACAGGGCGTGGACGGCCTCGATCGCCGCCGGGTCGGTGCCCTCGGGCGGGGTCAGGATGCACCAGCGGCCCTGGAACAGGGTGGCGAAGCCCGCATCCGGCCCCGAGAACTCGGTTCCGGCGATCGGGTGGCCGGGGACCAGGGCGACGCCGTGGGGCAGATGCGGCTGAATCGCCGCCACCACGGCGCCCTTCACCGAGCCGACATCCGACACGATCGCGCCGGGCTTGAGATGTGGCGCCAACTCGGCCGCCGCCGCGCCGATGGCGCCGACCGGTACGCACAGGATCACGAGGTCGGTCTCGGCCGCACCCTCCGCCGGGTCGCCGGTGACGACATCGGCGATGCCGAGTTCTCGGACCCGTGCGCGCACGGCCGGATCGCGGTCCAAAGCCACGATCGTGCGGGCGAGACCGTAGCGCCGCGCCGCCCGGGCGATCGAGGAGCCGATCAGGCCCAGGCCGACGATGGCGAGGCGGCCGAGAGGGGGCTCGGCCGTGGAGGTCTCAGGCATGCGCGCCCCGCACGAAGTCGCCGAGCGCCGCCAGGAAGGCCGTGTTCGCCTCCGCGCTCGCCACCGTCACCCGCAGGGCGTTCGGCAGCCCGTAGGCGGTGACGCGCCGGGTGATCAGCCCACGTTCGGTCAGGAACGCGTCCGCATCCGCGGCCGAGCGGCCCGGTTCGTCGGGGAAGTGGATCAGCACGAAATTCGCCACGCTCGGCGTGACCGTGAGGCCGAGCGCCCGGGCGCCCTCCGTGAGCTTGGGCAGCCACTCGGCGTTGTGGGCGGCGGCAGAGGCCATATGCGCCTCGTCCGCGATGGCGGCCGAGCCGGCGGCGATGGCCAGCCCCGAGAGGTTGAACGGACCCCGGATCCGGTTGACCGCGTCCACGACATGGGCCGGCGCCACCATCCAGCCGATCCGCACCGCGGCCAGCCCGTGGATCTTCGAGAAGGTCCGGGTCATCACGACGTTCTCGGATTCCAGCGCGAGTTCGAGCCCGGCCGAGTAGTCATTCGCCCGCACGTACTCGGCATAGGCGCCGTCGATCACCAGCAGCACCTGCGGCGGCAGACTGGCGTGCAGGCGGCGGATCTCGTCGAACGGCAGGTAGGTGCCGGTCGGGTTGCTGGGATTCGTGACGTAGACGATCCGGGTCCGCTCCGTGACCCGGGCCAGGATCGCGTCGACATCGGTGGTGAAGTCGCGCTCGGGCGCCACCACGGGCTCGGCGCCCGAGGCCAGGATGGCGATCCGGTAGACCAGGAATCCGTGCTCCGAGTAGATCCCCTCGGTCCCCGGCCCGCCATACGCGTAGGCCAGAAGCGAGAGCAATTCATCCGATCCCGAGCCGCAGACGATCCGCTCGGGATCGAGTCCGTAGCGCCTGGCGATCGCGGAGCGCAGGGCCGTGGCGCGCCCGTCCGGATAGGTCTCCAGCTTGGCGGTCGCCGCGTGGAGCGCGGCCAGCGCCGCGGGGCTCGGGCCGAGCGGCGTCTCGTTGGACGAGAGCTTGTAGACCGTGCCGCCGCCGGGCCGCCCGCTCTTGCCGGGCACGTAGGTGTCGATCGCCAGGACTCCGGGGCGCGGTTCCGGGCGAGCGGATTGGGGGGCGGACATTGCGGTGCGACTCGGGATGCGCGGTGCGGATGGCGGTTCGCGCCCGTCTACAACATTTCCTTTGCCGGTGAACCCAGGCCGTTTCTCGGTCGCGATCGCAGGACGTCGATGGGAAACGCCCAGGCCTGGGCTCCATCCCCGTACGACCGCGCCGCCCTACCTGTCTCGATCTCAACCCGATCGCGAAGGACGGAAGCCATGCCCCTCACACGCTACCTGGACGGCGGCGCCCACATCCTGCCCGCCGACGGCACCCTGATTCGCTTCGCCATGACCGACGGCGCGCGGGTGATCGGCATCGATGTGCCGATCCCGGTGCTGCGTCAGCAGTTCGGCGCGGGTGCCGATGGGGCGCCCCTCGACCTGTTCGCCCGCAATCAGGCGGCAATCGAGGCGGCCGCCAGCCGCGCCTACGACCGGACCGACACGCCCAACGACCTGCTGGATATGGGGCCGGAGGATTTCGACACGGGGCCAGCGCAAGCCAAGCTCTGACGGCGATAGTCCCTCCGCGCCCGCCGCGGCAAAACCGGCGACGCGCAAATGCCGCGGGGCACGCGCCACGTTTCGGCCTGTTGAACCCGGAGACAGGGCGCAACGGGCGTGCCGCGCCCGGCATATGCGTGGATGGATCGAGAATGCCCGGTGACCTGATCCCCTGCAGCCTGTTCCTGATCGGGATCCTCACCTCGGTCGCTGCGGATTTCCGCCTCCGGCGCGTGGACGCGGCGCCCTGGGCCAACGGCTGTATCACCGTGGCCGGCGCAGCCCTGGTCTTCGCCGCCTGCGCGGCGGCGATCCGCTGAGGAACCCTCGGCCATCGGATCGACTTCACCCGTGGGTTCGACGGCTGGGTGAGGGCCGGCGGCGGGATGAGGTCTTCATGGTTTCGCTACAGGCTCTGGCCGGTTGTGCCCTCGTGCTGGCCGGGATCCTGATCGAGAGCGCGGCGAGCCGGCACTGGTGGGCCGGGGTCGGCGCCGACCGTCTCGACGCCAGGGCCGCCCTTGCGGTCGCGCTGCCGGCCCTGGGGCTCGCGCTGATGGCGGCCCCGATCGCCTGAGCCGGAGGCAGCGCCCGCGGGCCCGCACGTGCTCGACCACACTGCGACGCTTGGCTTCCCGATCGAGACCTTCGCCATCAGAGGACGGAGGGGAAGATGAGCCAGTTTTTCGACATCGTCCGGGACGGCGGGTCTGCATGGTCGAGCCCGCCTGGATGAGGGCCCGGCAGACCCTGACATCGGCCATGGCCGACCGGTCGGTCGAGGGCCGTTGGACGGCGGGTGTCTCCGACTGGCGCGGCGGTCGGTAAAGCCGCACCGGCGGGGCGCGTTGACGCTGGCCGCCCCGCGCATTACCTCCGGAGCCTCGCTGGCCGCATCGGGCGAGGGCGGCGCGTCAGGCGAAACCGTGCTCTCCCGGTCCGGACCCGCTCAGAGACACGGTCGTCAAGACCCGCCATGGACACCCAACCGGACACGGCCCTGCGGCCGGACCCGATCGACGAGCCGACCCAGCGCGCCTCCGAGCGCTCGCAGGCGCTCGACCCGAAGAGCCCGGTCGCGTGCTTCGGTACGGACCGGCCACTCCTCACCGATGCGGGGGTCGAACTCGCGCCGTTCCAGATCGCCTACCAGACCGCCGGCACGCTCAACGCCGCGCGTTCGAACGCGGTGCTGATCTGCCACGCGCTCACGGGCGATCAGTATTTCGCCCACACCCATCCGGTGACCGGCAAGGGCGGCTGGTGGGAGACGCTGGTCGGCCCCGGCAAGCCGATCGACACGGATCGCTACTTCGTGGTCTGCTCGAACGTCATCGGCTCCTGCATGGGCTCCACCGGCCCGGCTTCGATCGACCCGGCGACGGGCCGTCCCTACGGGCTGAACTTCCCGCTGGTGACGATCCGCGACATGGTCCGCGCGCAACAGATGTTGTTGGAGCATCTCGGCGTGCAGGACCTGTTCCTGTGCATCGGCGGCTCGATGGGTGGGATGCAGGTGCTGCAATGGGCGGCCCTCTATCCCGATCGCGTCTTCGCCGCGATGCCGATCGCCACCGGCCCCCGCCATTCGGCGCAGAACATCGCGTTCCACGAGGTCGGCCGGCAGGCGATCATGGCCGACCCGGCCTGGGCCGACGGGCGCTATCTCGAAGCCGGCACCCGGCCCGCCAAGGGGCTCGGCGTCGCCCGGATGGGCGCGCACATCACCTATCTCTCCGAGCCGGCCCTGCACCGGAAGTTCGGCCGCCGCTTCCAGGGCGGCTCGGCGCCGACCTTCTCGTTCAACGCCGATTTCCAGATCGAGAGCTACCTGCGCCACCAGGGCCTGAGCTTCGTCGAGCGGTTCGACGCCAATGCCTATCTCTACCTCACCCGGGCGATGGATTATTTCGACCTCGCCGAAGACCATGGCGGCGTGCTGGCCAACGCGTTCCGGGGCACGAAGACCCGCTTCTGCGTGATCTCCTTCACCTCGGACTGGCTGTTCCCGACCCGGGAATCCCGTGCGATCGTCCATGCGCTCAACGCCGCGGCGGCGCCGGTCGCCTTCGTGGAGGTCGAGAGCGACAAGGGCCACGACGCCTTCCTGCTCGACGAGCCGGCGATGTTCTCGGCCGCCCGCGGCTTCATCGACGCCGCCGCCCGGGCGCGCGGCCTGTGACCGGGTCCGGCAGGATGATGTTCGGCAAGCTGCCGCTGGGCAAGGCTCGTCACGGCGCCCCCTGGGAGAGCGCGGATGCCCTCCCCCACGCGGCCGAGAACAACGGCGCGCGGGTCGATCACCTCGTGGTGCTCGGCCTCGTCCCGGCGGGCGCCCGGGTCCTCGACATCGGCTGCGGCGACGGCTCGTTGCTGGCGCTCCTGCGCGACCGCCGGGGCATCGACGGGCGCGGGATCGAGCTGACCCGGGAGGGGGTGAATGCCTGCCTCGCCCGAGGCCTCTCGGTGATCCAGGGCGACGCCGACACCGACCTCGCCAACTATCCCGACGGCGCCTTCGACGTGGTGGTCCTGTCCCAGACCATCCAGGCGACCCGCAACCCGCGGGTGGTGCTGGAGCACCTGCTGCGGATCGGGCGGCAGGTGATCATCTCGTTCCCGAATTTCGGGCATTGGCGGGTCCGGTCGGAACTCGCCCTGCGCGGGCGCATGCCGGTCACCGAGATCATGCCCGACGCGTGGTGGGAGACCCCCAACATCCACCATTGCACGATCCGCGATTTCGTCGGGCTCTGCCGGCTGATCGGCGCCCGGATCGAGCACGCAACCGCGCTCAACGCCCGCGGCCGGCCGATGCGGTTCTCGATGCCCTGGTGGGTGTGGAACCTGTTCGGCGCGCAAGGCGTGTTCCTGCTCCGCCGCGACGTCGCCGAGGGCGGGCGCTAGGGCGCGGCTCGGGGAAGCGGCCGGCCTACCCGCCCGGCCAGCGCAGCGCGGCCCGCAGGCCCCCGAACTCCGAGCGCCCGAAATCGAGCTGCGCCCCTGCGGCCTCGGCCACGTCTCGGGCGATGGCGATGCCGAAGCCGGTCCCTGGCCGGGTCTCGTCCCAGCGCTGACCACGGCCGATCCCCGCGATCGCCGCCGCGCTCATGCCGGGGCCGTCATCGTCCACGGCGAGGCTCGGGCCCCCGGGTCCGGTCTCCCCGGTGATCCGCACGCGGCGATGGGCCCATTTCCGCCCGTTGTCGAGGAGGTTGCCCAGCACCTCCATCAGCTCCCCCTCCTCCCCCGGATAGGCGAGAGCCTCCGGAACCGACACCGCCCAGTCGAGGGAATCCCCCTCCGGCAGCCGGCGCATCGTCGCGACGAGCCGCTCCGCCACCGGGGCCACCCGGCAGGAGCGCCGCCGCAGGTCGCCGGCGGCGGCGATCCGCGCCCGGGCGAGCGCCCGTTCGACCTGCCCGCCCATCGCCCGCGCCTGCTCGGCGATCTCGGCCGAGAGGGCCGGATCCGCGGGGCCGGTCCGGCGCGCCAGGGCGTCGAGCACGGCAAGCGGCGTCTTGAGGCCGTGGGCCATGTCGGCGGCCGCGTCCCGGGCGCGGATCAGAGCCCGCTCCTGCGCGTCGAGCAGCCGGTTGAGGTCGGCGACCAGCGGCCGGACCTCGTCGGGGAAATGCTCCGGCAGCCGTGTCCGCGTCCCGGCATGGACCGCCAGGAGATCCGATTGCAGCAGCCGGAACGGTGCCAGCGCCCGGCGCACGAACAGCGCCATCGCCAGCGTCAGCACGACGAACAGGGCGACGAGCGCCGGGACGAGCAGGCGCAGGAAGGTCGTCCGGCTCGCCGCGAGGTTGCGCCGATCCTCGGCCACGATCACCCGCAGATCGGTCTCGGCGCCGCTCGGCCCGATCGTGAGGGGCTGGATCACCGCGATGAGCCGGCCGCCGTCCGGCCCGGTCGCGTCGACGGTGCCGGCCGCGTTCGCCTTGCCCAATTCCAGGCTCTTGTCCCAGAGCGAGCGCGACCGCAGGACGTGGGATCCCGCCTCCACCTGCCAGTACAGGCCGCCATAGGGCGTGGCGAAGCGTGGGTCCGGGGGCTCCCGGGAGAGCGTCGGGTTGCCGTCCGGGGCGAGGGTGACCCGGCCGGCGATCAGCTTGGCGGTCCGGTCGAGGCCGTCGGCGGTGCGCGCGTCGAGCACCCGGTCGAGGATCACAGTCAGCCCGATCCCGGCGAGCAGGAGCGCCAGGGCGATCAAGGCCGCCGCCGCGAGGCCGAGCCGGAGGCGGAGCGAATCCCGGCTCATGGGCCGTCCGCGGCCGGGACACTGTAGCCCTGGCCGCGCCGGGTCTCGATCACCCCCGGCCCGAGCTTGCGGCGCAGGCGGGTGAGCAGCGCCTCCAGGGCATTCGCCTCGCGCTCGGTGCCGACCCCGTGGAGGTGGTCGAGCAACTCGCCTGCCGGCACCACCTGCCCCGGCCGGTGCAGCAGGAACGCCAGGAGCCGGTATTCCAGGGCGGTCAACTCGGTCGGGCGGCCATCGACGCTGACCGCCCGGGTCCGGGTGTCGAGCTCTACGGCGCCCGCGCGCAGGATCGGCGAGGCATGGCCGGCGGTGCGCCGGAGGATCGCCCTGAGTCGCGCCACCAGTTCTTCCATGCGGAACGGCTTGACGAGATAGTCGTCGGCCCCGGCATCGATGCCCTCGACGCGCTCGCGCCAGCCGTCCCGGGCGGTGAGGATCAGCACTGGCAGCGCGACGTCGGCGGCGCGCAGCCGCCGCAGCACCCCGAGCCCATCCAGGCGCGGCAGGCCGAGATCGAGCACCATTGCGTCGTAGGCCTCGGTCTCGCCGCGGAACCACGCGGCCTCCCCGTCCGCCACCACGTCGGCGACGTAGCCGGCCCGCTCCAGGCCCTGGCGGATATCGGCGGCGATGCGGGGCTCGTCCTCGACGATCAGGACGCGCACGGATGACCCTGTTCCTCAATCATCGTCGTCGTCGTCCAGGATCTTGGCCGAGCCGGCATCGACCTTGACGGTCCGGCGCTTCCCGTCGGCGCCGAGGATGCGCAGCTTGTAGCGCCAACGCCCGTCGTCGCGCTTCAGATCGACCGACACGACATCGCCCGGCACCGCTTCGCGGGCGGCGTGCAGGATCTCGTCGAGGGGGCGGATCTCGCCCTTCTCCAGGGCCTGGCGGGCGCGGTCGGCGTCCTCGGACGCGGATGCGGGTGCGCCGGCGAGGACGGCGAACAGGCAGAGCAAGGCGGCGCGGCGGGCATTCATGCGGGGACGCGGTAGCGCGCTTTGCCTGACGGGAGGCTGACAGGCGCCGTCAGGATCGCGGGGCTGGGCTTCGGCACAAGGGGGCCATACCCCGTCCGGAGACCTGAAACCATGTCGCTGATCCTCGGTGCCCTCCTCGCCTGCGCGGCCGGTCTTGCCGGCACCCTCCTCTGCCCGGACGACAAAGCCGGCCGGTCGCGCCTGCCGCTGCTGGCGGTGCTCCTGGCCGGCGGCCTCGCAGGGCATACACCTGCCCGGGCCGGCGAGGTCCTTCAGGGCCCCGCCCAGGTGATCGACGGCGGCACCCTCCGTGTCGGCGCGCGTCAGGTCAGCCTGGCCGGCATCGTCGCGCCGGATGCCGACCAGACCTGCTCGGACGCGCAAGACCGGACCTATGCCTGCGGCCGGGACGCCGCCCGGGCGCTCACCGACCGTATCGGCGAGGCGGTGGTCGCCTGCGAGCCGCGGGGCGGTGGGGAGACGCTCGTGGCGCTGTGCCGGATCGGCGATGAGGATCTCGGCGCCTGGATGGTGGCCCACGGTCTCGCCGTGCCCGAGCGCGACGCCGCGCCCGCCTATGCGGCGGCCGCCGACCGGGCCTGGGGGCGGCGCCTTGGCCTGTGGTCAGGGGTGTTCCAGGACCCGACCGAGCGTCGCCGCCGGCACGCCGCAGCGGGGCTGCACATCGCCGGCTAAGGTCATCGAGGCTCGCAGATCCGGGACGATCGGGGTTTCGAAAGGGCGAGCCCTTTCGCGGGTGCAGGGCGGAGCCTTGCTGGGTTCGGGCGGAGCCCGACCTCGGGGCCCTGCCCCGACGCCCCGCCAAAGGGCATGGCCCTTTGGGATCCATGACTTCAGAGCGCCCGCGCGAGGAACGCTCCCGGGTGCGGCCCGGCAAGCCCGTCTCACCCAGGAACCGCGGAGGTCCCGCGGCACCACCCGCTGATCCGGTCGGTTACTGCGAGCGCCGGCTGAACGAGACCGCGTAGGCCTGCACCCGGGCGTCGATCAGCGGATCGTCCGAGACCTCGATGCCATCAGTGAGGTTGTTCGGCATGAACAACAGCGCCTTCTCGGCCTCGGCGCTGTTCGGCACCGCCTGCGAGACCGTCAGTGTGCCGAGATCGACCGTCTTGCGGTCGTCCGGCCAGGGCTTGGAGGCGTCGTTGGTCGGGTCGCCGGCGTCAGCCAGCTGGGCCAGGACACGGAACTTCGCCGGCTCCTTGGCGATCCGGGGCCTGATCTCCGCCATCAAAAAATTCGGATCGCGCTTGGCCGCCTCCTCCGGCGGCAGGATCTCCTCGCCCTGCACCGGCTCGATGCGGAAGCGGAACGGCTGGCGCTTGCCGTCCTTGTCCACGAAGATGAAGGCGTTGACGCCGTTATAGGTCTGCCGGGCGAAGCTCGATGGCGTCTTGGCGGTTTTGCCTGACGTAGCGGCGGCCGGGTGGGTCGCGGCGAAACGCTCCAGCGCGGTCGGATGAGCCGCCTTCGGCCCGCTCTCGGCGACCGCTCTCAGGAGGTCGCGGAAGTCTTCTCCGGTGGCGACCGGGAAGTACTTCAAGGAGTTGGTGACGACGTCCATGTCCGAGCCGTCGCTGAGCTTGAACTTGAGCGACAGGCCGTGCGGATTGGCGTCGGCTGCGCCGTCCGGGATGGTCGGCACGCCGGTGGAGTCGGAGAAGCGGAACGTCACCGGTACCGTCGGCCCCTGGAACAGGGACGCCTTGCTGATTGTCGCGGCCTGCGCCGACGGGGTGAAGCTGCCCTCGGCGACCACGCCCTTGGCGTGGTTGGCCCGCGCGCCCGGATGCTTGCCGAACAGCGTGTTCATCGCATCGACCGTTTGCTCGGCCGTGGAGGCGTCCTGAGCCAGGGCCGGTGCAGCGGTCGCGAGCGCGGTGCTCAGCAGGAGGGCGAAACCCAATCTCGAATGCAGCATGAGGATCCTCTCGGCAGCGATGGCCCGCCCGGGCCCGGTCAACAGGGACCGGACCATCTTCTAGGGAGCCACGCGCTGGAGGCACAACCAAAAGCTATGCCGCTGCGGCGTGCGGGTTACGTCCTGGCGGCACTCATCCGTTCGCAGAGGCGTCGACGCTACCGCGCCCCGCGATGCAGGTCGCCGTCGATCAGGAGCGCGCTGCGGCTGTCGAGCCGGGAGCGGTAAACCTGCAGGTTCTCCATCACCCGCTGCACGTAATTGCGGGTCTCGGTGAAGGGGATGCGCTCCACCCAGTCGATCACGTCGACGCCCGGCTTGCGCGGGTCGCCATAGGCGTCGATCCACTTCTTCACGTTGCCGCCGCCCGCATTGTAGGACGCGAAGGCCAGCACGTAGGAGCCGCGCCAATCCTCCATCAGCTCGCCGAGATGGGCCTGACCCAGCTTGGCGCAATAGGCGGGGTCGCTGGTCAGGCGATCGACGTCGAACGATGCGGCGACCCGGCGGGCGGTGCGCTGGGCGGTGGCCGGCATCATCTGCATCAGGCCCCGGGCGCCGACGCCCGATTGGGCCCGGGGATCGAACTGGCTCTCCTGCCGGGCGATCGCGTAGACCATGGCCCGCTCCACCTGCGGCACCGCCGTGTAGGTCTCGTAGGCCGGGATCCCGATCGTCGGGTAGGCGTGGGCGTCGAGCGGCAGGCCGCGTTGGACCGCGAGCTTGCCGATCGCCACCAGGGCGCGCGGATCCTTCATGTCGGTGGCGAGGTCGCCGAGCGCCTGGATCTCGCGCGGGTCGGAGAGTTCCCGCGCGGCGTCGATGTAGAGCGGGAGGGCGAGATCCTTGATGCCGGCCTCGCCCAGCATCCGGAGGGCTCGGATGTAGAGCCGCCCCTCGAAGGCCTGCCGCTCAGGCCCTTCGAGATCCGCGGGCGCCCGCAGGGGCAGGCTGGTCTGGCCCAGCTGCGCCCGCGCGACCTGCCCGTAATAGGCGATCGGCTGCAGGGCAGCACGCTCGTAGTCGCGCCTCGCCTCGTCCGACCGGCCGAGCGCCTCGGCCGTGCGCCCCTGCCAGTAGGCGGCCCGCGCCACCGAGATCGGGCTTTCCGCGATGGTGGCCATCCGGGCGAAGTGCTGTGCGGCGGCGGCTGGATCGCTGGTGAAGCGCAGCGCGATCCAGCCGGCGTGGAACTCGGCCTCAATCCGCTTCTCCGGCGAGCGTGCCGCTGAGGCGCTCGCGACCCTGTAGGCCGTCTTCGCGTCGCCGAGGTCGAGGAGCTTGCGCGCCACGATCCGGCGCTCGACCCACCACTCGTCGCCGTCGACCAGCACGTCCGGGTTGGTCGGGGCTGCGGCCAGCACGGCGGCGGCCTCCTCGGGCTTGTCGGCCCGGCGGAGATATTGCGCCCGGGAGAAGATGTAGGAGGCATCCCCGCGCAGCGACGGCGGCACCGCGGCGAGCGCCGATGCGGCCCCGGACGACTTGTCCTCCACGGCCCGCCGGGCGCGCACGAGGCTGGCATAGCCGCCGCCGGCGTAACCGGCCGCTCGGCCGGCGCTCTCCCAATCGTCCTTCAGGAGCGCCCGCTCCATCCGGAAGCGGTGATCGACCCGGGTGAGCGCTTCCGGGAAGGCATCGAGCACCTTGGCCTCGAGGCTGCGCCCGAAACTCTCGGCGCGCCAGAGGTCGCGGACCATCTCGGCCGCATCCGCCTCGTAGCCGTCGGCGCGGAGCGCCAGCGCCAGGGCGAACTTGCCCGGCGCGCTTGCCGGCTTCGCCGTGGCGAAGAAGGCGCGGACCGTCGTGGGGGGTTTCCGCTCGGAGAGCAGCGCCTCCTCGGCCCGCCGGCGCAGCAGGGGGCCGGCCGGCCAATCCGGATTGGCCCGGGCGAACGCGATCGTGCGGTTGAACCCGATGCCCGCGCCCGCCCGGATCGCCACCCATTCGAGCAGCGCCTTCGCGGCCGGATCGGTGAAGCCGTCGCGCATCCGGTCTCCGTCGGCGACCCGGCCCTTGCGGTAGAGGTCGATGGCGCCGCGCAGCAGCGTCGGATCGGTGTCGCCGGAGATTTTTGGACGCGCGGGGTCAGGCACTTCGGGGACCGGGGCCGCCGGGGCGACGGCCGCGTCGGGCATCGGGAAGGCCACCGGGGCGTCCGGGTCGGCCGACGCGTAGGCCGAGGCTGCGGCCGGCAGCGGCCGGGCGGGTTCCTCGCCCTTCTCGTCGCCGGAGGCGTGGATCGGATCGAGCTTCAGGGCGTCGGCCGCGACGGGGTCGGCGGCCTTCCCGGCTTCCGCACCGCGAATCTGCGCAGCCGAGAGGGCAGCGTCGCTGGCGGGGGGCGTCGGCTGCGTCGCGGGGGCGTCCGGGACCGCCAGCGCCACGCCGACGGTGGCGATGAGCGCGGCCACAGCCAGGGACGTGCGCTTCGGGGCCAGAGTCGCGGCGGCGGATCGGATCACGATGTCCCCCTGCTGATCACCGGGGCGGGAAAGAGTGAGGATCGAACGGCGACCATAAAGATCGCGTTAACCGTCGCGACGATCTGTTTGCGCGCCGTGGCCCGACCGCCTATGTCTGCCCGTCCGCGCCCGTACGGTGCGGACAACGCGCGGCGCCGAGACCGCCGAGAAGATCCCCGTTGGGACCCTTTGGGACGCCTGAGATGACCGAGATGACCGGGAGCCGCCTGCGGGGCTCGCTCACCGCGCTGGTGACGCCCTTCCGCGACGGGGCCTTCGACGAGGCCGCCTTCCGCAAATTCGTGCGCTGGCAGATCGAGCAGGGCAGCCACGGTCTCGTGCCCACCGGCACCACCGGCGAGAGCCCGACCCTGACCCATGCCGAGCACGACCGGGTGGTCGAATCCTGCATCGACGAAGCGGGCGGGCGCGTGCCCGTGGTTGCGGGCGCAGGCTCCAACTCCACAGCGGAAGCCGTCGCGCGGGCACGGCACGCCGAGCGCGCCGGGGCCGACGCCGTCCTGGTGGTGACGCCGTACTACAACAAGCCGACGCAAGAGGGCCTCTATGCCCACTTCAAGGCCGTCAACGATGCGGTCGGTATTCCGATCATCATCTACAATATCCCGCCGCGCTCCGTCGTCGACATGAGCGTCGAGACGATGGCCCGGCTCTTCGAGCTGAAGAACATCGCCGGCGTGAAGGACGCGACCGCAAAGATCGACCGCGTCAGCCAGCAGCGTCAGGCCATGGGGCCGAACTTCCTCCAGCTTTCAGGCGAAGATGCGACGGCGCTCGGCTACAACGCCCAGGGCGGCCACGGCTGCATCTCGGTGGTGGCGAATGTCGCCCCCCGGCTCTGCGCCGACCTGCAGGAGGCGACGCTTTCGGGGGATTACGCCAAGGCGCTGACCATCCAGGACCGGCTGTTCCCGCTGCAGACCGGCCTGTTCGCCGAGGCCAACCCGGCGCCGGCGAAGTACGCGCTGGCCCGGCTCGGCCACATGACCGAGGAGCTGCGCCTGCCCCTGGTGCCGGTTACGGAGCCCACGAAGCGCATCGTGGACGCCGCCCTGCGGCATGCCGGCCTGCTCGAAGGCTGATCCGCAAGGCTTAAGAGAGTCACACAACAATGGCCCCGAAACCGGAGCCCGGCCGGCGCATCGTCGCCGACAACCGTGCCGCGCGTTACCATTATACGATCGAGGACACCCTCGAGGCCGGCATCGCCCTGACCGGCACCGAGGTGAAATCCTTGCGCGGCGGCAAGGCCACGATCGGCGAATCCTATGCCGGCCCCTCCGGCAACGACCTGATGCTGTTCAACGCCTATATCCCGGAATACCTGGAGGCGAACCGCTTCAACCACGAACCCAAGCGCCCGCGTCGCCTGCTGCTGCATCGCCGCCAGATCAACAAGCTGATCGGCGCGACCCAGCGCCAGGGCTACACAGTGGTGCCGCTGAAGATCTACTTCAACGACCAGGGGCGGGCGAAGGTCGAGCTGGGGCTCGGCAAGGGCAAGCAGGCGCACGACAAGCGCGAGGCTGCCAAGGAGCGGGATTGGCAGCGCGACCGGGCGCGGCTGCTGCGGGATCGGGGGTAGCCAACGGACAGTTCTTCTGCCCGCCCCGAGATCAGGATAGGCTTACGGTCTCCGAGCGGAGCGACCCATGCCATCCAACCACAATGCCCTGCCCGCCGACCTCCCCGTCCCCGAGGATGACGGCGCGGCCGATCACCTGCGCGGGATGCGGCTGCCCGACGTGGCACTGACCGCCACGGATGGGCGCACGATCTCCCTGGCCAAGCTCTCCGGCCGCACCATCGCCTACGCCTATCCCCGAACCGGCGAGCCGGGACGGCCGGGCCTGACGCCCGATTGGGACGCGATCCCCGGTGCCCGGGGCTGCACGCCACAGGCCTGCGACTTTCGCGATCACCATGATGAACTGAAAGCCCGCGGCGTCGCCCAGATCTACGGCCTGTCGACCCAGACCAGCGCCTACCAGCGGGAGGCCGCTGAGCGGCTGCGCCTGCCGTTCTCGATGCTCTCCGATCCGCACCGCGCCTTCGCGATGGCGGCGCGTCTGCCGGTCTTCGAGGTCGGCGGTCAGGTGCTGCTGCGCCGTCTCACCCTGGTGATCGACGACGGCGTGGTCACGCGCCTGTTCTACCCGGTCTTCCCGCCGGACCAGAGCGCCCGGCAGGTTCTCGATTGGTTCGGCGGAACAGGCGCCTGAAGCGCTATTCCTCCTCGGAATCCGGCTGGCGGATGCCGTAGCGGTTCTCCAGGCTCGGGCTCGGACGTCCCTCGCCGCGGTAGCGGCTCGACGAGTCGCCCGCGGTCCGCGCCGGCCGCTCGCTCGGCTCGCGTCCGATCCGCCCCGCGAGGCTCGCCAGATCGACGAACTCGTCGGCCTGCCGCCGCAACTCGTCGGAGATCATCGACGGCTGGGTCTGGATCGTGGAGATCACCGTCACCTTGACGCCGCGCCGTTGCATCGCCTCGACCAGCGAGCGGAAATCGCCGTCACCGGAGAACAGGATCATGTGATCGATATGGGCGCTGAGCTCGAGGGCGTCGATCGCCAGCTCGATGTCCATATTGCCCTTGTACTTCCGCCGCCCCATGGAATCCGTAAATTCCTTCACCGGCTTGGTCACGACGCGGTAGCCGTTATAGTCCAGCCAGTCGATCAGCGGTCGAATGGAGGAATATTCTTGATCCTCGATCATCGCAGTATAATAGAACGCGCGAAGAAGATTTTCTCGTGACTGAAATTCCTTGAGCAGTTTTTTATAGTCAATGTCGAAGCCGAGGGCCTTAGTGGTCGCATAGAGATTGGCACCGTCGATAAAGACTGCGCTGCGCTGATTTGCTGTCATGAACAGTTCAGTTCCTGAAACATTTGGGTGACGGGAAATCATATTTAGAAACGGTCATGCTCCGACCGCGACCTTGGGCCGGGGATGTATTGGCGCGATCGACCGTCGCTATGCTCTGCAATCCGGGGCGAAAAGCGCGGTCGTTATCCGGTAACCGTCGCCCAGGCAATTCGACCATTCGTCTCAAATGCGTCCGTGTCAAGCTTAACGGCGGCCTTGTTGCGGTAAACATCGGCGATAATGGGCAGTACAGTCGCGGCGATCCATCTTTGTCAGATGGCCGACCGTTTTCGCAAGACTTACTGACGTTGAGAACGCCAACTTGAGATGTGCAACCCAGCGGGTGGGCCTAACCGTTCACTCGCTCCACGCTGTTCACGGCGCGCTTGCCGCGTAGTTCTGCGATGATTGCATTCAGGTGCTGGAGATCCCAGACCGACAGATCGATGGTGATGTCGGTAAAGTCCTGGGTGCGCCGCTTCATTGAAATGTTATCGATGTTTCCGTCATGATCGGCGATCACCTGAGCGATCTGCGCGAACACCCCCGGCTCGTTGATCGACTTGAGCGCCAGCCGGGCGGGGAAGCGCTCACCGCCGAGCGCCTCGGTGTCCCAACGGACGTCGAGCCAGCGCTCCGGCTCGTTGTCGAAAGCGGCGAGCGCCGCGGACTGAATCGGATAGACGGTGACGCCGACCTCGGGGGTCAGGATGCCGACGATCCGGTCCCCCGGGACGGCGCCGCCATTCGGCGCGAACGTCACCGGCAGATCGCCGGCAAGGCCGCGGATCGGGATCGCGTCGCTGCGCCCCTCGGCCTCGCCGTCCTTGCCGTCGGCGCCCGGGAAGGTCAGCCGCATCGTCTGATCGGCGGAGCGCACCAGGCGGCCGGCACCGCCGGTCGGCCCCGGTGCGGCGGCCGGACGGCGCTCGTCGCGGTGGTCCGGATAGACGGCCCGGACCACGTCGCCCGAGAACATCTCGCCGCGCCCGACAGCGGCGAACACGTCCTCGGTGGTGGCGCGGGCGAGCCGTGGCAGGGCGCCGCGCAGCTTGTCCTCCGAGAAGGTCTTGGCGGCGCGCTCGAAGGCCCGATCCAGGATCTGACGGCCGAGACCGGCATATTGCCGGCGCACCGCAGCCCGGGTCGCCCGCCGGATCGCCGCCCGGGCCTTGCCGGTCACCACCAGGGATTCCCAGGCGGCCGGGGGCGAGGCGCCGTCCGAGCGCATGATCTCGACCTCGTCGCCGTTGGCGAGTTCGTGCAGCAGCGGCGCCATCCGGCCGTTGATCTTGGCCCCGACCGCGGTGTTGCCGACATCGGTGTGGACCGCGTACGCGAAATCGATCGGCGTCGCGCCCCGCGGAAGGGCGATCAGACGGCCCTTGGGGGTGAAGCAGAACACTTGGTCCTGGAACAGCTCCAGCTTGGTGTGCTCTAGGAACTCCTCCGGGCTGTCGCCCTCGGCGAGCAGCTCGATGGTCCGGCGCAGCCACTGGTAGGCGCCGCTCTCGGCCGCCAGCTTCGGGTGGACGCTGCCTTCACCCTCGCGGCGCACCGTTTCCTTCCCGAATTCCTGGCCGAGTTCCTTGTAATGGGCATGCGCGGCGATGCCGTACTCGGCGATGTCGTCCATGGCGCGGGTGCGAATCTGCAACTCGACGCGCTGGCTCTTCGGCCCGATCACCGTGGTGTGGATCGAACGGTAATCGTTCTGCTTCGGGGTCGAGATGTAGTCCTTGTACCGCCCCGGGACCATCGGCCAGCTGGTGTGGACGATGCCGAGCGCCGCGTAGCACGCCTGCACCGTATCGACGACGACCCGGAAGCCGAAGATGTCGGAGAGCTGCTCGAAGGCGACCGACTTGCGCTCCATCTTCGACCAGATCGAGAACGGCCGCTTCTGCCGGCCGTTGACCTCTGCGGTGATGCCCTGTGCGCCGAGCTTCTCGGTTAGCACCTGCGCGATGGTCTCGACCACGCTCTCGGATTTGGCGGTGAGCCGGGCGAGCCGCTGCGTGATGGTGGCGTAGACCTCCGGCTCGATGTTGCGGAAGGCCAGATCTTCCAACTCCTCGCGCAGCTCCTGCATGCCCATGCGGCCGGCGAGCGGCGCGTAGATGTCCAGCGTCTCCTGCGCGATGCGATGGCGCTTGTCCTCCCGCATGTGCTGGAGGGTGCGCATGTTGTGGAGGCGGTCGGCGAGCTTGACCAGCAGAACGCGCACGTCCGCGGCGACCGCCAGCAGCAGCTTGCGGAAGTTCTCGCCCTGGGCGGCCTGCTTGGAGACGAGATCGAGCCGCTTGAGCTTGGTCAGGCCGTCGACCAGCGCGCCGATCTCCGGCCCGAACAGGCGGCGGATCTCTTCGAGCGTCGCCTCGGTGTCCTCCACGGTGTCGTGCAGGACCGCGGCCACGATGGTGGCGTCGTCGAGGTGGAGATCCGTGAGGATCGCGGCGACTTCGAGCGGGTGGGCGAAGAACGGGTCGCCCGAGGCGCGCTTCTGCGTGCCGTGCGCCTGCATGGCGTACACGTAGGCGCGGTTCAGCAGCGCTTCGTCGGCGGTCGGGTTGTAGCGCTTGACCCGCTCGACGAGCTCGTACTGGCGCATCATCCGCCGGGACGGGGCGGGCTCCTGGGAGGTACGCGGGGTCGGGATCACGCGCGATTGTTCCGCAACCGCCGTCTCGGCGCCAGCCCCCTGTGGCGGGGACGTGCCGTTCGTCGCCGGGGCGGCCTCGGAACGAGAGAACCCGGCGTCTCCGCCGGGCTCGGTCGTGGTCAGGTCGTGCGCGTCCAGGCCCACGTCTCCCGGCTCACTCGCCCTCGTCGTCGGTCTCGACCGGCGGGGCGAGGTTCTCGAGGCCGCGCAGCAGATCTTCCTCGCTCATGCGGTCGAATTGGGGAGCCGCATCGTCGCTGGAGGATTGCGGCGCCACCGCGGCGGCGGCCGGCGAGCTCGACAGCAGCGGCACGGTCTCGGCCTCCGGCTCGTCCACCTCGACGTATTTCTGCATCGAGTGGATCAGCTGCTCCTTGAGATCATCGGCCGTGATGGTCTCGTCGCCGATCTCGCGCAGGGCCACGACGGGGTTCTTGTCGCGGTCGCGGTCGATGGTCAGCGGGGCGCCGGCGGCCAGGAGGCGGGCGCGGTGGCTCGCCAGCAGAACGAGCTCGAACCGGTTCTCGACCTTCTCGATGCAATCTTCGACGGTGACGCGCGCCATGCGGGGCGGCTCCTTGGGCTTGAGCGACGGGTGATGTCGGGTATGGGCGCACCGTACACCGGATGCCGTTCTGCAACAAGCACAGCGGCTTGCGCAGGGCGCACGCCCGCCCGCGGGGCCACGGCATGGTGCGGCGCATTGTTGACACCTGCGGCAACGGGTGCGAGTCCGCCCGCCATTCCAGAGGTTCAGCCGACACGGGCGGCGCTCGCGCGCCGCGGAGCGATCAAGACCGATATGCGCGCACTCATCTTCCCCGGCCAGGGCAGCCAGGCGGTCGGCATGGCGCGGGACCTCGCGGCGGCCTTCCCGCAGGCGAAGGCCGTGCTCGACGAGGTCGATGCCGCCTTGGGCCAGAACCTGTCGCGCCTGATGTTCGAGGGTCCGGCCGAGGAATTGACCCTCACGACCAACGCCCAGCCGGCCCTGATGGCGGCGAGCCTCGCGGTGCTGCGGGTGCTGGAGGCCGAGCGCGGCCTGGACCTGACCCGCGACGTCGCGTGCGTGGCCGGCCATTCGCTGGGCGAATACGCGGCTCTGGCGGCCGCCGGCAGCCTGACGATCGCCGATGCCGCGAAACTCCTGCGGCTGCGCGGCGCGGCCATGCAGGAGGCGGTGGCGCCCGGTGTCGGAGCGATGGCGGCTTTGATCGGAACCGATCTCGAAGCAACTCGCGCTCTGGCCGAAGCGGCCGCCCGGGAAGCCGGCGGTGGCGCGGTCTGCGACGTGGCCAACGACAATGGCGGCGGACAGGTGGTTCTGTCGGGTGATCGGGCGGCGGTGGAGCGGGCCATCGGCCTCGCCGCCGGCCGCGGGATCAAGCGCGCCGTGCTGCTCAACGTCTCGGCCCCGTTCCATTGCCGGCTGATGGCCCCCGCCGCCGAGGCCATGGCCAGGGCGCTCGCCGCCGTGACGCTGAACGCCCCGCGGGTCACCCTCTATGCCAACGTGACGGCCGCGCCGGTCGCCGAGCCGGAGGCGATCCGCAAGGCCCTGGTGCAGCAGGTCACTGGCACGGTGCGCTGGCGCGAGAGCATCGCCGCCATGGCGGAAGCGGGCGTCGACGAATTCTATGAGCTGGGCGCCGGCAAGGTGCTCACCGGCCTCGTCAAGCGCATCGCCCCGCAAGCCACGGCCACCGCGATCGGCACGCCCACAGACGTCGCGGCCTTCGCGCTGTAACGGGTTTCCAAAGGGCCGAGCCCTTTGGCGGGGTGTCGGGGCGGAGCCCCGATATCGGGCTTTGCCCGGACCCAGCAGGGCTTGGCCCTGCACTTGGCCCTGCACCCGCAAAAGGCCACGGCCTTTCGAAACCGGACACCTATAGAGGAGCCCTGCATGTTCGATCTCACCGGCCGCAAGGCCCTCGTCACGGGGGCCACCGGCGGCCTCGGGCAGGCGATCGCCCGGTCGCTGCACGCGCAGGGCGCGCATGTCGCGCTCTCGGGCACCCGGCAGGCGGCCCTGGAGGCGCTGGCGGCCGAACTCGGCGAGCGCGCGAGCCCGGTGGTCGCCGACCTCGCCGACAAGGAGTCGGTCGAGGGCCTCGTCCCGGCCGCCGAGGCCGCGATCGGCCCCCTCGACATCCTCGTGAACAATGCCGGCATCACCCGGGACAACCTGTTCATGCGGATGAAGGACGAGGAGTGGGAGCAGGTGCTCGCCGTCAACCTCACCGCCGCCTTCCGCCTGTCGCGGGCGGCCGTGAAGGGCATGATGCGCCGCCGCTTCGGACGGATCGTCAATATCGGCTCGGTGGTGGGCTCGACCGGCAATCCCGGCCAGGGCAACTACGCCGCCGCCAAGGCCGGGCTCGTGGGCCTGACCAAGGCGCTCGCCGCCGAGGTCGCCTCGCGCGGGATCACGGTCAACTGCATCGCCCCCGGCTTCATCACCTCGCCGATGACCGATGCGCTGAACGAGAAGCAGCGCGAGGGCATCCTGACCCGGGTGCCGGCCGGGCGACTCGGCGAGGGCGCCGAGGTGGCGGCGGCCTGCCTCTATCTCGCCTCCGCGGAAGCCGGCTACGTCACCGGCCACACGCTGCACGTGAACGGCGGTATGGCGATGTACTAAGACCTTTATACTGGTCCTGGCCGCCTCCAAACCAAGGCGAATCAAGTGCTCCGGCACGCAAACGCCACACCGGTGAAGGGTTTCTGAACGGCCCCTCGCCAGGGCGGGAGCCCTGTGCTACCAACCCCCCGCAGCCGCGCAGGGGGTTGACGGTTCAGCGGGTTTTCAGTCCAAGGGCCTCCCGGTGGGGGCATCTCGGTGCACCTTGCCGGTTCACCGTCAGAAGCACGCGCAATCGGACACTGGCCGCTCAACAAGCCCGCAGGGGCGCGACGCGGCCAAGCACCACCCCGAGAAGACTGACAGACCTAAAAGGACGAGGACGGAAGACCGATGAGCGATATCGCTGAGCGCGTGAAGAAGATCGTGGTCGAGCATCTGGGCGTCGAGCCCGAGAAGGTGGTCGAGAGCGCCAACTTCATCGACGACCTCGGTGCCGACAGCCTCGACACGGTCGAGCTGGTGATGGCCTTCGAGGAAGAGTTCAACGTCGAGATCCCGGACGATGCGGCCGAGACCATCCAGACGGTCGGCGACGCCGTGAAGTTCCTGGAGAAGAACTCCGCCGCCTAAGGGCTGCTCACGAAACTCCCGGGCACCGGGAGTTCTCCCTCTGATCGCGACAGCGCAGCGGGCATTTCGTGAGAGACTCTCGGGCGCCGGGATTTTTCGGTTCACGCGGCGCGGGTGAGGCGAAACAGCCCCCGCGCCGTCATGCGTTTCAAGGCGCGCAGGCGTGATGCGTCCCATTGGGACCGAATCCGCCTCCGGCAGTTATAGACGATGCGCTCCGGCGGCGGCCCGGATGCGCCTCAAGACGGGACGAGTGCGATGCGGCGGGTGGTGGTCACGGGTCTGGGGATGGTCACGCCGCTGGGCAGCGGGGTGGCGCACACCTGGAGCCGGCTGATCGCGGGCGACAGCGGCGCCGGCCCGATCCGCGGCTTCGAATCCGCCGACCTGCCCTGCCGGATCGCCGCGCAGGTTCCGTTCGGCGACGGCACCGACGGCACCTTCAACCCCGACGCGGTGATGGAGCCCAAGGAGCAGCGCAAGGTCGATCCGTTCATCGTCTTCGCGATGGCGGCGGCCGACGAGGCGCTGAAGGATGCTGGCTGGGCGCCCAAGAGCCATGAGGACCAGTGCGCCACCGGCGTGCTGATCGGCTCCGGCATCGGCGGCATCGGCGGCATCTACGACGCCTCCGTGACCCTGCACGAGAAGGGCCCGCGCCGGATCTCGCCGTTCTTCATCCCGGGCCGGATCATCAATCTCGCCTCCGGCCAGGTCTCGATCGCCCACGGCCTCAAGGGCCCGAACAATGCCGTGGTGACGGCCTGCTCGACGGGCGCCCACGCCATCGGCGACGCGAGCCGCCTGATCGGGCTGGGCGATGCCGACGTGATGGTGGCGGGCGGCGCCGAATCGCCGGTGAACCGCCTCTCGATCGCGGGCTTCTCCGCCTGCCGGGCGCTGACCACGGGCTTCAACGACACGCCCGAGAAGGCCTCCCGCCCCTACGACCGCGACCGCGACGGCTTCCTCATGGGCGAGGGCGCCGGCATCGTGGTGCTGGAGGAGTACGAGCACGCCAAGGCCCGCGGCGCGCGGATCTACGCCGAGGTCGTGGGCTACGGCCTGTCGGGCGACGCCTACCACATCACCTCCCCGTCCCCGGACGGCGACGGCGCCTTCCGCTGCATGAGCGCGGCGGTGAAGCGGGCCGGGATCTCCCCCGCCGAGATCGGCTACATCAACGCCCACGGCACCTCGACGCCCATGGGCGACGAGTTGGAGCTGAAGGCCGTGGAGCGCCTCCTGGGCGATGCCGCCGCCAACGCCACCATGTCGTCCACCAAGAGCTCGGTCGGCCACCTTCTGGGCGCCGCCGGCTCGGTCGAGGCGATCTTCTCGATCCTCGTCCTGCGCGACGGCGTGATCCCGCCGACCCTCAACCTCGACAACCCCTCGGTGCAGACCAAGATCGATCTGGTGCCGTTCGAGGCGAAGCGGAAGCAGGTGGATGTGGTGCTGTCGAATTCTTTCGGATTCGGTGGGACCAATGCGTCGCTGGTGATGCGGCGGGTCGCCTGAAAAAGCTTCCTGCAGAAGTCTAAAACTTAAAGGGCTCGATACAGCACCGGACTATTGTCTTCATGGTCCTTCATGGATGGTGGGAGAGGCCCGTGCACATTAGCTCTGTCCTTATCTATGCCTGCTTGCAGAGGCCCTCAGATCGCGTCACTACATGGGCGAGGTTTTTGAGAGAAGACGTGGGGCGCGTGGGATAGCGTTCTCCCACGCGCCTTCTCAACCTGGGGGCCTGTGAAGCAGCCACGAAAGTGTACTTTGGAACGCCCTGCTATATCTCAGTTTTACATAATATAAAGTGACATGTTGTTTGAATAGCAGGATGAGGTGATTCTTCGTTGAAGATAAGGGCAGTATTTGTCTGTTCTTTACCATCCCCGCCGCTCCGCCTCCCCCGGCACCCGCCCCTGAGGCGTGAGCGTGTGCACCACCTCCGGCAGCGCCTGGGCGAGTTGCGACAGCAGCGTTTCGCGGTCCAGCCCGGTCTGGCTCTGGAGGGTGTCCACCATGTCGGAGCCGAGCGCCCGGGCGAGCTGGTCGGGGGCCACCGGGCGGTTGGTGCCGTGGCCGATCCAGGACTCCATCACGTCGCCGAGGCCCCCCTGGCGGAACCGATCCACCAGCCCGTCCAGACCGCCGGTACCTCGTGACCGCAGTCGCACTCATCAAAAGGTTCGGTGTTCCAGGGCCACGCCCGCTTGCAAAGCCGAGACCGGCACGTATCCTCGCGCCATGGTGCTGGCCCGCGCATATCAGTTCCGCCAGGACGACCCGCGATCGGACCTTCGGGATCTGGATCGCGTCGCGCTGACGGCTGCCGTGGTCAGCGACGACGGGGACGCGCTGCCACCCGGGACGGAGGGCACCATCGTCAGCGTCTACCGCGACGGAGAGGCCTACGTCGTGGAGTTTCCCACGCCGCGCGGTGCCCTGGCCACGGTTCGGCCCAACGATCTGAAGCTCATCGAACGCGCGCCGATGTGACGACGGACGTCGCCGCCGTCGTCTGGACCGTCGAACGGCCCAAGATCGTCGGCTATCTGCTCAATGCCGCGCACACGGACGGCGCCTCCAAGGCGAAGTATCTTCTCGCGCTCGGCTATAAGGTCGAGACACCGGAGCAACTGGCCGACGATCTGGTGAGCCACGCCGTCGCCCATTGGCCGGGGCGCCGGGTGCTGCCCGCAATCGGGCGAGCGCGGTTGATCTTCGAAGGCCCTGTGCAGGCACCGGACGGCCGCTGCGCATCGCTGCGCAGCGTCTGGGAGGAGACCGCGCCCGGGCAGATGCGCTTTCTCACCGCCTATCCGTGGAAGCCCTGAGGGCTACCACCCCCGCCGCTCCGCCTCCCCCGGCACCCGCCCCTGCGGCGTGAGCGTGTGCACCACCTCCGGCAGCGCCTGGGCGAGTTGCGACAGCAGCGTCTCGCGGTCCAGCCCGGTCTGGCTCTGGAGGGTGTCCACCGTGTCGGAGCCGAGCGCCCGGGCGAGCTGGTCCGGGGCCACCGGGCGGTTGGTGCCGTGGCCGATCCAGGACTCCATCACGTCGCCGAGGCCCCCCTGGCGGAACCGGTCCACCAGCCCGTCGAGGCCGCCGAGATCCCCCTGCCCCGCCGGAGCGGCGCGGCTCGGGGCCGGTGCGCCGCCGGGGCCGTCGAGCATGCCGGACAAATCCGAAAAATCGCCGGGCGGCAGGGACGGGTCGGCGTCGCGCTCCGGGCCGCTGTCGCGGCGGCCGCCATACTGGTCCCAGCCGCCGATATCGCCGCTGTCGTCGGGCCGGCGTCCGCCGGCATCGGCGGGGTGCTGGCCGGGATCGCGTCCGTAGGGTCCGGCGCCGCCGGAGCGGTCGGCCTCGGGGCCGGGCTCACCCTGGCGCCCGCCCCCAAAGATGTCGCCGAAGCCGCCGCTCGCGCCCTTGGCCAGCAGCAGCATCAGCAGAGCCTTCACCAGGGGCGACATCCCGCCGGCGCCGCCCTTCTGGCCGCCGAACACCTGTCCGAGCACGCCGCCGATCGCCGATTCGAGCAGTCCCATGTGCCCCTCCCCCGGAGCCCGCTGCGGGCCCGGGCGAACAACCGCTCAGGGGCGGGGTCGGTTGCCTGGCGCGGGCCGCATCGGAGGGATTCGAAGTCTGTCGGGCAACGCCGCCGCTCGGACTCGCGCGGCTCGTCGGCCGCCTCGATGGCCGACGATGGGCACACATCGATGTCTGCGAGGCGGGACGGGCCCCCTCTCCCGTGCGGGAGAGAATTGGGGTGCGGGAGGAGAACGGTCAGGATCGGGCGCAACATCGATGCGTGTGCCGATCGCGCATCGTTCGGACGGACCTGATCCCTCACCCTGTCCCTCTCCCGCTCGGGAGAGGGGACCCGCGCCTTAGCCCGCGGTCGCGTCGCCGCCCGCCGCATGTGAACACGCAAACCTCAATGGCGGAGGTGCGGAGAAGGGCGGACGTGCTCTCGTTAGCGGGTCGGGCTGGTCAGGGACGCCTGCGCGGTGCCGTGGGCGGTGGTGGCGTCGGCGGGCTCGGACAGCGGCATCGTCGCGGCGGCGAGCGCCAGGGCGGTCAGGAACAGGCCGGTGGCGGCGGCGCCCGCCCGGGGGCGCGGCAGACGGAGGGCGGCGCGGCGCGGACGGCGATCGGTCATCGACATGGTGGCCTCGTCGAAAGGGTGGGCCCCGGGCCCGTATGACCATGCAACGCCGGTCGGGGGCGGACCGGTTCCCGAGGCTTTCAGCGCCGAGCGACGAGGCGGCGTCCGAGCGCCCCGAGGGCGCATCCGGCGCAGTAGGGCGGCAGGATCAGGGCGGCGCCCTCCAGCCAAAGCCCCGGCAGACCGGGCACGAGGGCGGCCAGCGCCGCCGCCGCCATCAGGCCCGCGGCCACGAACAGGCCGAGCGGCACGGCGGTGCGGTCCGGCCAGCCCGCGAGCGCCCCGACCACGAGGCCGAGCGCCCCCGCCCCGGCGAGTCCGGGCCAGAATCCGGCAAGCAGCAACATCACGGCCGGTGGGCCTCCCAATGAGCGCGGCACGCGTCGGGGCGCGTCCCGGCCGGCGGGCACGCGGCGGAGCGACGGGGCCTCACGGCAGCAGCGCGAAGGTGACGGGGCCGGCGGGCGTATCCGGCCCGGCGCTCACCTGATCCGGCCGGGCGCCGGCCTGAAGCAGATACTCGACCACGGCCTGGGCGCGCAGCCGGGGCAGGTCCGGCGGCGGCTCGTCGGCGGTCGCCTCGGGCTTTTTGGGACTCGGCTTGGAATTCGGCTTGGGACTTGGCTTGCCGCTTTTGGCGGCCTCCTTGATCGCGTCCTTGCCGGATCCCTTGGCATCGGGCTTGGCCTGCGCCCCGGCATCGTGCGCTTTGGCGTCGTGCTTGGCCTCCGGCTTCGGATCCGCCTTCGCGTCCGCCTTGCCGGGGACCTCCGCCTTGGCCGCGCTGGCGACGCGGGTCGGCTCGGCTTCGGGCGGCGCGGCCGGAGGGGCGCCCTCCCCCGGGCCCGCGGCCGGTGTCGGCGCGGCCTTCGCCGGATCGGCGGGGCCCGAGACGGTCATGCGCACGCTGGGACAGGCCTTGGCCAGGGCCGCCAGGGCGTCGAGGGTCGGATAGAAGGTCGGGCCCGGCGCGGCGCTGCCCGCCGGGAAGCGCAGATCCGCCCCGGTGGTGGCGGCGGCGAAATCGGCGCGGCAGGTCGCCGGGTCGCGCCGCTCCGCCGGCTGCCGGGCCGAGACCGTGGCCTTCCCGGTCCAGCCCGGGGGCAGCGCCTCGGCGAGCCGGTCGGGCGCGCGGGCCGCGACCTCGCGGTAGAGGCTCTCGCCGGTCAGGGTCAGCGTCCGGTCCGAGACGCTGGCCTCCCCGGCGGCGAGGCTCACCACCAGCGGCGCCGCGGCGGCCAGCGCCGCCCCGAGATTCGGTGGCGCGCCGTCGGCGAGGCGCGTGCGGTCGAGGATCGGCTCGCGGAACAGGCGCGGCCGCAGGACATCGAGCACCCGATCCCGGGTGGCGGCATCCGGGACATGCCCGGTGAGCGTCACCGCCTCCGGCGTCCGGCGGATCGCCACCCGGTAGGGCGAGAGCGGCCGCGCCGTCAGGGTGACCCGCCCGGCCGAGACGCCGGCGGGGCGGGCATCGCGCATCAGCGCCTCGGCGTCGGGGATCGCCTGCGCGTCCATGGCGTCGCCGCTGACCGAGATCGCGCCGTCCGTGAAGGTGACGCGGCCGGTCTGGATCAGCGCGGCGAGCCGGAACATGAAGCCGATCAGGGTTTTCGAATCGATCGCCGGGTCGAGCCCCCGGGCGGTCACCAGCCGGTCGTCCACGGCCGCGCCGGGGGTCTCCTGAGCCACCTCCTGGGCGGCGCGCCGGGCGGCCTCGCGATCGGCCGTGGAGGGGATGAAGCCGTCGAGCGCGATCCCGCCCGTGGCCTTCTCGACCGTGAAGCGATACTGCGCCACCCGCGGCGGCAGGATCTCGACGCGGCCGATGCTGAACCCCGCCGGCGGTTCCGACAGGGCGGCCCGCAGCGCCTCGTAGGCCGGCACGTCGAGGGCTTCGCCCGAGAGGCTGAGCACGGTGTCGCTGAGCGCGGCCCGTCCGCCCGCCGCCAACCCGGAGAGCCGCGCCGCCAGGAAGGCCGCCGCGCTCGGAAAATCCGGCGGCGCCCCCCGGGCGGCCCGGGCGGTATCGTCGAGGCTGGTGCCGGGGCCGAGCATCCCGGTGACCCGCGCCTCCAGCGCCCGCCGCCCGACCTCCACCGGGCGGCTGCCCTCCAGGGCGACCCGGTCCGGGCCCAGGCGGATCGCCGCCCACTGGAACGGTGCGGCGGTCTCGACCAAGCCGACGCCCGAGACGATGCGCCGGGGCCCGTCCAGGACGGCGAGGCGGAACAGGGTGGCGGCGCGGGCGCCCGCGTCCGGCGCCTCGCCGGCCGCCACGAGGTCGCGGCCCTCGACGGCGAGCCGCAGCCAGGGCTCGCCCGTGTCGGTGGCCGTATTGGCCGCCACGGCTGCCCCCTCGGCTTCGAGCCGCTCGGCGATGCGCGGGCCGGCATAGAGCGTCGCGCTCGCCCAGATCAGCGCGAGCGCCGGCAGGCCGGCGAGCCAGCCGGTGCGGCGCAAGCCTCGGGCGAAAGGATGGGGCACGGGCACGCAGGGGAGTTGATCGGATCCTGGGCCGAAACGACACCGCCTTTCCGGCAGCATGAAGGCTGCGCCGCGGCAGCAGGTCGCCGGAACGGCCCGGGCCGGGTCCGGTTGGCTCTGGCATCCGCTGCGCGGAGCCCACCCTGGAGACTGCCTTGCGCGTCCTGCTCGCCGCTGCTCTGCTGAGTTCGATCGCCGCCCCGGCTTCGGCGCAGAGCCTGTCGGCCACCGCGACGGCGCCTGCCGCGGCCTCCCTGGAGCCGGTCACCGCCATCTCCAATCCGGGGCAGCTCAGCCTCGGCGGTGGGTCCACGACCGGACCGTTCCCGACCCTCTCGGCCCAGACCGGCGGTCTGCTGAACGCCGGTCAGCTCAGCTTCGGCGGTGGCGGAGGCGGCGGTGGCTCGATCGGGGCGCCCGGCAGCGCGGCGTCCGGTGCCGGCCGGCTCGGCACCTCCTCCGGCACCGGAAGCACGGGGGGCGCCGGAGTCACCGGGTCGACGCTCGGCTCGGGTCGAACCGGCAGCACGGCCGGGGCCATCGGAACACTGGGCGGTTTCGGCACCACGCTGGGCTCGACATCGAACGCGGCCCTCGGCTCGCTTTCGGGAAGCGCCCTCTCGACGACCTTCGGGACGGCCAGCCTGGGGAGCAACGCGGCGTTCACGACGAATGCGACCGGCCTGACAACAGGTCTGACGACGGGCTTCAACACCGGCACGGGCGTGGGGCGGACGTCCGGTCTGGGGACATCCGCGTTCGGCACGTCGACCTTCGGTACATCCGCCACCGGGACCGGCAGCCCATCACGCACCACGACGAGCCTGGGCACCGACGCCACGACCGCATCGAACTTCGCTTCGGCCGGAACCGCCAACGCCGCCGACGCGGCCACCCTCGGCACCACGACCTCCGGGCTCGCGGCCTTCACGACCGGAGGCGGTACGGGGGCCGTCACGGGTCTCGTCCCAGGTGCGGTCTCGACCGGGACAACGGGGGGAGCGGCTTCGGGCGGCGCCGGGATCGCGGCCGCGCCATCCGTGGTGGCGGCTCGGGATCTCGACCGCGTTCAAACGGCGCCGGCCGGCGGAGGGGCGTCCGGCGGTGCCGGTATCGGCGGTGCGGCTGCCGCGCCCGGCCGGCTCAACGATCCCTGCGGGGGCGCCCTCGCGGCGGCCTGCCTCGGCGGTGACGGCGCATTCTGAGCGGCGTGTTCCGGAACCGCAATTCCAGCGCCGCCGTTCTGTCCGCACCGGCGTCTCGGCCGGGACAGGAGACGGAGATGAGCGTCATTCTGAGCCGCGCTTCGTGGGCGGCCGTTCTCGTTCTGGGTCTGTCGAGCGCAGCGCTCGCGCGCGAGGCGGGCTCTCAGCCGCGTGGGGCCGGGAAGGCTCCGATCCATCAGGGGCTGGGTTTCAACCAGCCGACGTTCCGAGCCGATATGCGCACGGTCAAGGACCAGCCCTACACCTGGCCGGTGAGCAACCGGTACCGGCCGGTCTCGCAGCCGTATTACGGCCGGGCCTTTTGAGGATATCCCGAACGGCACCGGCGCGAATGCGCCGGTCGCTGCCGTCCCTGACGGTGACCGCGCTGCGTGTGCGGTGCCGACGTGTCGTCGTACGCCTGTCCCTTGGCATCCTGCCCCTCGCCTCCTTGTCCATCGCCGTGTTGGCGCCCGCCCAGGCGGGCGAGTTCGCCCAAGGGCTCCCGGCGCCAGGCATGGCCCTGACGCTGCCCGAGCCCGGCATGGCGAACAGCACGGTCGCGGAGCCGTCCGTGACCCCGGCCCCGCCCCAGATCGACCCTGACGCGGGCAGGCGCCGGCCCCGGATGCTCGGAACCGGGTTTCCGTCCATCGGCGGGCAGCTTCCGAACCAGCGCACCGGCGCCCGGCACGAGCACGTCGTGCGCGACATCTGCATCGGCTGTTGAGCCGCCGATTCCGCGCGGCGGCCGGTAATCCTACTGCAGCGCGCGCGACTGGCTGTTGGCGCGGATCCAGCCCGGCGAAAGGATGTCGCCCGCCTCTGTGATGATCCAGGGCTGCGCATCCTCTGCCTCGATCGCCTGCACGGCGACGGCCAGCGCTTCGCGCAGGGTCGCGAACGGACGGCCCCTCGCCGATCGGCCGGGGGCACGTTTCGGCCAGACGGTCAGCTCTGCGCGCTTGTCGAGATCGGCGGGCGTCATACCATCGCTCCGGCTTCTTCGCAGTTCGACCCCTGGGTAGCGCCTTGATGTGACGGGGCTCTGGCGGAGGTGTTGCTGATTCGTATCGTCCCGATCACAGCACCGCGAACGCCAATGCCGGGGCAGTCGACGCCACGCGCGGCCCCAGGCGAGAAATTATATCTTCTCACGTCTCAACATAAATTTGAGCCTGCAGGGGAGGAAGTTTATTTCATTTGCGCTGAATGCATGGCGATCCGGACGATCGATTGGACGCCACGCCTGATGCGGCGCGTTCATCCTTGCACGACAGTGCCAACGTAGCTGTATGTTGCAATGCACGATGAACATGCCGCAGCGCACAAAAGTGTGGTTCTATGCGGCGTCGGTCGCTCTTCGCGATCCGACCTGCGATCGAAACGGAGACGCACCATGCGCACGATCTTCATCCTCGCGTCGGCGGCGCTCATCTCGGCCGCCACCTTCGCCGGCTCGGCCTCGGCCGAGGAAAACCTTCATCTGACCCCGCCGCTCTATCGCGATCAGGCTGTGATCGCTCAACAGGGCCGCCGTCTCGCGCATCTGACGACCACGCCGCAGCTGGTGCCCGCGACGGGTGATCTTCGGATCGCTTCGACGACCAGACGGACCCTGGTCCAGGCGTCCGCCGAGGCGAGCCGCTGAGCTGAGCATCGAATCCGGGGGCGATCAACCGGATCGCCCCCAAATCCGAAGTCGCCGCAGTCGGGCATGTCCGACCCCGGGACTCAGACGATGTGCAACGCCCGGGCGGCCTCCGCTGCCGGGACGCCGCGCTGGATGAGTCGGCGGGTCCGTTCGCGCTGGTCCGATCCGGCGTTCAGAACGGATGTCAGCGTCCGGTACCCTTCGAGACACAGATCCAGCCAAGCATAGTGAACCGCCGTCGTCAGGCGTACGGCCAGTTCGGCTTGCCGGATGCTCAGACGCAGACTTTCATCGGCCAGCCGGCCAATCTCCCGCTCGATCATCTCCGTCCCTGCCCAGATGTGGCCAGCGGCGTATCGAGCCGCCGGTTCAAGCCCTTGATGCGCTCACACTGCAGTCGCTCCGAAACCTGTTCCGTCGTCTGTCGGGTCATGTCTCCGCCGTACTGGAGCATCGCGTGGATGCACGCGGCGCTCTGGTGGAACGCATCCGGGACGAGGTCGCCGGTTCCGTTGCGCCATGAACCGTGTCGTTGGTGCGACGCACCACTTCAATGAAGCTTGCGAACGCCCTGGGCGGCTTTGCCAAACGACGCTCGGCGAAGTCGCGCCTGTGCGGCGGGAGCTCGAAGCGGGGACCGTCGGCCATGCTCGGGCTCCTCAGGTCCGCCCGGCCGCAGCCGTCGTAAGCCGGGTGTGTCGGATAACCATCGTCGGGCGTGCCCGCTCAAGATCCCAGGCTCAGATCTCAGTCTCACGCCGGAACACGGCGTCCGCGCCGGTACCCTTCTGAGACAGGCCGACATCCGGTTCCGCATCGGTTATCGGCAGCGGCTTGTTCGAGATGTCCTGCTCGAGATCCATGCGTCCGTCCGTGGCCGATTCGATCGGGTCGGGGGCGCGTTCCGGGATCGGAATGTCGCGGGCGTTCGTCATCGGGTGCCTCTCCCCGGATAACGCGATGGCAGCCTCTCGGGTCCATGCCATCTCGCCTCGCGACAGGATCGAGACTGCGGCGCTATATAAGCGCAAACGAGCGAGGAGAATGGTGTGTTCACCGTCAAGGGGATCGACCCGTCCGGGCGTATCATGACGTTCGCCTGCGGGACCGACGAGCAGGCCATGGAGAAGACCTGGGAGCTGACCCGACGGGGTTTTCGCGAGATCACGGTCGCCGACCCGAAGGGCAAGGAGATGTCGGCGGCCGCTTTCGAGCGATCCCTGAACATTGATTGGGACTAGAGCCGTGCCCGATCGCGTTGCAATCGTGCGCGGCTCTAAGCCTTTGTCTTGACGCGCTCTCTTGCGCCGAACCGGCGTCCACTTCGGCGGAGAGCGCTCTAAGAGGTCTCGATGCGCGCTGCCGCGACGGGGCCGCCTGTGCGGCGCGCCTCAGTGCAACTCATAGCAGTTCGTGACGACGCGGGGGTTGCGCGTCACATCGTACAGGATCGAGCACTGGACGAGATAGGCCCTGTCCCGCTTGCGAAACAGGATCAGGGATGAGCGATTGTCGAAGGTCCCCGTGTAGCCGGCAATCTCCCAACCCTCCCCGTTGAGCCGCTCGATGCTGAGAGGCTGATCGGCGGCGGAGCCTGGCGCCATCCAGCCGAGCCAGGCGGCGATGCTCAGGGCGTGTCGCATCCAGGTCCGTCGCCTGGAATTGCAGCGGGGGCTTCTCGATCGTCCCGCGACGGCGCCGTTCGCAATCCCGGTCAACTCCGGCGGGGCGCCCGTCACAGGCCTGGGACCGCGTCGATATCGGGCGCTGGTTCCCCGCGCGGGGGCTCCGGATCGTCGGCCGGGGCCGGCGGAAGCCGCGGGGGCGGCATGTCGCCGGTGTTCGGTGGCATCGGCAAACCCTGCGGCAGGTCCGGCATTTCCTCCGCGTCGGGCGCTCTCGGATCCGACATGGTGCATTCCCTCCCTTTCGCCGCGATCCCGCCGGCGGCAGCCGAGGGAGAACGATCCATCGGCGCGAAGGTGCCGCCCGGCTACGCGGGCGGCCGAGGGACGCCGCGTCAGACCGGCTCCAGCGCGTACCGCGAATCCGGCGTGGTCGGACGGGCCGGCGCAGAGATTTCGGTCGCCGCGCCGATCTCCTCCAGCCGACGCCAGACCGCTTGGCAGACGAGGATCTCGTTGCTTGCATTGATGCTCAGCACGAAGCGATCCGGAACGATCTCCGCCTCCGGGAGGGCGATGCGGATACCGCCGACCGACCGATCGTAGACGATGCAGGGCAGGCTGCTGTGCTCGTCGACCGAGATGCTGCCGGTCTCGTTCAGGATCGTACGCGGAGCACTGCGCCGTTCGAACATCGCTGCCTCATAGAAGGTCATGCAGCAAGGATCGTCGATGCGCCTTCAGGTCGGGTTCCGTTAAAAGATCAAATTGTCGGTTTCTGCAGTTCCAATCATCGACTCACTGGTTTGTGAGACGGACGTATCGGGTCCAGCGATATTGACGGCGGATAGACCGAGAGTCGGATCGCGCACGATCGCCGAAGAACACATCCGGTCCGTCGAGACGGCGGACCCCGAAGCGGCTTTCGCCCCCGTGGCTGCCGGCTCTCGACAAAATCTTGCGATCGACCAAAGCCCCAGGCGTCGATCCGATGCCCGCTTCGGCGAAGGCCGCTCTACTCGGTGATCACCTCGACGAGGGTCGTCAGGAAGCCGAGGGCGACAGCGCCAATCCCGCCCATGAACGCGACGTCCCAGCCGGCGAACTCCTTCGATCGAGGCGCGCGGAGGAAGGCGAACAGCGTCACGGCGGCGCCGCACACGACGAGGGCGAGGGCGAGATAAATCGGGCGCGACATGCGGTTTCCTCCTCCGCCGGTCCCTCGGCCCTTCAGGGCTCTTGTTCGGATGAGCGAGACCAGCGTGATCCGTTTCTATTCATCCGCCGACAAATGATGGCAGACGGGCGCGCGGTGAACAAGGATATAATGAGTTCTGCATTGCAGAACGTCACGCTGGCAAATGCGAGATCTGATTTTCCGGCAGATCGCAAAGTCTAGCGGGTGAAGGGCTGTCCTGCGGGACCTGCCCCACGGCCCCGTATCGCCGAACAGCCGCCACATGCGGCAGGGGGCGCATCAGGGCACCCCACGCAATTTTCGATGACGAAGACCCCCCTCCTCGAACGCGATGGCGCGGCGGGTGTTTTGTCAGCAGTGTTCAGTCGAGGAAAACCCGAACGCCGTCGGTATTGAGGATGTCGCGCTGATCGGCGCACCAGCGGTCGGCGCCGACCGTGGCGATCTCATCCGCAGCGCGTTGGCCTTCGGCCGCGATGGCGGTTTCGGCCCGACGGCGGCCCAGGGCCGCCTCGAGGGCACGGCGGGCCGTCCGCGACAGACCGTCCGAGATCGCGTCATCCACAGTATAGAGCGCCCGGCAATGCAGTACGATGCCGGCCTGGGCACCCACGATCCGCACCAACCCGTCGATCGTCTCGGTGCGCTTGGACAAAGCCGTGTCCGGCGCGTCCTCGGCCAGCGCGAACCCGCCGGGCAGCGGTGCGGCGGCGAGCAGAACCGCGAGCAGGGTGCGTCTCATCGTCGGCCAATCCCTGGCGGTACGGAGGGGCCGCGGCATGCCCGGCCGAGGCTGTCTGCACGGATCGGCGTGGAGCGATTCGGCCGCGCAATTCTGGACCGGGCGATTACTTCCGCGCGGCCATCAGATCATGGGCGAGCACCGTCAGCTTGCCGATCAGGCTGCTGATATCGCCGCTCTTGCACGACCATTGGGTTCCGATCGCTTCACCATCGGCCGAGACGGAGACGATCGCCAAAGAGCGCATCCGGCCTTCGCGGGCGAGCGCCAGATGATCCTGCAGCACGGCGATGATCGACGCGGTGTCCTCGTCAGCCACGGCCGGGGCGATATGCGCCGGGAAGGGCACGACCGAACTCTGCTTCGTCTGCTCTCGCTTCATCTCGCCCATCCCTTGGTTGTCGTCTCGGGATCCGACGTGCGCAGACGCTATGTGCAGAGTAAGGCAGCTTGTCCGTGTCGGGCAATGTCCTGGACATGTGTGGCGCCACAGCAACGATGGCGCGGGTCACCGGCATCGCCCCGGGATCAGCCTTGTTGGCGGCCGAACGCCCGGGACCCCGTCGCCGAGCCGCGGCAAGGGCTCGTGCAGGGGTCCCTGGGACGCGATCCGATCTCAGGCCGCCTTGCGACCCTTGCGCTCGCGCTCGGCCATGGCGCCGGGCTGGCCGAGGCCGATCGCCTTGGCGAGGGCGGAGCGCTGCTCGGCGTAAGCCGGGGCGACCATCGGGTAATCGGCCGGCAGGCCGTAGCGGTCGCGGTAGGCCCGCGGGTCCAGCCCGTGGCTGGTCAGGTGGCGCTTGAGCGTCTTGTAGGTCTTGCCGTCGATGAAGCTGACGATC
>NZ_JAKSYD010000226.1 GCF_022829605.1 Methylobacterium sp. E-065 | reverse complement strand
TAGGGTCTGTCGTCACCTGAGGTAATCGAGGGCAGCGGCGAGGCAGAGGATACCGCTGAAGCTGGCGGCGGTCTTCTCGTAACGCGTGGCAACCGCTCGCCATTCCTTGAGCCGCGCCCAGAGCCGCTCGACGATGTTGCGGTTGTTGTAGATCCAGTCGGGGCAACGCACTGGAGCCTCGTTCCGCTTGGACGGGATCGCAGGTTTTGCTCCGGCCTCCGCGATCTGCTGCCGGAAGCGATGGCTGGAGTAGCCCCGATCCGCCACCACCCAGCGAGGCACGCCCGGCAGTCGGTCGAGCAAGGGCAGCGCATGAGGCAATTCATGGGCTTGCCCCGGTGCAATCCGAAAGGCGATCGCGTGGCCCGCGCCGTCAGCAATCACGCAAGCCTTGGTGCCATACCCGCCACGCGATCGGCCAACAGCTTCACGAGCGTCTCGCTCGGCTGCAGATCCCCCCTTTTGGCGGCGCCTGCCGCCTTCTGGTGCGCACGCATGTTGGTGCCGTCGAGGAACACCATGCCTAACTGAACGCCGCGCTCCTGCACGAGACCGAGCAGACGTTCCCACACGCCGCTGCGCGACCACCGGATGAAGATCTGCGCCGCTCGCCACCACGGCCCCAGTTCCTGCGGGATCGCGCGCCACTTGGCACCGTTCTGATGGCGCCACAGGATTGCCGAGAGCGTGCGCCGCAGATCCTGCGGCGGTGTCTTCGCCTTCGGCCGACAAGCCTCAACCAGCGGCTCCAAAACAGCCCATTGCGTGTCGCCTAGCATCGTCCCTCCCAGATCAGAGGCACAAAACGCGTGCTACGCCAGATGGTTCAGGCGACGACAGACCCTAGCATCATGAAGCTGTCGTCGCTCGTCATGCCGCCCCAGCGATGTCGAGCCCGTCGGCCGGGGCTAAATCCGCTTTGCAGATCAACGCCGATCTAATATTTCCCACTATAGTATCGCTTCAGCAGTTTCGGAGACAGATGATAGCCGAAAATTCTAGGAGTGAGCCGTGCATCCAGGCTCTGAAAACAGAACAAATCTTTTTTAGCACCTTGCAAGAAGGCCTCAATTGTCTCGTTTGGGATCTCAGCAGATCCGGTGCGATGATCGAAATGGATGAGCACTCGACCCCGCCAGATGAATTCCGCCTGCGTTCGATAGAATTGTCACTTAATCAGCACCGTGAGGTTATCTGGCGTAGCGATCGAAAGATCGGTGTTAGATTTACTGACTGAAATTTGACCGCGCTACCCTGCCAAACATTGGGATAAAAGTACAAATATTGAGCACAGATACAAATAGAGCACCTAGAGCTGCACAGAAAATTTTTACGTCTGAAATTGAAACAATTGCGTTTCGATTTCGTTGAAGCATGCGTAAGCTGACATTTAACGAATTCGTGTTGAGATTGTATGCCGGCCGATCCCCTAAAGCCTCGTGTGGATTTCAAGGTAGCGTCCGCGGTCTTCGGTGATCCAATCCTCACCATCGATTGCGTGGCGAAGCGTGAGGGCGCCCGAGTGGCACGGGTGGAGCTATCGAACGCGATCCGCCTTCCAGACCAGTTCCTCCTCATCGCGATGTCGATCCAGGTGCGGCACCGCTGCGAAGTGATCGAAAGGGCCGAAGACTTCGTGAGGGTGCAGTTCATCACGGAGTGATGCTCAGCCATGGCTCGCCACTGTCAGCTTACGCAGACCACGAAACGGCCTGATGACCCGGCTGCCATCCTGACGCTCGATCAGGACGTTGTGCCGGACGCGGCTGCGGCCCCAGCCGGAGCCGTCGAGCTTGCCGATCGGGGCGGCGGATCCGGCACTAGTCCGGCCCCCGCGGATCAGGATGGTGCTGGGTGCGATGATTGACGAGTTGTCAGCCTGCGTCGCCTCAATAAGTCTTTTTAGGACGGCAAATTTTCTTAAGCGGCATCGGGCACGCGCAAAATAAGTTTTTGCAACTGCGGTTCGTTCTTCCTCGATGACCCGTTGTCTATGAGACGGATATTTCCGTGGAGCCGATAGAAACCGCTGAGGCTTACCATGCCCATCGTCGGTTACCCGGGCTGGCCCCCGGTTATTGATGCGAACACGCGAGAGCATGTGCGCTTTGCGATGTCCGACGGACACCGGCTCCTGCCCTGTCGAATTCCAATAGACACCCTGCGGGACTGGTTCGGCGACGCGTGGTCCGAGCCGATCGATCTCTTCGTAAGCTGCCAAAGCGAGATCGAAGACGCCGCCGGTCGAAGGTACGACCGCGATGGGATCACGAACGGAGTGATTAATCTTGATGATCAGGACTTTGCTTAGTATCTGAAAGAAACGCTTCAGTTTTTTCCGCAGCAAACCAAAATGTTTTCCTCTATAAATTCTCCGCGGTCGCCGCCCTGGCCATCAGCGTGCCTGCAGCGGCACAAACCGTTGCTGTACCCCCAGTCGGCTCTCAGGATGGCATGTCGAACATGCCGAAACCCAGCGCGACAGTCCCGGACCGAGTGAGAACACTCGATCTCAGCCGCGGACTACAAGCGGCACAGCCGTTGCGCGCTCCAGCTCGGGCGGAAGGTATCGGTTCTGATGGGACGGCACCTCAACCGCCGACATCCGGTGAGCGGGGTACTGTTCGCCGAACTGCGGGCCCGGGCGCGCGCGATGCGGGCCGAGCACGTGCCGGTGCAGAAGATCGCGGACGCGCTCGGCGTGAGCCAGACGTGCGCGCACCGGTGGGTTATCGATGCACCGGAGCACGCTGCGGCCACGGCACAGAACGGCGGGGTGCGGATCTACCCGCCTGGTACGCGGCGGTTCGCGAGCAAGCTCTGGGCGCTCGGCTACCGACGCGAGCAGCGGATCGCCATGGCGCATGAGATGGCCGCGGCCGGTGTGCCCGATACCGCGGACAATATCACACCGCCCGCAGCAGACGCTCGGCCTCGCGCTCCTGATCCGCCGGCTTAAGGTTCAGTCGAGCACGCATGGTCTTGCCTGGCCGGAACTGGATGCTCCGCTTGGCCGCCACGGCGACGACCTCGCTCGTTCGCGGATTGCGGCCGGTACGGGCGCACGTCTCCTTCGTCGCGAACGTGCCGAAGTCGCGCAGCTCCACGCGATCGCCGTCCGCCAGGGCGCGGGTCATTTTGTCGAGGATGGCGTCGACCACCGCCTCGACGTCCTTGGCGTAGAGGTGCGGGTTCTGCGCAGCGATGCGGGCGACGAGTTCGGACCGGATCATGCCCCATC
>NZ_JAKSYD010000210.1 GCF_022829605.1 Methylobacterium sp. E-065 | reverse complement strand
GATGGCCATCGTCGATGAGCTGGTGGCTGAAGCCGTCCAGGTGCTTCGCGCCTGTGGTTGTACGGTCGAGCCGTGGAGCAGCAACTATCCGCTCTGGCTGGTCGATGGGGAGACGTTCACCGATGGCGGCGTCATGGTGCTTGCCCTGCGCCTCAATCGAGTGAGTCCCGAAAACCGACTGCATTAGTCCGGGGCGAGGTATCCGACGCAGAAGCGGCGAATGCGAGAGCCGCGTTGGAACGGAATGCCTCCGACGTGCGCTGAGTGTACCGGCCGGGAATGACGCCGCAGGCGCAGCCGCAAAATGGTGTCTCACGGATGCCATAGCTTCAGGAACGAGATTTGATGCGTTGGCAAGTGATCATGTGCTTAAGCGCAGGTCTGATCGCGGCATGTATGACTTCAGCCTATGCTGACGTAAAAGTCGAGGATGCTAAGATCACGGGCGGGTACCTGTGGGTACTCGGGTATGCCGACGAGTCAGACAGTGAAATCACCCTCGACGGCAAATTTCCCCAGCATACTGATGCCCGAGGCTATTTCGAGTTTCGGGTGGTTTATCACCCAGCCACGTGTATCGCGACGCTTCGGACACCCAACCAGTCGCGCGATGTCGTGGTGAGTGGCTGCGGCCAGCAAGGACCACAGGCGCCGGGGCTTACTGGTCCGGCAGGATCGCCCGGTCCACGTGGCGAGGCAGGGCTGAGGGGAGAGGCAGGCTCAAAAGGCGAGGCGGGGGCGATGGGTCTGCCCGGTCCTAAGGGGATGATCGGTCCTGCTGGTGCACAGGGCGAACCCGGTCCAGCGGGCCCCGAAGGGCCGGCCGGTATAGCCGGAGAGGTCGGACCAGCCGGGCCTTCCGGGCCTTCTGGGCCACGAGGACCCCAAGGTGTTCCTGGCCCAGTGGGGAAGATGGGGCCGCCTGGTACCCACGCCACGGCGAAACCTCCGTCGGCGACGGGGTCGGCGACCAAACGGGAAGCGGCGCGTCCGCAGCCCGAGCCGGAGGCTTCGCCCGGGGCTCCGAACGGGCCTGAGCCTGGGTCAGGGGCCGCAGTTGACGACCGCTACTGAGCGTTCGCCGCAGAGGCGGGCTCACAGGGCCGGGGTCAGGCTCCACAGGCACAGGAGGCTGGAACAGCTACCGTCATGGCGCCTTCCGCTCCTGAAATTGGATCCCGGCTCCGCTCTCAAAAATAAACTCCAGCTCCGAGGTCATGGCACCAGTCCCGTCAGCCCACAGGCCGCCAGCGCCGTCACCAGCACCGTGAAGCCCACCAGCGAACCCGTGCTGCCGATCTTGGCCTGAACTCGGCGGCTCACCGGCCACCACCCTTCTTGGCGAACTCCCAGACCGGAATGCCCCAGACCTGGCCCGGCCCATTCCGATAGCCGGCGGTCCGCTCGAACAGGATCCGGGTCGTCTCGACGCCTATGGCCGGCTGGCTTCCGACCATCAGCACCCCGCAGTGATCGACCCGGATCGTGCTATGCTCCGGATGAACCGCGAATAGCTCCTGCGCAGTCCAGCCAAGGCGATGCGCCTCAGCGCCGAACCGGTCACAGAAGCCGATGGCGTTCTCGCGGATCGTCGCCCATTTGGCCGGGGCCAGATATCGGCAGGGCGAGGCGTGAGGCGATAGGTTCTCCAATGCACTTCGCCAGCCGGCGACGACATCGGGGAGCGGGGTGGGGGCGAGACTGGCTGACATCCGGCCGAGCTACGGGAGGACGCGTCATTCGGCCATGTGGCGAGACGCGCCAGACCTTCAACCTATGTTGGTCACGCCAGTCCGCTGATGCCCGACAGACCCCTCCCTACCTGTATGATCCCGCGGTGTGGTGGTACGGTTGACCACCATGCGGCAAGAGATGCGCTATGGGCCAAATTCTTCACGGCAGCGCCCGCACGACGGAGGCGGTCCGTCGCGCAATACAGCTCCGTAAAGAGAGTGTGAGAGCGGCGGCCAAGCGCT
>NZ_JAKSYD010000206.1 GCF_022829605.1 Methylobacterium sp. E-065 | reverse complement strand
CATCGCACCGGTCATGCGCGCGATCGGCCGGGCGATTCCGAAGATCGCGAACAGCAATGCGGCGGCGGCGACCGCGAGGCCGACCACGGTGGCCACCACGGCGACGAGCTTGGCGCGGGTCGCTTCCCGGGCGGTCTCGGCGACGTTGGCCTCCGTCTGCGCGCGGGCGGAGGCGATCGCTTCCGTGAGGCTCGCCACGGCCTCGTCGTTGCGCGCCCCGGTGGCGGGATCCAGCACGAGCGCGAGGGCTCCGGGCTGGTCGCCCGCGATCATCAGCTCGACCACTTGCAGCTGGACGTTCTGGTAGGCGTTCCAGGCCGTGGTGAAGCGCTCGTAGATCGCCCGGTCGCGCGGTGCCGTGAGTCGGTCCTGGAAGGCTTGGCGCAGGCCCGAGAGCGACCCGAGCGTATCGGTGAGGGCGGTCTGGTTCTTGTCCAGGGCTGTCGCGTCGGGGGACGCCACCGCGAGCCTGTAGAGACTCAGCCGCGCGTCCCGGACGGCCGTCCCGATCGCCTCGGCCTGGTTCTGGGTCGGCAGCGCCTGCTGTGAGACCGCCGTCGCGTTCTGTTCGATCTCGGACAGGAACACGACACTGGCGACGCCCTGGCCGGCCGCGGCGAGCGCCAGCAGGGCGATCGCGCCGGAGAGAACCGTCTTGAGGGAGATACGCATGGAAATTTCCGTCTTCGCGGCGGTGCCGCGCCTTCAGGTTGCGTATTCTCCGATAAAAATCTTAATCCTTTTCCGTTTTGAGACCGGAATTATCTCTACAGCCACTTCTTCCAGCGGAAGAAAAAGTACGGAAATACCGCGGCCACGACCATCATGATCAGGGCCATCGGGTATCCGAACGACAAATCCAGTTCCGGAATGGACTTGAAATTCATGCCGTAGATCGACGCGATCAGCGTCGGCGGCATGAAGACGACCGCCATGACCGAGAACAGCTTGATGATGTTGTTCTGCTCAAGGTTGACGAGACCAAGGGTCGCGTCGAGCAAAAACTGAATTTTGTTGTTCAGGAAGGTCGCGTGCTCCTCCAGGGATTGAAGATCCCGCAGGGTCGAGCGGACATCCTCCCGCAGGTCGCGCGGGGCTTTGTTGGTTCGGTACGTCGCCGAGAGCGCGAGCAGGATGCGCTCCATCGAGACGAGGCTCTCGCGTTGCTTCGAGATCAGGTCGCCGTGCCGGCCCAGCGCGCGCAACGTGTCCTGAAGGGCGGTGTTGCGGGCGGAAGGATCGTCCTGCACCTCGAAGATCTTGCCCGAGAGGCGGTCGATCCGCTCGCCCTGCAGCTGGAGCACGTCGGCGGCCCGGTCGATCACCGCCTCGATCAGGCCCGCCAGGATGGTCTCGCCGGAAGGCGCGGAGGCGCTGCCGTTGCCCATCGTGCGGCCAGCGCGCTGCGTGTACATCCGGAACGCCTGCGGCTCCTCGTGGCGCACCGTCACGAGGCGGTTGCCCCGCAGGATGAAGGTGATGCCGGCGAGCCCCGGTTCCTCGGAATCGCTCACCTTCGAGAGCACCCGCCCGGTCATGTAGCGGGCGCCCTCCTCGACATAGAGCAGCTCGGACGGCTCGATGTCCTTCATCTCCTCGCGGGTCGGCACCTCAATGCCCGCGAAGGCCTCGACCTTCATCTCCTCCTCGCGGCTCGGCCGGATCAGATCGAGCCAGACGGTATCCTCGGGAATCGGATCCTGGAGGTCGATGATGCGGCGTTCAAGCAGCGCGGATCCGGCGCCGACGGCGGGCTGGTGGATGAAGATCACGAACAGGTCTCGGGTGCAGGACGATCACGGGACAGCGCTGGGTTTTATCCGCATCCGGCACAGCGACTCCCGGCGCAAGCTGCGCTGGGGGTGTGACGGTGTTTTCTGACGCTTCCGTGACATCGCGGTCAGGCTTGCCGCGCACCGGTCGGTCTCCGGTGCAGAGCCCCCGTCAGCCGTCCGCGGGGTGCACCTGGCGAACGGACGTGCGCCGGTGGTCAGGCGCCGCGTCATCCGCCGCCGAATCTAACCGACGCTGGCGACCGGCCTAATTGCAGCCGTCGCAGATGCTGTTGTCGATCTTGTCGGTCAGGGCGCGCTCGCGCCGTTGCTCCTGGCGGGACGGAACCTCGCCGGGGCCCATGGAGGTGCCCGGCGGCTTGGTGACGCCGTAACGATTGGTGTTCGGCGCCGTGATCGTCGAGGCGGGGCCACCGCCTGTGCCGGTCTCGTCGGGGGCGACGGTCTGTGCGGCCAGCGAGCCCGGCAGGGCGAGGCTCAGGGCGGCGAGCGCCAGCGGGCGCAGGGATCCTCTGGGCATGGAAAATCTCCAATCGCCGAGAGAACGTGAGAATCCCCTGCAGGTTGCGTCGCTCATCGCCGTTGCGCCGCGCGTCGGAACACGCCGACCATCTCGACATGCCCCGCATGGCGGAACTGGTCGACCGGCGTGACCGATTCCAGCTGGTAACCGCCGGCCACCAGCGTGGCGGCGTCGCGGGCGAAAGTGCCGGCGTCGCAGGCGATGCCGATCACCAGCGGCACTTTCGCGGCGGCGAGCTGGCGGGCCTGGGCCTCCGCGCCGGCCCGGGGCGGATCGAACACCACGGCGTCGAAGGCGCCGAGTTCGAGGGGCAGCAGCGGGCGGCGGAACAGGTCGCGCCGCTCGGTGGTGATCTGGCGCAGGCCCGTCGCGGCCCGGAAGGCTCGGTCGAGACCGGCCAGCGCCGCCGCGTCGGATTCCACGGCATGGACCGCAGCGCGCCCGGCCATCGCCAGGCTGAGCGGCCCGCAGCCCGAGAACAGATCTGCGACCTTGCGGATACGGGACCCAAGGGCCGCAAGGGTCAGCTCGACGAGGACAGCCTGTCCCGCGGCAGTCGCCTGAAGGAACCCGCCGGGCGAGGGGTAGAGGCGCGTGCCGCCGTCGGTCACCGAGACCGGTTCGGCCTCCATCAGACGTTCGCCGTGGAGCGACAGCCGGGCGAGGCCGAGTTCGCCCGCGACCCGCACCAGGGCGGCCCCGACGCCGGCGCTCACCGGTCCGTGGCCACGCAGGTCGACGTCGAGACCCTGGTCGGTGGCGGTGACGGCCACGTCGAGCGGCTTGCGGCCATGGCCGAGGGGAGCGGCGAGGCGGCGCGCCACGTCGGGCGCCGGGTGCAGCGCCGGCACCGTAATCGGGCAATGGTCGATCGGCACCAGTTCGTGGCTGCGCGCCGCCATCAGGCCCGCCTCGGCGCGACCCTCGACCGCCCGGACATGGAGCGTGAGCCTCCGCCGTCCGGTGCCGTGAGCGTCGATGGCGGGCTCGGGCGCAACGCCGAGACCGGCCTGCGAAAGGGCCTGGGCGACGAGGCCCCGCTTCCACGCGAGTTCGGCCGGCCGCGCGAGGTGCTGGGTGCGGCAACCGCCGCAGCGCATCACGTAGGGGCAGAAGGGCTCGACGCGGTCGGCCGAGGGCTGCTCGACGCCGAGCAGTTCGGCGCGGCGCCCCTCGCGCTGGATCGCGACGCGCTCGCCGGGCAGCGCATAGGAGACGAGGGTCCCGTCCTCCGCGATGCCGTCGCCGCGGGCGCCGAGATCGCGGATCGTGATGGTCTCGCTTATCGTTTCACTCACGCCAACCTCGCGCCGATCAGGAACTCGGCATTGCCGTCGCCGCCGGTCACCGGCGAGGCGATCAGGCCCAGGATCGCGGCGCCGAGCCGCTCCAATTCGCCGCGCACGGCCGCGCAGACCTCCGCGTGGATAGCGGGATCGCGCACCAGGCCGCCCCGGCCGATCCGGTCGCGGCCGGCCTCGAATTGCGGCTTGATCAGCGCGACGAGTCCCGAGCCCGGCGCCAGGAGGGCTGGTAGCACCGGTAGCACGAGGCGCAGGCCGATGAAGCTGACATCGACGCTCGCGAGGTCCGGTCGCGGCGCCAGCGCGGCGGGATCCAGGCTGCGGATATCGGTGCCCTCGCGGTTCACCACCCGGGGATCGGCCAGGAGTCGCGGATGGAGCTGTCCCCGGCCGACATCGACCGCATGGACGTAGCGCGCGCCCCGGGTGAGCAGCACATCGGTAAAGCCGCCGGTCGAAGCGCCGACATCGAGGGCGACGCGCCCCGCCGGATCGAGGCCGAACGCGTCCAGGGCCGCGGCCAGCTTGAGGCCCCCGCGCGAGGCGTAAGGGTGCTCGGGGCTAGACTCGATCCGGGCCCCGGGTTCGATCGCCTCCGAGGCACGCGCGAGCGGCCGGCCGTCGACGCGCACCAGCCCGGCGCGGATCGCGGCCTGCGCCCGGGCCCGGCTCTCGAAGTGGCCGTGCTCCACCAGGAACAGGTCGGCACGGCGCGCCGCCGTAGTGCGCTCCGGTATGGTCCGGTCTGAGGTCATCAAGGCTTCGTGCGGTCCCGGCAGATCTGCGGCATAGGTGCCCCGCTCGGCCCTGTCGCTGGCGAGCGCGCTCCCTAACTAGACCGGGCCTGACAGGAGAGCCACCGCATGATTCGTACCCTGCCGCTGCTCGCAGCGCTCGCGACCGTCGCCGCGGGCGCAGCCCACGCCCAGGAACCGCCGAAGGAGGCCGCCAAGGCCGCCGAGACCTTCTCGGCGCCGATCAAGAACGCCAAGGGCGACACGATCGGTTCTCTGGCGATCCGCGACGGTGCCAATGCCCTGGTGCTGCGCGTCGCCCTTCAGGCCGGCGCCCTGTCGCCCGGCTGGCACGGCCTGCACTTCCACGCGGTCGGCGATTGCTCCGATCCGAAGTTCATGAACTCCAAGGCGCATGTGAACCACGACCAGAGCAAGCACGGCCTGCTGAACCCGGACGGGCCGGACGAGGGCGACCTGCCGAACCTCTACGTGGCGCAGGACGGCTCGGCCAACGCCGAGGTCTGGAGCGAGACGCCGCTCAACGGCGAGGGCGGCCTGAAGGACGGAGACGGCTCGGCGCTGATCATCCACGCCAACGAGGACGACCACACCACCCAGCCGATCGGCGGCGCCGGCGACCGGGTCGCCTGCGCGGTGATCAAGTAGCCGTCTACATCCTGAGCGGGTCGCAGGTTTTCATCGCAAAGCCGGCGGCCACTGTTGCGAAACCCGCTCAGGTAGCTGCGTGGGGCGAGGGGACTTCCGGCGGGATCGGCCGGGGTCGGCCCGCCTCGTCGACAGCCACGAAGGTGAGGGTGGCCTGCGTCACCCGCTCGCGGACCTGGGTGCAGAAGCGCCGCGCCCAGGCCTCGACCTCGATCTTCATCGAGGTCCGGCCGACATGGGAAACCCGGGTGTAGACGCACAGCACGTCGCCGACCCGGACCGGCCGGATGAAGGTCATGGCATCGAGCGCCACGGTCACGACCCGGCCCTGCGCCCGGTCGACCCCCGCGATACCGCCGGCCTGATCCATCTGCGACAGGACCCAGCCGCCGAAGATGTCGCCGTTGGCGTTGGTGTCGGCCGGCATGGCGATGGTGCGGACTGTCAGGTCGCCCTTCGGCAGATCGATCTCCGGAGGCGGCGCCACGCTCGCGGCCGATGAGATCCCGACGTGCTCCATGCCGACCACCCGTCCGTCGCGCGCCGTCAGGAGAGAAGGCCGGCGAGCTTGAGCCCCGCCGCCAGCAGGATGGCGGCCGCGCTCAGGATGCATTCGAGTGGGATCGATTGCCAGAGGTCCGGTGACGCCGCGGCAGGCTCGGCGCTTTGTGCAACATCGTTCATCGGGCATCCTCCCGGGCGGCCGATCTGTCGTCGACGATCCCGTCTTCGGCATCATACCGCATGGTAACTTCATGCGCAGCCCGACTCACGGCATGAAAAACCCGGCGGCTCGGGGAGCCGCCGGGTCGGTCAGGCCGGAATCAGCTTAGTAGTAGAACCGGCGGCGGTAGTAGGGGCGGCGATAGAAGGGCCGCGGGCCGTAGAACCGGCGACGGTAGTAGGGGCGGCGGTAGAAGGGCCGCGGACCGTAGAAGCGACGACGATAGTAGTACTGGGCCTTCTCGGCCACCGCCGGCGCGGCATTGGCCGGCAGGGCGAGCCCCGGGCCGATCGGCGCGGCGGACGCGCCCTCCGGCGCTGCGGCCGCGAAGCCCAGCACCAGCAGGGCCGCGAGCAGGAATTTCCTCAGCACGGTCTCGACTCCCATTGTGTGATTGCGTCTCCGACGACGAACCGCACGGGAAGCGAGAACCCACCGCCCGGTCCGAAACGCTGCAACGCGTGGGCGAGGTGAAGCGTTGCAGCGTAACCACTGCTGAGTTTTCGACAGGGTTGATCCCGGGTTGAGAAAGGCCTGGGACGCGCGGCGTCAGGCGATCTTCGTGGTCATGTCCTCGATGCGCGCCTCGGCGCTTTGCCGCACGAGGGCGATGCCGTGCTCGCAATCCTCGCGACGGACGTAGCCCTCACCGGACTCGGCAATCACCTCGCCGTTGCGCGCCCGCAGGCGCCAGCGCCACTCGCCCTTCACATCCCGATAGAGTTCGAACCGCATGGTGCAGGCTCCCTGACAATCCGCCCGCTGAAATGGGTTGCCGCGTCAGGAAGGGAAGGCGCCCACCCGAGGGCGGGCGCCGGACGTCACACGCGGGAGAACGGCGCCGTTCTCCCGCATTAGCTCGGAGCCTGCTTACTTCGCCTTGGTGGCGATGCCCTTCAGGCCGGCCTCGTAGACGCCGGCGATGGCCTCCTTGGCCTTGTCGTCCGGAGCGCCCTTGGCCTTGAACGTGCCCGTCCACGTCACCTTGGAGCCGCTGCCGGCCTTCGCCACCATGATGGTCGAGTGGTAGTCGGTCACGGGCAGCGGGCCTTCCAGGATCGTGTAGGTGTAGTCCATCTTCTTGTCGCTGCGGGACTCTTCCTCCTCGACGATCGTCCCGCCGCCCTTCAGACTGAGCGTCCGGACATCCTTGCCGCCCTTCTTGGACAGGGCGCATTTCTCGATCACCGGATGCCAATCGCCGATCCCGCAGAAGCCGCCGATCGTCTTCCACACCGCCTCGGGCGCAGCGGCGACATCGACCGACTTCGTGACTTCCAGGGCAAGAGCCGGCGACAGCGACGCCACGACGAGGGCGGCGGCCGGGACAAGAATCCTTAGCATGAGGCGTTTTCTCCGATGATTGGATTGCTGGCTCTAGGGCCGGCTCGCTCAGTTAGCGCGCGTTCGTGCGGCTACGAGATCGACGTCTGACGGCTCACGAAGGTGTGAGCACGCGAAAAACCGCCCGGGACGGATCCGTCCCGGGCGGCTGTGCTGTCTCACCGCGTGCCATGCCCGATTGCGTTGCGATCAGGCACGGCTCCAACGCTCTGGTGTAGAGCGCTCTCCGCTGAGCCAATATCCAGTTCGGCGGAAAGCGTTCGAAGTCGTGGCCTGTTTAGGAGCGGGGCGCCCGCTCCAGCCAGCCGATGTTGCGGCCCTCGCTACCGCCGCCGCCGCCGCTGCGCGGCCGGGCATCGGCCCGCTGGGGCCGGCTATCGCGGCTCGGACGGCTCTGGTTCGGGCGCTGCTCGCCCTGCGGCCGGGCCTCGCGGCCCTGCGGAGCCTGGCCACGGCCCTCCTGCGGCCGGCCCTCTTGAGGCCGTCCCTGCCGGGGTGCGGCACCCTGACCGCCGAAGCCGCGTCCGCCTTCGGGGCGCCCCTGCTGAGGACGACCCTGCTGCTGCCGGGGCCGCTGCTGGCCCGGGCGGCCACCACCCGGACGCTGCTGCTGCCGCTCGGGCCGGCGCTCTTCCTCGCGGGCGATCTCGGCCGCTTCCTGGCGGGACGGCGGAGTGAAGCCCTCGGGGAAGCCCGCCACCGGCACCTTCTGGCGCGTGATCCGCTCGATGTCGCGCAGGTAGGCCTTCTCCTCGTCGTTGCAGAACGAGATGGCGAGCCCGTCCGCGCCGGCGCGGGCGGTCCGCCCGATCCGGTGAACGTAGCTCTCCGGCACGTTCGGCAGATCGAAGTTGATGACGTGGCTCACGCCCTCGACATCGATACCGCGGGCCGCGATGTCGGTGGCCACCAGCACCCGGCAATCGCCGTCGCGGAAGGCCTGGAGCGCCCGCTCGCGCTGGGGCTGGCTCTTGTTGCCGTGGATCGCGGCGGCCGCGATGCCGACCTTGTCGAGGCCGCGCACGACGCGGTCCGCCCCGTGCTTGGTGCGGGTGAAAACGAGGACGCGCTCGATCGCCGGATCGCGCAGGATGTGGCCCAGCAGCGCCTGCTTGGCGCCGGTGTGGACGAAGATCACCTGCTGATCGACCCGTTCGGCCGTGGTGGCGACCGGCGTCACCGCGACCTGGACCGGATCGGTGAGGTACTGGCTCGCCAGCCCCGCGATGTTCTTCGGCATGGTGGCCGAGAAGAACAGGCTCTGGCGCTTCTGCGGCAGCATCTTCACGATGCGCTTGAGGGCGTGGATGAAGCCGAGATCGAGCATCTGGTCGGCCTCGTCGAGGACGAGGATCTCGACACCCTCCAGCGTCAGCGAGCGGCGCTCGATCAGGTCGATCAGGCGGCCCGGCGTGGCGACGAGGATGTCGACGCCCGGCGCCAGCGCGCGCTCCTGGCGGCTGATGGTGACGCCGCCGAACACCACCGTGTTGGTGAACGACAGGTGCCGGCCGTAATCGGAGAACGATTCGGCGATCTGGTTGGCGAGCTCGCGGGTCGGCGAGAGCACCAGCACCCGGCAGCCGCGGCGCGGGGCCCGGCGATCCGAGAGCGCGAGGCGGTGCAGGATCGGCAGCGCGAAGGCCGCGGTCTTGCCGGTGCCGGTCTGGGCGATGCCGCAGAGGTCGCGGCCCGTCATGGCCGGCGGGATCGCCTGGGCCTGGATCGGGGTCGGCACGACGTAGCCGGCTTCGCTGAGCGCCCGCAGCACGGGCTGGGCGAGGCCAAAATCGGTGAATTGGGTCAAGGATGTATCCGATGCAGCAGGTCCGGCCGGGCGCCGCGCGTTTCGCGCGAGAAATGCCGTGTTGAGGCCGGTCCGTTGGCAGGGGGCAGCCCGCGTGATGGGGCGGCCCGGGTGCATGCACGTTATGAAGAGGGGGGCCGGATCACGCCGCGATGGCGCAGGATCCGTCACGCAACCCCCTCAAGCGGGCCATGGCGGCCGCTGACGCTGCAACGCCGATATGCAGGTGTGCGGCTGCGAAGTCAACGTCGTGCGGCCTGAGCCGCCGCATGGCACCGCCCCCTCCTGTGCAAGGCTCGACAGGTCGCCGTCTTGCGCAATCCGGCCCCGGGGACAGCGTTGGCTCGCCGGAGGACGGTTCAACGCGGCTCCATCGAACCTTGAATTGCCCCGCGCGATCCGTGAGGAAGCGCGGATGGTATCGCGGGCCCGGGGATAAGCATCGGGCCAGCCGAAGAGGGGGACGAATGATCCGATCTGTTCTGTCCGTGAGCGCCGGTCTGGCGGTGATCGCAATCGTCTTGGCAGCCCTGTGGATCGGGTATGGCCCACGCCCTCAGGGCGGGCCGGACAAGCGGACCTCCACGGTGATTCCCCTGTCGCAACAGCAGCGAACCACCCTGGACGCCAAGGGGCAGTCCATCCGGACCATCGTGCCGGGATCGTCGGCCGGTCCCGGGATGGCGGCGACGGCGCCCCCGGCATCATCCCCGTCCGCTGCTGCTCCGGCGAACCCGTCGCCCGGTCCCTCGGCCGATCTCGGCTCTCCCCCGCGGCAATCCGACGGTGCGTCCACAACAGGTTTGCGAACGGAGCCGGCCCCGGGAGAGGCTCAGGCCCCCTCCGTATCGCCGGGTGGGAGCGTCGATCTCAACACGGCGTCGGTGGAGCAATTGAATGCGCTCGGGGCCGGTATGATCGGCCGGAGGATCATCGAGTTCCGTCCCTACGCCTCCCCCGATGAGCTCCTGACGCGCCGGGTCCTGAAACGCGCCGATTACGACACGATCAAAAACGCGATCACCGCCCGATAGCCCGCGAACGGACTGACGAAGTGAACAGGCGTCCATTGCGGACGTTGGTGCACGGATCACGCACAAGACGTGATCGTGGAACGCTCGAGGAGTCTGCCATGCGAAAGACCGCACTGATCGCGGCTGTTGGCCTGTTGTCGATGGGGACCGCCAGTTTCGCCGCCGAAAATGCCGGTGGTGCTGGCACGCCCGGAACAACGCCCCGCATGCAGGGCTCGCCCAATGCCGCGGGCTTCGGCAAGGCGGAGACCACAGGGACAGCCGGCGCCACCACGCCGGACACCACCGCCACCCAGGACGGCAAGATGAAGGGCCCGCCGAACGCGTCGGGGTTCCAGCACGGCACGACCGGCCAGCCATCGGGCCGCTGAGCGTCTGCGGGCGGGGGTCGATTGTCGGCTGCCGCCTCGCAGCGCCGCACTTTCCCACGGCATGACGCCGTGGGTGGGCATCGAACGTCGGGATCGGACTGAATATCACCTGCGGACCGCCGACCGGTCCCGGTAGCCAGGGCCAGTCTGGTCGACTGCAAATCTGTTGGTGATCGTGCGGGACCGCTCCTGGGGCTCTGGTCGCCCCGGTCACGTCGTTCTGCACCAATCCTGTCTCTTCAAGAGAGAGAAGAATGGTGCGGCCAAGAGGACTCGAACCTCCACCCCTCGCGGGACTAGCACCTCAAGCTAGCGCGTCTACCAATTCCGCCATGGCCGCATCGGACGCGACGATCCGTGTCCGCTCGCTCGACAAAAGCGGCCCGCGGGAAATCCCGGAGGCCGATCTGGTGCCGGCGGCGCAGCGGATAACAGATCGATCCGCCGCCGACAAGCGCTTCGCTCACGCGGACTCGTACCCGCTGTCCAGAAACGAGGCCGCACCGTCACCGATGCTGGCGCCCGGCTCCACGATCGAGGCCGCCTTGCGGATCAACTCCGTCACCTCGACGGAGATGCGGTCACCGGTCACCACGATCTGCCCGCGGGCGACCGGATGGTCGTTGGCCAGGATCTCGACCATGTCGCTGTCGCTGGCGTCCAGCTCGATCACGGCGCCGCGGCCCATGCGCAGCAGCATGTGCAGCGGCATGCGGGTGCGGCCGAGCACCACCGTCAGATCGACCTTCAGCGTCTCGAAGACCGCCACTGCCCGCCATCCCGTCTCGCGGCCAAGACCTTGCAATCGCCGGCCGCGGATGTTGAAGGCTTCGACCATCGACGCAGGATGGTGAACCATTGGTAAACGCGCCCCGCCTCATGGTGAGTCCCCATGCCTTCCCGAAGCGGCCCGGCTCCGATCCGGTCGCGGGGCCGGTGACGTGGCGGGTGAGCGACGCGCCCGTGGCGTACGAGGCCGCCGTGGCCTGGATGGAGGCGCGGGTCGAGGCGATCGCCCGCGGTACGGCACCCGAATGTGTCTGGCTGCTGGAGCATCCGCCGCTCTACACGGCCGGAACGTCGGCCCGGCCGGAGGATCTGGTGACGCCCGACCGGTTCCCGGTCCACGCCACGGGGCGGGGCGGGCAGTACACCTATCACGGCCCCGGCCAGCGCGTGGCCTACGTGATGCTCGATCTCGACCGCCGCAGCCGCGATCTGCGCGCCTACGTGGCGAGCCTGGAGGCGTGGCTGATCGAGACGCTCGCGGCTTTCAACGTCCGTGCCGAGCGCCGGGAGGACCGGGTCGGCGTCTGGGTGCGCCGCCCCGAGAAGGGGCCGGAGGTCGAGGACAAGATCGCGGCGATCGGCATCCGGGTGCGCCGCTGGGTGAGTTTTCACGGGATCAGCCTGAACGTCGAGCCGGACCTCGCGCATTTCGACGGGATCGTGCCCTGCGGGGTGCGCCTGCATGGCGTGACGAGCCTCGTCGATCTCGGTCTGCCGGTGAGCATGGCCGAGGTGGACATGCAGCTCCGGGCGGCGTTCGAGGATATTTTTGGGGTGACGGCGATGGAGTCCGTAAACGCCGGCGATCCGTGAGCGCGTTCTGGCCGAGGCAAGCCTCAGGCGTCTGCGCGTCGGATCGCAGGGCGCTGCCCTGCACCCGCGAAAGGTCTCGACCTTTCGAAACCATGACGTTCGCAACACCCGCGCGGACGTTCGCCCAACACCATCCGAACAGGCGTCGTGCGCTGTCAGAAATCCGCGTGCAGCCGCGAGGCGAAGAAGTGGGCCGGGCCGCGGTCGCGGTTGTAGCCGGGATTGTCGATGAACTGGTAGTCGAAGGTCAGGGTCACGAACTTGGTCAGGTTCAGGGCGTAATAGGTCTCCAGAGCCCGCTCGGTGCCGTAGTTGAGCCGGCCGTCGCCGATCAGCAGCCCGTAGAAGCCGCCCGCGAAGGCCGCCCGGTGGGAGGGCGAGAGCCCGTTCATCGCCGCGCCGATCCCGACGGTGTCGTCCGGCCGGTCCCAGGCCTTGCCCTTCAGCGACAGGCCACCGGAGAAGCTCTGGTCGACATCGGTGAACGAGATGTTCTCCGTGCGGCCGTCGTTCAGGCTGGCGCGGGCGAACAGGCCGAGTTCCGGCGTCAGCGCCTGTTCCAGGTTGACGTAGCCGCCGGTCTTGCGCCAGGGGCGCCGGGTTGCCCCCGCCGCGTCGTTGATGTCGTCGAACGCGCCGAGTTGCGTCAGCGTCACCACCTCCCGGTTGTTGGCCGAGTTGCCGACATTCGAGAAGAACCCGAGGCGCAGCTTGCCCGGCTGGTCCAGCCCCGGCAGGACGTAGCGCTGCTCGAACTCGGCGTTGAGCCCCGCCCGGCGGAACACCCGCGGATCGAGCACGTCGCTCGACGGCTCCTTGGGCACCTGCGTGTAGGCGGCGCGGATCGCAAATTCCGGCCGGTTGTACTCGGCATAGACACCCTGCGTGAAGCCGGGGAGGTTCGCCGGGAAGTCCCAGGCCGAGGAGCCCCAGATCGACCAGTTGAAGAAGTCCACCCGCGGATCGTGCGCGTAGATGTTGCCGTCGAAGAAGTCGCCCAGCGCGAACTTGCCGGCGATCAGCGTGATCCGCTCGGCATCGTAGCGGGTGGCAACCTGGTTCGGCCCGTCCGGCACCTCTACGGTCTCACCGCCGAGGTTGATCGTCTGCTTCACGTAGTAGCGGTTCGAGCGCAGCTTCGGGAACGGGGCGCCGGCCTTCTGCGCCTCGCCGTTGACGAAGCCGGCCACGCCCAGCGTCCGCGACAGGCCGAACCCCTGGCTGAACTCGGGATTGTAATAGACTTCCGTGGTGTCGGTGAGCTTGAGCCCGAGGAAGATCGTGGCCGTGGTGGTCTGCCGGGTCTGATTCGGGATCTGGCTCTGCGCGCCCTCATACGGCGAGCGGAAGTTCGGCACGCCCTGCGCAATCAGCGTCGTCTGCCCGTGCAAGGAAAAGCGGCCGGTATCGCCATTGTCGGGATCGTGCGGTGCCGTCTCGTCCGGATCCGGCGGGACCCGCAGCCCGTCCGGGAACCACATCAGGCGGGCGAACATCTGGTGCGAAGTGAAGCTGGCCCGGGTCGAGACCGGTCCGCCCAGATCGCCGGGGACTGTGCCCAAGCCGAAGCGCCGGCTACCGCCGAGATCGACGTAGCGATAGTCGATCCCCAGGGCGAGGTGGTCGGTGATGGCGTATTGCACGCCCGCTCCGAGCGTGAACCCGACATAGCCGAGTTCGCGCCGCGCCGTATTCTGGCTGCCCGTATCGAGATCCGGATAGGTCGCGAGGAAGCGCGCGTTCGCGCCGGCGAGGCCGAAGGACCCGTAGACGAGATAGCGCTCGAAGCTGTAGCCGAGCCGCGCCCGCAGGGTGCCGTAGAGTTCGGTCTTGGCGCGCACGATGTTGAACGCGGGGTCCACATCCGCGTAGCCGAAGCCCGCGAGGGTCGAGGGGACCGGCCGCTTCAGGTTCGCCGCGTCGATATTGGCCTCGACGCCGTATACCCAGGGGCCCGCCTGCCAGTTCCAGCCGCCGAACAGCCCGCCCACCGCCGTGGTGGCGTTGCGCCCCTGGTCGCTGCGGCCCGTCGAGTCGCCGCTCTTGAAGGCCGGGACCGGCCGCCCCCCGATCGTCGTCGGGCCGAACGTGTAGGCCCCGTAGGAGCCGCCGGCACTGCCCTCCAGTCCGACATAGCCGCCCGACCAGTCGGTGTAGGCGGATACCTCCCCAGCCGGACGCTGCGCCCCGAGGTCGGCCGCGCCGGCAGGCGCGATGACTGCAGGCGTCAGCAGGAGAACGGCCGCCTGGGTCAGCGCCGAGATTCGAGCACGGAATTTCGCTTGAGCCAGGGGCGCGGGACGGATTCTCATGCGACTCACAGCAACAATATAGCTTTTGCTAAAACCCGCTTCGCTTCCGCGCAAGCCGTGGCGGGCCGGGGCGTCGCACGCGGTGTCGCAGGTGCGGCATCGCTGCATCCGCTCCTCGGCCATGGTTTCGGCCTTTAGCGTGGCAGTTGCATGACGTTCCCGAGATCGCTGCACCGGTCAAGATCCGGTCGGCAACAGGCGGGAGAAAAGTCTTGGTTGCGACAGATTACAATCGGACAAGTGGGCGACTGAGACAGGGAAATACAGCGCCAGCATCCCAATAGGCTTTCAGATTAGAATTGTTATTATTTGATAGTGGGGTGATGCCTGTTTGAAGTTCTGGCGCGAGGGTCTATGTGCAAAACCATGCGTGCCTCAACCGCCCCGACGATTCTCCGCGGCCTCGCCATGGTCGCCGCCCTCGCGATCGCGGGATCGGCCGCGGCCAAGGAGGTGCCGATCGGCCCGCATGTGACCCGCAACGGCCTGGAAGTCGCTGCCGTCTATTTGCAGCCGATCGAGATGGAGCCTGCCGGGATGATGCGCGCGGCCGCGCAATCGGACCTCCATCTCGAGACCGACATTCGCGCCGCCAAGGACAACCGCAACGGCTTCGCCGAAGGCGACTGGGTGCCGGCCCTCGACGTGCATTTCGAGGCGGTAAAGCTCGACGGCGACAAGCCGACCGACCAGAAGGTGTCGGGGATGCTGATGCCGATGGTCGCCAATGACGGGCCGCATTACGGCGACAACGTCAAGCTGTTCGGCCCCGGCCGCTATCGCCTGAAGGTCACCGTCGCGCCCCCCGGCAAGGACAGCCATTTCGGCCGCCACGTCGACAAGGAGACGGGGGTCGGCCCGTGGTTCGAGCCGTTCGACGTCGTGCAGGACTTCACCTTCGCCGGCGTCGGCAAGAAGGGCGCCTATTAAGTTTCCGGAGGTGTTCGTGTCCCGCCCGCTGCGCGCTGCCGCACTCGTTGCCCTGCTCCTCGCTGCTTCCGCGGCCGCGTCCGTGCGCGCGGACGACATGCCGGTGATCAAGGTGGAGATGCGCGACGGCGTGATCCTCCCGGCGGTGATCGAGGTGCCGGCCAACACCCGCTTCAAGCTGGAGATCTCGAATACCGGCCAGTCGCCCGTCGAGTTCGAGAGCGCGGAGCTCAAGCGCGAGAAGGCGCTGGCGGCGGGTTCGACCTCGGCGATCGTGTTCCGCACCCTCGATCCGGGCACCTATCAGGTGTTCGACGATTTCCATCCCGACGCCAAGGCGACCCTGGTCGCCAAATGAGCGCGTCGACGACAGCGCCTGCGGCCCTGTCCGCCGTCTCTCGTCCCGCACGCCGCGCCTGGATCGACGCACGGCTCGCGCAACTCGGCGACGGCATGCGCCGCTACGGCTGGGTGCTCCGGGCCGTGCAGTGGCTGATCATCGCCGTCTACGCGGTGCTGGTGATCGTGCCCGCCCTGTTGCCGCTGCCCGACAACGCCGCCCATATCTGGACCAACCTGACGCTGGCCGCGCAGTTCGCCTTCTGGGGGATCTGGTGGCCGTTCGTGCTGCTCAGCATGGTGCTGGTCGGTCGGGCGTGGTGCGGGGTGCTCTGCCCTGAGGGGGCGCTGAGCGAGTTCGCCAGCCGTTGGAGCCGCGGCTATGCCGTGCCGCGCTGGATCACGTGGCAGGGCTGGCCGTTCCTGGCGTTTGCCGGCACCACGGTCTACGGCCAGATGACCAGCGTGTACGGCTATCCGAAGCCGGTCCTGGCGGTGCTCGGCGGCTCGACCCTGGCGGCGATCGTCATCGGGCTGCTCTACGGGCGCAACAAGCGGGTCTGGTGCCGCTATCTGTGCCCGGTCAACGGCGTGTTCGCGGTGCTGTCGAAGCTCGCCCCGATCAGCTTCCAGGTCGACCGCGCCGCCTGGGCGGCCTCGCCCAAGCCCGCCCGGGGTGCCGAGGCGTTCAACTGCGCGCCGCTCGTGCCGGTGAAGACGATGCGCGGCTCCGGGGCCTGCCACATGTGCGGGCGATGCAGCAATCATCGCGGGGCGGTGCGCCTCGCCCTGCGCTCGCCCAATCATGAGATCGTGCACGTCGCCGGCACCGAGCCGGATTTCAACCAGACCGTGCTGATCCTGTTCGGCATGCTGGCCCTGGCGGTGGGGGCGTTCCAGTGGTCGGCGAGCCCCTGGTACGTCGAGGCCAAGCAATGGGCCGCCACCTGGCTCATCGAGCGTGGGGTGACGTGGCCGCTGGAGATGTCGGCGCCCTGGTTCGTGCTGACCAACTACCCCGACCGCAGCGACGTCATGACACTTCTCGATGGCGGGCTGCTGCTGGCCTATATCGGCGCGGCGACGGTGATCCTCGGGCTTGTCCTGTCGGGGATCGTCGCGCTGGCGACCATCTCCCTCGGGGGCTGGTCGCTCCGGCGCTTTCACCACCTGACGCAGACGCTCATCCCGGTGGCGGGCTGCGGGGTCTTCCTGGGGCTCTCGGCGCTTACCGTCACGTTCCTGCGGGGCGACGGCATCGTGATCCCCTACGTGTCGGAGATCCGCGCCGGGATGCTCGGCGGGGCGAGCCTGTGGAGCGTCTGGCTCGCCTGGCGGGTCGCCGGCCTCGACGCCCACGGTCTCCGACGGGCTGCGGCCACCACCTGCATCCTCGGTGCGGCCATCCTGTCGGTGGTCAACTGGGTGCTGATGTTCTGGATCTGGTAGCGCGGTCCGCGCGCCCTCTCGCAACACCTCGCAACCTCTGGAGACCGCCATGATCGGCGCCTTCGTCATCGCCTTCCGCGAAGTCATCGAGGCGGGCCTCATCATCTCGATCGTGCTGGCGGCGACCCGCGGCATCCCCGGCCGGATGCGCTGGGTGCTGCTGGGCATCGCGGGCGGATTGGCCGGGGCCGGCCTCGTAGCCCTGTTCGCGGAAAAGATCTCCGACGCGTTCGAGGGCAGCGGGCAGGACATCCTGAACGCCGCGGTGCTGATCGTCGCGGTGCTGCTGCTGGTCTGGCACAACACCTGGATGAGCAAGCACGGCAAGGAACTGGCGGGCGAATTGCGCGCGGCCGGTGCGGCGGTGCGCTCGGGCGAGCGCGAGGCCGCTGCCCTCTCCATCGTGATCGGCGCCGCGATCCTGCGCGAGGGTGCCGAACTGGTGCTGTTCCTCTATGGCCTCGTGGCCTCGGGCACCTCGGGGGCGGATATCCAGTTCGGCGCCGTGGCCGGCATCGGGGCGGGGGCGCTGCTCTCGGCGGTGACGTATTTCGGGCTCGCGTCGATCCCCAGCCGCTATGTGTTCTCGGTGACCAGCGTGCTGATCATCTTCCTGGCCGCGGGGCTTGCCGCGCAGGCTGCCCAGTTCCTGGCCAATGCCGGCGTGGTGGATGTCCTCGGCCACACCCTCTGGAACAGCTCGGGCGTGATCGCGGAGACGTCCTGGCCGGGCCGCATCCTGCACGCCCTCGTGGGCTACACCGATCGGCCGACTGTGCTGCAGGGGCTGGTCTACGTGGCGACCATCGCGGTCATGGTTGGGCTGATGCAATGGAGCGCCGCCGACAAGCGCCGCGCCATGCGGCCTGCCTGAATGCGGGTCGGCCCGGAGGCCGACCCGCGCCCGGATCTCGCACGCCCGGATCTCGCACGCCCGGACAGCCCCGCCGCTTCCGGCGGAGAAGTCCGGTTTTTCCGGTTCGTCAGGCCGGCACGGCCCATTTCGCGACGTCGGCCGGCTTCTGCTTGTAGATCGTCCCGGCGAAATCGACGTGCAACTCCGTGGCAACGTCGTCGCCGCGGTGGGCCAGAAGCTCGAAGTGCTTCGGCTTCTTGCGCGGAGCCCCCGTGACCGACCAGCCATCGGCCGCCGCCGCCGCGAGGGCCGTGGCGGGATCGGCCGGCACGTCCGGCCGTGCCGCACCCGGCGGGTGGTTGGGCTTCTTGTGCTGGATCAGCACCGGCTCCCGGCCCTCGGCGGCAATCCGCGTGACCTTGATCTCCGAGGGGCGGCGCTCCCCCTCCAAGGTGACGCGCAGACCGGTCGCGAGCGGGAACGCGTCAGCGCCCTTGGGACCGAGATCGGCCAAGTGCGTGGCGCCGTCCGCTTCGAAGGTGAAGCGGTGTGCAAAGACGTGCTGGATGGTGCCCGACAGGGCGGTGGTGTCGTGATGCGGCATGATCTTCTCCGTAGAGCGCCCAGCCGAGGCGCTTTCGATATATCGGATTGGATCGGCCGTCCGTCAAGGAGCCCCGGTCGCCACCGCCCGGTTCGTGTCTGCGCCCCATTCCGACCACGAGCCGTCGTAGAGGCCGCGAGCGGGCCGGCCCATCGTTTCCAGGGCCAGCGCGATGATCGCCGCGGTCACCCCGGAGCCGCAGGTGGTCACGATCGGCCGGTCCGGATCGACGCCATTCTCCGCGAAGACGGCAGTCAGTTCCTCCGGGCTCTTCATCCGGCCGTCGCGCTGGAGCGCCGCATAGTGCAGGTTGCAGGCGCCCGGCATGTGACCGGGACGGACCCCGGGGCGCGGCTCCGGCTCCTCGCCGCGGAACCGGGTGCCCGAGCGGGCATCGACCACCTGAGCCGCGCCGCTCGCCAGGGCGCGGGCGACGTCGTCCGCATCCGCCACCGCGCCGTGATCGAGCCGGGCCGTGAAGTGCCGGCGTTCGCGCGGGTGCGGCTCGCCCTCCTCGGTGGGGTAGCCCGCCGCCACCCAGGCCGGGAGCCCGCCATCGAGCACGAGGGCATCGCGCACCCCGAAGGCCTTGAGCATCCACCAGACCCGCGGCGCCGAGAACAGGCCCATCCCGTCGTAGACCACGATCTGCTGGCCGTCGCCGACGCCGAGCGCCCGCATCCGTGCGGCGAAGACCTCCGGGCGGGGCAGCATGTGGGGCAGGCTCGACTCGGTGTCGCTCATCGCGTCGAGGTCGAAGCGCCGGGCGCCGGGGATATGGGCCTCGCGGAACCCGGCCTCGGGATCTCGGCCTGCGGCCGGAAGATACCAGGAGGCATCGAGGATCACGAGGTCGGGGGCGGTGAGGCGGTCGTGCAGCCAATCGGGTGACACGAGGGGCGCTTGGGCCATGGGCAAGTCCGGCTCTGGTCGCGGGAACCCGAACCAAACCACAGGTCGGTCCGGCTTGCACACCCGGACGGGATGCGATTGCGAGCGTTCAGGACGTTTCGTCAGCCCGGCGAATGTCAATCGAACAGGCGATATGCCCGCCAGCTACGCATCCGGCACCGTGCTCCGATGCAGTGCGTGCACGTTGGTCTTGTTTTAAATTGCCTTAACCCCAGTTACGACAACACGATGACGCCGATCGCGCCGGTCGGCATCGGGCGAGTCGATTCGGACGCCATCCCCACGGATGCGCCCGGGGTCGCTGCCCGAGGGAGAGGCGTCCGACCCTTCCAGCTGCCGGGGCCCCTGGTCCCATCGAGCAGGATCATCATTGAGCCGATCGACACCATGAATCAACTCGTTCGCATGTCCCAGATCGGCGACGCCGAGACCGTCAAGGAGCCGTCGGCCGATCTGCGCGTGCCCTTCGCGCAGTCCGGGGCCTTCGTGTGCAAGTACATCATCGGCGAGCCGAACGACCGGGCGGTCTGCTGCGGCGCACCGGTGTCTGACGGCAAGAGCTGGTGTGCCTATCACCGCCGGATCGTGTTCGAGCCGACCCGTCCGGGCCGTATCCGCTAAACTCTGCTCTGAGCGGGGCGTCGCCCCCGCGCGTCACTGGGTCCGCATGATCTGGATGACGGCGGGGGTGATGATGACGACGAACAGCACCGGCAGGAAGAACAGGATCATCGGCACCGTAAGCTTGGGCGGCAGCCCGGCCGCCTTCTTCTCGGCTTCGGTCATCCGGTTGTCGCGGCTCTCCTGGGCGAGCACCCGCAGCGCCTGCCCGATCGGTGTGCCGTAGCGCTCGGCCTGGATCAGGGCGGTCGCCACGGCCTTCACGGGATCGAGGCCGGTGCGCAGAACCAAGTTCTCGTAGGCCTGACGCCGGTCCGGCAGGAACGACATCTCCGCGGTCATCAGCGCGAGTTCCTCGGCCAGCACCACCGACGAGGTGGCGATCTCGGTGCTCACCCGCCGGAAGGCATGCTCGATCGCCATGCCGGATTCCACACAGATCAGGGTGAGGTCGAGGGCATCCGGCCAAGCCTTGCGGATCTCGGTCTGGCGCTTCTTGGCGGCGTTGACGAGGAACAGTTCCGGCGCCTTGATGCCGGCATAGGCGGCGCCGATCACCAGTCCCAGCCGGACAAGGTACGAGGCGTCGATCGCCTCCAGCACGAACAGGTAGAACAGCGCGCCGATCACCGTGGCAACCGGCACGACGAGGCGGAAGAACAGGAACGCGGTCTCCGCCCCCTGGCCGCGATAGCCCGCCTGCATCAGCATGCGTTTGGCCGTGTCGGTGGCGAGCCAGCGTTGCAGTTGATACCGCTCGACGATCGACTTCATGTAGGCCTTGGGCTCGACGCGCAGCGTGCCCCGCATCGAGACCTGTGCGCCCTTGGCGCGCTCGCGCCGCCGGATCTTCTCGCGCTCGTCGCCCACGAGCTTCATCCGCTTCTCGAGCTTGTCGGTCTCGAAGAATGGCTGCGCCACCGCGAAGGCGGTCGCCGCCGCCGCGATGGCAGTCAGGAGCGTCCCCATGAACCGGGGATCGAATAGCTTCGCGGCGATGTCGTCGATCATGGGATCGGATCCGGGAAAAGCGCGCGGCAGGCGTGAGGGTCCGCCATCAGAACTCGAAGGCGATCATCTTCTTGATGGTGAAGACGCCGATCGACATCCAGATCGCGGCCCCCACCAGCGCGATCTTGCCGATATCGGTCGTCCAGAGCAGCGAGATGTAGTCGGGGCTCGTCAGGGAGGTGATACCCCCCACCCCGAAGGGCAGGCAGGCGATGATCGAGGCCGAGGCCTTGGCCTCCATGCTCATCGCCTGGATCTTGCCGCGCATCTTGGCCCGGTCGCGCAGCACCGTGGAGAGGTTGTTCAGCGCCTCCGACAGGTTGCCGCCCGATTGCTGCTGGATGTTGATCACGATCACGAAGAAGTTGACCTCCGGCGTCGGCACCCGCTCGAACATGCGCATCACGGCGTCGCCGAGGGACAGGCCGAGTGCCTGGGTCTCAACGACGGTCCTGAACTCGCTGCGGACCGGCTCCTCGGCTTCGCGGGAGACCATGCGGAAGCAATCCCCGACCGGGATGCCGGTGCGGATGCCGCGCACAACCACGTCGACGGCGTTGGGCAATTCCTTGTTGAACTTGGCGATGCGCTTGAGCCGCAGGCGGCGCAGCAGCCAGGCCGGCAGGCCGAAGCCCCCGGCGAAGGCTGCACCGACCCCCGCAATGGGGCTTTCGGTCAGCACGAAGAGCAGCAGCCCGCAGATACCGGCGCTGATGGCCGACAGCATGTAGAAGGTCTGCTTGGTCCAATCGAGGCCGGCGCGGGCGAGCTTCAGCTCCACGCTGGCCTTGGAGGCACCCTTGGCCTTGGCCTCGATTTCGCTCAGCGTCTTGGCGACCTGCTCGCGTCGGTTGACCGCCACGCCCCGCAACGCCGCCCCGGTCGGCGAGACGCCGAGCGCTTTCAGGCGCTTATTCGCCCGGCGCTCGCCGTCGAACAGGGGCAGGATCGCCACGTAGGCGACCGCCGCCGCGGCGATGCCGATGAGGCCCGCGACGATCGGAAGGTTCGAAGAGCCGATGGCGGCAAGATTCGGCATGCCTCAACTCCGATCAACAACCTCGGCGGCGTCCAGCGCCTCGCCGAGCCGACGCTCCAGGCCGTAGTAGCGGGCGCGCTCCCAGAATTTCGGCCGGCCGATCCCGGTGGAGCGATGGCGTCCGACCAGCCGGCCGTTCGCGTCCTCGCCGACGATGTCGTAGAGGAAGACGTCCTGGGTGGTGATGACGTCGCCCTCCATGCCGAGCACCTCGGTGATGTGGGTGATCCGCCGGGAGCCGTCGCGCAGGCGCATGGCCTGGATCACCACGTCGATCGAGCCGCAGATCATCTCGCGCAGCGTCTTCGAGGGCAGGGTGAAACCGCCCATCGAGATCATCGACTCGATACGCGACAGGCACTCGCGCGGGCTGTTGGCGTGGAGCGTGCCCATCGAGCCGTCGTGGCCGGTGTTCATCGCCTGGAGCAGGTCGAAGGCCTCGGGTCCGCGCACCTCGCCGACGATGATGCGTTCGGGCCGCATGCGCAGGCAGTTCTTGACGAGATCGCGCATGGTGACCGAGCCCTGGCCCTCCATGTTCGGGGGGCGCGTCTCCAGGCGGACCACGTGGGGCTGCTGAAGCTGGAGCTCCGCCGCGTCCTCGCAGGTGATCACCCGCTCGTCGTGCTCGATGAAGGCGGTCAGGCAGTTGAGCAGCGTGGTCTTGCCCGAGCCGGTGCCGCCCGAGATCACCACGTTACAGCGTGACTGGCCGATGATCTTCAGGACCTCGGCGCCCTCGGGCGAGATCGCCCCGAAGCGCACGAGCTGCTCCAGGGTGAGCTTGTCCTTCTTGAACTTACGGATGGTCAGTGCCGGGCCGTCGATGGCGAGCGGCGGCGCGATCACGTTGACGCGGGACCCGTCCGGCAGGCGGGCGTCGCAGATCGGCGAGGCGTCGTCGACCCGCCGGCCGACCTGGCTGACGATCCGCTGGCAGATGTTCATCAGCTGCTGGTTGTCGCGGAACCGGACGCTGGTCAGCTGGATCTTGCCGTTGACCTCGATGAAGGTCCGGTTGGCGCCGTTGACCATGATGTCGGCGATGTCATCGCGGGCGAGCAGCGGCTCCAGCGGCCCGTAGCCCAGTACGTCGTTGCAGATGTCGTCGAGCAGTTCCTCCTGCTCGGCGATCGACAGGACGATGTTCTTGAGCCCGATGATCTCCGTGACGATGTCGCGGATCTCCTCGCGCGCGGTCTCGGCGTCGAGCCGCGAGAGCTGCGTGAGGTCGATTGCCTCGATCAGGGCGCCGAAGATCAGGCTCTTGGTGCGATAGTAATCCTCAGAGCGTGTGGTCTCGACGACCATGGGGGTGGACGGCTCGGACCGCTTGGGCGCTGGCGCGGCGTCCCGCTGCGGTGCCGCCGGTGAGGGAGCCGGCGACCGCGGCGCGGGCGCGGGTGCGGGGACGGCCGGTGCGCCGCCGATCTGGCGTCTACCGAACATGGGCCATTCCCGGAGCGCAATCCCGCCGCATCACGAGGCCTTTCCGCCGACGAGCTTGGCGCCTGGGAACTTGCCGCCGGCGAATTTCGCGAGGAGCGGCTCGAACAGGCTGGTGCGCCCGGGGCGGCGGCTCTCCGAGCGCCCGAGCGTCAGGGCGGCGAGGTCGTTGAAGAGCTCCGCAACCTTCGAGCCGGCCTGGATTTCGGCGATCATCTGGCCGTTGTTGGCGGCCGTGCCGAACAGGGCCGGCTCAAAGGGAATCGTCAGCGCGACGGGAGACTCGAGGGTCTTGGCGAATTCGGGCGTGCCGATCTCGGGGCGCTTGGGCACGCCGACACCGTTGAGCAGGACCCGCGGCGGGGCGTCGTTGGGGCGCCCGTGCTTGAGCGCGCCGAGGAGGTTCTTGGCGTTGCGCAGACTGGCAAGGTCGGGCCCGGCGACGATCAGGATCTCGTCGGCCGCCGTGAGGACGCGCTTCGTCCATGCGTTCCACTGGTGCGGCACGTCGAGCACCACGCAGGGCACGCTCGCCCGCAGGTACTCGATCAGGGCGTCGAAGGCCGGCTCCGACAGGTCGATCGTGCGGTCGAGGCTCGCGGGCGCCGAGAGCAGGCTTAACATGTCGCTGCACTTCGACAGCAGCCGCTCGACCAGGGCGGAATCCAGGCGCTCGGGGGCGAACACCGCCTCGGCGATGCCCTGGGGCGGGTCCTGATTGAAGTTCAGCGAGGCCGTGCCGTAGGCGATGTCGAGATCGGCGATCACCGTCTGGACGCCCTGGCTGCGGGCCACCGACCACGCGAAATTGTGCGCCACCGTGGAGGCGCCGATCCCGCCCTTAACCCCGTAGACCGCCACCGTGCGGCCCACCGGCTTGACGCCCGGGGCCGTGAACAGGTCGGAGATCGCCGCGATCAGGGTCAGCGGATCCAACGGCGCCATCAGGTAGTCGGACACCCCGCGCTGGATCAGCTGACGGTACAGGGTGACGTCGTTGAGATGGCCAATCACCAGGACGCGGGTGCCCTCGTCGCAGACCTCCGCCAGGGCGTCGAGGCATTCGATCGGCTTGGAGCGCGGCCCCTGCGTCTCGATCACGATGACGTTGGGCGTCGGCGCGTGCCGGTAGGCCTCGATAGCCGCGGCACCGCCGCCCATCCGCACCTTGACCTGCGCCTTCTGCATGCGCCGGTCGAGGGCCGCCCCTTCGATCATCGCGGCGGTCTCGCTGGTGTCGCAGAACGCCTGGATGGTGATCCGGGGCACCGGGGCGATCGTGCGCTCGGCTGTCTCGGACAGGTCTGCCATGACGGCACTTTCAGGTTCGCGTTCGGGGTGCGGCGTCGAGGTTAGATGAGGCGGGCGTGTCAGCCAGCCTATTGGGCGACCTGAGATTTTACGTCGGTCTGCCCATCTTGCCGCCATGTGGTTGATGGATCCTTGCCGTCGCGCAACTGGCCAATGTCCCGGACCCGCTTGACCGTGTCGATGCGGCCCTCGGGTCGTCCGCGGACGAGGTCGACGGGGTCCGCCACCTGGGCGGCCACGGTCGATTGCGTGGCACAGCCGAGGTTCCACATCGGCCGGTTGCTGTAATCGAGCGCGAAGTTGCTGGTCCCGGTATCGTTGGGCCAGAGTCCGCAGGCATCCGAGACCTTGGCCTGCATCCGCTGGAAGCTCAGGCGGATCGGCGCGGCGAGGCTCGGAGCCGCCACGGCGTATCCGGTGACGGCGATCTCGCGGGGGCCGACCCGGTCCTGTGCGGCGAGCCGGGTGAGGACAGCCGCGGTGCGCTCGGCGGAGGCGGCCTGGGCCGGCGGCCCGCCGCGCGGGACCTCCATCAACAGGGTCCCGCGCCCGTAGCGGCGGTATTCCAGCATGAAGGCGTCGACATCGGCGGTCTGGCGGGGATCGAGATGACCGACCCCTGTCGGGAACACGTCGAGGCTGCGGGTGCCGTCGGTCAGGACGATCGGGTGCCGGGCGCGGTAATCCGAGACCTCGATCGCCCCTGTGGTGGCGACCGGTTGGCTGTTGCAGCCGGCCGCGAGGGCACCGAGCGCGCAGGCGGCGAGCAGGGGGGCGATGCTTGCGGGCGCGACGCGCCCCCTCTCCCGTGCGGGAGAGGGTTGGGGCGAGGGACGAGAAGCTTCAGGACAGAGCACGGCGTCGACGCGCGTCGAGAGTGTACCCCTTCCGGGCAGTTCTCGACCCTCACCCTGTCCCTCTCCCGTACGGGAGAGGGGACCCACGCCTCCTCCGGCGAACACGGCATCGCTCTGTCGTGGATCGTGGGTCATGGTTGCGATCCTGCGCTCTGACCTTGGATCGGCGTCATCGTTCTCACTCGACGATGAAGCCGACGCGGCCGCGATAGGTCTGTCCGACCGGAGCCGCCCCGGTGGGGGCGACCTTGCCGTACAGGCGGTTGATCTGGCCGAGCAGCACCGCTTGGCCGTCGGTGGAGTCGACGAAGTTGTCGTCGGGCCGGCTGACCTGCTTCGGCTCCATCGGCCGCGCGATGTAGGGGGTGACCATGATCATCAGCTCGGTCTCCATGCGCTGGTAGTCCCGGGAGCGGAACAGGGCGCCGAGGATCGGCAGGTTGATCAGGCCGGGCAGGCCGGAGATCGCCTGCTTGTTCACCTGCTGGATCAGGCCGGCCGTCATCATCACGCCGCCGGAGGGCAATTCGACCGTGGTCTCCGAGCGGCGGACCCGCGTGCCCGGGATGGCGGTCGTGATGCCGTCGTTGGTGTAGTTGAAGCTGGTCTGGGGATCGATCTCGGTCACGTCGGTGGCGACGCGAATCGAGATGCGATTGTCGGCCAGCACAACCGGCGTGAAGCTCAGGGCGACGCCGTAGGGCTTGAAGGTGATGCCGGGAGCGGAGCAGATGCCGCCGACGCAGCTCGAGGCCGCCGAGGGCACCGGGAACTCGCCGCCGGCCAGGAATTTTGCGGCCTCGCCGGAGATCGCCGTCAGCGTCGGTTCCGCGAGCACCCGGGAGACCCCGGCCTGCTCGAAGGCTTTCAGCGTCGCCTGGAGCGAGAAGCCCCCGGCCCGCACAGATGCCTGCAGTTGGTTGCCGGTCGGCGTCGTTCCGCCGGTGATCGGGAAGGGCAGGTTGTTGACCAGGGCGGGAGAGTTGAGGGCGTCACCGAGCGGGTTCAGCGCCGACCAGTTGCCGGTCACGTTGATGCCGAACTGCTTCAGGACGTTGCGCGACACCTCGACCACGGTGACGCGCAACATCACCTGATCCTTGTTGCGGATCGAGAGGTTGTTGATCACCGCCCCGCGCGCGCCGGCCGCGACGCCGCCGCTCGACCCGCCGGAGGCGCCGCCCGCGCTGCCCAACCCCACGAAGGCGTTGGAGATGTCGATCGCCTGCTGGGCGTCCGCCGATGAATTGACCGAGCCCGACAGCAGCACCGAGGCCCCGGAGGAGCGCACGTCGAACCGTCCGCCCGGAATGCTCTGGGCGAGCAACTCGCGGAGGGTCCCGAGATTGAGGTCGCGGGCCACCGTCACGTCGAGGGCGGCGATCTGGCGGCCCTCGGCATCCATGATGAAGATTGAGGTCGCGCCGTCGGCCATGCCGATCACGAAGACCTTGCGGGTCGAGCGGACCACGGCGTTGGCCACCGCCGGATTGGCCACGAAGACCTCTTTGGCGTCCCGCGGCAGGTCCACGATCACGGAGCGGCCGGCGGTCAGCTCGACGCGGCGGGTGGAGGCGGCCTCCGCGGCGCCGACCGTGAGGACCGGCGCCGGGCCGTGGATCGGTCGCTCCTGCGCCGAAGCCGGGTTGGCCAGGGCGGCGAGGAGGGCGAGGGTGCAGGCCGAGCGGTAGGCTCGACGGCGCGCCGGGCGGGCGAGGGGCAGCGGAGCGATCATGGCGGTCACGGCGTCTGCTGCCGCGCGACTCCGAAGCGCACCACGGTCAGTGCGGGATCGGTTTGCGCCTGGAGCGTGTCGGAAGGGGCGGTGGGATCGGTCGGCTGGCCGGCATCGGCGAGGCTGCGCAGGGACAGCGACAGGGCCCCGTCCTTCCCGGCGAGCGTCAGGCTCTCGGCCTGGGCTGGGGTGACGGCCAGCGTCGCGGTCTCGCCGGTGACGACGTTGGTGCCGTTCTTCTCTTGGATCAGCTGGCCGATCGCCAGGACGCGGATGTCGGTCAGGATCGTCTGCGAGATCTGGACATCGCGGTTCTCGCCGTTCGTCTTGGTGATCTTGTGGAAGGTGCGGATCACGTCGACGCGGTCATTGGGCAGGATGAAACCGCCGGCCGAATTGGTGCCGCGGCTGTCGGTCGTGATCGCGACCGCGCGCTGACCCGGCGGCAGGATCGCCGCCATGAAGCCGCTCTCCGGGCGCACCAGCTTCTGTGCGCGGATCGGCTCCCCCGCCAGGAAGCCCGAGCGGGCCGAGGCGCCGGTCGTCTCCTCCAGGCCCTTGGGATTGCTCTTGCGGGTGACGAAGCCGGCATTGACGGCATTGTCCGGCCAGGGCTGCCAGCGCAGATCCGTCGGGCGCAGCACCTGACCCATCGGCATGTCGGTGGCGGCCACCAGCACGTCGGTCATGGGCACCGGCGGCGCTTCGACTTTCATCGGCGTCGGAGGCGGCGTCGGATCGCCGCCACTCATCAGGAACGCCGCTCCGCTGCCCGCCGCGAGGGCGATGCCGAGGACGGCAAGACGGGCAGGTTTCATCGCAGGGCCACGAGCCGGAGACGGCCGAATTGCCGTTCACGACCTGAATCTGCACGGGGAATCGTGTAATTATGGTTAAGGTTTAATAACTCGGCCGCCAGAACGGTTCGGAAACGGACATTGCCCTGGTCGCGTCGCGGCCCGGCATCACAACCGGCGCAATCCTTCAGCCTCCGGCCGAGCTGGGCTGTGGAGTCTCACACCGGCGTGATCTATTTTGCATGCGGAACCGCCTCAGAATGCGGGCGCCCGGGTGAATCGGGGGGAGACATGATCAGGACATTGGGCGGCGCGGTGCTGGCGGCGGCGCTGGCAGGGACGGCCCTCGGGGCGTTGACCGGCGCGGCGGCTGCTCAGGGCGGCGCGGACGCATTCTCGGGCAACGCGGTGCGCATCGGCGTCCTCAACGACCAGTCCGGCCTGTACGCCCAGTATGGTGGCCAGGGCTCGGTCGAGGCGGCCCGCATGGCGGTGGAGGACATGGGCGGCAAGATCGGCAGCGTGCCGATCGAGATCCTCACGGCCGACCACCAGAACAAGCCCGACATCGCCTCGGCGATCGCCCGGCAATGGTACGACCGCGACGGCGTCGACGCGATCATGGAGCTGACCACCTCCTCGGTGGCTCTGGCGGTCCAGGGCCTGTCCAAGGACAAGAAGAAGATCACGATCACCACCGGGGCGGCGACCAGCGATCTTACCGGCAAGGCCTGCACGCCCTACGGCTACCATTGGGCCTTCGACACCCGGGCGCTGGCGGTGGGCACCGGCGGTGCGCTGACCCGCGCGGGCGGCAACACGTGGTTCTTCCTCACGGCCGATTACGCCTTCGGCTCGGCGCTGGAGGCCGACACCAGCAAGGTGGTGATCGCCAACGGCGGCAAGGTGGTGGGCAGCGTCCGCCACCCGCTCTCGAACCAGGATTTCTCCTCGTTCCTGCTCCAGGCGCAGGGCTCGAAGGCCAAGGTGATCGGGCTGGCCAATGCCGGGCTCGACACCTCGAACGCGATCAAGCAGGCGGCCGAGTACGGCATCGTCGAGGGCGGCCAGAAGCTCGCGGCGCTGCTGTTCACCCTGTCGGAGGTGCACGGCCTCGGCCTCAAGGTGGCCCAGGGCCTGACGCTCACCGAGGGCTGGTACTGGGATGCCAACGACGAGACCCGCGCCTTCGGCCAGCGCTACATGAAGCGCACCGGCCGGATGCCCAACATGATCCAGGCCGGCACCTACTCGGCGGTCCTGTCCTACCTGAAGGCCGTGAAGGCCGCGGGCACCGACGAGACCGACGCCGTCAACGCCAAGCTCAAGGCGCTGCCGGTGGACGATGTCTTCGCCCATGGCGGCACCGTGCAGCCCGACGGCCTGATGGTGCACGACATGTACCTGTTCGAGGTCAAGAAGCCCGCCGAGTCGAAGAGCGAGTGGGACCTCTACAAGCTGATCTCGACCATCCCCGGCAAGGAGGCCTTCGCCTCGCCGGCCGAGAGCGGCTGCCCGCTGACGGCGGCGAAGTAGAACCGGGGGCCTATCCGAAGACTTCGCTGTGCGAGCCTAACCGGGCCAGGCGCAGCGTGTCCGCATCGGGCTTCCGGTAGATCAGCACGCGGTCCGGCTTTACGTGGCAATCACGATAGCCGGACCAATCACCGCTCAGGGCGTGATCCCGGTAACGCGCATCCAGTGGCGCGTCCTCGGCGAGCGCGCGCAGGAGAGGGATCAGATCGGCATTGAGAGTGGCAGCATGCCGGCCCCTCGACTCGCGTTTGAAGTCCCGCTTGAACTGCGTGGCCGTTCAATCGTCCGCATTCAGGTCTGCCATCAGGGCATCCACGTCTGCGAAGCGTTTGCCCTTCCCCGCTTCGAGTTCCGCGAGGGCTGCGCCCTTCGTCGCGTTCGGTACCTTCACGGCGAAGGGTAAGCGTTGCTCATCCGCGATCTGGACCATCAGAAGCCTGATCGCGTCGGAGATCGAGAGGCCCATCGCATCGAGGGCCTTCGCTGCACGGTCCTTCGTGGCGGTATCGATGCGCGCACGGACCACTGTGTCGGCCGCCATGGCTTTCAACTCCTGTTGTAGCCCAAATGTAGCTACAACAGGAGGAGATTGCCAATGCCCACCCCTGACTCGCTCGCGAGTTCTACGCTGCCCAGACCCGCCGATACAGCGCCACGATCTCCTCGGCGCTGGGCTCGACCGGGTTGTTGGCTGGTGATCCGGAGGCGAGCGCCTGGGCCGCCATGGTGGGCAGCAGCGCCTCCCAGCGCGCCGGATCGATCCCGTATTCCTGCGGGCCGGGCACGTCGAGATCGTCGTTGAGCGCCTCCAGTTCGGCCACCAGGGCTGCGGTGGCGGACCGATCGTCGGTCTCCGGCTTGGCGACCCCGACGGCCCGGGCGCAGGCCGCGTAGCGGTCGATGGCGGCCGGGGCGGAGAAGGACGTGACAGCCGGCAGCAGCATCGCGTTCGAGAGTCCGTGCGCCACGTGGAAATGCGCGCCGATCGGCCGGCTCATCCCGTGGACCAGCGCGACGGAGGAGTTCGAGAAGGCGATGCCGGCCTGCGTCGCGCCCAGCATCATCGCCTCGCGGGCCGCCCGGTCGCCGGGATCGGTCCAGACCCGGCGCAGGTTCGGCGCAATGAGCCGCATGGCCTGGAGCGCCAAACCGTCCGCGAACAGGTTCGACTTGCGTGACACGTAGGCCTCGATGGCGTGGGTCAGCGCGTCGATGCCGGTATCGGCGGTGAGCCGCTTGGGCTTGGTCAGCGTCAATTCGTAATCGACCAGAGCCGCGACCGGCAGGTACGCGAGCCCGATGCAGAGCATCTTCTCGTCGGAGGTCTCGTCGGTCACGATGGTGAAGCGCGTCGCCTCGGAACCGGTGCCCGCAGTGGTGGGGATCGCCACGATCGGTAGGCCGGGCTCGTCCTGCTGGCGGGGCGCCTTGTAGTCGCGCATGTGGCCGCCGTGGCGGGCGAGCACCGCTACCGCCTTCGCGGTGTCCATCGGGCTGCCGCCGCCGAAGCCGACCACGCAGTCGAAATCGCCCTCTTTGAGCGCGGCCAGCGCCGCCTCCACGGAGGCGACGGTCGGGTCGGGCACCGTGTCGGCGAACACGGTCGCGCGCGTGCCCGCACCGGACAGCCGTTCGAGCAGCCCCTCCACCCGACCGCTGCCGGCGAGGTAGGGGTCGGTCACCACGAAGGGGCGCGATAGGCCCAGCTGGGCCAGCACCTCCGGCAGGAGCCGCGAGGCTCCGGCGCCGATGCGCATCAGCCGGGGCAGGGCGATCGAGGCGACCATCGTTTGATCCTCCGACCCGGCGCCTATCCTGATCGGCCGGGTTCACGCGATCTTAGGGTGCTGCCCGATCCTGCGAAACCACCGCTGCTGACACCGCCGGCCCGGCGAACAGGGCGCCGGCTGCCTCCACCTCGGCGGCGATGAAGCCCGCAACGGCCCGGATATGGGCGGCTTTCCGGTGATCCTCGTGGATGTGCATGTGGAACGCGCGCGTCAGCGAGACCTGTTCGGGCAGGACCGGCACCAGCCCGGGATGGGCCGCCGCGATGAAGGCCGGCAGGACGCACAGACCCGCCCCGGCGAGCGTCGCGTAGACCTGCGCCAGGAGGTTGGTGGAGCGCAGGCGGGCGCTGACCGGGGGCCCCAGGGCGCCCAGATAGTTCAGCTCACGCGTGAACAGCATGTCCTCGATGTAGCCGACGAAGGGATGTCCGGAGAGATCCGCGATCCCGACGATCGGCGCCGCAGCGCCGAGGTAGGCTTCCGCCCCGTAGACGAACAGCCGGTAATCGGTGAGCCGGCGCGCCACCACACGGGCCTGCTGCGGTCCGGACAGGCTGATCACGATGTCGGCCTCCCGCTTGGACAGGCTGAAGATCCGGGCGGTCGCCATGATCTCCACCTCCAGCCCGGGATGACGGGCGGTGAGCCTGTGCATCCGGGGCGCGAGGAACACGCTGCCGAATCCGTCCGGCGCGCCGATCCGCACCGTGCCCGACACCGCGTGGGCCCCCTCGGTGGCGGCACTGGCCGAGAGGAACGCGCTCTCCATGGCCTCGGCGACCCCGAGCAGGTTCGCCCCGTCCTCGGTGAGCGCGTAGCCGAGGTTGCTGCGGTGGAACAGACGGGCGCCGAGGCCTTCTTCCAGGGTTCGAATCCGGCGCCCGACCGTGGTGTGCTCGGTGCCGGTGCGCGCCCCGGCGGCGCTGAGCGTCCCGGTCCGCGCCACGGCGAGGAAGAACCGGAGATCGTCCCAGTTGGGCCCCGCCCTGGCCATGGCCGCACTCCCGCTGTGCATCGATGCACGACGGCTGTAAGCGCATCCGGCTTTATCGCTCAAGGGATCCTGTTAGGCTCTGGCCAAACCAAATCACCACAGGGAGGCGCGCATGCGCACGATCGGGCATTTCATCGGCGGCCGGAGCGTCGGCGGCGAGAGCGGGCGGTTCGCGGACGTGTTCCACCCCTCGACCGGCGAGGTCCAGGCCAAGGTCGCGCTGGCCAGCAAGGCCGAGATGCGCGCGGCAATCGAAAATGCTGCCGCGGCGCAGCCGGCCTGGGCGGCCACCAACCCGCAGAAGCGCGCCCGGGTGATGATGCGCTTCCTCGAACTCATCCGCGGCGAGAACGATGCACTCGCCGAGCTGCTGGCCTCCGAGCACGGCAAGACGGTGCCGGACGCCAAGGGCGACATCCAGCGCGGCGTCGAGGTGGTGGAGTTCGCCTGCGGCATCCCACACCTGCTCAAGGGCGAGTACACCGAAGGGGCTGGCCCCGGCATCGACGTCTATTCGCTGCGCCAGCCGCTGGGCGTCGTCGCCGGCATCACGCCGTTCAACTTCCCGGCCATGATCCCGCTGTGGAAATGCGCCCCGGCTATCGCGTGCGGCAACGCCTTCATCCTGAAGCCGTCCGAGCGCGACCCGAGCGTGCCGCTGCGCATCGCCGAGATCTTCCTGGAGGCGGGCCTGCCGCCCGGCATCCTCAACGTCGTCAACGGCGACAAGGAAGCCGTCGATGCGATCCTCGACGACGAGGACATCAAGGCGGTGGGCTTCGTCGGCTCCTCGCAGATCGCCGAGTACATCTACGTGCGCTCCGCCCAGACGGGGAAGCGCGCCCAGTGCTTCGGCGGCGCCAAGAACCACATGATCATCATGCCGGACGCCGATATGGGCCAAGCGGTCGATGCGCTGATCGGGGCAGGCTACGGCTCGGCCGGCGAGCGCTGCATGGCGATCTCGGTGGCGGTACCGGTGGGCGAGGCCACCGCCGACCGGCTGATGGAGAAGCTGATCCCGCGGGTCGAGTCGCTCAAGATCGGCCCCTCGCATGACGGCTCGGCCGATTACGGCCCGCTGGTCACGGCGGACGCGGTGAAGAAGGTCGCGGGCTACATCGACCAGGGCGTCGCCGAGGGCGCCAAGCTCGTGGTCGACGGTCGCGGCTTCAAGCTCCAGGGCTACGAGAACGGCTTCTACATGGGCGGCTCGCTGTTCGACCGCGTGACGCCCGATATGACGATCTACCAGGAGGAGATTTTTGGCCCCGTGCTCTCGGTGGTGCGGGCCAAGGATTACGAGGAGGCTTTGGCGCTGCCCTCGACCCACCAGTACGGCAACGGCGTCGCGATCTTCACCCAGGACGGCGACGCGGCGCGCGACTTCACCGCGCGGGTCAATGTCGGCATGGTCGGCGTGAACGTGCCGATCCCGGTTCCGATCGCCTACCACACCTTCGGCGGCTGGAAGCGCTCGGGCTTCGGCGACTTGAACCAGCACGGGCCGGACTCGATCCGCTTCTACACCAAGACCAAGACCGTCACGCAGCGCTGGCCGAGCGGCATCAAGAGCGGCGCGGAGTTCTCCATCCCAACGATGCGCTAGCGCCGCATTCTCTCCCCCTTGCGGGGAGGGGCTGTGTTCTCTCCTCCCCCTTGCGGGGAGGAGCCGGAGGTGGGGGTGGTGCAGGATCGAGCGCTGCGGTGCCTTCTGCACCACCCCCACCCCTAACCCCTCCCTGCAAGCGGGAGGGGAACGTGCCCGCTTGAACCTTCGGAGCCATGCCGATGAGTTTCGGGCTCGATGAGGATCGAACCGCGATCCGCGAGATGGCCCTCGGCTTCGCGGCCGAGCACATCGCCCCCCATGCCCTCGACTGGGACCGTGACAAGACCTTCCCCGTCGAGACCCTGCGGGCGGCGGCCGCGCTGGGCATGGCCGGCATCTACGTCCGCGAGGATGTCGGCGGCTCCGGCCTGTCGCGTCTCGACGCGACCCTGATCTTCGAGGCGCTGAGCACCGGCTGCCCGACCGTGGCGGCGTTCCTGTCGATCCACAACATGTGCGCCTGGATGATCGACGCCTACGGCGACGACGACCAGCGGCAGCGGTGGCTTCCATCGCTCATGGGCATGGAGCGGATCGCCAGCTACTGCCTCACCGAGCCGGGCTCGGGCTCAGACGCGGCGGCGCTCCGCACCCGCGCCGAGCGGGACGGCGACCATTATGTCCTCACCGGCGAGAAGCAGTTCATCTCGGGCGCCGGCGTCAGCGACCTCTACGTCTGCATGGTCCGCACCGGCGAGGCCGGCCCGCGGGGCATCTCGGCCGTGGTGGTGGAGAAGGGCACGCCCGGCCTGTCGTTCGGGGCCGAGGAGCGCAAGATGGGGTGGAACGCCCAGCCGACCCGCGCCGTGCGTTTCGACGGCTGCCGCGTGCCGGTGGGGAGCCGCCTCGGCGCGGAGGGCCAGGGCTTCCGTATCGCCATGAGCGGTCTCGACGGCGGCCGGCTCAACATCGCCGCCTGCTCGCTCGGCGGCGCGCAGGCCGCCCTCGACAAGGCGCTCGCCTATATGGGCGACCGGCGCGCCTTCGGGGCGAAGCTGACCGATTTCCAGGCGTTGCAGTTCCGGCTCGCCGATATGGCGACCAGCCTCGAAGTCTCGCGCACCTTCCTGCGCCACGCGGCCTCGGCACTCGACGCCAAGGATCCGGCGGCCACGCAGCTCTGCGCCATGGCCAAGCGCCACGTCACCGACGCAGCCTTCGAGATCGCCAACCAAGCGCTGCAGCTGCATGGCGGCTACGGCTACCTCGCCGAGTATGGCGTGGAAAAGATCGTCCGCGACCTGCGTGTGCATCAGATCCTCGAAGGGACGAACGAGATCATGCGGGTGATCATCGCCCGCGCGATGACCGGGGGCCACCGATGAGCGACATGATCGTCGAGCGCGTCGGCGCCCTGGGGCGCCTGCGGCTCAACCGGCCGAAGGCGCTGAACGCCCTGACCCACGGCATGGTGGGCGAGATCGACCGGGCGCTCGACCAGTTCTCGGCGGATCCGGGCCTCGCCGCGGTGCTGCTCACCGGCGAGGGCGAGCGCGGCCTCTGCGCCGGCGGCGATCTGCGCACCCTGTACGACAGCGCAGATTTGGTCGCGGCCGAAACATTCTGGCGGGACGAGTACCGGTTGGATGCACGCATAGCCGGTTACGAAAAACCGTTCGTGGCGGTGATGGACGGCATCACCATGGGCGGCGGCGTCGGGCTCGCCGGCCATGCCGCCCACCGGATCGTCACCGAGCGCTCCCGCGTCGCCATGCCGGAGACCGGCATCGGCTACTTTCCGGATGTGGGCGGCACGTGGCTGCTGCCGCGGGCACCGGGCGAGACCGGCACCTATCTCGGCCTCACCGGCGAGCCGATGGGTGCCGCCGACGCGATCTTTTGCAACTTCGCCGACGCCATGGTGCCCTCTTCGGCGCTCCCCGACCTGATCGACGCCCTCTCGGCGCTCCCGCCGGATGCCGGGGATGCGGGCGTGCGGGACGTCATCGCGCGCCTCGCGCAGGATCCCGGGCCGGCACCGCTCGCGGCGCATCGCGCCGTGATCGACCGGTGCTTCGCGTTCGACATGGTCGACGAGATCCTGGCGGCCCTCGACGCCGACGGCTCGGATTTCGCGGCCGCGACGCGCAAGACCCTTCTGACCAAGGCGCCGACGAGCCTCATCCTCACGCTCTGCCTGCTGCGCCTCGGGCGCGGCGCGCCGAACCTGGAGGCCTGCCTGGAGCGCGAGTTCCACGCCTCGCTGGCCGTCCTGGCGGAGGGCGATCTCCGCGAGGGCATCCGCGCCGCGGTGATCGACAAGGACAAGAGCCCGCGCTGGAATCCCGCGACCCTCGACGGCGTCGATCCAGCGCGGATCGCCCACTGGCTGGAGAAGCGGGCGGAGCCGGTTTTTTCGGAATCACGCACGGGGCCGGTGTGATGAAGCCTCGCCTTCTCCCACCCACGCCCTCATCCTGAGGCGCCGGAGCGAAGCGGAGGCCTCGAAGGAGGGCTCCAGGGATCACGGCGACGTCTGGAGGGCTCCTTCGAGGCTCGCTGCGCTCGCACCTCAGGATGAGGACGCGGGTGGAAGAAACGGACGACAACAAGGGAGGACGGGATGGCGCAGACCATCGGGTTCATCGGTCTCGGCAACATGGGCGGCCCCATGGCGGCCAACCTCGTGAAAGCCGGTCACACGGTGCGCGGGTTCGATCTGGTCCCGGCCTCTTTGGAGACCGCCCGCGCCGCAGGAATCACCGTGACAGGATCGGCGCTGGAGGCGGCCGAGGGTGCGGACACCGTCATCACCATGCTGCCCGCCGGGCGGCACGTGGTCGAGGTCTGGACCCAGCTCGCCGAGGCCGTGCCTGCAGGCACGCTGCTGATCGATTCCTCCACCGTCGATGTCGAGAGCGCCCGCCGGGCCCATGCGCTGGCCGAGGCGCGGGGCTGCCCGTCCATCGATGCGCCGGTCTCCGGCGGGACCGGCGGCGCAAAGGCCGGCACGCTGACCTTCATGGCCGGGGGCGCCGAGGCCGCCTTCGCCAAAGCCGAGCCGCTGCTCAAGACGATGGGCAAGAACGTGTTCCATTGCGGCGCGGCCGGGGCCGGGCAGGCGGCCAAGATCTGCAACAACATGATCCTCGGCATCTCGATGATCGGCGTCAGCGAGGCCTTCGCCCTGGGCGAGAAGCTCGGCCTGTCGCACCAGGCACTCTACGACGTGGCCTCGGTCTCCTCGGGCCAGTGCTGGTCGCTGACCACCTACTGCCCGGTGCCGGGTCCGGTGCCGACCTCGCCGGCCAATAACGACTACAAGCCGGGCTTCGCCGCAGCGCTGATGCTCAAGGATCTCCGCTTGGCTCAAGCGGCGGCGCTCGCCGCGGGGGCTGCGACGCCGCTCGGCGCCGAGGCCGCGCAGGTCTACAGTCTGTTCGCGGGCGGCGGCCACGGGGGTGAGGACTTTTCCGCGATCATCCGTATGCTCCGCGGGCAGGGAGGCGAGTCGTGAGCGAGACCTACGAGACGATCCTGACGGAGACGCGCGGGCGCGTCCTGCTGATCACCCTCAACCGGCCGAAGGCGCTCAACGCCATCAACGCGCAGCTCACCCGCGAGGTGATCCAGGCGGCGACCGCGGCGGATGCCGATCCGGGGATCGGCTGCATCGTGCTGACCGGCTCCGCGAAGGCCTTCGCGGCCGGCGCCGACATCAAGGAGATGCAGCACGCCACCTACGCGGAGATGTACGCGGGCGACCGGTTCGGCGACTGGGACCGCTTCGTCGCCGTGCGCAAGCCGATCATCGCCGCGGTGGCGGGCTACGCGCTGGGCGGGGGCTGCGAGCTCGCCATGATGTGCGACATCATCCTGGCGGCCGACAATGCGCAGTTCGGCCAGCCCGAGATCAAGCTCGGCGTGATGCCGGGGATCGGCGGCAGCCAGCGGCTGACGCGCTTCGTCGGCAAGGCGAAGGCGATGGAGATGTGCCTCACCGGCCGGATGATGGACGCCGCCGAGGCCGAGCGCTCAGGGCTCGTCTCCCGGGTGATCGCAGCCGACCAGCTCCTCGACGAGGCGATGAAGGCGGCCGAGACCATCGCGTCGATGTCGCTGCCGATCGCCATGATGACCAAGGAGGCGGTCAACCGCTCCTACGAGACCACGCTGACGGAGGGCATCCGCTTCGAGCGGCGGGTATTCCATGCCATGTTCGCCACCAAGGATCAGAAGGAGGGCATGGCCGCCTTCGTGGAGAAGCGGCCGCCCCGGTTCGAGAACACCTGAACGGGGAGAAGGCCATGGATGTCCTGGACCACGATTCGGAACTCCGGTTCGAGATGGCCTTCCCCCGCGCGATCGTCGCCCAGAAGGCGCGCGGGCGCGAAGAGACCATCAACGAGCACTTGGTGAAGCTGCTGGCCTTCGACGTCGCGCCGGAGACGCGGGCGGTCTGGCGGAAGGAGCTGGCCCGCCATTTTCGGTTCCTGGCGGCCCTACGGGTCAAGCCGGGTGCGAGCCTGATCCCGGCCCGGGATTGGTGGACGTGGCTCTATGCCGACCCGTTCGAACACAATGAAGCCGGCTATACGGCTGGTCTGATTGCCCTGAACGCCGACGATTTCACCCGCAACGGCCGCAGCGTCGGGGCGATCGCCGGGCAAATCGGCGAGTTCCACACCGGCATGGTCCAGCGCCTCGCGCGCGGCGAGGCCGGCGAGGATCTGATCCCGGCCTGAAGAAGCCGGGGCAGGAGAGACAACGACAAGGAGGGGGAACGACCATGCCGAGCTTCCAGGAGGCCCGCGATCTTCTGCTGGCCCACCGCACCGATTACGCCGCCGCCATCTCGGCCTTCGCGTGGCCGGAGCCGGTTCCGTTCAACTGGGCGCTCGACTGGTTCGACGCGGTCCTCGCAGGCCCCGAGAGCCGCGACCGTGCCGGTTTGCGGATCGTCGAAGCCGGCAGCGGCGCCGAGCAGAGCCTGACCTTCGGCGAGCTTACCCGGCGCTCCAACCAAGTCGCCAATCACCTGCGCCAGCGTGGCCTGAAGCGCGGCGACCACCTGCTCCTGCTCCTCGGCAACGTTCCGGCCCTCTGGGAGACCATGCTGGCGGCGATGAAGCTCGGCGCCGTGGTCATCCCTGCGACCACCCTGCTGACCGCCGACGAACTCGCCGACCGCCTCGCCCGCGGCCGCCCCCGGGCGATCGTCGCTGGGCCGGAGCAGATCGCGCGCTTCGCCGGTCTCGACACGGGGGATGCGATCCGCATCGTCACCGGCCCCGCGACGGAGGGCTGGGGCGCGTATGACGACGCGTTCGGGTCGCCCGACACCTTCGCGCCGGACGCGCCGACCGGGGCCGAGGATCCGCTGCTCCTCTACTTCACCTCCGGCACCACCGCGAAGCCGAAGCTCGTGCGCCACAGCCACCGCTCCTACCCGGTCGGGGCGCTCTCGACCATGTACTGGCTCGGGCTCCAGCCCGGCGACATCCACTGCAACGTCTCCTCGCCGGGCTGGGCCAAGCACGCGTGGTCGTCGTTCTTCGCCCCCTGGAACGCGGGCGCGACGATCCTGGTGATCAACCAAGCACCGTTCAACGCCGCCGCGCTGCTGACGCAGCTGGAGCGCACCGGCGCGACCACGCTGTGCGCGCCACCGACGGTCTGGCGGATGATCATCCAGGAGGATCTGACCGGGAAGCGACTTGCCCTACGCGAGGTCTGCGCGGCCGGCGAGCCGCTGAATCCCGAGGTGATCGAGCGCGTGAAGACCGCTTGGGGCCTCACGATCCGCGACGGCTACGGCCAGACCGAGACCACAGCGCTGATGGCCAACTCACCCGGCCAGCCGGTGGTGCCCGGGGCGCTGGGCCGTCCCCTTCCGGGCTATCGGGTGCGCGTGCTCGACGCCGATGGCCAGCCGGCCTCCGAGGGCGAGGTCTGCCTGGAACTGGGGGCGCATCGCCCCGCGGGCCTGATGCAGGGCTATGACGACGGCCAGGGCCACCTGTCGGGGGCGGAGGGCGACCTCTACCGCACCGGCGACGTGGCCTTCGTGGACGGAGAGGGCTGCTTCACCTTCGTCGGCCGGGCCGACGACGTGTTCAAATCCTCCGGCTACCGGATCAGCCCGTTCGAGCTGGAAAGCGTGTTGATCGAGCACCCGGCGGTGGCGGAAGCCGCGGTGGTCCCGGTGCCGGATCCGATGCGCCACACGATCCCGAAGGCCTACGTGTCGCTGGTGGCCGGCGCCTCCGCCGGTCCAGAGACGGCCCTCGACATCTTCCGCTTCACCAACGCGCGGCTCGCGACCTTCAAGCGCCTGCGCGGGCTGGAATTCGTCACGGAGCTTCCCAAGACCATCTCGGGCAAGATCCGCCGGGTGCAGCTGCGCCGCCTGGAGCATGCGGGCATCACCGAGGATCCGCATCGGGGCCGGGCCTACACGCAGACGGATTTTCCCGAGCTGAAGGGCGAGGCGGAGCGCAAGCTCGACCAGACAGCGGGGTGAGGCGGCAACCCTTGCCGTCGCGTCTCGCGGCGCTCAGGTTATGAGTATCGGAACGCTTGAGAATCAGGGCCGATGGCCGAGACCTCTACGCCGGACTCTCTCGATCTTGCTGAGCAGATCACACGGGTTTTCCGTGCGATGGACGAGTCACAAAAATTCGTCGCCGAGCAGAAGACGCTGATGGCCGAAGCTGCGAAGCTTGAGCGGGAGCGGGCGCTCGCCCCGTGGAAGGTCGCCCTGGCCGGGATGACGGCGGGTGCTGCCTTCTTCGGAGCCGGCGTCGCCTTCGTGAAGCTCCTCGGCCCCTGAACGAACCCTCAAGGTTTCCGCTTCCCGAAGCCGATCCTGCGGATTTGCCGAGCTTCCCAAGCCACCCGTCGACGCTGTCTCGCATGACCTCGGGTGCATCGGCGAATCGATAAAATTGCGCGCATCGCTTTCAGCGCCGCGGAGGCTCTGCGGCGCAATTCTGGCCTCGACAACGGGGACGGGTTCGATGGGCGCGGGGCTTTTCAGGATGGTTCGGGGAGCGCTGGCCGGTGCTGCGGCGCTGCTCGGTCTCGCCGCCACGGCCGAGGCCCAGACCCTCGCCAGCCTGCCCACGGAGGTCGGCGCCACGACCCTGGGCGATGCGAAGCCGATCGCGGCCTGGGTGACGTTCTGCCAGGGCTACGCGAACGAGTGCGCGGTCGATCGGACCGAGCCGGCGCGTATCAGCCTGACGCCCGCCACCTGGGCGACGATCGTGTCGGTCAACCGGCGGGTCAACAAGGCGATCGAGCCGATGACCGATCAGGATCACCTGCACGTGGCCGACCGCTGGGACCTGGCCGAGGACGGCATCGGCGACTGCGAGGACTTCCAGCTGCTCAAGCGCCACCTCCTGGCCGAGGCCGGGCTGCCGCGCCGGGCGATGCGCATGACCGTGGTGATCGACGAGAAGGGCGAGGGCCACGCCGTGCTGACCCTGATCACCGACCGGGGCGATCTGGTGCTCGACAACAAGACCAACGCGATCCTGCCCTGGCACAA
>NZ_JAKSYD010000183.1 GCF_022829605.1 Methylobacterium sp. E-065 | reverse complement strand
GGGTGGCGGAGATATTGACCGGCGAGAAGATCGGGGTGAGGCTGAAGTCCGGGTCTTCGATCGAGAGCGTGGCCGACAGGCCGTTGCCGACCGTGGCTGTGTAGGCCAGCAGGTTGCTCGAGAACACGTCCGAAACGGCGGTCGGGCAGGCGAACACGAAGTTGTGGGCGTAAGAGTCGAAGAACGAGGACGCGCGACCGGCCGTGTGCCCGGCGAACTGGATGAACGCCTTGTGGACGATGGCGAATTGCTGGTCGCGGCCGAAGCTGGCGGTGCCGATGCCGGGATAGGCCTGGCCGATACGCTGCTGCGTGCCGGAGGTGCCGACGCCGGAGTAACCGGTGCGGGCGCCGGCATCGAGGCGCACGAAGGCGCGGAGCGTGCCGTAGGCGGTCTGGGTGCGGGCATCGAGGTTGATGCGCATCCGGCCCTGGTAGCCGGACGTATCGCCGTTGGCGCCGGCCTGGCGGGTATAGCTGGTCTGGTATCCGCCCTCGAACCGGGCACGGCCCGAGACGCGCAGGCAGGTGTCGGTGCCGGGGATGTAGAAGAAGCCGGCGCCGTAGGCACTACAGACGCGGACGTACTCGATCGGCACGGCCTTCTTGACCGGCAGGTCGGCCGCGTGCCCGGCACCCACCGCCGCGAATGCGGCAGCCGAGCCCAGCAGGGAGCTTTTCAAGAACCTCATGGATGACCCCAAAATCTTCGAGACCCATAGCGCAGCATCGTCCGGTGATCCGGATCTCACTGCCGAAATCATTTCAGCTCGCGTCTTGGCGGCGGGCTTACACGCCAGCGGCAGGCGGCGTTGAGCTATTGGCTCAGGTCAGCGGCAATAAGCAAAAGGAATATTGCTGCTTTACCCCTGTACCTTGATCGCGTTGCTTGATGGCAACAGAACTAGATAAAGTATTTCTGTTTGTTTCTACCTGATTTAGGTGGCTAATAACCGAAATAATAAGCCACGAAATCGTGATTGCGCCCCCTGCGGGCATTTTGTTGCGCGATTTGCCACGCTCTTCAGCGTAGCCCGCCTACAGATTAGCTTTAAGGTGCTATGCCGCCCCACAGCCGCGGCATTTGCAAAACGGGCCTATCCCGACCCATGTTGGACAATCCCGCTTCTGGCCGCATGGCCGGGCGCCCTGTCCTAGCGTAGCTGGGCCGGATGTCAGCCAGCCTCGCCCCAACCCTGATCCCGAACCCCGTCGCCATCTGGCACGGTGCCATCGAAAACATCTCGCCCCACGCCTCGCCCTGCCGGTATCTCACTCCGGCCCGGTGGGTGCCGCTACGGGAGGCCGCTATCGACTTCTGCGAAAGGCTGGGCGCAGAGGCACACTCGCTGGGGTGGACGGCTGCCGAGCTATTCGCGCTCCACCCTGAGCACGGGACGCTGCGGGTGGACTACTGCGGCGTGATGATGGTGTCCGGCAGCAAGGCCGTGGCGGTGGAGCCAACTCGGATCGTGTTCGATCGGGGCTCGGGTTACCGGACCAAGCAGGGTCAGGTCTGGGGTATTCCTGTCTGGGAATTCGCCATGAAGGGTGCGGGCCGGTGAGTTGCCGGCGCTTTGCGCAGATCGGCAGTACCGGCCCGCTGCTGGGCTTAACGGTGTTGGTTACGATCCTGTAAGTACACCGTAACTGTGAAGATGCTCTCAACAGCTTCATTTTTTATTGATTAAAGTCTGTGCATTAGCATTTCACTCGAAATCGTAATGATGGAAGCAGTCATGACAACGCTCTTAAAGAAACGACATATTGTGACTGCAATAATATTAACATGCTCTTCAATTTCTTCGGCATTGCCGAATGATGATAATATTATAGATGTAACACCAGCGAAAGACGAACCAGTTAAAAATAGCGAAGCGGCAGTCTCGGTAGGGGATACTTTTTCAATAAAATTACGGTCTGGCAGCGGGCTGCCGACTTCTTGGCAATGCTCTTCGGCCGATGAGAGCATTGTCAATGTCAAAGAGAATGGATGGAAAAGAGCAGATGGATTGGCAGATGGATTAAACGGTGGCAAAGTAGGCTATGAAATAGCCAGTATCTTTATTATTAGTGCAATAAGACCCGGAATAACTACAGTAAAGTGTGAATATGTCTGGTTTACAGGTGAAGTCAATTCCACGACGAAGCTTCTACTCAACATCCACTAATTGATCGATTGGGCAAGAGCCGCTTACCGCTCATGCTTGGACCGGAAACCCCATGATCACGGCGGTCTTCACCATCGTGCGCCGCAGACCCGGTGTGGTGGCCTCCTCGGCCAGCAGTGCCTTGGCCTGCGGGTGCATCTCGATCGCCTTTGCCACGTCGTCGGTGTGGCCGGACTTGAACGCGAACGGCGGGTCGCCCTCGTCCTTCAGGTGGGCGGCTGTGGCGGCCTCGATCTCCTCGTCCGTCACCTCGGACTTGCGGCGCAGGTCGCCGACGCTGGGGATCTCTTTGGCCATGGTGGAGGCCTTCCGCGGGGCCCCTGCCCCGTCTATCGCGGCACGCTCGCCGGGTGGCCATATCATCGCGACACGCCCAGTCTTGCGCTCCGAAGCTTTACGCCTCCCTCTGCGCTAGCCCCCGCCGATCGCGTTTCTCTCTGCCGGTTGAGCGACCGGGACGCTGCCCACCAGGAGGCGGATCATCTCGGACCGACTTTCTAGCATCAAGGCAGGCGGCTCTCCGACCCAGGCCGTCCACGCGGCGGCGAATTTCGGTTGAGGGACGTGGGCAAGTCGGTCTTCATTCTGATGCAACGGGTCCGTCGTCGGATGGGCGTGCTTGTCGGCCATGGGCGGCGGTACGCAGGTGCCTCTACCGAGGTTTCGCTGCGCTGCGATCAGGGTAAGAGCAGCCTTAACGAGACACGTCGACTGGGGCAGCCATATCATCATGGCTCGCCCGGCTTTGTGCGCATCCCGATCGCGTCCACGGCTGGTCGCAGAGATGATAGGGCCCCCCTTCGCGCGGTGTTTTCACGGATCAGCTTTTTCAGCGACGCCCATCGCTCCAGAGATTTGCATGGCGACCCGATCCGCTGCCGCGATCAGCACTGTGTCGAGATGGTGGATGTACCGGGACGTCATTCCGCGGCCGGCATGTCCCAGCATCGCGCCGATCGTCGAGTCGCTGTAGCCGAGGTCCCCAGCCGTCGAAGCGAATGAATGACGAAGGGTGTGTGCCGAAACGCCCTCCAGCCCTGCCTTGCTCACGATGCGCTCCAGTGCATCGTCGAGGCTGACGAAAGGCCTCTGCCCTCCCCGTGCGGCCGGCAGAACGTAGACCGAGCCAGGAACCCGCTGGACATCGTCTAGGATCAGCAGAGCGGCTCTGCTGATCGGTCGAACGGAGGCGCCCTCCTTCGTATCCTCCAGCCGTAGGCATGGTTCCGCTCTATCGATCTCGGACCACCGCAGCTTCACTATTTCGCTGAGCCGGCAGCCGGTCAGGGCCAGTAGCCGGACGCCGGCTAAGGCTTGCCACCGCTCCAGAGAGCCCTCCTCTGTCTCGACGAGTGCTTTGCCGAGCGCAGTATATTCGTCCGGTGTCAGGCGCCGCTTCCGCTTCTTGCCGGCCGGCCGTTTCACGCCGACGGCCGGGTTCGTCGTGATGACGCGCTCAGCGACGGCATAGCTTAGGATCCCGCCCAAGAGCCCCGCGGTGCGCGTCGCGGCGCCGGAGCCGCCCTCGACCACTGCCTTGCCGCGGAAGCCGGTCTTTATCACGTTGGCGGTCTTGCCATTGCGGCGCTTCAGTCGACCACCATCGACGTGAGCTTCATGCCGGTCGACGCAACCCGGCGGCAGGTGCTCGATTTCGGCCCGGGTTACTACAACCCAGAGAGCACATATCTCGCCAGCGCGGCTTCGGGGATCACCGACGTGACGCAGGTGGACCGGCCGGGCGTCCGCGTGCTGGCGATCGCCGGTACGACGACGTTCCGCGCCTCCGCGCGCACGCTGACACATACGCAACCTGTCGCCGTCCCGACTGTGGCCGAGGCGGTCGAGCGGATGCGCGCCGGGCAGGCGGAGGCTTTCGCCCTGTCGCGCGATACCCTGCGGCCGGTGGTGCGGCAGGTCCCGGGCTCACGGATCGTCACGGGCGGCTTCCAGCGGACACACGTTGCCGTCGCTGTCCCGAAGGGCCGTTCCGGCGCCCTCGCCGCGGTCACGGCATGGCTGGAGGACGCGAAGCGGACCGGCGTCGTCCGGAGCATCTTCGACGGTCATGGGTTCAGCGGCGATGCGGTCGCACCCTGAACGGCCACCTGACAATCTCGGGCTGCATGCGGCACGGCGGAGGTTCTGCGGGGCAAGCGGCGCTGACCCCGGTTAGCACCCCGTGATAGGGGTGCGGGAGGCGAGGCAGACGC
>NZ_JAKSYD010000175.1 GCF_022829605.1 Methylobacterium sp. E-065 | reverse complement strand
ATGCGGTTCCATTGCTCGACCAACTGCCAAGCGTGCCCAAGTGGGTGGTCGGAGACCGCGGCTACACCAGTCACGCCTTCCGCGAGCACATCTGGGACATGGGTGCGCGCCCCGCGATCCCGCCTCAGCGCCATGAGACCCCCGTCGCCTGCCCGGACTGGATCTACAACAACCGCAATCAGGTCGAGCGCCTCTGGGCGAGGCTCAAGGAATGGCGTGCCATCGCAACCCGCTACGAGAAAACCGCCACCAGCTTCATGGGCGTTCTGTCCCTCGCCGCAGCCCTCGACTGGCTCAAGCGATGACACGCCCTAGTAGGATCAGACACGAATACCATCAGGTTGGCTGCGCAGAGCCCCGAGAAGCCCGCTGATGGCGACGGTGGCGGTTTTGGCGGGTCGGGTCCTGCGGATCCCCGCTATCCGCGAAGCTGGGCCGGCATTGCGATCGGTAGCCTCGTGCTGATCACCGAGGGCGAGGAGGACGGCTGGTATGAGGCTGTGGTCGTCGCCTTGAAGCCGGGCGGCGAGTTCACGCTTCAATGGCGCGACTGGCCGGACCTTCCAATGCTGATGCGGCGGCGCGATGAGATGGCCTTGCTGCACCCGAACGCCGCCGCCGCGGCCGAAGCCTGATCACAGTCAGATCACAAAGTCGGCCGGCGGCTCGATGCGGGTCGCCGGCTAACGAGCAACTCGGTGGCGCAAGGCACAATACCCGAAAAGCGTTAATTCTGATGAGGATGCTAACTACCTAAGCATAGTGCGTAAAAGATCGGCTTCAAAAATCACACTTTATCCTTCAGAGAAATAAAATTCTCCACAGTAATAATAGGCTGCCTCGCGACTGATATGCGAGCTCTGCTTCATAGGATCGATCGAGGTGCTGCGGTGACAAAAGTCCTTCCGTCTCGTCGCACGCTGATGGTCGGCGGTGTGACAATAGCCGCACTCAGCGCAATCAAACAGGCGCGGGCAGCGAGTGAGCCCGGCAGCCTGACCTACGGCATCTCGATGACCGACCTGCCGCTCACCACTGGCCAGCCGGACCGGGGCGCCGGCGGCTACCAGTTCACCGGCCTGACCCTGTACGATCCACTGGTCGCCTGGGAGCTCGACGTCGCCGACCGTCCCGGCAAGATGGTGCCCGGGCTTGCCACGTCCTGGGAGGTCGACAAGGCCGACCCGAAGGTCTGGACCTTCCACTTGCGCGACGGCGTGACGTTCCACGACGGCTCGGCCTTCGATGCCGACGCGGTGATCTGGAACTTCGACAAGGTGCTCAACAAGGAGGCGCCGCAGTTCGACCAGCGGCAGGCCGCGCAGGTCCGCCCGCGTCTGCCCGGCGTCGCGAGCTACCGAAAGCTCGACGCCAAGACCATCCAGGTGACCACCAAGACGCCCGACAGCCTGTTCCCCTACCAGATGCTCTGGTTCCTGATCTCTTCGCCCGCGCAGTACGAGAAGGTCGGCCGGGACTGGGCGAAGTTCGCCTTCGAGCCATCGGGCACCGGGCCGTTCCGACTGGGCCAGTTGGTCCCGCGGGTGCGCCTCGAACTCCTGCCGAACGTGAGCTACTGGAACCCCAAGCGGGTGCCCAAACTCGCCAAGCTGACGCTTAGCTGCGTGCCCGAGGATCTCGCCCGGGTGAACGCACTGCTGTCGGGCAACGTCGACCTGATCGAGGCGCCGGCGCCGGACGCCGTCCCGCGCCTGAAGGCGGCCGGCATGCGGATTGTCGGTAACGACACGCCGCATGTCTGGAACTACCACCTGTCGATGCTGGAGGGCTCGCCCTGGCGGGACCTACGCCTGCGTAAGGCCGCCAACCTCGCCATCGACCGCGCCGGCGTCGTCGAGCTGATGGGCGGTCTGGCGCAGCCGGCCGTGGGACAGGTCCAGCAGTCGAGCCCATGGTTCGGCAAGCCGAGCTTCCAGATCAAGACCGACGTCGATGCGGCGCGCAAGCTCGTCGAGGAGGCGGGTTACTCGGTGAAGAATCCGGTCAAAGCCACGATCCTGATCCCGACTGGCGGCACCGGGCAGATGCTGTCACTGCCGATCAACGAGTACGTGCAGCAGAGCTGGGCGGAGGTTGGCATCCAAGTCGAGTTCAAGACGGTGGAGCTCGAGGTGGCCTACACGGCTTGGCGCCAGGGGGCGGCGGATCCGAGCCTGAAGGGGGTTTCGGCAGGCAACATCGCCTACGTCACCTCGGATCCGTTCTACGCGATCCTGCGCTTTTACGATTCGAAGCAGATCGCCCCCAATGGCGTGAACTGGAGTCACTACCGCAATCCCGAAGTCGATGCCCTCTGCGACAAGGTCAAGGCGAGCCTCGATACCGATGAGCAGAACCGGCTGCTGGCGCGCATCCACGAGATTGTCGTCGATGATGCCGTGCAGGTTTGGGTGGTGCACGACACCAATCCGCATGCCCTGTCGCCGCGGGTGAAGAGTTATGTGCAGGCGCAGCACTGGTTCCAGGATCTTGCGACGCTGGCCTGACCACGGTCGATAGCCTGGGTGTGGCCGGCAGGATTGGATTTTCCAGGGAACGATCTTCGCGAGGATGTGTTGATCTCTCAACGCACGAAGGAGTGTCCCATGAAGACCCTGCTTGCCGGCGCCATCCTGGCTGCCTCCCTCGCGAGCGTCGTTCCCGCAGCGGCGCAGCGCATCGATATCGGGCCGGATGGCCCCAGCGTGGATCTGCGCTCCCGTGGACAGCGGGAACGCGATTTCCGGCGCGACGAGTATCGCCGCGACCGCGCCGACGAGGACCGCATGTACCGTCGTCAGCGTTACGACGATGACCGGCCGGTCGTTCGTCGCGGTTACGGTTACTGATCTGCGCTCACCACGACGAAGCCAAAGACGATTGAACACTGGAGGGGTCGGCGAATGCCGGCCCCTTTTCACATGGATCGGCACAACGACGAGGCTATCGAGACTTCCCGAGTCGCTGCAGCGCGGTGATTTCGCACTTGCAGCAAAGCGAATCGGCGATTAGGAAGATCGCGCATTAGGTTTCGGGAGGATTTGGCAATGACCCTTCGTCTATTCAGTGGCTTCGCTGCGGTTGCCTTCGCTGTGTCCAGCCTGTCGGTTCCAGCTGCGCTGGCCAAGCCTGCCAGCGGTGCGAGCGCCGTCAAGATGATCGACACCGACAATGACGGTACGGTGGACATGAAGGAAGTCGAGGCCGTGGCGTCGGCCACCTTCGACCGGCTCGAGAAGGATGCCGACGGCACCCTCGACGCGCGTGAGCTGAAGGGCCGTCTGAGCGCGGCCGGCGTGAAGCGGGCCGACCCGGACAGCGACGGCACCCTCGACAAGAAGGAATACCTCGCCGCGGTCGCCGAGCGCTTCAAGATGGCTGACCCGGATGGCGACGGCACCCTGGACGCCAAGGAGCTGAACTCCAAGGCCGGCAAGGCGCTGCTCGCCCTCATCAAGTAAGCTGACCGGGCGACCCGTACGGTCGCCAGAGATCGAAGCCCCCGCGGATCCGTCCGCGGGGGCTTTTCTCGCTTCTGGGATCGCCTGGCCGATCGCCGGATCGTGTCGGCGCATTCAACATGGGTAAATGCAGAACGCCGTGAAGTCCTCGAGAAATCCTGCCTGTGCGGCAGGAGGGAACGCGCGATGCACGAGCCTTCGATTGTGGACCCCGCAAATTGCCCGCCCGAGTTCTGGGACACACTCGGCGACACGGTCACCGCCAAGGTTGAACCGGTGATCGGGCGAGGCAAGAAACAGCGCAGCCCGGTGATCGACTATCTGCGGGATCTGGAGGCTGTGGCCCGGCGTCAATGCAGCAGCCGCGACACGGTCCAGATCATCGCCTCAGGGCGGCGGTTGCTCGGCGACTGCAGCGAGATTGGCCCCTCGGACGGTCCCTTCACGCAGCCCTGAGTGCCGATGCGGGTGCGGTTACCGGACCGCGCCGCCCCGTTCCGGGTATGACCGGAGCCATACGATCACGCCGGCGACCACCCAGGCCGCGCAGGTCGGCGCCAGCCATTGCTGAAGGTTCGGCAGGGACCACCCGTACAGGAACTCGGCGCCCAGATGTGCCTGGATGGCATCCCAGCCCGCATGCTTGATGTCGTGCTCGCGCTGCCCGGCCTCCCGGCCGTAATAGTAGGTCGAGACGAGGAGCGCGGCGGTGCCCTCCGGCCGCGGCGTGCGCAGCAGGGTCAGGGCGGCCGTCACGCCGGCGGTTTCGAGGATGGCCGTCAGGGCAGGACTGGTCGCGGGGTTCGCGACCATGAAGGCGACGAGCGTACCGGGCATGGGCGGCGCTTACTCCAGGGCGACCGAGGCGTCACCGACCGGGGATGTGGCGCGGCGCAGTTATGGCGGCACCGTACGATCAGGAGCGGATGGGTATGGATGACCCTTTTGATCTCGGCCGCTTCATCGCGGCGCAGGCGAACATCTACCCGCGCGCCCTGGCGGAGCTGGAGGCTGGGCAGAAGCGGAGCCACTGGATGTGGTTCATCTTCCCGCAGATCGCGGGCCTCGGTTCCAGTCCGATGGCGCAGCGTTACGCGATCGGCTCTTTGGACGAGGCGGTGGCCTATCTTGGGCACCCGACGCTCGGCGCGCGCCTGCGGGCCTGTACGGCGGCGGTGAACCGGGTATCCGGGCGCTCGGCGCACGCAATCTTCGGCTCTCCCGACGACATGAAGTTCCGCTCCAGCATGACGCTGTTCGGAATCGCCGCTCCCGGCGAGCCCTGCTTCGCCGAGGCGCTGGCAACCTATTTCGGGGGCGAACCGGACACGGCGACCCTCACCATATTGGGGAAACGCTGAGCCCTCAGCGGCCCCAGAGCCCGACGCGCTCGGCGCGCGCCTGCTCCTCGGCCCCGAGCAGATCCTGCGGCGCGTCCTCCGTGGCGCGGGCGCCGCCGGCGGCCAGGATAAGCCCGGCCAGATCCTCGCCGTCGATCTGGCAGCGCGCGGAGGCGCCGTCGGAGGGACCGGAGCAGACCACCTCCCGCCGCCGTAGATAGTTCGCGAGCTGGCGGGCCAGATGGCCGCGCTCGCCTTCCACACCCAGCAGATGCACGACGCGCCCCCGCAACGAGAGGGTCCCGGTGTCGATCACGTCCGGGACGCCGCGCACCTCTCCGGTTGCTGCCGGAGCGGCGACCGCAGCCGGAGCCGGCGTAGCCCGGGCCGGCTCCGCCCGCTCGGCCGAGGGGCGCGGCTTGCCCTTCGCCAGCTTCTCGGCCGCCCGCTGGACGAAGTCGTGGAAGATGCCGGCGGGCATCTCGCCGCCGAACATCCGGTTCATCGGGCTGTCGTCGTCGTTCCCGATCCAGATTCCGACGACGAGGTCCGGCGTCATGCCGACGAACCACGCATCGCGAAAGTCCTGGCTCGTGCCGGTCTTGCCGCCGATGATCTGGCCCGGAACGCGCGCTGCCTTTCCGGTCCCGGATTCGACCACCGCCTGGAGCGAGTCGAGCATCATGGTGCGCGGCTCTTGGGCGAGGCCGGCCGTTGGGGCAGGGTCGGCCTGAACGTAGAGCGGCTGTGGCGCCGAACCGCGGATCGCCTGGATGCCGTACGCCTGGAGCGGGGTGCGGCCCGACAGGACCGAGCCGTAAGCCCGGGTCATCTCCAGCAGGCTCACGGTGCCGGAGCCGAGCACGAGGCTGGGCACGTTGGGCAGGTCGGACTGAATGCCGAGATTGCGCGCCGTGGCAATGACCGCCGGGATGCCGACCTCTTGGCCGAGCTGAGCCGCCACGGTGTTGATCGACAGCGCGAAGGCGGTCCGCAGCGGCACCGACCCGCGGTAGCGGCCGTCGTCGTTCTCGGGCTCCCAATCGCCGATCTTCACCGGCCGGTCGACCATAATGGAATCCGGCGTGTAGCCCTGCTCGTAGGCGGTCAGATAGACCAGCAGCTTGAACAGGGAGCCCGGCTGGCGCTTGGCCTGGACGGCGCGGTTGAACTGGCTGTCCTCGTAGTCGCGCCCGCCCACCATGGCGAGGATCGCGCCGTCCTTCGACAGCACCACCATGGCGGCCTGCCCAACTTTGCGGCGGCGCCCGTCCTTGTCGAGACGCCGGGCCACGACGCCTTCGGCGAGGTTCTGGAGATCGAGGTTGAGGGTCGAGCGGACGGTGAGATCGCCGTCCTTGGCGGCCAGCCGCTTCACGTCCCCCGCGATCATATCGAGGAAGTAGTTGGTGCCCGGTGGGGCCTCCGGGGGCGTCTTCAGTTTCACGCTCTGCCGCCGGGCCGCGTCGGCCTCGGCTTGCGTGATCGCGCCGGTCTCAACCATGGCCTGGAGCACCACGTCGGCCCGCTCCTTGGCACCGCCGAGGTTCCGCGTCGGCGCGAGCTGCGAGGGCGCGCGCACCAGCCCGGCCAGCATGGCGGATTCGGGCAGGTTCAGGGCCTTGGCGGGCTTGCCGAAATAGCGCCGCGCCGCCGCATCCGCTCCGTAGGCGCCGGCGCCGAAATAGGCCGTGTCGAGGTAGCCGAGCAGTATCTCGTCCTTGCTCATGGTCGATTCGACCCGCAGCGCCAGGATCGCCTCCTGGACTTTGCGCCAGAGCGACTTCTCCTGGTTCAGCGACGTCAGGCGCGCGTATTGCTGCGTGATCGTCGATCCGCCCTCGCGCACGCCGCCGCCCAGGGCATTGCGGTACGCGGCCCGGGCAAGCCCGCGCAGGTCGATGCCCCAGTGGTTGTAGAAGCGCCGATCCTCGATCGCTATGATCGCCTGGGCGAGGTGTGGCGGCAGGTCGGCGGCGGTGAGCTTCTGCCCGCGGAAGCTGCCCCGGGTGGCGAAGACCCGCCCGTCATCGGCCTCGACCGTGATCGCCCGCTGGCCGCTTTCGACCACGGCTCCGCCCAGCGGCGGAAGGGTGAGGAAGGCGGCGAGCAAGTAGAGGACGAGCGCCAGGAACGGCAGCAGGATTGCGGCCCCGGCAGCGAGCAGGATCGGCCGCTGGCGGAAGCGCGCGGCGAGCGTGGGTGTGGCGCCGGGATTCGGGGCGGCCGCAATCGGCGCCCGCGATACTCGCTCGGGTTCGGTTCGCTTCCGTCGTTCCAACAAGTTGCGCGACCGCGCCGCTGCGGAGCGACCTGCCCCAGCGACACCCAGCCCGCCTGCCACGATCAGGGACCACAGGCTGCGGGTCAAATCGCCGGCAGCACGGCGCGCCTCCCGGGCCGCCGAGCGGGGATCCGGTGGGCCGGATCCCTGGTCGTGCCCGGCGTTCTGCATTGACGGCCTGTCGACCGGGGCGCTCTCCGGCGCGTCAGGTGTCATCGCGTGCGGATTCCAGGGACGATCATGCCGGACGAGGATCTATACTAAGCCTCATCGGGGGCCTTGTCCTTCCGTCGCCGCGACGCACACCATCATCCGATCAGGTTAACGCCCGGACGGCGACAGGGGCTGACCCGCAGCGCCGTGTCGGCTGCGCAGCTTGAACGCGAGGATCAGGAGCAGCACGCCGAAGGCGAAGCTGTAGCTGCCGATCCACCACGTCAGCACCAAAGCCGACATGCCCGGCTCGATCAACAGCGCGATCCCGAACAGGATCGAGACGACGCCCCCGAGGATCAGCCACCAGCGCCCGTAATGGAGATGCAGGCGGAACGCCGCCGCGATCATCAGGCCACCGGTCACGAGCGCCCAACCCGCGAGCAGGAGAACGAAGGCCCAGACGGCCGCCGCCGGGACCAGCACGGCGGCGACGGCCACGACGATGTCGACGATCCCCTCTAGGAGCAGGAAGCCCCAGCGCTCGTGATGCTGCGCGGCCCGGATCGCGCCCAGGATGGCGAAGATGCCGTCGGTCAACGTGTAGGCCGCGAAGAACAGGACAAGGGACAGCACGAACGCGCCCGGTGCGACGAAAGCGAGGGCGCCGAACAGCATCGCGACGACGCCGCGCAGGGCCACCAGCCACCAGTTGCGGGCGAGCGCTGCGCTCATCGCGTCGAGGCGCGCTACGCCGACCAGCGGAATGCCGCTGGGGGAGTTTCCTGTCGGTCCGCGCTGCGGAGCAGAACTGCTGGTCATGGCAAAACTCCGAAACTCCGATGCCGTAAAAGGCACAGGTTCCCGGCGCAGAACGCCGCACTGCGGCAAGCGTTCCTGGGCCTTGGCGAACCGTCACGGAACCTTGGGCCGGTCCCGGGCTTGTGAAGGTCGAGGCGGGCGATGTGCAGTGCCCGGTCGCCGCGAGGCGATCGGCCCATCGGGCGACGACTTCCCATGCTTGACGATCAGCGGCAGGCCTCCGAGGCCGAGGCACGCGCGCGGCCAGCCGACAGCCGGACTGGAACCGGCGACCGCGATGCCCCGGACCGCGATGTCCTGGATCTCGGCGGGTCCAAAACGGCGCGCAAGCCTGGGTCGGAGGACGAGGACCCGTCTGCCCAGACCGACGGCAAAGGCGACGGCGGCGCGGCGCAGGACGACGACGGGGATGACGAGGCCGAGGACGGCCAGCGCCGTCCCAATATCGTGCGGCGCCACCCGTTCGCTGTCCTGCTCGGCGGTCTCGCGGTCATCGCCCTCGGCGTCGGGATCTTCTTCTACTGGCTGCTGTACATGCACCCGTACGAGAACACCGACGACGCCTTCGTCGATGCCCGCAGCATCTCGATCCAGCCCAAGGTCGGCGGCTACCTCGTCGACGTGCCGGTGACGGATAACCAGCACGTCGAGGCCGGCCAGATCCTGTTCCAGATCTATCAGCGCGACTACCAGATCGCCCTCGATCAGGCGAAGGCGCAGGTCGAGGCTGATCAGGCCGCGATCAAGAACATCGATGCCCAGATCCAGGCCCAGAACGCCAATATCGACGTGTCGAAGGCGCAGGTCGCCACCGCCGAGGCGGCCCTCAAATTCGCCCAGGAGGATGCAGCCCGCTACAAGGACCTCGCCGAACGCGGCTCGGGATCGATCCAGCAATCGCAATCGGCGACCTCGACGCTCCAGCAGCGTCAGGCCTCGGTCCAGAGTGCCAATGCCAGCGTGGTCGCGGCGCAGAAGCAGATCGGCTCGCTTGAGGCCCAGAAGGCCTCGACGCAGGCGCAGCTTGCCCGCGACACGGCACAGGTCGAGCAGGCCGAGCTGAACCTCGGCTACACGACGATCCGCTCCGTCCAGTCCGGTCGCGTCGTGCGGCTCACCGGTGGCATCGGGCAGCTCGCCCAGGCGGGCCAGACCCTCGCGACCTTCGTACCCGACGACATCTGGGTCACCGCGAATTTCAAGGAGACCCAGATCAACGACATGCGCCCGGGGCAGCCGGTTGCTCTCGCGATCGATGCGTATCCGGCCCGCAAGATCCACGGCACCGTGGCCTCGGTCCAGCCGGGATCCGGCACCGCCTTCAGCCTTCTGCCGGCCCAGAACGCCACCGGCAATTACGTGAAGGTGACCCAGCGCATCCCGGTCAAGATCGTGGTCAAGGACTGGCCGAAGGACGTGGCGATCGGCCCGGGCATGTCGGTCGTCCCGACCGTCACGGTGCGGTGAGCCCCGTGGCTGGCAAGTCCGCCTCGAACAAGTCCACCGGGGGCAAGTCGTCCTCCGGCAAGGCGCCGGGCGGCCACAATCCCTGGCTGATCGCGGGCGTCGTGGCGCTGGCGACCTTCATGGAGGTGCTCGACACCACCATCGCCAATGTCGCGCTCCGTTACATTTCGGGCGGCCTTGCGGTCGGTCCCGACGAGGCGGCCTGGGTGGTGACGAGCTACCTCGTGGCCAACGCGATCACGCTGACGGCCTCAAGCTTTCTGGCCAAACGCTACGGCCGCAAGGCCTTCTTCATGTGGTCGGTGGGGCTGTTCACGATCTCGTCGATCCTGTGCGGCTTCGCCTGGAGCCTGGAATCGCTCCTGTTCTTCCGCGTGCTGCAGGGGCTCGGCGGTGGCGGCATGGCACCGCTCGCACAGTCGATCCTGGCGGATTCCTTCCCGCCCGAGAAGCGGGGGCAGGCCTTCGCGCTCTACGGCGTCGCCATCGTGGTCGCGCCGGTGATCGGCCCGACGCTCGGCGGCTGGCTGTCCGACAACGCCTCCTGGCACTGGTGCTTCCTGATCAACGGACCCGTCGGCGTGCTCGCCCTCGGACTGATGTACTGGCTGATCGAGGATAGCGACGCGGCCAAGAAGGAGCGGCGCGCCCTGGTGCGCAAGGGCATCCGCTTCGACATCGTTGGCTTCCTGCTGGTCGCCGTGTTCCTGGGCTCGCTCGAGGTGATCCTCGACGAGGGTCAGCGGAAGGACTGGTTCGGCACCTCGACGTTGATGAACGTATCCGGCGTGCTGATGGTGGTCTCGTTCGTCGCCATGATCCCGTGGCTGCTGAAGGCCAAGAATCCGGCCGTCGACCTTCGGCTCATCGGCAACCGTCAGTTCGGATCCTGCTTCGTGGTGATGATGTTCACCGGCGCGATCCTGATCTCGACCACGCAGTTCATCCCGCAGATCACGCAGGAATATTACGGCTACACCGCGACCCTGTCGGGCCTCGTCCTGGGCCCCGGCGGCATCGTCACGGTGGTGATGATGTTCCTGACCGGGCGCGTCTCGGCTTACGTGCAGCCGAAATGGCTGATCGCTGCCGGCATGACCATCGTGGCGCTCGGGATGTACGACCTGACGCGGATCAGCGGCACCACGACCTTCGCGTTCTTCGCATGGTCGCGGGTCTGGATCGGCATCGGCCTGCCGATGGTGTTCCTGTCGATCACCTCGGCCTCCTACGAGGGCATCCGCAAGGACCAGACCGATCAGGCCTCGGCGCTGATCAACGTCGCCCGCAACGTCGGCGGCTCGATGGGCGTCTCACTGGCCCAGAACATTCTGGCCTACCGGAGCCAGTTCCATCAGAGCCGGCTGGTCGAGAACATCAACCCGGCCGAGCCCGCCTATCAGGAGACGATGCGGCGTGCGACGCAGTACTTCTCCGAGCACGGCTATGTCGGCGTCGAGGCGCAGAACCAAGCGACCGCGTGGATCGGCAGCGTGCTGAGCACAGAGGTCGCCTACTGGGCGTATATCGACGTGTTCTGGGTGCTCGGACTGGTGGCCGCCTGCGCAGTGCCGATCGCGCTGAGCTTGAAAAGCGTCAGGCTCGGGGGCGGGGCGCCGGCGGGGCATTGAGGCGGAACGACCGTCACACCCCGTCGGGCGGCAACGCCTCCGTCACCTCGACGCGACGGGTGGTGGCCGCTTGGCCAGCGTCCTCACTGGTGGCAATGTCGGTCTGCGCCGGTGCCTTGTCGAGGGCCTCCGCCACCGCGGCGACGCCCTGGTAGCGGTTGAGCCGCCGGTCGATCATGCCGTCGAGCCGGTCGTGCAGCTCGGAGACGGTCAGGCTGCGACGCTTGCCGCCGTCCGCCTCGGTGAACAGGCTGCGATTGGCCCGGGCGGCACTGCGGAAGGCACGGCCGGCCACCTCGTCGGGCTTCTCGGATGAGAGCGAGAGGAAGCGCCCGGCGCTCGCCGTGCCGAGGAAATGCGCGAGGTAGAGCTCGGTCGTGGTCAGCGCCCGGCCGACCCGGGCCTCGATCCGCTCGCGATCGCGCTTGATCAGTTCGGCCGCCATCAGGGCCGCCACGCGCGGATCGTTGCGCAGGCCGAGCACCCGCGCCCGCATGGTGCCGGCGACCGTGATCGCGGAGCCCCGGCCCTTCACGGCGGCGGCCTCCTCGGCGAGCCCGTAGCGGGCGCCGTAATCGCGGATCATCTCCAGCCACGTCCGGGCGACGAACTGGAACAGACCCTGCGCCGAGGAGGTCGCGGCCTTGGCGTCCGTTTCGAAGCTCGACTCCTTGTCGGCCAGCGCCATCATGTAGACGGGATCGACGCCTGCCTGGTCGGAGGCCTTCACGATCGTGTCGACCACCTTGCGCGGCACGGAGCGCTCGCCGAACCGCACGGCGTCGGAGCCTTGCTCCTGCGTCACCCGCGGAAGGGCGGCGAGTTCGTCCTGGATCAGCGCGGTCGTCGCAGGCTCCTGCTCCGGCACCGGCAGACCATTCCACCGGAGCGCGGCATCGGTCGCGGCATCCTGCTGTTGCAGGTCCAGCGACAGATCCTGATCGAGCGTCGAGCGCAGGGCCATGTCCTGGGCCGAGAGCTCCGGTGCCACGGCTTCCGGCGCCGGTGTCTGTGCCGCGAGGACCTGGGCCGCGCGCGGGCTGGTGTCGACCCGGTCGTGAGCCTGGGCGGCGGGGGCGAAATAGGCGGGCGCGAAGGCGGCCTGCGGTAATCCGAACCCGGCCACGAGACCCAGGGCCAGCGTCCCCGAGACCTGGCGAAGCCGGTCCCGGCCCGAGCGGCGGTCCGACCGGCACCGTATCCCACGGCCGGCCCGCGGCAGCCACGCCACGGCTTCAATCTCGAAACGGCTCGCGTTCGGCACGAGTCGACTCACGTCGTCGGCGCGATGCGCCGGCTCCGGGAAAACCCCCATCATTGGTCCTTCTCAGATCGGTCCTTGCGTCGGCCCAGATTCTTGTGGCCGGGCTCCTTTGATCGGCGGCCGTATCGGCGCCGGCCGTGACCAGAATGGGACGACGCCGTGATCCAAGCGTGGCACGGTCAACGAAGGGTTAACCGTTCGCTTTAGGGGCGCCTTAAGGACGCGGACCGCCGCAACCCCAGTCGGAACCGCTCCCGATCCGTCACGATTGTCGGCGGCGCCAAGGTCTTGTTTTGGCGTGTTGTCTCGCGCTGAGAGCACCGTCTGCTCTCGCGAAATACGTGTCATGAAGGGGCAACGTTGTCGCATTTGGCTTGGAACGCCGCAGCGGTGAGCCAGTTAGGTACGACCCCGGGGGGGTGAACTTTCCGTCCCGCGACGGACCCTTCAAGACGCCACCCGCGTCCCCACAAGGACAACTTTTTCCAATGAGCATGCAGTCCGGTCGCCGCGTCGGTGTCGCGTTCGTTGGCATGGGTGGCGCCGTCGCCACCACCGCCATCGCCGGTATCGAAATGATCAAATCCGGTTCGAACCGGCTCGACGGGCTCCCGCTCGCCGGCCTCTCCGTAGCGGGCTTGGCCGATTACAAGGACCTCGTCTTCGGCGGATGGGACCTGAACGGCGACGATCTCGCCACCGCCGCGAGCGGCCACGGCGTCCTGTCGAAGGACGACATCGAGGACGGCGCCGGTGCCCTGAAGGGCATCACGCCCTGGCCGGCGGTCGGCAGCGCCAAGTTTTGCAAGAATATCGACGGCCAGAACCGCATCGTCGCCAAGGACCACCGTGAGGCGGTCTCGGTCATCGCCAACGACCTGCGGCGCTTCCAGAAGGAGAGCAACCTCGACGACGTGGTCGTGGTGAACCTCGCCTCGACGGAGCGCTGGCCCGACCTGAACGACCCGACCCTGAACTCGACCGAGGCCTTCGAGAAGGGCCTGGATTCGAGCGACGAGGCGATCTCGCCCGCGATGCTCTACGCCTACGCGGCGATCAAGAGCGGCATCCCGTACGCCAACTTCACCCCGAGCGTGGCCGCCGATGTTCCGGCGCTCCTCGAACTCGCCAAGGAGCTGAACGTGCCGGTCGCCGGCAAGGACGGCAAGACTGGCCAGACCATGATGAAGACCGTGCTCGCCCCCGCCTTCAAGGCCCGCGCGCTGCACGTCGACGGCTGGTTCTCGACCAACATCCTCGGCAATCGCGACGGCCTCGCCCTGAACGATCCGAACTCGCTCCAGTCGAAGCTGAACACCAAGGGCACCGTGCTCGACTCGATCCTCGGCTACCCGGTCGAGGACCACCTCGTGCACATCCACTATTACCGCCCGCGCGGCGACGACAAGGAAGCCTGGGACAACATCGACGTCACCGGCTTCATGGGTCAGCGGATGCAGGTGAAGGTGAACTTCCTCTGCAAGGACTCGATTCTGGCGGCGCCGCTGGTGATCGAGATCGCCCGCGTGCTCGACCTCGCCCACACCCGCGGCGACGGCGGTGTGCAGGAGCAGCTCTCCACGTTCTTCAAGGCCCCGATGGTCAAGAACGGCCGCGGGCCGGAGCATGCCTTCGGCAAGCAGGAGAAGATGCTGCACGACTGGCTGGGCGTGCACTGAGGCATATCGCTAAGTCTTTCGATCGCCGCTGCGGGCGCGCGAAGGAAAACGGTATGATCCAGTGGCGGCCACAGTGTCGATGACGGGCCGCAACCGACTCCCTCTCCCGAACGGGAGAGGGAACCAGCGTTCAAATGAACCTTCGTTCGAGCTGCCTGTGAGGGCGTACAAGCCTCATTCGGTCGAAAGAGAAGATGCCAAGCGAGACCTACCCGCCGCAGTCCGGCGTCGCCGCGCCGGAAGCTTTGCGCGATCTTCTCATTGAAATGAACGACCTCAAGCGCGTGCGCTCCGCGGGCCGTACCGGCTCGATTGCGGAGCGGCTGTTCGCGCAGGGGTGGGGGCGTCTCACCGGTGGTGCCTCGCCCGACGACGTCGCTCTCGACATCACCGCCATCACACTCGCGGCCACCCGTCTCTGTGACCTGGACGCGGCCTTCCTGACCGCGGCCGGCCTGACGGAAGAGGCGGCGTCCGCGGTGCTGATTGCGGGCTTCGACGCCGTGACCGGCGAACTCGATTCGGATCTACGGGCCCGCCTGCGGGCGCGGCTCGCTCCGGGTCCGCAGGCCGCGTTCGGTTCCCTCCCGGGCTTCGTCGCTGCCTTGGCGCAACAGCCACGAGCCGGCGTCACCTGCCCCGGTCGTGCCCGCATCCTGCTGGAGCCGCCGGAGAACCACGCCGAGCATTGCCTGATCGTGGCGGCTTACGGCGTGTGCCTAAGCCCGTTCTATCGGGCCGATCCCGGCACCGTGTTCCTGGCCGCGATGGCCCACCATTTCCACAACGCCGCCATGCCGGATGCCGGCTTCACCGGCGAGATGCTGCTCGGCGACCATCTCGGGCCGATCATGGCCACCACCACGGCCTGGGCGCTCGCCGAACTCGACGAGCCCCTTCGAACCCAGGTCGAGCGCGCCCGCGCGGTCCTACCGGATGATGCCACCGGGGAGGGGCGTGCCTTCCATGCGGCGGACTGCATCGACCGGGTGCTCCAGATCGCCCAGCACCTGCGCGGCGCCTCGACCACCATGGGGATGGTGCTCGACGAGTGGGAGCTGGTCCATGCCGGCCCCGTGAAGGGCTTCCACGATCGCGTCCTCGCCGACATGCGCATTCCTTGATCGCCTCTACCTTGATCGCATCTGTTGCCTTGATCGCCGGACCCGGTGGCCCATCTGCCCGGTCGGTCCAGAGAGCCATGATCCCGTTCGAACTCACCTCGCCGCAGACCGGCAATCCGTTGAAGGCCGACGGCCCGCATGCCCTGCGGGACGCGGGAACGGGTGCGCGCTGGCCCGTGATCGACGGGATCCCGTACCTGCGCGTGAACCGCGAGGCGCTGGTCGAGCGGGTCCTGGCCCATCTCGACGCGGGCGAGGCCGATGAAGCGCTGGCCGCCCTGCTGGTCGATCAGGACGATTGGTGGAACGGCCCGCCCGCCGACCCTGCCGGGATCATCCAGCTCATCAAGGATCGGCGTACCGCTACCCTGCGCGATGCTGTGCACGGTCTCGGCTGGGGCCGCGTTGGCGATTATTTCCTGCATCGCTGGAGCGATCCGACCTTCCTGGCCGGTCTGTCGCTGCTGGAGGCGCACTGGAACGATCCCATCTGCGTCTTCGAATTCGCCTGCGGCATCGGCCACTATCTGCGCGAGCTGCAGCGGCGCGGTTGCAAGGTCTCGGGGGCCGACGTGGTCTTCGCCAAGCTGTGGGTCGCGCGCCACTGGGTCGTCGGTGAGACGGCGCAGCTCGTCTGCTTCGATGCCGGCTCAGCCCATTGGCCGATCCCGGGTGCGCCGGTCGATCTCGTTGCCTGCAACGATGCCTTCTACTTCCTCGACGACAAGGCGGTCCTGCTCGAATGCCTGCGCCAGAACGCCGGTGACGACGGCTGGTTGGCGCTGAGCCATATCCACAATCGCGACTGCCCGGGCTTCTCGGCCGGACGGGCGGTCACCGCCGAGGAGATCGCGGACCTCTTCCCCGACGCCCTCGTGTACGACGATGCGGAGCTGACGCGGGCGCTCGTCGAGGTCCGGGCACCGGCGCCGCGGGAGCCCACCGCCCTGCGGACCTGCGAAGCCTTTTCGGTTGTGTGCGGACCCGGGATGCGACCGGCGCCCCGCGCACTGGTCGACGGCCTCACCTTGCCGAAGCCCGGCACCGTGCTGCGTCTGAATCCGCTCTACGCGCCGGAGGGCGATGGCTACGCCATCCGCTGGCCCTCGGAGCGCTACCAGGCGGAATACGCTCCCCGTGCCACCTATCCACTGCACTCCGCCGGCCCCGAGCATCTGACCTTCGAGGGCGCCCTGGATGCGCCGGAAACGCAGCGCGTCCGCGTCCGCGAGTTCGTTGACTTGCCGGAGCGCTGGTGATGGACGCGGTCGGCTGGGGCATCGTCGGCTACGGCTGGGTTGCCCGCGACTACATGGAGCCCGGCATCCGAGCCGCCGGCCATCGTCTGATCGCGGTCTGTGATCCGGATCCGACAAGTCGCGCGGCGGCTGAGCAGGCGGGCGCCCGGGGGCATGCCGACCTCGCCGGCCTGATCGCCGAGCCCGAGGTCGAGGCGGTCTACGTGGCGACGCCGAACCATCTGCACCGCGGCGCCGTCGAGGCGCTGGCCGCCGCAGGCAAAGCGGTGCTGTGCGAGAAGCCCATGGCCGCCACCCTCGCTGACGCGGACGCCATCGCCCGGGCGGTCGAATCCCAAAAAATCTTCTACGGGACGGCGTTCGATCAGCGGCACCACCCGGCACACCGGATGATCCGTGCTCAGGTCGAGGCCGGGCGGCTGGGAACGGTGACGGCCGTGCGGATCGTCTACGCCTGCTGGCTCGGACGCGACTGGTCGGAGGCCGGTCAGCCGAACTGGCGGATCGACGCCGCCCAGGCCGGGGGCGGCGCGCTGATGGACCTCGCGCCGCACGGGATCGATCTCGTGGATTTCCTGACGGGCGAGCCGATCACCACCATCGCGGCCCTGACCCAGATCAAGGCCCAGGATTACGCAGTCGACGACGGTGCCCTGCTGATCGGGCAGACCGCGGGCGGTGCACTGGCGAGCCTGCACGTCGCCTACAATTGCCCCAACGCGCTGCCCCGCCGCCGCCTGGAGGTGGTCGGCACGAAGGGGATGCTCGTGGCTGAGAACACGATGGGCCAGACCGCCGGTGGGTCGCTGACCTTCATCGACGGCACCAGCGGCCGCGCGGAGCCGCTCGCCTTCGACGCCGACAGCTCGCCGTTCACCGAGCAGGTGCGCGCCTTCGGCTCGGCCCTGCGCCGGCCCGAGGAACGGGCTGCGTACGCGGCGTCCCGCGACCTTCACACGATGCGGCTCGTCGCCCGCGCCTACGGGCAGGGGTAGCGGACAGGATATTCGATCACGGAACCAACCAAGCATCTCCCACTCACCCTCTCATCCTGAGGTGACCGCGAAGCGGGCCTCGAAGGAGGGCTCCAGAAGGCGCCGCGATCCCTGGAGCCCTCCTTCGAGGCCTCCGCTGTGCTCCGGCACCTCAGGATGAGGGGGATGGATGGAATGGGGCGAAAGCGACGGTTCGAGCCAGACAGGAACACGACTTGAGCAACCCAGACGCCTTCCACGATCAGGACGACCGCGCCCGCCACGAGCGGATCAAGGCACCGCGCCCCTACCGTTTCGGCGCCAAGCGCCAGATCGAGGGCCTGCCCGCGTCGCTGCCCGATCCGGTCAAGGCTTATCTCGACGTCCTGCCGGAGGGCCGCATCGTCGGCTTCCCGCTGGCGCCGCTCGATCGCACCGGCGTTCCGGTCTGGTTCGTGGCCTTGTTCCTGGACGACCCGTTCTTCGTCGGCGCCATGCCGTCCGGGATCGGCTACGGCGCCACCGACGACGAGGCGCTGATCGGCGCCGTCGCCGAGATCGCCGAGAACCTGATGCCGTCGCTGGCCGTGCTGCCGAGGGCCAAGGAGCGGGCGAGCTACAACGACCTCGCCCGCGTCTATGGTGCGAAGTCCGTCGCCGATCCGCTGACCCTCTGCCTGCCCGCGGGCTCACCGGTCGACCGCGACACGGTGCTCGAATGGACACCCAGCGTCCGGCACGCCACAGGCGAGATCGTGCTGATGCCGCTCGACATCGCGGCCACCGATTATTTCGAGCTGTCGGAAGGCTACAAGCCCTTCACCAACCTGATCACCAACGGCCTCGGCGCTGGCCCGGACGTGCCCTTCGCCCTCGGCCACGGTGTGCTGGAGTTGCTGCAGCGGGACGGCAACGGCTTGCTGTTCCGGGCGCTGGACCAGGGCGTGATGCTCGATCTGGACGGCATCGGGCCGGAGAACGCCGCGATGCTGGCGCGGCTGAAGGATCTCGGCATCCGGGCGCTGCCGAAATTCGCCACCGACCAGTTCGCCCTGACCAACCTCTACGTCGTCGGCTACGACGAGGATCCTGCGCGCACACCGGCGCCGATCGCCCTCTCGGCTTGCGGCGAGGCCTGCGATCCGGATCGGGACCGGGCCCTGCGCAAGGCGCTGCTGGAATTCCAGGCCGCGCGGGTGCGCAAGACCTTCGGGCACGGCCCCCTCGATATGGCCGCCACCGTGACCCCGCCGGGCTACATCGATGCGTTCATCCAGAAGGCGCTGCCGAGCCTGGACCTTGAGGAAAGCCGCGCCCTCCAGGCGATGCTCGAATGGATCGAGCTGCCGGCCGCCGACCTGCGCACCGTACTCGCCGACACGGTCTATTCCGAGCGGAGCTCCAAGCGTTTCTCGGAGCTGCCCTCCACCCCGGCGGCCGACGGCCATGCGCGCGGCAAGATCGCCTGCGATCGGCTGCTGGAGGCGGGGTTCGACGTGCTCTACGTCGAGTGCTCGCCTCCCGGCGGCGGGGTCGGTGTGGTCAAGGCGATCGTGCCGGGGCTCGAGGTCGAGACCATGAGCTACTACCGGATCGGCGAGCGCAACACGCAGAAGCTCATCGACCGTGATCACCCGCTGATCCGGTTCGGCGCCGAGAGCGAGACCCTGCGTCCGGTTCGCCTCACCCCGGAAGCCCTGGATCGATTGGGCGGCCAGCCGCTGTTCGACACCGCCCTCGCCGAGCAGATCGTCGGGCGGCACTATCCGCTCTACCGTGAGCCGGAATCGCATCACGCGCCATTCCGGCTCGCCGAGCGGAAGGGGAGGGCTGCGTGACGCTCCGGTTCGCCTACAACACCAACGGCGCAGCCAACCACCGCCTCGACGACGCGCTCCACCTGATCAAGGTCGCGGGCTACGACGGGGTGGCGCTGACCCTCGACATCCACCACCTCGACCCGTTCTCCGACACCTGGGCGGCGGAGGCGGGCCGCGTGGCCAGCCTGCTGGAGAAGCTGGAGCTGACCTGCGTCATCGAGACCGGCGCTCGCTTCCTGCTCGATCCCAATGCCAAGCACGAGCCGACTTTGGTCACCGCCGACGCTGCGGGCCGCGCCCGGCGGGTCGGCTTCCTCAAGCGGGCTGTCGAGATCGGCGCGATGCTGTCGGCCGAGGCGGTGTCGTTCTGGGCCGGCGTGCCGAAGCCCGGGGTCGATCACGACGAGGCCCGGCGCTGGCTGGCCGAGGGGCTGCACGACGTCGCGGATTTCGCTGCCGAGGCCGGGGTCGTGCCCTGCTTGGAGCCGGAGCCCGGCATGCTGATCGAGACGCTCGACGATTACGCCGCCCTGGACATTCCGGGGCTAAAGCTCGCCCTCGATACCGGGCACTGCCTCGTCACGGGCGAGCGCGAGCCCGCGGTTGCCGTGCGGGAATTCGCCGGCCGGATCGGTACGGTGGCGATCGAGGACATGAAGCGCGGCAGCCACATCCACCTGCCCTTCGGCGAGGGCGACATGGACGTGCCCGGGGTGCTGGAAGCGCTGGAAGAAATCGGCTTCGGCAAGCTGATCTGTGTCGAACTCTCCCGCGAGAGCCACCGGGCCGACGTGATGATCCCGCAGGCGCTGGAGTATCTGCGCGGCTGCCGCCGCCCTGGTCCGGTGCTGGCCGGCGAGCAGGAGACGCGGCGGCAATGGCAGTGATGGCGTATGCGCTTCTCTCCTCCCCTGGCGACCCCGGGCTTGCCCGGGATCGCTCAAGCTTGCGGGGAGGAGCCGAAGGTGGGGGTGCTTCAGGATTGGGCGTGGCGGTGCCTCTTGCGCCACTCCCACCCCTACCCCTCCCCGCAAGGGGGAGGGGATTCCGTCCGGCCCACGCCTTGGACCGCGTGCAAGCATGAGAATCCTCTTCCTCAGCCGCCGCTACTTCCCAGCGATCTCGGGCATGAGCGTCTACGCGCAGAACCTCCTGCGCGAGCTCGTCGGCGCCGGGCATGACGTCACGATGATCTCGCAGTACCGCGGCGATGCCTTCGGCACCCGGGTCTACGGCGGTGGGCCGCCGCCGCCCGTGCCGGGCGTACGGGTGATCGGCCTGGAGCAGCTGGGCGAGCAGACCTCCGGCGATTTCGAGCGCGACATCGCCACGATGGTGGACGCGATCGCCCGGGAGCACGCGCACAAACCCTTCGACATCCTGCACGCGCAGTACGGCTACCCGACCGGCTGGGCAGTGCTGCTCGCCGCCCGCAAGCTCGGGGTGCCGAGCGTGGTCTCGATCCAGGGCGGCGACGGCCACTGGGTCGGCTCCTGCTGCGAGACCCATCGCGTCGCCATGTGCGAGGTGCTGGCCCACGCCAATGCGCTGCTGATCGGCGGCGCCTCCTTCGTGGACGAGGTCTGCGGGCGCCTCGGGTCGGACCCGGCCCGGTTCACCATCGTGCCCGGGGCGGTCGATACCGACCGGTTCGCGCAGGGCACGCCCGACGGGCTGCCGGCGCCCCATGCTGGGCCGGTGCGGCTGTTCTATCACGGCCGGGTCGACCGCCGGAAAGGCGTGCTCGACTTCATCAACGCGCTGGCGATCCTGCGGGAGCAGGGCACGCCGTTTGCCGCGACCATCTCGGGGATCGGGCCGGATGTGGAGCCGGCCCAGGCACTGGCGGCGGAGCACGCCTTCTCGGAGCGCGAGATCGCCTTCACGGGCTATGCGGAATACGGCTCCGTGCCCGATCTCTACCGCCGCGCCGACGTGTTCGTCTCGCCGACCTACGCGGAGGGGTTCTCCAACACGATCCTGGAAGCGCTGGCGGCCGGGCTCGCCACGGTCTCATGCCACGCGGTCGGCGTCTCGGACTGCCTGCGCGACGGGGAGAACGGGCTGCTCACCAATCCGGGCGACGTGCCCGCGCAGGCCGCTGCCCTAACCCGGGTCATTACGGATGCGGATCTGCGCCGCCGCCTCGCGACCGCAGGTCTGGAGGAGTGCCGGCGGGTCTATTCCTGGCATGCGGTCGGGCGGCAGATCATGGAGGTCTACGCGCAGGTGCGGGGCGAAAGCCCGGCCACTGATTTCGCGACGGACCTACCCGACGATCCGACCTGCCGCTTCCGGGCCGAGCCGCACCTGCTCTGAGGGCCGACCCATTCGTGGATTTCCCACCCGCCCCCTCATCCTGAGGTGCCAGCGCCAGCGGGCCTCGAAGGAGGCCTCCATCGCATGCGGAAATCCCTGGAGCCCTCCTTCGAGGCCGCCGCTGCGCTCCGGCAGATCAGGATGAGCTCGAGGGTTGGATTTCGCCCCAGCCGACAGGCCGTGAACCATGCCCACTGCGCTCGCCCTCTCGCCCCATCTCGATGACGCGGCCTTCTCGTGTGGCGGCCTGCTGGCGCGTCTCGCGCAGGGCGGCTGGCGGGTGGTGATGGCGACGCTGTTCACCGGAAGCGTCGCCGACCCGAAAGGGTTCGCGCTCGCCTGCCAACTCGACAAGGGGCTGTCGGCCGAGATCGACTACATGGCCCTGCGCCGGGACGAGGATGTTCGCGCCGCCGCCGCGCTTGGCATCGCCCAGCCGGTGCACCTGCCGTTCCGCGAGGCGCCGCACCGGGGCTACGGCTCCGCGCCGGAGCTGTTTTCCGAGACGCGCTTGGATGACGGCATCGCGGCCGACCTCGCCGCCGCCTTCGCGGAGCTGATCGCTACGGAGAAACCCGATCTCCTCCTCGCCCCGCAGGCGATCGGCGGCCATGTCGATCACGTTCAGACGGTCCGGGCGTTGCGCAGCTTCGATCCGCGCCTGCCCATCCTGTGGTGGCGCGACTTCCCCTACACGGTGCGCGAGGCTGCGCCCCGGGAGCCGCTCGCGGCCTTGTTCGCGGAACTTCCCGAGGCGGCGGTGACGCTCGATCCGGATGCCCAGGCCCGAAAGCGCGCCGCCTGCGCCGCCTATGCCAGTCAAATCGGCTTCCAATTCGGCGGCACGGCAGGCCTCGACGCGCGGCTTGCCCGGGAAGATGGCGTCGAGCGCTTTCGCCTGTCGGGCCGCCTCGGCCCCATCGTTCCGGGGTTCGATGCCGCTTGAGCCGCAGGCGCCGAAATCGCTGGCCGATCCGGTCGCCCTCGCGGCCCGCCGCGCGCTGATCGCGGCGCCGCACATCGCACCGATCCGGGCGCTCGCCGCACGGATCTCCGCCGAGCGCGGTGCCCCGGTCCCCATGCCCGACCCCCTGGACGGCGGAGTCGGGGCCCGGATGCTGCTCCTGCTGGAGACACCCGGCCCGGCCGTGCTGCGCACCGGCTTCGTCACCCGCGACAGCGCGAACGGCACCGCCGCCAACCTGTTTCGCTTCCTCGCCGAGGCCGGGCTCAGCCGTGCCGACACGCTGATCTGGAACGCGGTCCCCTGGCTGATCCACGCCAAGGGCGCGCTCAATCGGGCACCCCGTCGGGCCGAGGTCGTGGCGGCGGCGCCCTATCTTGCGCCGCTGCTCGATCTGCTGCCCAACCTTGCCGTGGCGGTCCTGGCCGGCCGCTATGCCGGGGACGCGGCGCCGGCGATCACCCTGCTGCGCCCCCGCCTGCCGATCATCCGGATCCCGCATCCGAGCCCGACCTATGTCTGCACCGCGCCGGAGGTGCCCGCCCGGATCCGGCGCGGCTTGTCGGACGCCGCCGCGCTCCTCGATCGGGCCACCGGCTGAGGATAGAACGCGCGTTCCGGTGGTCCCTTCCCTGGCCTTGCGCGTGGGTTCGGCCTACATGCGGGGCAACGGGCCGCGGTCCGGGACCATCCGGTACGGGCCCACGGCCTTGCGCCGGGCCGCGCAGCCGGAAGGGCGGACGCCGAACGGCATGAATTTTCAAGGTCAGCACCGGAAGCAGGCTGATCCGGCCGAGCCGGTTCAGCAGGAGGCCGCGGCTGCAAAGCGCAAGAGCCTGGCCAGCCGCTATGCCTGGATCGGCACGGCTGCCAGCATCGTGCTGTTCGCGGTCTCCCTCGGCGTGCTGTGGAAGCTCGTTCAGAGCGTGAGCTGGGCCGAGGTGCGCGCCGCGATCGCGGCGGCGACCGGCCGGCAGCTCGGCCTTGCCTTCCTGTTCGTCGGTATCAGCTACCTGTTCCTCACCGGCTACGACGCGCTGGCCTTGCGCCAGCTTAAGATCAAGGTGCCGTACCGGATCACCGCGCTTGCCTCGTTCACCAGCTACGCGGTGAGCTTCACCCTCGGCTTCCCGCTGCTGACCGCCGGCACCATCCGCTACTGGATCTATGCCCGGCAGGGCCTGAGCACCGCCAAGATCGCGGCGCTCACGGTGATCGCCGGCTTCACCTTCTGGCTCGGCATGGGCGTGGTCCTGGGGCTCAGCCTGATCATCGAGGCGGGGCAGCTCGCCGGGCTGGCCTTCACGTCGATCCGGATCAACCAGTCCGTGGGTCTAGCGGCGCTCGCCCTGGTGCTGGGCTACCTCGCCTGGGTCTCGGCCAAGAAGCGCAGCATCACCGTCAAGCAATGGCGCCTGGAACTGCCGGGCGCCTCGGTGTCGATCGGTCAGATGCTCGTCGGCATCGGCGATGTCTGCGCGGCGGCGGCGGTGCTCTACGTCCTGCTGCCGCAGGAGACGACGATCGGCTTCACCACCTTCCTGGCGGTCTACGTGCTGGCCGCCATGCTGGGCATCGCGTCGAACGCGCCGGGCGGAATCGGGGTGTTCGAGGCCACGGTGCTGCTCGCCCTGTCGAGCCTGCCGCGCAACGAGGTGCTGACCTCGCTGCTCCTGTTCCGGGGATGCTACTACGTGGTGCCGTTCGTGACCGCACTCGCGATGCTCGGCCTCTACGAGATCGTGAAGCGCGCGGGCGGCGCACGCGATCCCGGCCCTCCGGAAGGCACCGCGGGCCCCTCCGGCCGAGCGTGGCGCGACGAGCCCGGACCGCGCTGACGGAACCGGACGGCCCGCCATGTCCGAGCGCCTGCGCAGTTCCCCGGCCTGGACCGGTGCCGCGATCGCCGCGGGCCTGCTCTGTCTCGCAGTCGCGCTCGCCGGACGCCTCGACCTCCCGCTGATCCTCGCCGGTCTCGCCGCGATCTGTCTCGGCGGCTGTCTCGGCGGGCGTGGCCCGGTCCAGGCGCCGCCGCAGCCGGCCGCGACCACGCAGCGCCACGGTCTGGCCGAGGCTTTGCTCGCGCACGTGCCCGATCCGGTCATCCTGGTGGATCGGCGCACCCTGGTGGTGGAGGCCAACCCGGCCGCCCGGGCGCTGCTGCCGGCCCTGCATCAAGCCCGGCCCCTGTCCTTCGCGCTTCGCGACCCCGAGGTGCTCGACGGCGTCGAGGCGGTGCTGAGTTCGGGCCTGCCCCGTCGTGTCGCCCTCTCGACCCGTGTGCCGCTGGAACGGACCTTCGAGGTGCAGATCGGCGCCCTGCCGATGCCCGACGGATCCGGCTTGAGCGCGCTGCTGTTCCTGCGCGACCTCACCTCTGCCCGGCGCCTTGAGGCGATGCGGGTCGATTTCGTGGCCAATGCGAGCCACGAGCTGCGCACGCCGCTCGCCACCCTGATCGGCTTCATCGAGACCCTGCAGGGTCCCGCCCGCGAGGACGTGCCGGCCCGCGAGCGCTTCCTCGAGATCATGCGGGTCCAGGCGCTGCGGATGACGCGGCTGATCGACGACCTGCTCTCGCTCTCGCGGATCGAGCTGCGCGAGCACGTGGCCCCCACCGGCGTGGTCGATCTCGGAGCGCTGGCTCGCCAGATGGTCGATGCCCAGGGGCCCCCCGCCGAGGCGCGCGGTGCCACGATCGGGTTCACGGACGGCGACGGCCCCTATCGCGTTGCCGGCGATGCCGACGAACTCGTCCGGGTGATCGAGAACCTGATCGAGAACGCCGTGAAGTACGGCGGCGGCCGGATTGGCGTCGGGCTGAGCCGCGAGGAGGATCTTCGGCTCGGCCGCCGGATCGTCCTGTCGGTGGCCGATGACGGGCCGGGTATCGCGCCGGAGCACATTCCGCGGCTGACCGAGCGCTTCTACCGGATCGACGTGGCGTCGAGTCGGGCGCGCGGCGGCACGGGCCTGGGGCTCGCCATCGTCAAGCACAGCCTCAACCGTCACCGGGGGCGGCTCACCATCGAGAGTACGCTCGGGCATGGGACCGTCGCGCGGGTCAGCCTGCCGGAATACGGCGCTGCCCCCGTGCGACCGGCCGCCGCCGATCAGGCCGGCCCGCCATAGGCGCCGATCCCGAGCCCGGCCTCGACGCGCCCGAGCCAGCTCCGGAGCGTCGAATAATCCGCGAGGTCGAAGCCGCCCTCGTGAGCCATGCGGGTGTAGGCCACGAGTGCCACATCGGCGAGCGTTAGGGCGTCGCCCACGAGGAAGGCGGAGCGTTCGAGCGTCTCTTCCATCAGTCGCAGGGCGTCGGCGCCCCGTTCCGCGAGCTTCGGGTCGAGCTCGTCCGGCACGCGCTTGAGGTAGTGGAGCTGGTAGCGGCGGACCGCGATGTAGGGCTCGTGGCTGTACTGCTCCCAGAACATCCATTGCAGCATCCGCGCCCGGGCGAACGGGGCCTGCGGGATCAGGGGCGAGCCCTCCGCGAGATGGATGATGATGGCGTTCGATTCCGACAGGACGGCGCCGTCGGGGAAGACCACGATAGGCACCCGGCCGGCGGGGTTGAGCGCCAGGAACTCGGGCCGGCGGGTCCCGCCGCCGGGCACGTCCACGTCGCGCCACGTCGCCGGGCTGCCGAGATGGTCGGCGACCCATTTGACCTTCAGGCAGTTTCCCGAGCCCGGATCGCCGTAGATCGTCAGTGGCTCGGCCATGCCTATCTCCCTCCGCTGGTGGCCTGAGCTTGGCCGACGGCATCCGATCTCACAAGGCTGGAGGAACGGAGCCGCTTCGCAACGAATCTCGCGCCTTCCGCTAGGCGGTTGGCGGCACGGAACCCGATCGGCGATCCGGCGCAGGGACATGCCGCCCATGCGGTTCAACTTCCGGCGAGCCCCTGGTCGACCCACCCGGACGATCCCCATCTTGGATGCCATGAACACTGCGATTCGACCCGGTGGCCTCCCGGCCCCCATCGCTCTGAACATCCCCGTCGAGGGGATGTCCTGCGCGTCCTGCGTCAAGCGGGTCGAGCAGGCACTCGCCGCGCTTCCGGGGGCCCGGGACGTGGCGGTCAACCTCGCGACCAATCGGGCCAGTTTCGTCCTCGGCGGAGACGCCGGCCCGGCCGAGGCCGCGGCGGCGCTGGCGAATGCGGGTTAACCGGTCCCCGAGGTGCAGAGCCTGCTGGTCATCGACGGGATGTCGTGCGCGTCCTGCGGCGGCCGGGTCGAGCGGGCCCTGGCCGCGGTGCCGGGCGTGACCGATGCCAGCGTCAACCTCGCCGCCGGGCGGGCCGCAGTCCGGCATCCCGAGGGGCTGGTGGCGATCCCCGACCTCGTGGCCGCGGTGGCGGAGGCGGGCTACGACGCTCACCCCAACGACGCCGAGACATCCGTCGATCCGGCAGCCCGCCGCGCCGAGGAGGCCCGGCTGCTGCATCGCGATCTGATCGCGGCGGCGCTCCTCTCCGCGCCCGTGGTGGTCCTCGATATGGGCGGCCATGTCCTGCCCGGCCTGCACGGCGGATCCATGACCGCCCTGATCCAGGCGGTGCTGGCGACCCTAGTCCTTGCCGGGCCGGGCCGCCGCTTCTTTCTGCGCGGCGTGCCGGGACTGCTGCGCGGGCATCCAGACATGAACGCCCTGGTCGCCCTGGGGGCGGGAGCCGCCTACCTCTTCTCCTTGGTCTCGACCCTGACGCCGGGCCTCCTGCCCGCGGGGGCGGCGCATCTCTATTTCGAGGCGAGCGTGCTGATCGTCACGCTCATCCTGCTCGGCCGCACCCTGGAGGCGCGGGCCAAGGGCCGGACCGGGCAGGCCATCGCGCGGTTGATGGACCTTGCGCCGAAGACCGCCCGGGTGATCCGGGACGATGCCGAGATCGAGGTGCCGCTCGCCGCGCTCCGCCTTGGCGACGTGGTCCGGGTGCGCCCCGGCGAGCGCGTCGCCGCCGACGGCGTGGTGGTCGCCGGCACGAGCGATGTCGACGAGAGCATGGTGACCGGGGAACCGGCCCCGGTGCGCAAGGCGCCGGGCGACCGGACGGTCGGCGGCACCCTTAACGGCCGCGGCAGCCTCGACCTGACGGTCGACGCGGTGGGCGGCGCCACGGTGCTCGCGCAGATCACCGCCCTGGTGGAACGGGCCCAGGGCGGCAAGCTACCGATCCAGGCGCTGGTCGATCGCGTGACGGGGCGCTTCGTGCCGGTGGTGATTGCGATCGCGGTCGCGACCTTCCTCGGATGGCTTCTGCTGGGGCCCGCACCCGCTTTGGGAACGGCGCTGGTCAACGCCGTGGCGGTTCTGATCATCGCCTGCCCCTGCGCGATGGGCCTCGCCACGCCGACCGCCATCATGGTCGGCACTGGGCGGGCTGCCGCCCGGGGCGTGCTGTTCCGCGACGGGGCGGCCTTGCAGCGCCTGCGCGACGTGCGCCTCGTGGCCTTCGACAAGACCGGCACACTGACCGAGGGCCGCCCGCGGCTGACCGATCTCGTCGCCCGGACCGGCCTCTCGGAGACCGAAGCCCTCGCGCTTGCCGCTGGTCTCGAAACGCGCTCCGAGCATCCGCTGGCCGGCGCCGTCGTGGCGGCGGCGCGGGCGCGTGATCTCGAAGTGATTGCGCCCGACGCTTTCGAAGCAGTCGACGGATTCGGCGTGTTCGGCCGGGTCGGGGGCCGAAACGTCGCGCTCGGTGCGCCCCGCTTCCTCGACCGGCTCGGCATTGTCCCGGACCCGGACCTCACGGCCCGCGCCGGGCAACTGTCGGTTGAAGGCCGGAGCCCCATCCATCTCGTCCTCGACGGCCACCACGCCGCCGTACTGGCGGTGGCCGACCCCGTGAAGGCCGGGGCCCGGGAGGCGGTGGCGCACCTGAAGGCGCGCGGCCTCGCGGTCGCGATGGTCACGGGCGACGATCCTGGCGCCGCGGCCGGCGTCGCGCGGAGCCTGGGCATCGACATCGTGGCGGCCGGGGTGCTGCCGGGTGGGAAGGTCGACGCGGTCCAGCGGTTCCGTGCGGAGCACGGGCCCGTGGCATACGTGGGCGACGGCATCAACGACGCGCCGGCTTTGGCCGAGGCCGACGTCGGGCTCGCGATCGGCACCGGAACCGACATCGCGGTCGAGAGCGCCGACGTGGTGCTGATGTCGGGATCCCTCGATGCTCTGGTGGAGGCGCTGGCGCTGTCCCGGGCGGTCATGGCCAACATCCGCCAGAACCTGTTCTGGGCCTTCGCCTACAACGCCGCGCTGATCCCGATCGCGGCGGGCGTGCTGGTGCCCTTCGGCGGACCGGCCCTCTCGCCGGTCCTGGCCGCGGGCGCGATGGCGTTCTCCAGCGTCTTCGTCCTCGGCAATGCGCTGCGCCTGCGCCGGGCCGGCGGTTCTGTGACCCGTTCGAGCGTGGCCTGAGCGCGTCGCATCAGTCGCGGCGGATGCGCCAGATCCTGAGCGCCGAGCCGTCCGGCAGGGCGGCGAGGGGCGTGAGCCAGTCCGGGGCGGGCACGGTGCCGCGGGCGAGATCCGTCGCGAAGGGTTCGGGCCTGCCGGCGTCGGCCCGGTCGAGGGCGGTCTTGCAGAGCAGCAGGTAATCGGCACCGCGCGCCAGGGTGACCCGCCGCAGCGTCGCCTCTGACCCCTCCGCGGCCTCGATCGCGGCTCGCATCCCCACGAGGTTGCGATGGTACGGCGCTGCCACGACCGCATGATGGGTCATCAGCAGGAGGGGCGGCCCGAGATCGATGCTGCCCAGCACGATCCCCGGCGGCAGCCGGTCGAGGGCCGCGTAGGCGGCGGGCGCCGTGCAGGCCCGCCAGTTTGAAACGGGCACGCTCTGCGACCCGATGGTGGCCGGAGCCAGCAGACGCGCCGGCGGAGCGGTGACGAGAACCCAGGCCTTGCTCAGCATCGCCAAGGCCAGCACGACCAGCGCCAGTCGGTGCAGTCCCGATCCGGGCATCCGCAGCGCCATGATGGCGCGGTCGAGCGCGATCGCGCCGAGCAGCGGCACGAAGGCCCCGGCGACGTACATACCCCGCGCCTGCCCCAGCGCGATCAGCGCGCCCGGGACGATGAGGGCCGCCACAACGATGAAGAAGCGGCGGCGGTCGGGCGCCCGCTCGCGCAGGGCCATAGCGACGGCATAGAGCGCCGCGACCAGGATCGGCATGACGTTGGACAGCGCGACATCCGGCTCGCTGCGCAGGAAGTGCGGGAAGCTGCGCATCTCGTCCACTTGGTCGAGCCAGGACGTGCGCACGAGGTCGTCCATGCCGGTGAACGGGCCGGACAGGCAGGACGGCGCGATCCGAAGGAAGCCGACCGCCATCCCGGCGCCGACGAGGCCCGCAACGAGGCAGCGCCCGGTTCGTCCAACCTCGCATTGCCCGGCCACTAGGGCCGCGCCGCCGACCGTGGCGGCGCCGGCGGCCAGCAGGAGCCAGGGCGGGGACAGGGCATCGCAGGCCGTCACGCCCCAGAGGTCCGGTGCCGTTTGCAGGCCGAACAGCAGCGTGCTCGACCCGAACATACCGAAACCGTAGCCCGCGAGCAGGCCGGCGGCGCGTTCGCCGTCGCGCACCCAATCGATGAGGACGAGGAGTCCGGCCGCTGCGATCACCGGCAAGGCCTCCAACCCGATCGCCAGCGACAAGCCGGCGACGGCTCCCGCCAGCAGCCCGCGCTGCAGCCGCCGGGCCGGATCCGCCAGCGCTAGTGCGATCGCCAGTACGGCGCAGAGTTGCGCGTTGTGATGGTCGATCCGCCCAAACTGGAAAACGTTCAGGAACACGGCGGTCTGCGGCGCGACGAACAGGACCAGCAGGGCCGTGCGCCATCCGAACAGGCGGCGCATCCCGAAGCCCGCCAACACGCCGTAGAGGGCGAACAGCAGGACCGGCCACAGGGCGCAGGTGGCTCCCTCCGCCGCGGCCCGCCCGAGGATCGGCGTGAAGGCCAGAATCAAAGTCGCGATCGGCAGATCGATCAGGCGGGACCAGTGCGAGGGGATGCCCGCCGGCGGCAGCATCCGGTGCTGCACGGGATCGAACCAGCCCTGGCCGGCCAGCAGATCACGTACGCCGACGAGGCGCATCATGTCGTCGGTATCGGGCAGGCGCAGGTGATCGAAGATCGGCGCGAGGTTGCGCGGATCGTAGAGGCCGAACAGCGCGACCAGAACCAGCACGATCAGCAGCGTCGGGCTGTCGAAGGGCGAGCGGCCGGCTTGCGCGCGGCGCAGCGGCGTTCCGGCAAGACTCGTCATTCAGGGATCCCGCGCTCGGCGGCATGGTCGCATCCCGGGCTTACCGGGGTGTGAACCGGGGGTCGGCTTCCGTTGTCGAGATCGGGCCGGGCGACCTCGCGTGGGTCGAAACGCAATCAGCTTGCCCCTGTGACGGCTGCTTTCGACCCGACCGGCCCCCGGAATCGCTGTTGGCGCTCCTCCGAAGCGAACGTTCGTCAGCTGTGCGGCAACGACAGTTCGGGGTGGGAAGCGGATATCAAGCCTTCTCCCGGGAGCAGACCTTCCGCAGCAGCCAGTCTACAACGTGCCGGAGAGCGGACGTTCGTCGTCGTCGCGCCGGTTCAGATGCAGGTATTTCGGATCAAACTCAGCGAACGCCATCAGCCGCGCCACGTCGGGGATGCGCAGGCGCTTGCTCCTCCATTCGAGCAGGCCCTGACCTCTTAGGTCCTGAAGGACCCGGTTCACGTGTACGGGGGTGATCCCCAGTGTGTCGGCGAGGTCCTCCTGGGTGATTGGAAACTCGAAGCTGTTCTGGGTCGCGAGGCCGACCACCTTGAGGCGCACGAGCAACTCGCAGACGAGATGCGCCATTTGCCGATCGGCGTCGCGTTGGCCCATGTTCACGAGCCACGCCCGTAGCGTACCCTCATCGACTAGGGTCGCCCACCAGAGGGCTCGTGTGATGCGGGGGTGGTGAGCCGTTAGATGCTCAATGGCCGAGCGCGGGATATCCACGATGGTACAGCCCCAGCCGGTGCCAATGCTGTGGTCCATCTGGCCAAGGATGGCGACGTGGAGGTCACAGAAGTCTCCCGGCACCAGGAAAGCCATGATCTGGCGCCGCCCATCGGTAAGGGTCTTGTAGCGGCAGGCGAAGCCTTCCACGACGAGGTGCACGTTCTCGGGCCGCTCGCCTTCAGGGCTGATGTCCGAATGGCGCGCGATGCGGCGGGTCCTTCTGGTGAGGTTCTGCAGGACGTCGCGGTCATTGTCTGTCAGACGGGCTCCGTATTCGAGCTTCATGGTCAGCGGATTGGACATTCGCCTCCTTTCAGCTCGGCCAAGCTAAGGAAAGCGGACTGTAAGACCTCTTTCCGCCAACATCCGAACGTTAATCTGGTAGTACACAATTGTATATGAAAGCAAACTCTAATCTAAATCAGTTTTTAAATTATAATATATGTAATGATTGTCATATTCCAATAATATGAATGTGGAATTCTACCCAAAATTGTAGAAATTTAAAAATAATTTTTCCTGTATTTCAAAGTAAGTTATATTTTTCTGAAGATGTATAAGGCACAGGAATGCATCGGCGGCCGATCAACTTCAGGCGCTAGCGACTGGGTGAGGCGAGCGCTCCCGCCTGCGACCGGGAGGACCTGATGCCCCGCTTCTTCATCGACACTTTCAACAGCATCGTCTCCATAGATGACGTCGGCCATGAGTTGCCGGACGAGGCTGCTGTGCGGGAGGTGGTCCGTAAGACGTTGGCCGATATGCTTGGAGCTGAACACAAGGGACGGCCCGCTGCCCAGTATCGGGCTGAGGTTCGCGACGGGGCTGGCCGGAACATACTGACCGCCTCTGTGCTCATCGTCATCGATCAGGCGCCAGAGCGGGAAGCGGCCGAAGCGACCGAGCAGCGCCGACCTTGAAGCGGAAGTCCTCGGCGTCCGCAAAGGGTCGTGAGCGGGCGCGGAAGCGATGTCCGCTTCCACAGATTACTGCGTGGAAGCAGACCGGCGGAAATCCACCCTCAGCGGTCCTCCACACGATCAAGCGGATTGGGTTTTCACCCGAATTGGTGTTGCCGGACCCGATATGTGAATCCGCAAGTCCGTAAAAGGGAGGGTGACCCACCGAGATGTCTCGATTCCAGCGTGCGGATTCGCTCCGCCGCCGGGCAGCGGCTCCATGAGGCCACCGCTCTCCCACCGCTCGACGCCCTTATGACCCGAGCAGGTCCCGCTGCGGGAGTGGCTGAAGCTCCACGTGCCGTCGCGGCATTTCGCCGAGGCGCCCTCCGGCTTGCCGCCGTCGAGCGACTTTGCCGGACCATGGACGTCGCACTCGTCCCGACGGCTGCGATAGTGCTGATGGCTTTCCAGCTTCGACTCCTCCGGCTGGACGCAGGCCCGGGCCCGCGCGGCATCCGGGGCACCGAGCGAGAGCCATCCCAGCGCGGACAGGGCCGCCAGGGCGAGGGTCTTCCCGGGACTGAAGCGCATCACGGCGCCTCAATCCCGGACGAAGCGGCCGGCGGCGTAATGCCGACCCCGCCGGTTGGTCCGCCATTCCGAGCGCGCGTGGCAGTGCCGCGGATGGCCGTGGCACCCACGTGCATTGAGCATCCCGGGCGTCGCCGAAGCCGGCGAGGCCGACAACAGCAGCGGTGCCGCGAGAGCCACCAGGAACAGCAGTACGGCCCAGCGCATGGATGCATCCTCAAGTTGAGGATCGCGACCCTATCGCACCTTGATTATAAGGCGAAGCTTGGCGGAGTGCGTAACGCAGTGATTGAGACCCGGACGCCGCGGCAGACCCGCACCCCCAAGCGGAGCCGTTGACGCCGGCTCTGGCCCCGGCTTTGCTGGTCGTCCTGAGACCCGCAGGCTCCGAGAGTTCCGAACCGATGCCCGTCCTCGAACGGATCCGCGATTTCGCCGACGAAATGCAGGCGTGGCGGCACGACCTGCACGCCCATCCCGAACTGCTCTACGACGTCGAGCGCACGGCCGGGTTCGTAGCCGACCAACTGCGGGCATTCGGCTGCGACGAGGTCGTGACCGGCATCGGCCGGACCGGAATCGTCGGGGTGATCCGCGGCAAGGGCCGGTCCTCCAACCGCGCCATCGGCCTGCGCGCCGATATGGACGCGTTGCCGATCCAGGAGGTGCGCGATCTGCCCTACCGCTCTACCGTGGCGGGCACGATGCATGCCTGCGGCCATGACGGGCACACCGCCATGCTGCTCGGGGCCGCCAAATACCTCGCCGAGACCCGCGATTTCGATGGCGCCGCCGTGCTGATCTTTCAGCCCGCCGAGGAGGGCGGCGGCGGCGGCGAGGCGATGGTCGAGGACGGGATGATGGAGCGGTTCGGCGTCGAATCGGTCTACGGGATGCACAACATCCCTGGCATGAAGGTCGGCACCTTCGCGATCCGGCCGGGGCCGATCATGGCCTCCACCGACCGGTTCACCCTTACTATCGAGGGAAGGGGCGGCCACGCGGCCCTGCCGCACAACGCCGTCGACAGCGTGCTGGTGGCAAGCCACGTGATTATCGCCCTGCAAAGCATCGTGGCGCGCAACCTCGATCCGCTGCAATCGGCCGTGGTGTCGGTCTGCGCGCTCGATGCCGGCGAGGCGTTCAACGTGTTGCCGCAGACCGTGACCATGCGGGGCACGATGCGCACGTTGTCCCAGGCGGTGCGGTCCCAGATCAAGGCACGGATCGAGACCCTGGTGGCGGAGATCGCGGCCGGATTCGGCGCCACGGGGGTGACCGAGTTCGGATCGAGCTACCCGGTCACCGAGAACCACCCCGCCGAGGCCGACTTCATGGCCGATGTCGCGGAGGCGCTCGTGGGCGGGGAGAACGTCGACCGGGCGGTTGCGCCGATGATGACCGCGGAGGATTTCTCCTACATGCTCGGCCGCCGCCCCGGCGCCTACATGTTCATCGGCAACGGCGACAGTGCCTCGCTCCACCACCCGCATTACGACTTCAACGACGCGGCTGCGCCTTACGGAGCGTCCCTGTGGGCGCGCCTGATCGAGACGGGGTTGCCGCTCACGGCGTGATCGCGCCGTCGCTGGCCGAGACCGTCCCGGTCTGGGCCAGGGTGGCGGCTTTGTCCTTCGGGGGGCCCGCCGGCCAGATCGCCGTGATGCACCGGATCCTCGTGGAGGAGCGGCGCTGGGTCTCGGAGCGGCGCTTCCTGCACGGGCTCGGCTTCTGCACGCTGCTGCCCGGCCCGGAAGCGCAGCAGCTCGCGACGTATATCGGCTGGCTGATGCACGGGCCGGCGGGTGGGCTCGTCGCGGGCGGCCTGTTCGTGCTGCCGGGGCTTATCGCCCTGATGGCTCTGAGCTGGCTCTACGTGCTGTACGGCCATGTCGACGCGGTCGCCGGCCTGTTCTTCGGCCTGAAGGCGGCGGTGCTCGCGATCGTGCTCCATGCCCTCTGGCGGCTTGGCGGCCGGGCGCTCCGCGATCGGACCGATCGGCTCGTCGCGCTCGCCGCCTTCGCGGCTCTGTTCGTGCTGGCCGTGCCGTTCCCGCTGGTGGTGATCGCCGCCGGACTGCTCGGTCTCGCCCGCCGCCGCGGCCCCGATCCCGCCGCCGCCGACGCGGGGGCGGACGAGGCCGGCTTCCTCATCGGCGCCGCGATGCTGCCGCGGGAGCGGGACGGTGCGGCGGTTTCCCTGCGCATGGGTGCGCTGTGGCTCGCGATCTGGCTCCTGCCGGTGGCGGCGCTGCTGATCGCCCCCGGCGTTCCGCCGGTCTTCGGGCAGATGGCGCTGTTCTTCTCCAAGATGGCGCTGGTGACTTTCGGGGGCGCCTATGCGGCGCTCGCCTACGTGGCGCAGCAGGCGGTGGACCACTACGGCTGGCTGAAGCCCGGCGAGATGCTCGACGGGCTCGGCCTCGCTGAGACGACGCCGGGCCCGCTGATCATGGTGCTGCAATTCGTGGGCTTCCTGGCGGGGTTTCGCGCGCCGGGGGCGCTGCCGCCGCTGCTCGCCGGGACGCTCGCCGGGCTGCTCACCACCTGGGTCACCTTCGTGCCCTGCTTCCTGTGGATCTTCGCCGGCGCGCCGCTGATCGGACGCCTGCGCGGCAGCCGGCGCCTCGCGGGGGCGCTCTCGGCGATCACCGCCGCGGTGGCGGGCGTAATCCTCAACCTCGCGGTCTGGTTCGGGCTGCGGACGCTGTTCCGGCAGGTCGTAACAGTGCCGCTCGGACCGCTGCGCCTGGACGTGCCGGTGCCGGCGAGCCTCGATCCGGCGGCGCTGCTGCTGACGCTGGCGGCGATCGCCGCCGTGTTTCGCTTTGGGCTCGGAACGCTGCCCACCCTGGCGCTCTGCGCCGGGGCGGGGGTGGTGCTGCGACAGGCGGGTCTCGCCTGACCTTGTGCTCAGACGCCGTAACGCGCCTTCAGCAGCGCGTAGGTGAGCCGCGCGGTCTGGACCTCGCCGCCTTCCGGCCGGCCGGGCTTGGTCGAGGGGTTCCAGCCGTAGAGGTCGAAATGGCCGTGCGCCTTCGTCTTGGGGGCGAAGCGGCGCAGGAACAGGGCGGCGGTGATCGCCCCCGCGAAGGGCCCGCCCGAGACGTTATTGAGGTCGGCCACCTTGGAATCGAGCAGGCTTGCATAAGGCGCATGCAGCGGCATGCGCCAGATCGGGTCGGCGGCGCTCCGGCCGGCTTCCGCGACGGACGCCGCCAGGGCCTCATCCTCTGTGAAGAAGGCCGGCAGGTCCGGCCCGAGCGCCACCCGCGCTGCGCCGGTCAGCGTCGAGTAATCGAGGAGCAGGTCGGGTGACTCTGCCTCGGCCAGCGCCAGCGCGTCGGCGAGAATCAGCCGGCCCTCGGCGTCGGTATTGCCGATCTCGACGCTGAGCCCGGCCCGGCTCGGCAGCACATCGCCCGGCCGGAAGGCGTTACCCGCGACGGCGTTCTCCACCGCGGGGATCAGCACCCGCAGGCGGAGCTTGAGACGCGAGCCCATCACCATGTCGGCGGCGGCCAACGCCGCGGCGGCGCCGCCCATATCCTTCTTCATCAGCAGCATCGCGGCGGACGGCTTGAGGTCGAGCCCGCCCGTATCGAAGGCGACGCCCTTGCCCACGAGGGTCACGCGCGGCGCGTCCTCCGGCCCCCAGGTCAGGTCGATCAGCCGCGGCGCCCGCGGCGAGGCGGCGCCGACCGCGTGGATCAGGGGATAGTCTCGGGCGAGCGCGTCGCCGTCCGTGACCGAGACCGTGGCACCGTGGCACCGGGCGAGCGACCGAGCGGCGGCCTCGATCTCTGCGGGTCCCATGTCGTTGGCGGGCGTGTTGATCAGGTCGCGGCCGAACGCCACCGCGGCGGCGATCCGCTCCACCTCGGCGGCGTCGATGCCCGCCGGCGCCACCAGCCGCGCCTTCGGACCGCTCCCGGACCGGTAGCGGCCGAAGCGGTAGCTGCCCATCAGCCACGCCAGGGCGGCCTCGGCGGGGTCGGGGGCATTCTCCAGGCGGAAGCTGCCCTCCGGCAGCAGCCCCGGCAGCTTGCCGACGATCAGCCGGTCATAGGCCGCCGCCTCGGGATCGCCGAGGCCGAACAGGACCCGGGCGATCCCGCCATCCGGGCCGGGCAGCAGGGCGAGGCTCCCCGCCTTCGGCTTGAAGCCGAGGGCGTCCGCGAAGCGACGTTGGGTCGGGTCCAGGTCTGCCTGCGCCGCGCTCCACGATCGGGTGGTGACGAGCGTCACCGGCACGAAGGGCGAATCGCCGGGCAGGAAGGTGGGGATCGTCGATGGGGACGCGGCCTGGGTCATGGGCCTCTTGCAGGTTGGAGGGCTTAACCGGTGATTAGGGTTAACGCTCTACCACCGGCCGGCCGGAGGGGTGAAGCACAGGCCCGCGCCCTCGGTCTGCCCGGAGGCGCCGCGTACCATGATGACCGCCCTGATCCGGATCGTCCGCCCCGAGATTCCGGCCGGACGCCGCGCCACCCTGGCGATGGCTCTGCTGGCGCTGGGGCTGGCAGGCTGCAATACCTCCGGACCCGAGACCACCGGCTCGATCGGGGACCGCCCGGCGGCGGCCCGACAGAACGTCGAAGCCCTGGCCGAGCGCTTCAATGCCAATCCCGACGATGGCCGCGCGGCGGTCGCGTATGCGCGGGCTCTGCGCGCCAACGACCAGATCAGCCAAGCCTCGGCGGTGCTGCAGCAGGCGGCCCTGCGCAACCCGCGCGATACGTTCCTGCTTGGCGCCTACGGCAAGTCGCTGGTCGAGCTCGGCCGCTACCGCGAAGCGATCGACGTGCTGGCCAATGCCCATTCCCCGGCCGCGCCAGATTGGCGCATCCTGTCGGCCCAAGGCTCGGCTTCGGCCCAGCTCGGTGATCAGGTACGCGCGCAGGGCTTCTACGAGGCCGCGCTCAAGATCCGGCCGAACGAGCCGTCTCTGCTGTCGAACCTGGGCCTGTCCTACGCGCTCTCGCGGAACCTCGACCAGGCCGAGCAGACCCTACGGCTCGCGGCCGACCAGCCGGGCGCCGATGCCCGGGTGCGGGCGAATCTCGCCCTGGTGCTAGGGTTGAAGGGCCGCACCGCTGATGCCGAGGCGATCCTGCGCCGGGACATGAGCCCCGCGGAGGCCGCCGCGAACGTCGCCTCCTTGCGCAAGGCCGCCGCCGAGCCGAATCGGTTGAAGGCGCTGTCGAAGGGCGGCGTGCCGAGCGAGGGGTAACCTCCGGCCAGCTGCTCAACGCGCTTCACCCCAGTCCAGAGGGAACAGGAAGCACGCCTGCCTGCGACCCTGCACCCGCCGACAGGAAAACGCACCTGTCATCGCAACCCGGTAGCGGCCAGATTCGAAAAGTTCTATATCTCTGCTTGGCTGCGCCGCGCGGCATCACGGGCGTCCAAATCGCCCCCGCGCATCGTCTCCTACCCGGGCACTCCCGGGGCGGCGCGCGCCCGTTGGGCGCTACACAGGCCGAACACAAATTCGTAGCGCAGGTCTTGCCTGTGCGTGTTCGACAACCGCAGCGAGGATAGAACCAGCCGTGCCATCACTCGACAGCTTCAAGGCCCGCCAGACGCTCCAAGCCGGCGGCAAGACCTACACCTACTATTCCATCCCCGAGGCCGAGAAGAACGGCCTTGCCTCCGCCGCGGCGCTCCCCTTCTCCATGAAGGTGATCCTGGAGAACCTGCTGCGCTACGAGGACGACCGCTCGGTCAAGAAGGCCGATATCGCGGCCGCCGTCGGCTGGCTTGAGCAGAAGGGCAAGGCCGAGGTCGAGATAGCCTTCCGCCCTGCCCGCGTGCTGATGCAGGACTTCACGGGCGTCCCGGCGGTGGTCGATCTGGCCGCCATGCGCGACGCCATGGTGGCGCTCGGCGGTGATCCGCAGAAGATCAACCCGCTGGTCCCGGTCGATCTCGTGATCGACCATTCGGTGATCGTCGACGAGTTCGGTACCCCGAAGGCGCTGGCCGACAACGTCGCGCTGGAATACGAGCGCAACGGCGAGCGCTACACCTTCCTGAAGTGGGGCCAATCGGCCTTCGACAACTTCTCCGTGGTGCCGCCCGGCACCGGCATCTGCCACCAGGTGAATCTGGAATACCTGTCGCAGACCGTCTGGACGAAGTCCGAGGACGGGTCCGACGTGGCCTACCCGGATTCGCTGGTCGGCACCGATTCGCACACCACCATGGTCAACGGCATGGCGGTTCTGGGCTGGGGCGTCGGCGGCATCGAGGCCGAGGCGGCCATGCTCGGCCAGCCGCTCTCGATGCTGATTCCCGAGGTCGTGGGCTTCAAGCTGTCGGGCAAGCTGCCCGAGGGCACCACCGCCACCGACCTCGTGCTCACCGTCACCCAGATGTTGCGCAAGAAGGGCGTGGTCGGCAAGTTTGTGGAGTTCTACGGCCCCGGCCTCGACGACATGGCAGTCGCCGACCGGGCCACGATCTCCAACATGGCCCCGGAATACGGCGCGACCTGCGGCTTCTTCCCGGTCGATCAGAAGACCATCGACTTCCTGAAGGTCACCGGCCGTGCCGACGATCGGATCGCCCTGGTCGAGGCCTACGCCAAGGCGCAGAGCATGTGGCGCGACGCCCAGACCCCCGATCCGGTCTTCACCGACACGCTGGAGCTCGACATGGGCGAGGTCCGGCCCTCGCTCGCTGGCCCGAAGCGTCCCCAGGATCGGGTGCTGCTGGACGGCGCCAAGCCGGGCTTCGCGGCCTCCATGGAGACCGAGTTCAAGAAGGCCGCCGATCTCGCGCGCCGTTATGCCGTCGAGGGCACCAACTTCGACATCGGGCACGGTGACGTGGTGATCGCCGCGATCACGAGCTGCACCAACACGTCGAACCCCTCGGTCATGATCGGCGCCGGGCTGCTGGCCCGCAACGCCGTCGCCAAGGGTCTGCGCTCCAAGCCTTGGGTAAAGACCTCCCTGGCGCCCGGCTCGCAGGTGGTCGGCGAATATCTCGAAAAGTCCGGCTTGCAGGAGCCTCTGGACGCGCTGGGCTTCAACCTTGTCGGCTTCGGCTGCACCACCTGCATCGGCAATTCCGGCCCGCTGCCGGAGGCGATCTCGAAGGCGATCAACGACAACGACGTGGTCGCTGCGGCGGTGCTCTCGGGCAACCGCAACTTCGAGGGCCGGGTGAACCCCGACGTGCGGGCGAACTATCTCGCCTCGCCCCCGCTGGTGGTGGCCTACGCGCTGGCCGGGTCGATGCAGATCGACATCACCACCGAGCCGCTGGGTCACGATCCCGAGGGCAAGCCGGTCTACCTGAAGGACATCTGGCCTTCTTCGGCCGAGGTGCAGCAGTTCATCGAGGAGAACATCACCTCGGCGCTGTTCAAGTCGCGTTACGCCGACGTGTTCAGCGGCGATCAGAACTGGAAGGATGTCGAGGTCACCGAGGCCGAGACCTTCGCGTGGAACCCCGGCTCCACCTACGTGCAGAACCCGCCCTACTTCGTCGGCATGGAGAAGACCCCGAAGCCGGTGGAGGACATCGCGGACGCTCGGATCCTCGGCCTGTTCCTCGACTCGATCACGACCGACCACATCTCGCCCGCGGGCAACATCCGCGCGGCCTCGCCGGCTGGCGCGTATCTGCAGTCGCATCAGGTGCGCGTGCAGGACTTCAACCAGTACGGCACGCGGCGCGGCAACCACGAGGTGATGATGCGGGGCACCTTCGCCAATATCCGCATCAAGAACCAGATGGTGCGGGACGAGACGGGCAACGTGGTCGAAGGCGGGTGGACGCTGTTCCAGCCCTCGGGCGAGAAGATGTTCATCTACGATGCGGCGCAGAAATACGCCGAGCAGGGCACGCCGCTCGTCATCTTCGCCGGCAAGGAATACGGCACCGGCTCGTCGCGCGATTGGGCGGCGAAGGGCACGAAGCTGCTCGGCGTCCGCGCCGTGGTGGCGGAGAGCTTCGAGCGCATCCACCGCTCGAACCTCGTCGGCATGGGCGTGGTGCCGCTGGTGTTCCAGGGCGAGACCTCCTGGGACTCGCTCGGCCTCAAGGGTGACGAGACCGTCACCATCAAGGGCCTGTCGGGAGAGCTGAAGCCGCGCCAGACGCTGATCGCGCAGGTCAAGTCCGCCGACGGTTCGGTCAAGGAGGTGCCGCTCACCTGCCGGATCGATACGCTCGACGAACTGGAATACTTCCGCAACGGCGGCATCCTGCCCTACGTGCTGCGCACCCTGGCGGCCTGATCCACCGGGCGGCCCCAGAGCCGCCCCCTTCACACGATACGAGGCGGCGCAGTATCGGCGCCGCCTTTTTTGTTACTCCAGCTGAGGTATTTCACTTGCGCGCAACCTTGTTTGGCGCGCGCAAGGCACCATAATCCGGGTCCTGTATTCAGAATGGGACTTCGATGAAGCACCTCAGCAAGACCCTCGTTGCCGCCGGCCTCACAGCCCTGCTGTCGAGCGCTGCCTTTGCCGCGCAGGTCGAGCGCGTCCGCGGCACCGTCGACAAGGCCGATGGCAACACGGTCACGATCAAGACCGACGACGGCAAGTCCGAGACCGTCGATGTCTCCGGCGCCAAGTTCGCCTGGGTGGTCCCGTCGAGCCTCGACCAGATCAAGGACGGCGTCTTCATCGGCACTGCGACCAAGGGCGAGAACCCGATGACCGCCCTTGAGGTGGTCCTCTTCCCCGAGGCGATGCGCGGCACCGGCGAGGGCCATTACGGCTGGGATTCGATCACCGACCAGACCGCGGGCGCCGGCGCCAAGGTGAAGAGCGCGATGACCAACGGCACAGTCAAGGCCGAGACGTCGAACGCCCCGAAGGTCAAGAGCGCGATGACCAACGGCACCGTGAAGGCCGACAAGGCGGCCACCGGCGGCGAGCGAACCCTGACGGTGAGCTACGGCAAGGACGGCTCCAAGGAGATCGTGGTGCCGGCCTCGGCGCCGATCGTGGCCTTCCAGCCGGCCGACAAGGCGATCCTGACGCCTGGCTCCAAGGTCTTCGCCGTTGTCGCCAAGGACGGTGCTAAGGCCGAGGGCAAGCTGGTGGCGGTCGGCAAGGATGGCCTGACCCCGCCGATGTAAAACGAAACGGCCCGCCCGACGGGATGCGTCGAGCGGGCCGCTGACGAGCTGAAAACTGCTCGGCGGCATCGCGCGCCGAGCATTCCCGTGTCAGCCTTTTAGAGCTACCGAAAAATCCGCCTCAGTTTTCGACCGGATCTCGTCTTCGATGACGCCGTCGGCCAGCTCGATGAGCGTCATGCCGCCGTCGCCCTTCTTGTCGATCTCGAACACGCCGAGATCGGTGATCACGAGATCGACGACCTGGGTCCCGGTCAGCGGCAGGTCGCAGGCCTTGAGCAGCTTGGCGCTCTCCGTGCCGTCCTTGTTCTTGGCGACGTGCTCCATCACTACGACGACGCGCTTCACGCCCGCCACGAGGTCCATGGCGCCGCCCATCCCCTTCACCATCTTGCCGGGGATCATCCAGTTGGCGAGGTCGCCATTGCCGGCCACCTGCATGGCGCCGAGGATCGACAGGTTGATGTGCCCGCCGCGGATCATCCCGAAGGAATCGGCCGAGGAGAAGTAGCTGGTGGTCGGGAGGGCGGTGATGGTCTGCTTGCCGGCGTTGATCAGGTCAGGGTCCTCCTCGCCCTCGTAGGGGAAGGGGCCCATGCCGAGCATGCCGTTCTCTGACTGGAGCTGCACCGACATGCCGTCGGGGATGTAGTTCGACACCAGTGTCGGGATGCCGATGCCGAGGTTCACGTAGAAGCCGTCCTGCAGTTCCTTGGCGGCGCGCGCCGCCATCTGCTCGCGGGTCCAGGCCATGATGGTCTCCTGATAGCGTGGTGCGCTCACGCGCGGCCGGATCTGGCTTTCCCCTCCCCCTTGCGGGGAGGGGTTAGGGGTGGGGGTGGTTCAGGCGGCACCGAAACGCTCAATCCTGCACCACCCCCACCTCCGGCTCCTACCCACAAGGGGGAGGAGAGAAGCATGCCGCTAGTGCGTGCCGCCGCCGGCCGCCGCGGCCGGGGTGCTGTCGCCGCGCTTGCGCGTCGTGCGCTGCTCGATGCGCTTGTCGCGCACGCCCACGTCGACGATGCGCTTCACGAAGATGCCCGGGGTGTGGATCGTGTCGGGGTCGATCTCACCCGGCTTCACGAGGTGCTCCACCTGCGCCACCGTCATCTTGGCGGCGGTGGCCATCATCGGGTTGAAGTTGCGGGCGGTCATCCGGTAGCGAAGGTTGCCCTCGGTGTCGCCCGTATGGGCATGGACCAGGGCGAGGTCGGCGAACAGGCCACGCTCCATCACGTACTGCTCGCCGTCGAACTCCCGCACCTCCTTGCCCTCGGCAACCTTGGTGCCGACGCCGGTCTTGGTGAAGAAGGCCGGGATGCCGGCGCCGCCTGCGCGGATGCGCTCGGCCAGCGTTCCCTGCGGGTTGAACTCAATCTCCAACTCCCCGCCGAGGTACTGGCGGGCGAATTCCTTGTTCTCGCCGACATAGGACGAGATCATCTTACGCACCTGTCGCGTGTCGAGGAGCTTGCCGAGGCCGACGCCGTCGATGCCGGCATTGTTCGAAACGACGGTAAGACCCTTGACGCCCGAGAGGCGGACCGCCTCGATCAGCTCGTCCGGGATGCCGCACAGGCCGAAACCGCCGCACATCACCATCATGTCGTCGTGCAGGAGGCCGGCGAGCGCTGCGGCGGCATCCGTGTAGACCTTCTTCATCGAACCGTCCTTTCCACGCCGGCCGCGACCGGCCGCACCTGGGCTACATCCGCGAAGCGCGCGTTTCCTCAGCGCCTGCTGTTCCCGATTCCGGGAGCGAAATCCAGTGCTGCACTGCGTGAGCTCGTACGCTCCCGGGTATCCGTAACGCCGGTTGCGTGCGGGCACGGGACGGTGCCCCGAGAGGCCCCCACGCAAGGCCAGCAGACAAATCCCGCCACGGACGCTAAACAGGCGTCTCGACATGCAGTCCCTGCCGGGCCGTGGCGGCTCGGCGAGCTGGCGCGGCACCCGGCTTCGGCCGCATCCGCGGTCCCGTTCAGAGTCAGATGTCGCTGCGCCGCCCGATCGTCCTCTTCGTTCCCGTGACTCTCGTCGCCGTCGGGCTCGGCCTGCACGACTGGCCGATCGATAGCGGCCGGGCGCAGGCCTTCGCGAAGCGCGCGTTCGCGGATTATGGTCTGACCCTGAGCGTCGAGGGTCCTGCCCATCTGACGCCGCTGCCCCTGCCCAAGCTCAGCTTCGAACGTGTGCGCATCGCCACTGACGGGGGTGGTCCGCCCCTGGTGGAGGAGGGGCGCCTCGGCATCGACCTCGATCCCATCGGTCTCCTGACCGGTCGCGCGGCGGCCGGTGGCCTGCATCTCGCAGAGGGAGTCCTGTCCGGGGGAGCCGCGGAGTGGAGCGGCGTCCTGGCTCGCCTCGCCGAGCGGGCTCGATCCGGCGCGACGGCCCATCCCACCCGGCTCACCGTCAGCGGCGGGCGTACCGGGGATGGCATGGCCCGGGACATCGACCTCGACCTGTCGTGGCCGTCTTGGAGCGCGTCCACCGAGGGTAGCGCGCGCCTGACGTGGCGGGACGTGCCGACACAGTTCACGGTCGCGCATCTCCGCCTGAACGACGTCGTTCTCGGCCGGCGCAGCCCGATCACCGGCGCGGTGACGTGGCCGAATGGCAGCCTCGCGATCGACGGTACGGTGGAGGCGGCCGTGGCGGGGTCCGGATGGCCCAGTCTGGCCGGGCAAATGCGCGGCGAAACCCGATCCCTGCCGGAGAGCCTCGCCTGGGTCGGCCTGAAGGTACCCCTGTCGCGTCTCGCCGGGGTGTTCTCGCTCGCCGGCTCGTTCGAGACGACGGACCGATCCGTATCCTGGACCCGCCTGCAACTCGGGCTCGGTCGGAACATGCTGGAGGGCGCGGGCGCCGTCGTGCTGGGTCCCGGCCCCGCTCCGCGTCTCTCGGTGCAGGCGACGCTTGCCGCCGAGACGCTCGACTTGGGCCCCCTGGCGGATGACGCCGGGCTGCTCCTTGGATCCGACCCCGTGCCGATGGCCTTGGCGCCGATGACCGGGGGCGACCTCGATCTGCGCCTTTCGGCCACCGCAGGCCAAGCCGGATCTGTCGCGGTTCAGGATCTTGCGGCGAGCGTTCTCGTGCGGGATGGCGCGCTCGAAATTGCGGTGAACCGGGCACGGATCCAGGATGGCTTGGTCAAGGGCCGCGTGACACTCGCGCGTGGCGCCGATTCGGCCGAGACCGAGATGCGTCTGCAGGGTAGCCTCGACCGGGTCGATCTCGGCGGTCTGCTGGGCGGGATCGGCGGCGCGCGTTGGCTGGTTGGCCCGGCCCAGGGGCAATTCAACCTCGAGGCCAGCGGGCGCGACACGGTCGCGTTGCTCGGGCATCTCGGAGGCCGAGCCGCGGTCACCGTCGCGAGCGGGGCGATCACGGGTCTCGATCTCGCCGATGTCGTCCACCGCAACGGCGTTGTGGCCGCCGGAGCGCTGGCGCGACGCAACGGCCGGACGGCCATCGAGCGCGCCGCCGTCACGGTCCGGTTCACGGACGGGGTCGGCGAGATCGTCGAGGCGGGATTGCTCGGGCCGAACGTGGGCGCGAATGTGCGTGGGCACGTTTCGCTGCCGGGGCGGCGGCTCGATCTCCGGGGCGATCTGGCCCTGCGCAGTCCGGCCGATCCGTCCCGCGGCCTGTTATTCGCGGTTTCGGGGCCATGGACTGCTCTGGGCGTCCGAACTGCCGCCCATGTCGAGGGGCCGGATGCGGTCACCCTGGCGGGGGAGGGGGCGTCGCCAGCAGCCTTCGGACCGCCTGACCTGCAGGGTCTGGCCGCGGGTGCGCAGGACCTGCCGGTGAATGCGCGCGCTTACGCACCTTGAGTTTCCTCCAGAGTGCACGGCGGCGCACCGTGACAGGGGCATCGCGTGGCCCGAAGCAACGCGCGCATTCTAAGATGAGGGGTCCGACGGCCGTTCCGGCGTTTCCCGGTTCTCCATCGTGTTCCGCGATCACGTCGGTGAAGCGCGCTTTCGGTCGCGTCGCGATGGCGTCGCGGACGGTCAAGCTCTAGGATCGAGCCTTGACCCCAACCATGAGTGCCATGCGTCGCCTGCTCATCGAGGAACCCGTCACCCGCGCCGGGCCGCTGGCTCAGCGCCTCGCCGTGTTCTCCATCGTGGCCACTGGGATCGCCCTGATCGTCGTTCGGGATCCGCGCGCCGACACGGACGCTGCGCTTGTCGCTCTGTTGGCCGGGCTCGCTGTCGCGCTGGCCGCGATCGTCGCGGCGGTGTTCGCGTTCGTGCGGGTCTGGCGCGAGGGTGCGCGCGGCTTTGGTGCCGCCCTGGCCGGGCTGATCCTGGCGCTCGTGGTGCTGGGCTACCCCGCTTATCGCGGACTTCGTGGCCTGCGGCTGCCGGCCCTGTCGGACGTCACCACCGATATCGACAATCCGCCCGCCTTCTCGCGTTCGCGCGCTGCGTTCGCGGCCCGCAACGGCCGGTATCCGCCGGATCCGAGCAGTTCCCTGCGCGAGCGGCAGCGGGACGCCTATCCGCAGATCGCCCCGCTGACCCTCGATATCGGGGCCGACGCAGCATTCGAACTGGCCCGTCAAGCCGCGCTGAAGCGCCACTGGCAGATCGTCGAGGCGATCCGGCCGGGCGGTCGCACCGGCAACGGCCGGATCGAGGCCGTGGCGCGCGGCCTCGTGCTCAACCTGCCCGACGATGTGACCGTCCGCATCCGCCCCCGCGCCGACGGGGCGCGGATCGACGTACGCTCGGCATCCCGGCTCGGCGGGCGCGACTTCGGCGGGAATGCCGACCGGATCCGCACCTATCTCGACGACGTCGCCAACCTCGCCCTCGCGATGAAATAATTCGGTTCGGCGCGGCTCAAGCCGGCGTGAAGGTGCCGTCCAGCCGCGGCGCCCCGTCGGTCACCACCAGCCCGCGCCCGACGAGATCCTCGAGATGGGCGAAGACCGAAAGCGCTGCGGCGCCGCGCAGGCGGGGATCGAGGTTCCGGTAAATCGCCGCGACGATCTGCGCGATACCGGTATCGCCGCCAGAGAGCCGCGCCCGAATCGCGGCCTCGCGCTGGCGACGATGACTGGCCAGCCCGCGGAGGAAGCGCGCCGGCTCGCGGACCGGGCCGCCATGGCCTGGCCAGTAGACCGTCTCGTCGCGTCCGCGCAGCTTCTCCAGCGACGCCATATAGGCCCGCATCGCGCCGTCCGGCGGCGCCACGATGGTGGTCGACCATGCCATGACGTGGTCGCCCGAGAACAGGGCCTGCGCCTCCGGCAACGCGAAGGCGAGGTGGTTCATGGTGTGGCCCGGGGTTTCGACCGCCGCCAGGGTCCAGCCGGGGCCCGAGACGCGGTCCCCCTCCACCATGACGCGGTCCGAGGCGTGGGCGCGGTCGGCGCTGGCGTCGAGCAGCGGCGCCTCGTTCTCCGACAGGGCCCGTGCCGCGCGGTGCGGGCCACATCCGATGACTGGCGCACCGGTTCGCGCAGCGAGGAGCCGCGCGCCCGGCGAGTGATCCCTATGGGTGTGGGTGACGACGATCGCGGTGATCCGTTCGCCGGTCAGGTCCGCGAGCAGCGCGTCGATGTGCCATGGATCGTCAGGGCCGGGATCGAGGACCGCAACCTCGCCCACGCCGATCACGTATGTGCAGGTGCCGCTTGCCGTGAATGGACCGCCGTTCGGCGCGATCCGACGCCGGATCAGCTTTGCGACCGTCTCCAGCCGCCCCGGGGTGGGCATCGATGAGTCGAGGGTCAGTCTGCTCTCGTCCGCGTCCGCCATCGCTGCCCCGCACGCTGGTTCGGGGATTCTTGAACGTAACCCGAGGGCGTTGCAACACCGCCGAGCCACGATCCTCGGGGATGTCCCCGCAGCGCGGATCGGGTCACGTCCCCCAGTCGGCCGTTTAGCAGGCTGCTGCAAAAGTCGCTGGCGGCTTGTCTGGTGAGATGATTCACTCTGTCGGGGAGATCGGCGGGGTTTGAGCGATGCGCGGGCGTGAAGAGGGATCGGCCAACCTGTTCAGCTACGTCCGGCTTGAGGACC
>NZ_JAKSYD010000024.1 GCF_022829605.1 Methylobacterium sp. E-065 | reverse complement strand
GCCTCCGCTCGGCCGGCTCCGCGGCGAGGCCGTAATAATCGCGCATCAGGTCGTCGTACGTGGCGGCCTCGGTGATGGTGCGGGCCCGGCCCGGGAGCGGGGTGGCCAGCAGGCGGTCGGTGGAGGCGGACGGGTCGGCGGCCAGGGCCTAGGGCAGGAGAGGGCCGTCCGGATCGGCGCGCAGTCGCTCGGCCGGGGCGCCGAGCTCGAAGGCCGCCACCGGCAGACCAGTGCGCAACGCCATCGTCAACGCTGATGAATAGGTCTCCGGCCAGATCGCCGGGAGCAGGATCAGATCCGCCGCGACGCTGGCGTTGCGCACCGGTCTGCCGGTGGCGGCCTTCGACCTCGGCGCCCCGGCCGACCGGCTGCGCGCCGATCCGGACGGCCATCTCCTGCCCTATGCCCTGGCCGACGACCCGTCCGCCTGCAACGACCGCCTGCTGGCCATCCCGCTCCCGGGCCGGGCCCGCACCATCATCGAGGCCGCCACGTACGACGACCTGATGCGCGATTATTACGGCCTCGCCGCGGAGCCGGCCGAGCCGAGGCTCCCCTCCAGCGAGAATGCCGCCTGACCAGCGTCGCCAGGAAGCCTGCATCGCGGTGGCCTTCCGAATCCGGTGCGGTTCGACACCGTTGGAGCCCGAGCGAGATACGGTATACGACCCCATGTTCGAGCGTCACAGCTATCATCCCGATCTCGTCGAGGTCGCACAGGGCCGGCCGTTATCCGTCATCGATCGGGACGATGGCGCCGGGCACCTCCAGATCGACCTCGGCCTGCGCTTCCCCGTCCATTCCCTCGCGGTCGATCCGCCTGACGGGGCGGGCGTTCCGGGCGGCGATCGGTCCGTCAGCTTTTCCGACGACGGACAGGGGTGGTCGTTCCCCGAGATCGTCTCGCCCCCTGACGGCGAGCCACCCGCATCACGGATCCTGATCGCGCCAGGGCCGGCGAGCTGGGCGCGCTACATCCGCATCCCGGTCCAGCCGGGGCGACGGGCGGACGAACACGTGGCGCAGGTCTGGACCGCGCGCGCCGCCGTCGACCTGATGGTCATGCGCAAGCTCTGGGACGTCGAGTTCTCCATCCTCACCGAGGATCCGGAGATCGACGTCTATCGGGCCTACCGGTTGCTCGGCAGCCCCAATCAGGCGGGTTTGTCGCTCGTCGGAATCGATCTCTACGAGAACGGCGCCTTCGGGAACTTCATCATCCAGTGCCTGCTGGCGATCGGCATCTGCCGGGCGCTCAAGCTCAAATACCTCAAGCTGTCGATCATGGACCGCAGCGAAGTCATCGCCCTCCAAGAGCCGCAGGAGATCGGCGGCATCACGTTCATCCCCGCGAACCACCCGCTCCCGGACGATGGGTATTTCCTGTCCGGCATGTTCTTCGACGTGAACATCCAGAAACTGGCCGGCGACCTCGATCAGGCCGAGTCGCGCCATATCATCACCCACTATATCCGGCCGCTCTTCGGCCGGCTGCCCGCGCAATTCCCCGAGAAGCCGGACGATCAGCTGCTGATCCATATCCGCTCGGGCGACATCTTCAGCACCTGGGTCGCGCCCCATTATCCGCAGCCGCCGCTCGCGTTCTACCAGCTCGTCATCCAGCGCCTCCTGCGGGAGAAGCGGATCGGCTCGATCAAGATGGTGTTCGAGAACCGCCTCAACCCCGTCATCGACCAGCTGGAAGCCTATATCGCCGGCCTCGGCATCCCGCTCACGACGCAGAGCGGGACGCTCGCGGAGGACGTGACGGCGCTCGCCAATGGCCGCTACCTCGTGTTCGGCCTCGGCACGTTCGGACCCGGCGTGTGCCACCTGTCCGAGCATGTCGAGCAGGTCTTCTACTTCGCGTCCGGCTGGCCGCAGCATTTCCGGGGCATTCCGACGATCGGACGCCTCACCGAGGTCGTCGACACGGCGGGCGGATACACGAAGGTCGGAGAATGGGATAACTCCCCCGAGCGCCGCCAGCTGATGCTCGACTACCCGATCGAGAATCTCGCCTTCGACGATTCCGGCTCGGCATAGCGAGCCCAACCCGCGAACGGGACTTGCGCGGCCGTGCCGATTGGAGCGCTCTCCGCCGAAGTAGACGCCGGTTCGGCGCAAGAGAGCGCGTCACAAGAAGAGCTTAGAGCCGCGCTCGATTGCAACGCGATCGGGCACGGCTCTAGCGGGACATCGGCGACCCGCGTCGGGTCGCGGCGCCGGAGAACGCACTTGGCCAGCACAGATCCGTCATTCACGTCCCTGCACGTCAACGCCTTCGCGATGCACCGGGCCGAGGTGCTGATGCGGCTGCGGCGCCAGCTCCGGCCGCACCACACGACCCTCGTCAGCTTCGCCGCCAAGTACCATTACGTGGAAACCCAGCGGCGCCTTGCGGCCGCCGCAGCGGCGACGGGCGATTTCGACACGATCGAGAGCTGGTCCCCCGACCGGCTGCGCGGGACGCAACACTACCAAGCGCACCGGGAGATCCTCGACCGGTCCCGGGGGGCCGGGAACTGGGCCTGGAAGCCCTACATCATCGCGCAGGCCCTGGAGCGGCGGCGCGACGGCGACTTCATCGTGTTCACCGACACCGGCATGCAGGCGATCGGCGACGACCCGATGCCGCCGGTGGCGCCGCTGCTGACCTGGCTCGCCGGCTCGGAGCGCCGGGTCGCGGTGGGCGTGCTGCACGGAAAGCCGCAGCGGGCCTGGACCAAGCGCGACTGCTTCGTGCTCATGGAGTGCGATACCGAACGCTACTGGAGCGCCGACCAGATCCAGGCGACCTGGATCGCCTTCATGGTCAGCCCCGCCACCCGTCACCTCGTCGCCGAGTGGCTGCGCTACGCGGGCGACGCGCGGGTCGTCACCGATAGGCCGAACCAGATGGGCCTGCCCGATCTCGACGGCTTCATCGACCACCGCTTCGACCAGAGCATCCTGTCGAACCTGATCTACAAGCTCGATCTCGAGATCGCGCCGCTGCGGCAGCCCTCGAAGCAGATCCGGACGCTGATCGACGAGTTGGAGACCGACACGCTGGTGGCGACGCGGCCCTCCGAGAACATCGCGCTCGGCAAGACCTGGACGGCGAGTTCCGCCTCGCCCTGGTCGGGGACGACCGGGACCTACGGCGAGCGCACCACCGGCGATCCGTCCTTCTTCTTCCACACGGCGCTTGAGCAGACCCCCTGGTTTGTCCTCGATCTCGGCGCCGTCACGCGCGTCTCGGAGATCCGGATCTACAACCGCTGGGGGCAACTCAGCGAGCGGGCGCAGTTGATGCGGGTCTGGCTCGGCGAAACCGAGGATGCCTACCGGCTGGTCTTCGACGCCGTGGATGCGCATTGCCATCCCGGCCTGCCCCTGCATCTCCGGTTCGATGGGGCCCAATTCCGCTACCTGAAGATCGATCTCGACGAGGAGCAGCACCTGCACCTCGACGGGATCGAGATCTTTGCCGCCCATCGGGACGGCGACGCGACCGAGGGCGCGTGAGCCCGGTGTCGGACAAGCCGCTGTTCCCCCTCGGGCCGATCCTGTTCTTCGGGGATTCCCTGACCGCGGATCTGACCGCAGAGACGCCGGACCTGTTCTCGGGGCCCCAGACGGTCGCCAGGGGGATCGCCGGCCAGTCCACCCGGGACATGGCGCGGCGGCTGCGCTCCGACATCGCCCTCTACGGCGCGAAGGGCCTCCACCTGATCGGCGGCCGGGACGACATCCTCACCCCCGGTCGCACGGTGTCGCTGGACGGTCTCGTGGCCGACCTGACCGCCATGCTGCGGGACGCGCGCGACCTCCATGTCCGGACCTGGGTCGGCGCGATCCCACCGGTCGATCCGGCGGCGCCCGCGGCGGCCGGGCTCCCGGTTGCGCTCATCGGCGCGGCGAATGCGTGGCTGCGCGAGCACGCGGGCGATTACGGGGCGCTGTTCATCGATTACGAGGCCGTGCTGGCCGGCGAGGGCGGAGTGCTCAGACCGGCCTTCAGCCACGATGGCGTGCGCCTCAACGCCGCCGGCAGCGCGGTGCTGCGAGCGGCCATGATGGCGGCGCTCACCGCCCCGGGCGTCGAGCAGATCTGGGCGCCACCGGAGACCGAGGATGCCGCGCGCCGGCGCAAGTTCCTGCACCATTTCGGCTACCTCGACTCGAACACGCGCTATCCGAGCCCGTTCATCCAGTTCGCCGGCAAGCCCGGGGCGAGCCATTACGGCGTCCCGTTCGATGCCGACGGCTTCCTCAACGCCACCCCGATCGCGGAGCGCAAGCCCGCGGGCGAGACCCGGATCCTGGTCGTCGGCGATTCGACCACCATCGATGGCGGCGACATCGCCAATACGCTGCCGGGCCGCATCGAGCGGATCCTCCGCACCGATGGGCTGGGGCGGGCAAAAGTCTACAATTTCGGGGTGATGTCGAGCTGCCTCACCCAGATGACCCACCTGATCTGGTCGCGTCTCGTCACCTACAGCCCCGACGCGATCCTCGTGCTCAGCGGCAGCACCGACCTGTTCCAGCCCTGGACCTACGATCCCCGGCCCGGCCACCCCTACAACGCCTTCATCACGCAGCGTCTCTACGACCACTTCTTCGACACGCACGACCCGCGGGCGCGGGAGGATGGCCTGTCGTACGACGCGCTGATCACGCTGATCTACGAGGAGCTGAAGCGGCTGCGCGCGGAGGTGGGCTGGCAGAGCCCGGGCTGGGAGGACGCCATCGTCCACCATTACGAACGCGCCGCGCACCGCCTCACCAAGCTGTCGCACGATCACGCGGTGCCGATCATCAGCGTCCTGCAGCCCACGGTCCTGCGCAAGCGCCACCTCACCGAGGTCGAGCGCGGTGTCGCCTCGGGGGCGTTCCTGGCCTATCTCGACCGCCAATACGCCAAGCTGGAGGCGTTCACGGCCGAGCTCACAGTGCGACGCCCGTACCGGCGGACCTTCACGGCCCTCGATCTCAGCGGGATCTTTCGCGATCGGGAGGCGGGGACCTTCTACGACATCGTCCACTACGATGATCCCGCCCGGGAGATCGTGGCGACGCGGCTGGCGGGCGAGATTCGTGGCGCGCTGGAGCGGGCCCGGGCGCGGACGCCCCTGGAGCGTGCGCGCCGCTTCCTCGGCCGCCTCAGCCCCGCTCGGCCGTCCGCTTCACCCGGTGCGTGAAGATCACCGACAGCCACGGCACCACCTCGTGCTCGACCTCGATCGAGAGCAGCACTTCGAGGTGGAGCGCGTAGGGCAGGGTGAAGCGGAAGCCGCAGCGGGCCTCGTCTATGGTGGTCGGCATGTCGCCGAGCACCCCGGCGATCACGTCCGGCCGGTGCACGTCCACGGGGATTCGCTGGACCTCGCCGTCGATCTCCGCGACCAACGTCGCCTTGGCGCGGCTCGCCGCGACGACCCAGCCGGACAGCCCCACCTGTCCGTCCTGGATCTCGGCCCAGACCCGGTCCTGGGGCGCCTCAAGGTTCGCGCGGGCGAAGGAATCCGGCAATTCGCCGTCGAGTTCGGCCACGGTGCAGCCGACCTCGTACGGCTCGAAGCCGCGCCCCTCGCCGAAAATGCCTGCGAACTGCTTCTGATACTGGGCGATCCGGGCGTTCTTGATGTCGTCGGGCAGGCCCGACCACTGGCCCTTCTCCTGGACCGTGTAGACCGACAGAAGCTCGCGCAGGAACGCGATCCGGCCCTTGTCGGCGACGTAGAGGTTCATCAGCCAGTCGGCCGCCGCCGCGTTCTCGTAATAGGCCTCCGGCACCCGCCGTAAGGCCTCCGCGCGGTAGAAGCAGCAGGAGAAGTTGGCAGTCAGCGGCGAATTGGCCAGGACCGGGAAGCTGATCGTGCCGGTCGGATAGCGGCCCTGCTCGTCGTGCGGCAGGTAGGAGCCGGTCGCCGGGTAATGGAGCAGCACCCAGTTGAAGCACATGTCCAACTTGCGGTCGGTGCGCAGCATCCGCATCTGCTTGGCTATCTTGCGGTCGGACAACCAGTAATCGTCGGCCTCGCAGAAGGCGACGTAGCGACCCGTGCACGCGGCAAGGCAATCCTGCATGTTGCGCAGCATGCCGAGATTCCGTGGCCGGGGCCGGACCACGATCCGCTCCGCATCGCGCGCCCGGTAGGATTCGACGATTCCCGCCGTCCCGTCGGTGGACTTGTCGTCGCCGATCACCACCTGCATCCGGAATAACCCGCGCTGCCCCAGAACCGCGTCGAGGCAGCGGCCGATATCGGCCGCATGGTTGTAGGCCGTCACGATGACGCTGACAGTGAGCTGCTCCAGAAGCCACCCGCGCAGCGCCTCCGGCTCGCCGGAGAGGTCGTCCGGCGCGTCGAGGCCCATGTCGCTCAAGGCGTCTCGGGCGATATCGGGATTGGCCTCGATCAGACGTCCGAGGCTCGCGACATCCTCCTCGTCGAGATAGGCCTCGGCGAGCCGCCGGAAGATCGCTTTCTGCGACGCCTCATAGCCTGCCGCGTAGCGGCCGCCGAAATGCCCGCGCAGCTTGCGGAAAAACGCGATCTCGGCGTTGCCGAGCTTCTTGTGCCGGGCGAGTTCGGTGGCGTAGGTCGCCCACATCCCAGCCGCGTGCTTCCGGTAGACCGCCATCACCGCCGGAAGGAAGCCGATGCGTCCGACCTCGGCGTGCATCAGGTGGACGTACCAGTCGCCTGGGGCGATGCCCTCGTCGAACACGAAGGCCTCGGCCCCACGATAGCGCCAGCGATAGAGCACGCTGTTTGTCTGGACGAAGTTGTGCGCCACGAGGTCGGATAGCGAGGGCTGCGGGCTGCACTGCCTTGGGTAGATCTCCTCGACCCCCGGCACGTCCTGGTAGACGACGCGCACCGGGTGGAAGCAGAGGGTGAATTCCGGGCGCGCCCGCAGGAAATCGACTTGGCGCTGGAGCTTGCGCGGATCCGTCCAGTAATCGTCCCCCTCGCAGATCGCGACGAATTCGCCGCGGGCGCGGGCCGTGAGGTCGGCGAAGTTCTTGTTGGGTCCGAGGTTCTCGGTGCGCAGAACCGCCACGAGGTTGGGATGACGCGCGGCGTATTCGGCGATGATCTCGGCGGTGCCGTCGGTCGACCGGTCGTCGCCGACGAGCAGCTCGAAGGGGAAATCCGTGATCTGCCCGAGGATGCTCTCCAGGGTCTGCCGGATAAACGCCGCTTGGTTGTAGCTGATGCACAAGACCGAGACGACGGGCCGATTCCAGGTCGGTGCGGGTTCCATCTCAGCCTGCGCCCGAATCCAGGCCGCGAAGGGATTGACGAAGCTGCCGTCGAAGGTCTCGTCCGGCGGAGCCGTAAAGTCGGCCCGGGGCTGGCGCCCGAGGCGCGCGCCGTACTTCACGTAATGTTCGAGGGGCGACAGATCGGTAAGGCCGACCTCGGGATAGCGCGTCGCATACCAGATGTGGTCGAACAGCCCGCTCGCGTAGATCGTCGCGAAATCGTCCTGCCACGGCTCGAGCGCGGGTGCGGCCTCTCCTGCACCGTCCTGCATCAATCAGATTCCTCGCAGAGCCCTCGAACGCGCGTCAGAGGGAAGCCTCCCGGATTTCACCCTCAGAGGGTGTTGGGAAGGCGCCCTTCCTCGGAGCCGTGGTTGTAATAGTGCTGCGTCGGGTCCGCGCCGGCATTCGCGACATCGTCGTTGCACGCGAGGTAGAACTGGCGGTCGAACAGCCCGGAAGTCTCGAGCCATTCGAGCATCGTCGCCTCGGGGACGACGGGGGCGCGATCGGGCGTGGCCGCGGCAGCCTCGCGATAGAGGTGCGCGAACCGGGCGATCCGGGCGGCGACCTCCTTGGCGGCGGGGCGGCGCACCGAGGCGGCGGCGACGCTGGATTGCTCACCGGGGCGGCGGCGCTGAAGATCGGCCTCGGCGAGGCGAACCAGACGGGCCAGCTCGCCCTGCGCTTCCTTGAGCCGTGCCTGCGTCTCACCGAGTTCGGCCCGCAGCGCTTCCACGTCCTCGCCCAAGGTCGGCTCCGTCTCGGTCACGACGTCCGACGGGGCGTGCGCGTCCGGCCATGCGCGGCATCGGCCAGAAACCAGCGCGCGGGAACGCCCCCGTCGGGGGAGGCCGGGTGATACGATCGGCCCCCCGACCGGTCAACCCTGCGCCCGGGGCGGCGCGCCGACGCCGCCCGGGCCTCGCGAGACGCGACTGAGCGGTCGGACGACCGGCGATCCGCCCGTCGGCTCAGGCGGCCAGCCTGATTCCGTCCTCGGCCTCGTCCCCGGCGGCGGTCGACGATCCCGGGTATCTCAGGCGCCAGCCGACGATCGTCAGCAGGACGGCCGGCACGAGCAGGATCAGCATCAAGCCGACGATGCTGACATGGCCGACGACGCGTCCATAAAGGCCACCGGTGCTCCCATGGTACCAGGATGCGAGCGTCATGCCCGCGGCCGAGGCCAGGAGAACGACGGGGATCTTGAACCAGAGGGGCAGGGCTTCCGGTGGCTGGGCGCGCGTCGCGGGCGCGTTGATCTGCGCCGCGTCGCCGCGTTTGGCGAGGAGCGCTTCGACCTGCCGCTCGAAGTCCGCCTGAGCCGAGCCCTGTGCTTGAGGCGCCGGCAGATCCGCCCCCGAATCCTTAGTGAGCGGCCCCGGGATCGCGGCCTCGGCGGCGACCATCAGGCGCGCCTCGTGCCGGCGCATGAACAGCCACAGCGCCACTGCGCCGAGCAGGACGAAGCCCAGCAGCGCGAGGCCGACCGGCCCCATGACGTTCTCGATCGAGCGGCCGCAGAGATAGGCGCCGAAGCCCATGATCGAGGCCCAGGCGACGCCGCCGAGTGCGTTGAACGCCATGAAGCGGCGCGCGTCGAGCTTGTTCACGCCGGCCAGCACCGCCGCGTAGGCCCGCAGCATCGCGGTGAACCGGCCGAAGAACACGATCTTCCCGCCGTGCCGGCGGAACAGGTACTGGCCGAGCTTGAGCCGCCCGTGATCGAGGCCGATCAGGTGCCCCTTGCGCAGGAGCAGCGGCAGGCCCCAGCGTCTCCCGACCCAGTAGCCGGCATTGTCGCCGAGGATCGCGGCGGTCGCGGCGATCGCCACCACGAGGCCGATGTTGATGTTGCCCGTGCTGCCGGCATAGGCCGCTGCGGTCAGCAGGACCGTCTCGCCGGGCAGGGGCAGCCCCGCGCTCTCCAGCGTGATGATGACGAAGATGGCGATGTAGCCGTAATGCGCGATCAGGTCGGCGATCGGCAGATCGTGAAGGAAGGACATGGGGTCTCCTCGCGGATCGAACCGCCGCCCTGTCGCCGACAATCGTGGCCACTCCGGGGCGGGTCGCTTCAGGTCTCGCGGAGGGTCCGGTCTCCCGCGGAATCGGCCAGATGGGACCGCATCCACGCGATGGTGTCGCTGAGGCCCTCGCACAGCGCGACGCGGGGCTGCCAGCCGAGTTCGGACCGGATCAGGGCCGTGTCAAGGACGTTGGCGGGCACGTCCGCGGCCCGGCTCGGCTTGTGCACGCAGGGCAGGCGGTCCCGCCCGAAGGCCGCCTCCAGCGCGGCAATGATCGCGTTGACGCTCAGGCCGGTGCCGCTGCCGACGTTCAGGACCTTATGCGGTCCGTCATACGTCATGGCGGCCAGGAACGCGTCGCTGACATCGTCGATGTGCAGGAAGTCGCGCACCACCGCGCCGGTGCCCCACACCTCCAGAGGCTGGTCCGTGAGGACGCGGTGGATGTAGCTCCCGATCAGGCCCTGGTGCTTGGTGCCGAGCTGGAAGCGGCCGTAAGGATTGGCGATCCGGAGGATCTGATACTCAATCCCGTGGAGATGTCGGTACAGGGCGAGCGACTTCTCGATCATCAGCTTGCCGATGCCGTAGGCAGAGATCGGATCGGTCGGCGCCTGTTCCGGGATCGGGATGGCGCGCGGGATGCCGTAGATCGCGCCGCCGGAGGATGCGAATACGAGCTTCCGGATCCGGGCCGAGCGGCAGATCTCAAGGAGGTGCAAGGTGGCGATCGGCGTAGCCGAGAGTTCCGCCGACGGATCGCGATTCGAACTCTCCGGGATCGATCCGGCGATCAGGTGGAAGACGACGTCCTGGCGCTCCACCGCGTTGGCGAGGGCGAGGCGGTCAGCGAACTGACCGGTCACCCGGACGACGCGCCGGTCGAGCATGGCGGCCTGCGGGTGGCTGCGGCTGAAGCAGGTGACCTCGGCTCCGGCTTCCACGAGGCGGTTGCACAGGTTCAACCCCAGGAAGCCGCCGCCGCCCAGCACGAGGCAGCGCGAACCCACGAGGCTCGGCGCAGCGCCGCCGAATTCTAGAAGCTCGCCCGGCGACCCGGCGGCGGGGCTCACGGCGCGGCATCTGCGGCGGTGTGGAGCCCGCTGGGTCCGCCGCCGCCCGCGGCGATCATGCGTTCAATCAGGGCGACGGCCGTCTCCTGCAGGGCGCGCCGAGTCGGCTCCAGCGGGGCCTTCCCGTAGGCGCGGGCCGCCGCGTAGGCCGCCGCGTAGGCGCAATCCCAGCCGGCGGCGAGGATCGCGCCGCCGATGGCCTCCAGATCATCCCGGATCGCGGTCCAGGCCGCCTGGTGAGCAGCGTCCCAGGCCGCGGCGCGCACGTCGCGTCCGGTCTGACGCAGGGTGAGATTGGCGATCATGGCTCGCTTGCGGGCTCGCTTGAGCGGGTCGCACAGGGCGCCGAACGCGCCCAGGTTGGGGATTTCGGGCAGATCGGCCAGTGCGTCGGCCTCGACATTCAGCTTGGCAAGGTGGAACCATGCCGGGAGATGGGTGCGGACCATCCAGTCAGCCACCAGTCCGGCGCGGCGGCGCTCCAGCTGCTCCGACCCGCGCGTCCCGACGAGGCGGGGCAGAAGCGGGAGGATGAGGTTGTCGCGCGCGTCCTGCGGAAGGCCGTCGCTCCACGTGCGCACGAAGGCGGCGAGCACCGGGGACGCACAGGCCGGTTGGTCGGAGATGGGCTCGCCGGCCAAGACTGCCACTGCCTCCATGGCGCACAGCGCCCCGTTCCGTCCCTGCTGCCGGCCGGCAGCCAACGTTCGGATCTGCGGGCGCGCAGGCCCATCGCGGAGACCGAAGTCCAGACTTGAAGATTCCGGCATCCGAAGGCGTTCCTCTCCGCACGGCGGCGGCGAACCGAGGTCCGGCCCCGCGGCCAATCCGTCCCGGACGGGGATTTACCAGTTCCGCGGCGGGACGCTAAGGGAAGGCCCCGACGTCCGATGCCCCCGTCCTGCCGGCCGTCGTTCCAGGCTTGCAACGCCCGATCAAGCCGGGGATGGACGGATCGAGCACAGGGACACGACCGCGGACATGGCACAGTTCCTAGAGCTAATCAGAGATCATCGCGGCGGCCCCGCCGATCTGATCGCGCGGCTCAGCGCGGTGAGCACCGATCCGGAGGCGGCGGGCAGCCAACCCAGCGCGATGATCCGCCATCTCGATGCCCTGGCGTTCCGACTGGACAGCACCGACGCGCCCGGCCTCGCGGCGCAGGCCTACGAGCTGGCCGCAGCCCTCGCAGGCCGGGACGGCGACCGCTGGACCCTGGCCGCCGCGGAGGCGCGGCTGCGGGACCTCTGCGCGCAGGAGCGCTTCGCGGAGGCCGGTCCGGCCATCATGCGACTGCGCGCTGCGGACGCCCGCCGCCTGAGACCCAAGATCGTCAAGGCCTTCATGGACAAGGCCTGGGAATGCGAGCTGCGCGGTGAGGCCGAGCCAAGCGTCCAGTATTACCGCCTCGCCCTCGAACTCGGCGGCGACGAAGCCGGCCTCATCACACCCGATGGCGATCCGGTCGCGAAGAAGATCAAGAACTCGCGCCGCTTCCAACTCGACGCCCTGATCGAAGCCGGGGCCTACGCGGAGGCCGTCGCCCTGCACGAGACGACCCGCCACGTGATCAGGGCGGGTCGTCTCGCAAGCTATACCATGGTCAGCGCCGCAACCCTGGCCGGCCAACCCGGGATCCGCTATACGGAACTGCGGCCGCGGCGCCCGATTGCAGAGCCGCAGATCAAGTTCACCGAGCCGCCGCCGCCCCTCACCTCGGAGCCGGGAGAGCTGGAAGCGCCGGCCCAGTATCTCGCGCTGGTCGAGGCATGTCATGCCTTCCCGCGCAGCAACCTCGTGATCAAGGGTGAGCACCTCATCTACGATCTCGCGGCCCATCCCCGCCGCGGGGACGTCCTGCTCCAAGATGGCGTCAACCCCGATCAGATCGTGATGGCGGCCTTCGGCGACCGACAGGCGCTGATCGAAGTTCCGGACGACAGCTTGCGCATCGAGGCCGGGCTCTCGATGTTCGGGCTCCAGAGCCGCAATTACGGCCATTGGTTCTGCGAGTTCGTCCCGCGGATGCTCGCCTACAACGATCCGCGCTGCCCGGTCGACATCCCGCTGTGCATCGACGACCATATGCCAGCGACGCATGAGGAGGTGGTCAGGCTCCTCGACACGCGCGACCGCCCGATCGTCAGGCTGCCGCCGAAGCCCGTCGCGTTCGGGCTTCTCGGCCTCGCCCCGGTGCCGGCCTTCTTCCCGTTCGAGATGAAGCCCGGCCGACGCGTCTATGACACGACCTGGCCGAGCGATATCCTGATCGATCTGCGCACGCGGATCCTCGACGGCGCTCGCGAACGCGGGGCGCTGAGCGGGCGGACAGGACGCCGGCTGTTCATCTCACGCAAGGCCTTCGCTCAGCGCCAGTTGGTCAACGAGGGCGAGATTGCTGAAGCCCTCCGCCCACACGGGTTCGAGGTCATCACGCCCGAGACGATGACCTTTCTCGAGCAGGTCGAAGCGTTCCATACCGCCGATCTCATTGTCGGGTCATCGAGTTCGGCGCTGACGAACGGTTTGTTCTGCCGTCCGGAGTGCCGCATCGTTGGACTGATCCATGCGAACCTCGGCTTCAATTTTCGGGGCTACACGAGCTTCATCGAAGCCGGCGGCGCGACAATCACGTTCCTGCGTGGCCAGACGGTGAGCGAGGAAGGCCACGCATTCCACGCCAACTACAACGTTGCACCGCGTGAAATCCTATCCTTACTGGATCGCGAATCATCACCCGTCTCGGAGGGGGATACACCCGCGAAACAACGGCCCGTTGGGACGATCGTCGGGCGGATGATCGAGGCGCTGCCATTTGCGCGCCGCAATGGACCGTGACGGAGCTTCCGTTGTAAGCCATCCGCGATTCTCCCGGGCACGCTCGAGGTTCGATTGCGGAGCCGCTCATTTCGGCATACTAAGCAACCGAGAGTTGGCCCTGGCGCTTCGATCTAGCTGATAAGTATCGGATCGATCCCGCCGATCTCCTTCAAAATCCTCCGACGATCCGCGTTGAAAGCCGAGGTATCGACAGGGAAGCAATGACTCAGCCCCACCTGATCGAGTTCCGCCATATCCTGGATCACAGGGGAGCGCTGACGCCCATCGAGGCAGAGGCGGATGTGCCGTTCAGTATCAAGCGCGTCTATTTTATCTACGACGTGTCTCACGGTGCCGTCCGGGCAGGCCACAGCCATAAGAATCTGCAGCAGGTTCTCATCGCCGTCTCCGGGAGCTTCAAGGTCCACCTCGATGACGGGAAGACTCGGCAGACTTTTCTCCTGAGCCGACCGAATTTCGGTCTCTACGTGCCGCAGATGATGTGGCGGGATATCGACAATTTCTCGGGCGGGGCGGTCTGCCTTTCTCTCGCATCGGATCACTACGCGGAGAGTGATTATTATCGCAATTACGAGGACTTTTTGAAGGCCAAAGGCCTCAGGTGAAAGACATTTGGGATGCAAGTTCCGTTTCTCGACCTCCATCGAACCCATGACAGCATTCGGGCTGAACTGGATGCCGCCTGGCATGGGGTCCTGAACCGTTCGCGCTACATTTTGGGCGAGGAAGTCGAAGCCTTCGAGTCGGAGTTTGCCGCCTATTGCGAAGCCGAGCATGCGATCGGCGTCGCCAATGGCCTGGACGCCCTGATCCTGATCCTGCGTGCCTACGGAATCGGTCCCGGCGACGAGGTGCTCGTGCCGTCGAACACGTTCATCGCGACCTGGCTGGCGGTGAGCCAGGTCGGCGCGAAGCCAGTCTCCGTCGATCCGGATCCGTCGACCTACAACATGGACCCGGCCGGCGCCGCGCGGGCCGTCAGCAGCCGGACAAAGGCCGTCATGCCGGTCCACCTCTACGGTCAGCCGGCCGACATGGAGGCGTTCCGCACCCTGGCGCGGCGGCATAACCTCGTCTGCATCGAGGATGCTGCACAGGCCCACGGCGCGACCTTCGCCGGGCGGCGGACCGGCAGCCACGGCGACGCCGCCGCGTTCAGCTTCTATCCGGGCAAGAACCTGGGCGCCCTGGGTGATGGCGGGGCCGTGACCACGTCCGACACGGCAGTCGCGCGCCGGATCCGCGAACTCGCCAATTACGGCTCGCGCGAGAAATACGTGCATCGGCAGCAGGGGGTGAACTCGCGGCTCGACGAGCTTCAGGCCGCGCTGCTTCGAATCAAGCTGCGCCACCTCGACGACTGGAACAGCCGGCGCCGCGCCGTCGCGGCCGCTTATAGGGACGGCCTCGCCGATACGGACCTCGCCCTTCCGCAGGTCGATCCGCGCACCGATCCCGTCTGGCACTTGTTCGTCGTCCGGTCCCAGCAACGGGATGCGCTGGCAGCGCGGCTCGCCGAGGCGGGGGTCGGCACGCAGATCCATTACCCGATCGCACCGGCAGATGCCGAAGCCTATGCGGGGGTCCCGATCGCGGGGGAGAGCGATCTGGGCCGCACCCTCGGTCGAGAGATCCTGAGCCTCCCCATTGGGCCCCATCTGCGGGACGAGGAGATCCGGCACGTCGTTCTCGTCTGCCGTGCGGCCATGGCCTCGGACCAACGCCGCGGCCCGGCGTGAGATCGACGGCCTCGGATCGCCGAGCCCGGCTCCGTCAGCGGTCCTGAGATCCGCGGCCGGTTCCACGCGCCGCGCGGTTCGGGCAGCTAGCGGCATCTCAGGACCCGGACTGCCCAGGCTGGGACGCCGATCCCAAACGAAAAAGGAGGGCCCCGTGTCATCGTCTCCCCTGAACGCTGCCGACGGTGGCCCTCCCGAGAACGGCCCGAGTTCCTTGGAGCGTCTCCGGACCGGCCGCGACGTCGATCTCGCTAAGGTCGACCTCACGTTCGACGGATTCCGCGCCCTGGCGCTGAACCCGCACCTCTCCGCCAACGAACGGATCGGTTTCCCGGAGACGTATCGCGACGGCTTCGAGGAAGCGATCCTCCGCGACATCGCGGCCAAGCTCCCGGCACTGCTCGGGACCGGCGCCACCATTGTGGATATCGGGCCCGGATGCGCCGGGCTGGCGCATCGCCTCATCGACCTGTGCCGCGAGCGGAATCACCGCCTGATCCTCGTCGACAGCGCCGAGATGCTCGCGCAGCTGCCCGACGTCGCCGGCGTGACCCTGAAGATCGCCGGCGCGTTCCCGGCGAACCGGGACGCCATCCGGGATGCGGTCGGCCGAGCCGACGTTGTCCTCTGCTACAGCGTCTTCCATTACGTGTTCGCGGAGGGCAATCCCTTCACCTTCCTCGACAGCATCGTCGCGCTTCTCACCGATGGCGGCCGTGCCCTGATCGGCGACATCCCGAACATCTCGAAGCGGCGCCGTTTCTTCGCGAGCGAGACCGGCCGGCGGTTTCACAAGGCCTTCACGCAGACCGACTCCGAGCCGGACGTCCGCTACAATGAGCCGAGTCCCGGCAAGATCGACGACGCCGTGCTCACGGGGCTCATTCAGCGGGCGCAGGCCGCAGGTGCGGACGCCTACCTCATGCCTCAGGCGCCGGATCTCCCCATGGCCAACCGACGCGAAGATCTCCTCATCATGAAGGCGTAATCGATGAAACCGCTGATTATCTTCGGCAACGGCGAAATCGCCAGCATGGCTTATGAGTACTTCACCCATGACAGCGGCCACGAGGTGAAGGCCTTCTCGATCGCTGAGGCGTACATCACGCAGCCACACCACCACGATCTGCCGGTGATCCCGCTTGCCCAGGTGCAGCAGGCCTACCCGCCAGAGGAATACGACGCCTTCGTCGCCATCGGCGATTCAAAGCTCAATCGCGTCCGGGCCGATCTCTGTGCTCAGGTCAAGTCCATGGGCTACAGGTTGACGTCGTATGTCAGCACGAAGGCCTTCGTTTGGCACAATGTCACGATCGGTGAGAACTGCTTCATCCTAGAGCACAATGTCATCCAACCCTTCGTTGAGATTGGAAACAACGTCACACTCTGGAGCGGTAACCACATTGGCCACCGCTCGGTCATCGAGGACAATGTCTTCGTGAGCTCACACGTAGTGATTTCGGGGTTCTGCCGGATCGGGGCCTACAGCTTCCTCGGCGTCAACGCCGCCATCGGGCACGGCGTCACGATCGCGCCCGACAACTTCATCAGCATGGCCTCGAGCCTCGCGCAATCCACGGAGCCGGACAAGATCTACCAAGGCAATCCGGCAGAGCCGCGCAAGATCGCTGCAACGCGCTTCTGCCGAGCGCGCTAGCGATGACCGTGACGGTCCGGCGGTTCACCCAGGATCAAACCTCGGCCTGGAACGCGCACAATGGCACGGCTCTGAACGGACATTTCCTGTTCGATCGCGGCTTCATGGATTACCACGCCGACCGCTTCACGGACGCCTCGCTGCTCATCATCCGCGACGACACGCTGGTGGCGACGCTTCCCGCGAATATCGAGGGCGATTCGATCCATTCCCATCAGGGCCTGACGTTCGGCGGCCTCCTAACCGGCCGGCTGTCGACCGACGCGACCCTGACGCTGTTCGAGGATTGTCTCAACCATTACAGGCAGGCCGGCGCCAGGAAGCTGATCTACAAGCCGGTCCCGTCAATCTATCACCGCCGGCCCGCCGAGGCCGACTTGTACTGCTTGTTCCGCGTCGGCGCCCAGCTGGTCCGGAGGGATGTCACCACGACGATCGACTATCGGTTGCCCGGCGAACTCTCGTCCCGCCGCCGCCGCGGGGTCGGCAAGGCGCAGAAGGCCGGTCTTACCGTCCGCACCGACAGCCGCTGGCCAGAGTTCTGGGACATCCTCGCGCAGACGCTCCAAGAGCGCCACGGCGTCGCGCCAGTTCACAGCCTTTCGGAGATCGAGATGCTGGCGGGGCGCTTCCCGGACAACATCAAGCTGTTCACCGCCGAGCAGTCGGACGAGACGGTGAGCGGTGTCGTGATCTTCGAGACCCCGGACGTCGCGCATGCTCAGTACATCGCGTCCAACCGGCAGGGGCGCGACGTGGGCGCGCTGGATCTTCTCTTCAGCACGCTGATCAAGATCTATGAACCGACGAAGCGCTATTTCGATTTCGGCATCTCGACCGAGGAAGGCGGCCGCGTCCTGAATCAGGGCCTTCTGACGCAGAAGGAGGAGTTCGGCGGCAGTGCCGTGATGCACGACACCTACGCGATCGCATTGTAGCGGCGCGGCCCGTCCGAGGTCCTGGTCGGTCCGAGCCCCGCGGCGGCGGTGATCGCCCCGCCGACGCGGACGGGCCGGCCGGCCGCGTCGGGACTCCCGCACAGTTCCCGGAGCCGCTGTCGATCAGGTCGCGGCAGTGCCTGCCCCGGCGCGCGGCCGGCCTCACGTCGTTCGGAACCCGCCCTCGGTCGCGGTCAGATCCCGGTAGGCCAGACCGAACCCGGTTCGTCCGAAACCGTTGCCGTTGTAGAAGAGCAGCGTCCGCTCCCCGATTTGGCAGGTCGCGCCGAAGCACGTCATCTCGGACGCCCATGCCTGTCCTGCAGTGTCGATGACCGGGGCCAAGCGGGACGGATCGACCGGGCCTTCGTCCCACGGGCACGTCATCAGCGTGTAGGTCTGTTCGGTCCGAACCGAGACCATCAGGATCGGGTCCTGCCCGGGGAATGTCTCGACGCGCGGACGGCCGAAGCCAATCTCGCCGCGTCCCTCGTCCGGCAAAAGCACGTCCTCTCCGGGACTGGACCAGTGAAGGCCGTCGGCCGACTTCGCCTTGCGGATGGAATACCGCGGCAGCAACTTCCCGGTCGGATCGACCACGAAACGATCACCGCCGATGTACAAAATCTCAAACATATTCCCGACACGCCTTACGAATGGCGCAGTCCGGAAGTACCGTTCGTCCGGCGTGGGTTTGAGAACTGGTTCATCCGTCCAGCGATCGAATTTGTTTCCCCCGTCCTTACTGACGGCCAAGCCGGTCAACAGCGTGTAGGGCACGTCGTGCGACGTCCGTTGCCAACCGACATAGTAGAGCCGCCACACATCATCGACGATCATGACATGACAGGGATTGACACCATCGGCGTCGAAACATCCAGTCTCACCCAGATTCAGAACGGGCGTCGGATCGAAACGGAGCACCTCGTACGGGAACTTCAAGCTCAAATCGACACTGTATATGCGTCCGCGCATCTCGGCGTCGCAACTTGAAAAAAATATCTTTATGCAATCTTTCAGCACAACCGGTGTGGGAACCATGGCGTGCGTCCGAAGGAGCCCGAAATTGGGGGCCCAGAACTTCAGGCCAAGATCCGTCCAATTGGCGCTCATCGCAGCATCTGTACCCGCTATTCCAGTCCAAGAAAACTGAATTCGAAATGTTTTATGAATAAGTGTCGAGCACCCTGTCAAGATAGTCTATGTCGACGCCATAATTGCCATGCGTCAATTCGAGTGACCGGCGCTTTTTCTCACCACCGGAGCGAAACACGTTATGCGTACCCGGGATTGCAAGATAATCACATTGAGCAAACGCGGCGAGACTCGAAAAAATAGAAAACTGAACCGCGAAAGGCGATACTATTCCGAATACGCGGGTTCTGGGACTGGCGAAAATTAAATTCGAAAATGCTGCTCCGATTGGTCCAGCGATATAGTGGGCGCTTCGGAAAGCTTCGACTTGCTGGGCGAAGCTCAGCTGCGCGGGATTTAAAACTTCGAAGCCGTGACGGCGAAAAACTGCCTCCACCTCAGCAGCGTTCGTAATGTTGCGGCCGGCAGATCGACCGAGATATATTTTCCGCTGTAAAGCCGACGCCGGCGCCGGGGCTTGGCTCAGCACCCGCGTTCGCAGCCAGGATAAGCTGGCGTGGTTGACCGCGGCCACCTCCCAAAACGCAATGTCGGGCGTGTCAGGTATGTAAGTCATTACGGAAGGGATATACAGCTTCCTCACATCCAGCCGTTTTCCATGCTCCCGGACTACATGCCCTCGGCCAGGGAAGAGGACCCGCAAAGCCTCAAGTTCCTGGGGAAAGAGGTCAGCACTCAGGATAAGTGGCACCTCAATCGGTATTGAGAGCTTGTCGATTATATAACCTTTTGTAGCGTATTCGATCAAAAAATGAAAGTAGTTTGCGCCACATCGCCCAATCAGAAGAATGCCTGCGTCGATTGCGTGATCAGCGCTAGGGGGAAACCGAGCCAGGACACGATCGCCCGCCGCCCCGAAGCAGTTGATCACAAATTCGCATTGACGACTCGTGTAGCGTAGCCGCGGATCTGCCTCCGGCTCGTAGACCACGAAGGTGGAACGTGCGATCACCTGCGCGAACCCAAAGATGGACGCATCCTCCACCTCGGCGTTCCAGAGTTCCGGCAACGGGATTTGACGCGGCGCGGCAGGCTGTTGGGCGAGAGCGATCTCTGGATCCTTGAAAGCAAAGATACCCGATCCTGCGACGACCTCACGCCTTATCCACGAGACCGAATCCTGGCCGATCCGCACCACTGGATAGGGTGCCCCCAGCCCATCGCTGCGCCCGCCTTGCCGACGTGACGCGTTACTTCTCCGAACCGCGAGGTATCGGGCCAGTGCTAGGGCCGGTCGAAGCTGCAGCCCAGCACCTCGACGGGTCGCGAGTTGATTAATCCGGTAGCGAAAACAATCCGTGATATCCTGACGGTCATGCCCAAGAACCTCTGCCAGAAGAACCAGCAGAGGCGACCAGACGTAGATCAGGGCCTCGGATACCTCGTTCGGCGCGCGCAACGGAGCCGTGGACCAATTCTGCGCATAATGGATAACCGGATCGACGCCTGCCGCGGCAACATCGGGATTGCGTGCCAGGTAAAAATCCGCATCGACGATCCGCCGCGCGATTGCGAGAACGAGGTGCTCAAGCATTAAAATTAGGGTCTGTCATCTACGGTGAACCAAAACAGCGACGGCGATCGACCCACGGCAGATTGACAGCGCTTAGCGTCGCCAGGCGACTAAGCCGCGTGACGAACGGCAGAATGTCGCTCGATCGTCTGCTTCTGCGCCATTCTAAACGCATCGTAGGCATCGCGGGAGAAATGAAAGAAATAATCCTGTTCTCCCGTATCGACGATCTTGGCACCGGATCGAAGGTGAAAGTTGACCACACTCTCGTTCTCACGGCGCACATCAAAATGAGCATGCTCAAAGCCTAGATGCTCGAAACCTAATTCGTAGATTGCCATAGCTGAGTAGCTCGCGAGCCCGACGACCGGCGGAGGCGCTATGATCCAGCTGCCCCAGCAGAAGGATCTCTGTCCATCAATAATTCGGAAATCATACATCCGGACCGTCCCGCGGTCCTGATCGTCCGAGACAATGATAAAATAATATTGCTTACCAGCGGCTTCCTGACTCTTGTATTGAGTGAGCCAAGCAACCTGCTCCGCGATGGTGGTTGGCGGAGCGTTTAAAAACCGGCTCAGCCTGGGGTCGGAGCGCAAACGATAGATGAGGGCTCCGTCGGTGGGCTCGGCGAGCCGCAAGTAGGAACGTCGACGGCTATCTAGCGGCCGTGTCTCTCTCATATGATCTATCGAGCTATTCATGAGAAATGGCTGCACTTCTAAGTCCGGAACGCGACGATCTCCCGGATCCTGGATGATCCTGACACGACCCGCCATCTGAGTCACGTTCGGTTGAAGGAGCCGGTAACTTAAGAGTCGTGCCGGATCTTGTTGCGATTCGGCAGCGATTTAGGCCCTTGCCATTATGCGCTCGCTGGCGCCAAACCGGCATCGATTTCGCCAGAAGCGTTCAAAGGGTATACATTCATTCGACCCGATCAAGCACGGGCTGGCTCCGAACATCCGCGTGCGGTAAACGCACGCTAGAATATCGTGGCCGCCGAATAAAGCGGCGATGTGAGCGTCATCCCTTGCATCACGATCAGTAGCCGCCTCAATAATAGGGCAGGACGGCAGTCCATCTCCCACTGACCGAGCTGGGATCGAATTTGCTACCTTGATCGACCGCCGTGATCCAATGCGGTATATCAAACCGAAATAAAAGAAGATCCCCCTGATCGTGCAAATCTTCCGTTCCGTGCGCTACACCGTTTGCCTCAAAATGCGTGCTTCCGCTGAAGAAATCATATCCTCGTTTAGACAAACCCAGTATCAAGCCGATCCTCTGCGGCTCCAAAGGGTGCGTATGACGACCGAACATACCGCCGCCGCTCGGATATTGGATGATCTGTGGCCTTGCCTTACGCCCACGTTCATCGGGCTCGAAGGAGGCTTGATTGCCCGTGAGGGTATTCTGAAACTCTAGCAAGCGCTCGAAGACATCGAGCAGCGGGTCTTTAACGTCGCCGGAAAGTTCAAGAGGACGATAAAAATTATAAGCGTGATAGACATGTGGCGTCTTCTGACGCGGACTAATACCGGCCTCTATGGAGTGAAAATTGTCATCCACGTAGGTTTGCGGCGGATGCATCGGCGTCTGCCCACCCCAGGCATGCGCCGTATCCCGCAACCTCGTCAATGACGCGGCTGGAAAACAGCCGCTGATGACCGCAACCCCATTCTCCATGACATGCGTGTAAAGATCCGCAATGTCTATGTTTGCCGGCCTAAGCCGGTCCGTTCCAGACAATGCTGCAAAAGTCTCAATTGCCATCAACGAGATCTCCACCAAGTCAAATATTCGACATCCAGAGCATCGGCCGCAAGCCCCGGCAACATTGCTGTTTACAATTTGGTGAAAATCGTCCGATCAGGTAGGACGCGCGATCGAGCAACGGACCATTCGCGTAGATTCAAAACCTCGAGGGCGGCAACGGTCTCTCCGGGATAGCTTGCATTATTCAGCTCATCGAACGCAACGACGCTCCCAGAAACCATGCGGCTCGCAATTGTAGACAATGCAATTTTAGTAGGCTCATATAAGGCGAGATCAAAATAGGCCAACGAAACCAATTGCTCGGGATGATCGAGAAAAAACTGAGGTACGGTCTCCGTCACGTCGCCCTTCACGACCAAGTGTTTCTTGACGTGAGACATAACATTCTCCTGCTCGTGGAGGCTAAGCAACTCGTCGAGATAATCAAAGTAGTTGTCCGACAATCCATAGACGCCTTCTGAAATCGTCGCCGACCGTTTATCATGTTCTCCAACCGCCTTATACCCTTCGAACGTGTCGAATCCGACGATCAAGCGCGTATGATTGTAAGGCTCGTACACGGCCCTTAGGTTCTCGAAAAGAGCCAGCGATTGCCCCCACCAAACACCGAATTCACAAATACAACCTGGTATGCTGATAATCTTCTTGTAAATTTCATCAAGAAAAAGGATCTTCGCAAGGGCACCGCTTCGCAGGAACAGTCCCGTATTGACTAACAATTCCTCGTCTGAGATCGGACGCTGCTTGAACATCTCAAGCATACGCTGCCGGTGAGGCATCTCGGAAGCGTGCAGACGAGTTTGCGATACAGGACCAGTTGCCGACATGATTTCTATCTTTCCGATATTCTTACGAAGATGCATAACAACAACGGCGGCACGGGCCACTCATTGTAGACGCTCTTCAGTCGCCCAAAGCGTGAGGAGGCGTTCGAGCCGTTCAGTATTTATTTCATAGCCGCCCTGCCTCAAGGATATAATATTCTTGTTTAGATGCCTCAGGTCTCGGATACGTCTGTCGCTCAGGAGATGCGTACAGTGCCCACCCATCAGCTCGGTAATATTTTGATAGAGAGATGACGTCACCGCGTATCTGGAACCTAGCCCTAGAACCGCGGTCCCTGACTTGCAAAATACGACGTTCGAAAAGGCGGCCCCGAGGGGGCCAGCGATGTGCGAGGCTCCGGCGAACAGTTGAACCTGCTCGCGAAAAGTTAGCACGCTCGGATCAACAATAGCAAATCCATGACTTGCGAAAACGTCTTCAATAGCCGCTGCGTTGATTATATTCCTGCCTCTCCGCCGTGCGAGAAAGATGCGGGACGTCTCGATCCGTGGCGTGTCGTCCAATTCCAAGGCTTGGTAGGCGCGATCTCGCAGCCACTGCAAGCTTGCGCGCCTGAAACCCTCCTTCTTCCAATCGGTAATTTCGAGAGCATCGGGCAGATACGTCATGAGCGACGGGATGTGCAGGCGCTTGACGTCAAGCCTCTCCTGACTGGAGAGCGCGATAACGGTTCGTTCTGGAAAAAATAGTTCGAGCGCCTCTATTTCCGAGGGGAACAAATTCTCGGGGACGATCAACGGCAAATCACGAGCCAGCCCCTGTCGGCCAATGATATATCCCCTCGATAAATACTCGATGAGGAAGTGAAAATAATTATTACTACACCTCCCGCCGAGAAGTATCGCCTCGTCTATCTTACGGGCTGGTTGACTTGGTATTCGAGCCACAATCTTGTTAGCCTGCGGGGTATAGCAAGTGATGACATGCCGGTGTTGGCCGGCGGCGAACGAAAGGCCTGGGTCGGCCGCTGGTTCGTGAGCCACGAAGTGGCCGTTCGCCGCGATCTGCATGGCGCCAAAAACGTTGGCGTCCCGGACCGTTGCGGACCAGAGCGCGGGAATCGTGACCTCGCGCGGTATCGGTGCTCTATTGGCTCCCCAGACCCGCGGGGAACTGAAGCGGTGCGTCTCCGGCGGGTCGATCTTCGTCACCGATAACCAGGCTCGGTCTTCCCCGATCCGGGCGATCGGAAGCGTGGTGCCGACGATCCGCTGCAGACTCGCAGCGGCAGGCCCGGAACCCATGGCTCGCGTCGCCAGGAGGCGCGCAACCCATCGGGCGAAGCGAAATTTCAGACCCAGATCGCCGCACCAGAGGTCCTGATAATGGGCGACGAAACATTGGACCCAATCGTCGCGTCGTATCGGCAGGAGCACGACCGCCAAGGCGAGCAGAGGCGAGAGCCTGATGATCGCCCGCTCCATGGACGGGTTCGCGGCGCGGATGGGAACGGCATAACCGCATTCGGCGAAGTGTCGGATTGGATCGACGCCGGCCGCGCGGACATCTGGATAGCGGTCGAGATAGTACTCGGCATCCACCAGCTTCCGCGCGAGCAACAGGCTGACACGCGTGCGCAAACCGGATCTGCGGTTGGTGCTCATATCAATCCCTTCGGGCCTTGAGCACTCAGATGCCGGATCGAGGGAGGCCGATCGCTGAGGAGGCGACCGATCTCAGGCTGCGTGCATGGCACCGACGGCTCCCCCCAACACAATGTGGCGGAGGATTTGGCAGATCCGCTCGGCGTCGGCGGTCCCGAGTTCGCCATAGAAGGGTAGACAGAGGACTTGATCGCCGACCCGGTTGGCGACCGGTAGATTGTCGACTCCGCTGTCCGGAAAGTGCCGGTACGGCTCGTACTGGCTGCAGAGCGGATAGAAATAGCGCCGCGCGAAGACATTGTAGTGCTTCAGGCGATCGTACACCTCGTCACGGCTTACACCGGCGGCTCGGTCGATTCGAAGGCAGTAATATTGCAAGCTGTCTACATTGAGATCAAGTGACCGCGAAACGGTGACGCCCGGCAGGTTACCGAGGTGATCCTGGTAGACGTGCGCGAGGTCCAGCCGTTTTGCCTTCTCGGCCGCAACCGCATCCACCAGGCACAGGCCCATCGCGGCTTGGATCTCGTTCATCTTGCTGTTGATGCCGACCGCCTTGACTGTCAACTCGTCGGCGATCCCGAAATTCTTCAGCAGTTCCATCCGCCGCTTCACATCTCCGTCGTTCGTGACGACAGCTCCACCCTCCGCGGTGTGGAAGAGCTTGGTGGCGTGGAAGCTGAACATGGTCGCGTCGCCGTAACTCGCGATCGCCCGGCCGTTGACCCGGGTCCCGAACGCGTGGGCGCCGTCGTACAGCACCTTCAGGTGGTGCTTGCGCGCGATCCGCTCGATCGCCTCCACGTCGCAGGGATTGCCGTAGACGTGAACCGCGAGGATGCCGGTGGTGCGCTCCGTGATCGCCGTCTCGATCCGGGCCGGATCGAGGGTCATGGAATGCTCCTCGATATCAGCGAACACCGGCCGAATGCCATGCCAAGCGAGCACGTGCGGGGTCGCCGCGAAGGTAAAGGGCGTCGTGATGACCTCGCCCGAGAGGTCGAGGGCCTTGACCGCCGTCATCAAGGCATTGGTGCCATTGTTGAACAGCGCAATGTGGCCGTCGCCCAGGTGGGCGTGCAGCCGCTTCTCCAGTTCCACGTGCTGCGGTCCGCCGTTCGAGAGAACGGCACTCTGCCAGATGGCCTCCAGATGCTTCGTGAAGACCGCGAGTTCGGGCAGCATCGGACGAGTCACGTAGATCGGCTGCTCGAACGATCGCGGCTCAGCGCTCATGGAACCTCCTCGCGATGTTCGGACGCGAGGCCGACCATCTGGACAAATCGAATTTAGAGAGACCGAAATGACGTAGCAATCGGGCGGAGCTGAGGCCAATCAGGCCGGTTTCGGCGCCGGGGCAACAATGTCCGTCCGGGGCCAAATCGTCGCGTTGTCGGGCAGGGTGCGCAGGACGTTGCAGCCCATGCCGACCGTCACGCCCTGACCGAGGGTGAGGCCCTGGAGAACCTTGGCGAGCGGCCCGACGAGGCTGTTTGCGCCGATCTTGCATTGGCCGCCGATGAAGGCGCCCGGCGAGATCGTGGCGTTGTCGCCGACAACCGCGTCGTGGCCGACGATGGCCGCCGAGTTCAGCACGCAGAAGCGCCCGAGGCTGGCATCGGCGTTGACGATCACCCCGTGCGCCACGAAGGCGCCGGCGCCGACTGCCACGTCCGGGCTCACGATCGCGCGGGGCGAGACGAGGGCGGGGCAGGGGAAGGCGTGCCGGTCGAGCCAGGCGATCAGCTCGGCCCGTGCCCGGATCGCACGGCGGCTCACGCCGCCGACCGCCAGGACGACGCCGTCGAACTCCGTCCGGTCGGCGAGCAGGGCGTCGAGATAGCCGCGGTAGCGGCCGACCTGGACTTCGGGCGCGGTCGAGTAGGTATCCTCGACCATGTGGCCGAGGGCGCGGGCGATCTCGGCGATCTCCTTGGAGAAGCCGCCGCCGCCGATCAAGGCAAGGCGCTTGGTCTCGGACGTCACTGGCAGCCTTCCATCACAGCGTCGCCCCGCCGTCGACCCGCAGGATCTCGCCGGTCACGTGTCGCGCCTGCGGCGACATCAGGAACGCGATGGCCCCGACCACCGATTCCACCGTCGCGGCCCCCGCCGGGCTGCGCTTCTCCAGCGCGGCCTTGAACTCGTCGCCGTAGAGGCGGGTATGGGCCTGCGTCATCTCGGTGTCGAGCCAGCCCGGCGCCACTGCGACAGCCCGCCGGGGGGCGAGTTCCCGGGCCAGGCCGCGGATCAGCGCGTCCAGCCCCGCCTTCGAGGCGGCATAGGGCACGATTGCCGGCTCCGGGCGCTGGGCCGCGACTGACGAGACGGCGCAGAACACCGCGTCCCGGGTCGAGATCCGGGCATTGCCGAATGCGGCGGCGAACAGGGTCGGGGCGACGAGGTTCGTCTTGTACAGACGCTCGACCTCGTCCACGCCGAGGCTGCGCATGGGTTTGATGAGCTGAACGCCGGCGCAATAGACGAGTCCGGTCAGCAGGCCGCGCTCGGCGACCGCAGCCTGCAGCACGCCGCCGATCGCCCTGAGGTCGGTCACGTCCGCCGCGACCGTCGCGATCCCCGCATCGGCGAGTTCCGCGAGCCGATCCGTACGGCGGGCGAGGGCGGTGACGACCGAACCCTGGCCGGCGAAATGCTCGGCGACCGCCCGGCCGATGCCGCTGCTGGCGCCGACGACGAGGATATGACCCGCGGAATCCGCCATCGCCCGGCCTCAGGCGGCCAGCTTCGCGCCGGCCATGGCCAGGAGGTCGTCGGTGGTCGCGGCCTCCGCGATCCGCGCCGGCTCGACCTCGAGGCCCAGCGTGTCGAACAGCGCCATGATGTTGAGGATGCCGAGGGAGTCGAAGGTCTCGATCTCGGCGAGCTTCTGACCGCGCGCGAGCGGCCCCGGCTGATCCAGGATCGCGCCGAGCTCATCCAGGAACCCAGCCTCGGTCATCACGCGATCTCCTCGAACTTCAGGACGGGCGGGGCGTAGATCCGGTCGGTGCTGAGCGCGCACGCGCCCCAGCTCAGGCCTACGCCGAACCCCGCCAGCACCGCCCGCAGGGGCCGGTGCGCAAAATCCTCCGCCAGGAACCCCGAGATCGTGCCCGGGATCGAGGCGGAGTTCTGGTTCCCGTAGACGGATTGCGTGCCTGAGGGAAGCTTGCCGTCGTCGAGGCCCAAGCGCCGCTGCAGGTTCTTCAGGATGTACTTGTTGGGCTGGTGCAGGACGTAGAAGTCCGGATCCTCCGGCTTCAACCCCGCGGCCGCCAGGATGTCGGTGACCAATCCGGGCACCCGCTTGAGGGTGAAGTTGAACACCTGCGCGCCGTCCATATTCATGGAGGCCGGCTTATCGGCATCCTCGGCATCGCGGCGCAGACCGCTATGCGGGATGAACAGGGCCTTCTCGCCCGATCCGTCGCTGTGAAGCTGGAACACGCTCTCGGTCGCGCGCCGCTCGACCAGCACGGCGGCGCCGGCATCGCCCATGATCGGCGTGATGGAGCGGTCGTCCTTGGCCACCATCCGGCTCGCCACGTCGCCGACGCAGAGCAGGATCCGGTTCAGGCCCGATTCCACGAGGCTGTAGGCCACCGAGAGCCCGTACACGAAACCGCTGCAGCCGAGCCGCATGTCGAAGCACAGGGTGTCGGTGCGCATCCCGAGCCGGTGCTGTAGGCTGATCGCGGTGGAGGGCGAGCTGTAATCAGGCGTCTGCGTGACCAGGATCAGCCCGTCGACATCCTCCGGCTCCAGGTCGAGGCCGGCGAGGAGGTTTTGGGCGGAATGCAGGCAGAGATCGGCCGTCGTCGTGTCGTCGCGCACGACCACGTGGCGCGTGGTGAAGCCCATCGCGCGCTTGAGCCGCTCGGCCTCCTCCGGCGCTAGGCCGAGACCGGCCGCCTCGGCGTCGAAGGCCAGCGCCCGGCCGCCGACCGTAGTGACGAGACCGGAAAGACCGGCGTTCCGGAAGCGCAGCTCAGCCACGGGCGACCGCGTCCGCCACGTAATCGAACCAGTTCTGGAGCCGCCGCAGGGGCGAGCGGGTGCTGTCGAGGATGCTTTCGTCGGCGAGCGGCACGTAATGGCCCACCGTCTTCTCGACCTCGGATTCCGTCTCGAGCAGCAGTTCCACCACCGCGAAGGAGTCGATCCTGTCGAACAGGTCATCCTCCGGGCCGAGTGCGCTCAGATCAGGGCGGCCCCAGGTCTCGATCAGACGATCCAGGGTGGCGCGGGCCGCGGCGGCCGCGCTCTCACTCCGCGACGATGTGGATGTAGGGGGTGTCATCCGGTCCTCGTGTCAGTCGGTACGTCTTGCCCTCGGGGCCAGCGCTGAGGGGTTCGAAGCCGTTGTCGTCGAGGAAGCTCTCGACCATCCGGTTCTTCGCGCTCGGGCTATACCGGGCCTTCAGGTCCCGATCTCCCTCCTGTCGGCAGACGTGGCGCAGAATTTGGGCCTCGATGCGGCGTCCGAGGGCCCGGCAGCTCATCAGGAACGTCTCGAGCTCGCCGCCCCGGACGATGGCGACACCGACGATGCCCATGTCGCCGAACCGGTCGACTACCCTGGCCGCGTAGACGCCGCCCTCCTGCATGGCGGTGGCGACCTCGTCCTCGGTGTAGCGCCGCGTCGTCAGATTGAACTGGTTGGTCTTGTTGATCAGCTGCGTGACCCGTCGCAGGGACCCCGGGTTGTTGCGGGCGACGTGCACCCGGATCTTGAGAGAGGCGAGGTAGTCGTCCATCGACGCGGCGGAGCGCTGCAGTTCCTGGCGCTGGGCTTCGCCGCGGTACTGCTCAGTCTTGGCCAGATCCTCGGCGGTGACGTTCCGGGCGCGCAGCGACGCAATCCCGTCGAGGAGGGTGAGCGCCTGCTCGGGGCGCGTCCGGTCGAACAGGTGGCACTCGACCCCGGGGAGCCGGGCGCGGACCTCCTCGATCTCGAAGGGGTTGTCGTCGAGGAAAATGAAGCTGTCGAGGCCGAGGTTCAGGGTCGCCGCGAGGTCGCGGATGTTCTCGCTCTTCTCCGTCCAGTTGCTGCGGTAGGCTACGAAATCGTCGAGGCGGAGCGGCATCGCGCGCTGGGTGAAGACCGCGCGGAAATCCTCTTCGTTGTTCTTCGTCACGGCGCAGAGCAGGATTCCGAGACCCTTCAGGCGCAGGAGCTGGCGCTGAAGCTGGGTATGGACGATCCCCGGATAGTCGCTGTCGACCTCTAAGTTCTCCACGCCGTCCTCGCCGACGACGCCGCCCCAGAGGGTGTTGTCGGCATCGACCACCACCACCTTGCGCCGCGCCCGCAGCCGCGCTGCGATGGCGTCGGCGTAGCGCTCGTTGAGCGCGTCTACTGCGGCCAGCGCGTAGGGCATCTGGTACATGTACCGGTTGCGCTCGCGGAAAGCGTTGGCGAAGCCGAGCAGCGCCAGGGCGCCAGCGGCATCGACGACGCTGACCCTTTCCTGCGATCGGGCGAGGTCGAACAGTACCGCGTTCACTCGCGCCAGCGCCTCCAGCTGGTCGTGGAGGTCGCTCTCGACGGACGAGACCGGCACGAACGGCACGGTGTTGAGGATAACGGTGCCGGGTGCCCGGACGAGCCGCGCCGAGACCAAGTCGGCGAGGCCGCGCGCGCGGGCGACGGCCGCCTCACCCGGGGCGACGTCGAAGAACCAGCGGTGGTCGAGATGCACGATCAGGACGTCGGCGGCGGCGGGACCTGCCAGTACCTGCTCGATCTGTCCGATGGGGAGATGCTCGCACGAGACCGCCGCGAGATCGGCGAGGCGGCTGGCCACTTTCCCGAATGGGTTGGTGACCACGTTTCCGACGAAGCCAATCGAGAGGGCGCGAGCCGTAGTCATCCTCGATACCGGTCCTTGAGACATCCTGGGGATGCCTGCCCCCCGGCGAACGACCGGCCCCTTCCTGTGCGTGCGAGCGCCGTCCTCTTGCGAGATCCCCTGTCATAAAGCAAGGGGCTGGACCCGGGATCCGGCCGCGACCATCTGGGGCAGGGCGCTCGACGAGGAGCTTCGCGATGGACCATGCCTCCCCGGACTGCGATCCCGCTATGATGCGCGTCTGGACCGAAGCGCACCAGATCGCGTTCGCCCGCGCCACCGGCGACGTAAACCCGATGCACATGGATGCGTGGGTGGCTCGGCGGACGCTCGCGGGCGAGCGGGTCGTCCACGGCGTCCACGCAGCGCTCTGGGCCCTCGAGACTTGCGCGGCCCTGCACCCGCTGAAACAACTCGCGACGCTGCAGATGCGGTTCGAGCGCTTCGTGCTGGTCGGAGACCGAACCGCGGTGACGATCCATGAGGCAGGCGCGCAGCAGATGCGCCTGTCCCTGTCGGTAGACGGGGTCCGCGCGCTGACGATTCAGGCCGCGTTCGCCGCCGAGCGGCCACCGGCCAAACCGGTCGAGGCCGCGCAGGCCGCAATCCCGGCGGAGCCGATCGTGGTCGACCCGGCGGCGATCAGCGGACTGGCCGGGGCGTTCAGGCTCCCCAATCCGGAGGCGGTCGTCGCCCTGGCGCCGCGTCTCGCACAAGCCATCGGGCCGAACCGGGTGGCGGCTCTGGGCGGCCTATCGACCCTGATCGGCATGTTCGTGCCGGGGCTGCACTCGATCCTCTCGAAGATCGACGCGACGCTGACAGGCCAGGCCGATGGATCGAGCCTCTCCTATGCGGTGAAGCGGTTCCAGCCGATGCTCCAATCGGTAACGCTCGAGGCCGAGGGCCCTGGCCTCGCGGCACGAGTGGAGGGCTTCGTCCGCCCGCGCCCGGTCGAGCAGGAGACCTTGCGCGACCTCGCGGCGCTGGTCCAGCCGGCCGTGTTCTCCGACGTGTCCGCCCTCATCGTCGGCGGTTCGCGGGGCCTCGGCGCAACGACGGCCAAGCTGATCGCCGCGGGCGGCGGCGCCGTCTGCATCACGTACGCGTCCGGCGCGGATGAAGCGGAGGCGGTGGCCCAGGAGATTCGGGACGGCGGCGGGCGCTGTCAGGTCATCCAGTACGATGCCGCGCGGCCGGTCGCCGAGCAGCTCGGATCCCTGGAGATCGCACCGACCCAGCTCTACCACTTCGCGACGCCCCGCATCTTCCGGCAGAAGCGCGCGCTTTTGGAGCCGGCCTGCCTTGAGGAAATGATGCGGATCTACAATTACGCCTTCTACGAGCTGAGTCTGTTCTGCCTTGGCCGCGGAAATTCGCTGGCCGCCTTCTATCCCTCGACCACCGCCATCGACGAAGCGCCTCGCGACACCCTGGAATACGTGATGGCGAAGACGGCTGGCGAGACGCTCGCAGCGACGATGGCGCGGACGATCCCGAACCTGACGACCGTGATCGAGCGCCTACCGCGGGTGCGTACGGATCAGACCGCTACGATCTTCCCGGTCCCGGCCGCGGCCCCGAGTGCCCTGATGCTGCCGATTATCCGGCGGATGTCGTCGCTCACCTAACGGGAGGTGGGCGATAGGGAGTCGCGCCAGGGTCAGCGCGCCGTCGCCGCCCCCGCCGCGCCCACGGAACTGGACAGAGCGTCGTTGCCGCCCTGGACGCCGGCGGTGCCGAGCGGGTTGCCGCGCGTGTCGGTATTGAGATTGGGATCCTGCTGGATGAGCCCGCCGGGGGCGGGATCGAAGGGCTGGACCGGATTGTTCGCCTGCAGGCCGCCGCCGAACGGCACCACGAGCCTGCTGGGTCGGACGGAATCCTCGCACAGGCCCTGGCAGATCGGCTCGACCAAGTCGGTCTGCTGGCAGATCGGCCGCATCACGCCCTTGACGCAGGCGCACCGGCAGGCCGCCCAGGTCTGGGTCGGCAATAGGACGGCGCAGAGCAGGATCGTCGACCGCAATATCGACCGCATAGCGGATCGCCTCTGGTAAAGCCGCGCAAACACGGCGGCGACAATAGGGTAACAGGCTCGCGAACCGGTTGCGAGGTGGGGCCGCCTGCACGACAAACGCGACCTCAGAGACTCGTTCGGCAAATCAGAACCGGACCGATACCAACCGCCTTTCGGTCGGACATCGTCGTTTCCCGAAAACCGGATCCCCTTTCTTCGGCACGATGCTTTAACGCTGCGCGCCTCAGAAACGGCCGCTCCTCGTCACTCCGCCGCGGCCGTTTCCGGGTGCTCGGCCTCGTCGCCGGCGTCCTCGTCGCCGGCATCCTCTTCGACCGGATCGGCCACGAGATCCCGGTCTGCAGCGGCCGAGAAGAAATCGCCCTTCCGGACCGCCTCGCCGCTGGTCACCATCATGCTCAAGTAGGTGTTGAGCGTGTTCGGCGCGACATCGGACAGCCGCTCGGCAATCTCGGCATGCGACAGGCCCTGTGGCCCCGCCGTGCCAAGGAGGGCCTTGAGGCGGCCCTTGGCCGAGTTCGCCCGCGGACCGCGGGCCCCTCGTCGGCCACCCTGTTGGGACGCGCCGCGCTCACCGGCGGCCGGCCGCGAACCCTCCGAAGCCGGAAGGGCAGCGATATTCTCCAGCGGGACGCCCTCCACGATCGAGGTTAGCGCGGCTTCGGCAGTGCGGAGCTTTGTTAATTCCGCCGCGAGCCGGTCATAGTCGTTCTGTAAGGCGGCCCGGCGCGCCCGGACGTCGGCCAGCGCTTTCGTCAGCGTGTTGTCCTCGGTCACCGGACAGCCTCTTGATCTGATGTCGCTCTCAATGCCGGTCATACGGCACAGGCCCTTCGCGGCGTCAACCGCGCGCAGGCGGCGCTTTCATGAGCCAGGACGTTCGCGACCTACGCAATGGCGGTTCGGTTGTAAGGCCCATGCTCCATGTCATAGAAACATCGAGACAGTTATCGGCCGGATGCAAGGCCATCCGGGCCTCCGCGAAACCCCGACCTTTTCAGTCGGGTCATAACGAAGACCGCAGCTGCCACGAGGGACGACGGATGCCCAATCGCGGGCTCGACGCGCCGCGCCCCCGCCAGCCGCAGGGGCGATCAGGTACCCGCGCAACACCGCAGAGCATCGGATGCATTTAAATATATACGATCAAGGAGAGAATAATGTTATCGATATCGATTCCCGCGACCAGCAAAATCACGCCGGAAAAATCTACATAAACGGCGACAATAATTACATTCGGATAGGACGCGGGTGCGTGTCAGATAAGGACATGCATATTGTCATCGAGTCGAATTGCCGGTTTGACATCGGCGAGGATGTACGGCTCTCGATGGCCAACATCTATGTCGGCCCGAGTTCGGTGCTCCGCATCGGCGACAGGACGGGTTTCACCGGTTTGGTCCATCTCAACCTGATCGAGGCCAAGGCCATCGAGATCGGCACGGACTGCTCGATCGCATCGGGCGTCTGGATGACGACGAGCGACTTTCACTCGATCATCAGTCTGGAAACCGGGGCTCGGCTGAACGTGGCTAAGCCGGTCCACGTCGGCAATCATGTCTGGATCGCCAATCAGGCCTCCCTCCTCAAAGGTTCGGTGATTGGCGATAACGCGATCATCGGCGCACATGCAGTCGTCACCGGGACGGTGCCTGCCCATTGCGTTGCCGCCGGCAACCCAGCGCGCATCGTGCGGGACAACGTGACGTGGCGCGCGGACCTGATCTGATCACCGAACCGGTACCATGCTCCTGCGCAGCAAGCGGCTAATTTTGAGCGCGGCGCTTCGCTGACGGGCATCGGTCGTCCGGAATGGTTTACCCCATGCGCGCGTTCCGATAGGGCGGTAGCCCGCCGACGCGACGCCCCTCTTCGACCCAGCCTGCGCCACCTCATGCTCACTCGAGCTCTCAGTCTCGACGAATGCGGCATACGCCCCTGCGCCGAGCCAGCGTCCTCCGCGTGGGCGGGCGCTGTGGACGCAGGACCCGGCCCCCGTGCGGAGTGGGTCGCTGCAATCGCGCACAGGGACCCCGAAACTGAACCGTCGCACGCGGCGGGATCGGTGCTGTGATGCGGCTGAAAGCTCTGTACCCCCGCGGCTCGGTCCTGGGCTGGGTGCGGGCCAGCGGCAATCCGTTGCTGCGGCGCCTGACCGGCCCGACCCTGCCGGCCGCCGACGATCTCGCCAGCGCCGACGCGCAGATCGCCGCGCTCACCCCGCATGTCGACGCCGCCTTCTACGCCACGT
>NZ_JAKSYD010000144.1 GCF_022829605.1 Methylobacterium sp. E-065 | reverse complement strand
GCGGGACCCGGTGAGCGTTGCCATCATCTCTGAGAGGGCCCGCACGCCGTCGCAAGCTGCGAACACCTCGGGCTTGAGCGCCTGACGCCGCGCGAAGGCAAGGAGTTGGCCCGTGAGCTTGGCGGCGCGGTCCACCGTGTCCCGCATCCGGATCGAGACCGAGCTGCCCGAGCATCCCTGCTTCGTGGACGTCGACCCGAGCCAGTTCGACACCGCGCTGGTGAACATGGCGGTCAACGCCCGGGGCGCCATGCTCACCGGCGCCCTCTGTACCCGCCGCGGCCCGCCGCCCCCGAGCCAGGGCGGCCCGGCCAGACAGGTCCAGATTCGTCTTCGGGGCGTCTCAGCGACGAGGGGAACCCTCGCCGAGTCAGGCTGACTCGTTCACTCGGTACTAGACAGTGAGGATCGCATGCTGCGAGCCGATGCACCCGGTGCGCGCCAGACATCAGCCCGAGAGCGAAGTTCCGCTAGTCTGCGACAGCGGCGGCCGCC
>NZ_JAKSYD010000136.1 GCF_022829605.1 Methylobacterium sp. E-065 | reverse complement strand
CGTGGCTTTGGCCGTCTGCTCGGCGAGCGCCTTCACCTCGGAGGCAACGACGGCGAAGCCCTTGCCAGCGGCCCCGGCCCGGGCGGCCTCGATCGTGGCGTTCAGGGCCAGCAGGTTGGTCTGCCCAGCGATGGTCGAGATCAGCCCGACCACGTCGCCGATCCGGGACACGGCGGCACTCAGCTCCTGCACGAGGCTACCGGTCTGGTCAGCCTCGTGCACGGCACGCTGTGCAAGCTCGGCCGAGCCGGCGACCTGCCGGCTGATCTCCTGCACCGATGAGCCCAGCTCCTCGGCGGCGGCGGCCACGGTGTTGACGTTGCTGGCGGCTTCTTCAGCGGCCGCGGCCACCGTGGTCGACTGACTGGCGGTCTCTGTCGCCGTGGCCGTCATGGTCTGGGCTGTAGCCTGCAACTCGGTCGCGGAGGACGACACCATGCCGATGATGCCACCGACCGCGGCCTCGAAGCCGTCGGCCATCTGGCGCATCCCGGCCTTGCGCTGCTCTTCGGCGGCGAGGCGCGCCTGCGCGGTCTCCGCTTCGAGCGCCTTCATGCGGATCAGGCCGTCCTTGAACACCTGAACGGCATCCGCGATCGTGCCGATCTCAGTCTTCGCGCCCTGGTGCGGGATGGTCGCGGTGAGGTCGCCAGCTGCAAGGGACTGCATCGGGTGCACGACCGAACCGATGCCGCGGGAGATGCCCAGGATAATCGTAGCGGCCAGCGTGATCGCCAGGATGACGGCGACGAGACCCGCCCCCACCAGCGTCAGGCGCGTCCGAGCGTAGGCTTCTTGGCCATCGATTTCGGCCTGCTTGGCCCCGTCCTGGTTGAGTTTGATGATCTTATCGAGAGCGACCGACGCGTTCCGGCGAGGTGGGACGCTCCTGGCCTCGTAGAAGCTGAGGGCTTGGGCCTTCTCGCCCTTGCGGGATAAAGCGAGGATCGGATCGACCGAGCTCATGAACGTGCGCCATTCCTGAGCGAACGTCTCGTAGAGCGCCCGCTCCTCAGGAGAGCTGATAAGGCCCTCATAAGCCTTAGCTGTCGTCTCGATCTTCTGCGCACGGTCGACGAGATCGCTATCGATGCTGATTAGCATCTTAGGATCGTCCGTCAGAATGTGGCGCAGCAGGCTCGTCGTATACCGGCCGGTCAAAGCATCGACTTGACCGGCGGTCCGCACGCTCGGCAGCCAGTTCGTCTCGACGTCGACGAGCAGTCCATTGATCGTGGATGCGCTCCATAGCCCGACCGTGCTCAGCCCACCTAGAAACAGGAGGAGCACTGAGAAGGCAGCGATGAGCTTGCTGCGAATGGACATGGACTGAAACGACACGGCCAACCCCATAGAGCGGCCGGCGATCGAGCAATGCGTGCAGCCACTGGAATTCCGACCTAGCCGCGAATGGTTAATAGACCCAAAAACTTCATTGGTTCCATCGGTATAGGCCTGAAGTGAGGCAGCTGAGTACCTTGTAGGCGAATGCTGATGAATAAACGTTCTCTAGACTGACTTCAAGTCAGGCAATCTGCCTCTTGATTGTGAGAGCGGCCAGATCAGTAATCGTCTCCATCCGCTCGGTCGTAACACCCTGTTAGCGCGCCAGCTAGCAGGTGGGTGTGATCGGCATAGCCGTCGTCATCCCTGTAAAGCGTGGAACAGGTAGTAGCCGAGCATCTGACTGCCTTACCGGGCTGCGCGCGGTGCGAAGTCCGCAGGCACTGCATCGACGCGAATCGTCTGCGCGAATTCCCAGGTCTGCGCATTGATGAACACTGGAACGGGATGATCGACCCGGACGGCGCAACGCAGCAACGGCTGGTTCCGGCGGAGAAAGACGTTATAGACTTCGTCTGATCGCATACGCTGCCTCCCAGACACGTTAAGGTAACGCCCCTGTGACGACGCTGGTAGGATGATGCGCGCGTCGTCAGATCGATGGTGGTTATCGCATGCTCGGGCGTGATTTCACGCTCGGCAGCGCAGACCATTGCGATTTTAGAGCAGCCTCGTGCGGCTGCGCACGCGCTGTCGTGACCGGCGCATCCGGCTCCGGATCGGCTTTCGCGAGCATCATCGACGCACCGAACGAGACCAAGCCTGCCATCGATTGCAGACTCTGCGGCTGCCGAGGGTCGTTGGCGATCTCAGCCGCCTCTCGCTCGAGACGGAGATTGCACGCTTTGACGGGTAGTGCGTCGTCCGGGGTGCAGGCGTCGTGGCGGGCACACGCAGCGTCCAGCGCGTCGATCGGAGCCAGTGGAGCGTTGTTGCCCGGGCCGCAGTAATTGCCGTGGATCAGGATCACAGGCTTTCCGGGGGTTGATTGCGCCATCGCCGGTGCGGCGAGACAGGTGGCGAGCACGAGTGGGGCAGCGAATTTTAACAGCATAGGGTTGGAGCCTTGAGCGATCTCACCCCCTCAGGTGTTTTCGCGGGAGATTACTTGCTGGCCGCCGCCACGATCGGCGAACGCTTGGGCGCGTTGAAGACGGCCTTGCACCCGGGGCTGAGCTCAGCCTTGCGACGTTGCATGCAGGCGGTGATGCGCTCGCGATCCGGGATCTCGCTGAGGCAGAGTCGGAAGGCGTCGCCGCGGCAGAGGTTGGCCGCTTCCGCTTCCGAGGCCTCCGTCTGATGTGCGTATGCGAAGAGGGCGATGGCGAGGATGGCGCGGCCGAGCATGGCGATCGATCAATTATTGCGTTGAATGTGAGCGGGTGGCGAACCGGATTATCCGCCGCCCGGTGCTGACCTTAGAAGGCCGCGTCGTCATCCTCGGCAGTCTGGCCATGCAGACGGGCAGAGCCGTCGAACTCATCCTGCAACATCGGCGTCGCCTGACGCGCGAACTGACGGCCCTGGGCGCTGTCGCCGGTCTGGGCGTATGCTTTGTAGAGGCGCAGCGTCTCGGCATCAGAAGCGGCTTGCTGGCCGGTGTA
>NZ_JAKSYD010000128.1 GCF_022829605.1 Methylobacterium sp. E-065 | reverse complement strand
GACGACGCCCGCCCTTCGGACGCGGCCGAGGCGGCGGGAGGAGCGGCGCGATCTCATCCCAGAGATCATCGGGGAGAAGCAGTCTGGCCATGCCAAACCAACGCTGAAAACCAAGCTCGGTGCCGTTCTGTTAGGCGCTCTTAAGGTCTGGGAAGAAGCTCACGACGGACCTGATGGAATTGTGTGCGAGATGCGGGAAGCGCTCTGAGACCTCAACCGATCCAGCATCTCAGCCTCCCGCTAAGCGCAGTCGAATAGGTAACGCCTCAGCCGGGTTGGCGGACCGCGAGAGCGACGGGCAGAGACCTCGCTTCCGATTAGGTCAGGTGCCCTGTGTCCGCCGCGGAGTGACGGAGGAACGCGAGGATCAGGTCCGTGACAGCCTGCGACTGCTCCTGCTGCACCCAATGGCCAGCATCCTCAACGAAATGGCAGCCGTGAAACTGGGTGCCGGCCCACGCGCCCATGCGCTCCAGCGCACCGGGGGCCTGAAACGGACCCCAGTCGCTGCGTCCGGCGACGAAAAGCGCCGGCACATCGATGTGTCGTCCCGCAAAGCGCCCAAGGTCGCGCGCGAGACTCCCATCCATGCGGCAGCGATAGCCCTGCAGCGGCCCCTGAAAGCCAGTCCGTGCGTACTCAGTCGCGTAGACGGCGAGTTCCCGGTCAGTGAGCCAAGCGCAGCCGGCACCACCGTCCTCCGGCACTTCGGGCGCCACCGTCGCGGGCATGCTTCGGCCGAAGTCCATGATGTAGTAGGTGGGTATCTCGGCCAGCACCTCGGCCGTCCAGCCGGCCAGCGAATACGGCGCGTTGCCCGGCCAGTCTGCGCTCTTGTGATGGAAGTAGGCGCGCAGGAACGCAGCGACCTGTGTCGGACTGCCGTCCATGTCGGGCGCCGCGGCTGGGGAGGCGAAGTAGTGGTGGTAGTGCTCGCGCGGGCGCGGCAGCCCGGCCAGAGCGGCGTGGATCGGATCCTGCGCAGGCGGGCGCAGACTCTCTGCTAGGGTGTCGAGGGTGGGTGCCCCCGCAAACGGCGCGCTCATCAGGACGACCGATTCGAACACGTCGGGCCGGGCCAGAGCGCAGTAGCCCGCCACCCACGAACCGAAATCGTGTCCGATCACCGCCACGACCCGCTCGCGCCCCAGCGCCGCGATCAGGCAGAGCAGGTCGAGGAGCAGGTTATGCATGCGGAAGGGCGCGAGGTCGGCTTCGTAGGCGACCGGCCCCGCGGCGGTGCGCCCATAGCCGCGCAGATCCGGGGCCACGACGTGGTAGCCGGCCTTGGCGAAGGCGGGCATCACCTTGCGCCAGGAATAGGCCAGCTCTGGAAAGCCGTGCAGCAGCAGCAGGCAGGGTCGGCCGGGATCTTCGTGCCCGGCCTCCAGCAGATGCATTCGCAAGCCGTTCGCGCTCTCGACGGAGCGCGAACGGATGCCTGCGGGGAGAACGGTAGCATCGAGCGGCGGCAGGTTCGGTGCGGTCATTTCCAACCCTACTCCAAAGCGGCTGCCGCTATCGAGTTGGGGCGTCAGCCGTCGCGCGCGCGAGGCTTCATTGTCCGGCAACGTCCAAAACGAGCCGGTCCAAGCCGCTTGAAAATGTGGGCTATAAAGTGGGGCTGCGGCCTCGTTGAGGCCGATTTTTCAAATCAAAACAATGGCTTATAACAGTCAACTGGCGGAGAGGGGGGGATTCGAACCCCCGATGCCCTTGCAGGCATGCCGCATTTCGAGTGCGGTGCATTCAACCGCTCTGCCACCTCTCCAGCAGCGATCTCGGACAGGTGATGCAGGCAGCACCGTTACGAGAACCGTCGCTCTGACCTTACCAAGTCGACCACCGCCAATAGCTCGGAGGCGGGCGCTCGGGAATAGCCGAGGCGGGTCATAACGGGGTTGCCGCGGCAGGGCAAGCCAAGAGACCCAGAATGATCTCCTCCGCCGCGCCGAAGATCCTCGAACACGGGATCGCAGCTGTCGCCGCGTCCGGTCGCGCTTCGGAGGTTGCCGCGGTGGTCCGGTACGAATCGGGCGTCAGCGCGTCCCGAGCCCGGTCGCGCTCCGGGCCGTGGCGGCGCGACCCGGATGCACAGATACGGAAGCTCAGACCACCACGGTGATCGCCTGCGCGGCGCGGGTGAGGCCGGTATAGAGCCAGCGCGCCCGGTGCTCGCGGAAGGCGTAGGATTCGTCGAAGAGCGTCACCCGGTCCCATTGGGAGCCCTGCGCCTTGTGCACCGTCAGTGCGTAGCCGTAGGTGAACTCGTCGGTCTCCCGGCGCAGGAACAACGGGATCTCCTCGTCCGAGCCCGAGATCATCGCCCGCAGCACCTTGATGTCGGTGGGCTTCCGGCGCAGGCCCGGATCGTCCTCGGGCACCACGTCGAGGCGGATCAGGTCCGGCCGCGGCGGCGCACGCAGGGCCTGCACCGTCCAGGTCGAGCCGTTGAGCAGGCCCTTCACCCGATCGTTGCGCAGGCAGACCAGCTTCTCGCCGATCGCCGGCATCAGGTCGGTGTGGCCGGCGAGTTCCCGCAGGCGGCCATTGTAGAGCCGGCGCGTCTTGTTGAGCCCGACCAGAACCTGATCGCATTCGAGGACCTCGGCCGGGTCGAGGGCGCGGCGTGAGACCACCCGGCTCTGCCCGAAGGTGCCGAGTTCCAGCCGTCCGCCCTCGCGGATGGTCATCGCCATACGCACGATCGGATCGTCCTTGGCCTGCCGGTGGACCTCGGTCAGCATCACGTCTGGCTCGGCCTCGGTGAAGAAGCCGCCGCCGCGCACCGGCGGCAATTGCGCCGGATCGCCGAGCACCAGCACCGGCCGCTCGAACGACAGGAGGTCGTTGCCGAGATCGGAATCGACCATCGAGCATTCGTCGATGATGATCAGGTCCGCCTTGGCGGCGAGGCCCGAGCGGTTCAGCGTGAAGGTCGGGCCGCCCTCCTCCGCCTCCTTGGTGCGGTAGATCAGCGAATGGATCGTGGCGGCGTCGTAGCAGCCCTTCTGACGCATCACCGAGGCGGCCTTGCCGGTGAAGGCGCCGTACACCACCGTGCCGTCCACATCCTCGGCGATCCGCCGGGCGAGCGTGGTCTTGCCGGTTCCCGCATAGCCGAACAGCCGGAAGACCTGGGATCCGCCGTCGCGCCGCCACGCGGCGATCGCCTTGAGCGCCGCGTCCTGCTGGGGGGCATAGGCCGAGGGCAGCCCCGCGCTCATGACAGCCCCATCACGGCCAGCGCACGGTGGGCGGCATCGACGACAGAATCGAGGCGACGTTGCCGCCGGTCTTCAGGCCGAAGATCGTGCCCCGATCGTAGAGCAGATTGAACTCGACGTAGCGCCCGCGCCGCACCTGTTGCTCGAACCGGTCGGCCTCGGTCCAGGCCGTGCCGAGATTGTCGCGGACGATCTTCGGATAGGCCTCCAGGAAGGCCTGTCCCACATCGCGGGTGAAGGCGAGATCGGCCTGCGGGTTGCCGGTCCAGCGGTAGTCATAAAAGATCCCGCCAATGCCGCGCGGCTCGTTCCGGTGCTTGAGCTGGAAGTATTCCTCGCACCACGCTTTGTAGCGTGGGTAATCGACGCCGTGCGCCGCGCAGGCCCGCTCCAGGCAGGCGTGGAAGTGGTGGCTGTCCGGATCCTCCTGAGTGCGGCGCCGGTCGAGCACGGGGGTGAGATCGGCCCCGCCGCCGAACCACGCCCGCGTCGTTGCGACGAAGCGGGTGTTCATGTGCACCGTCGGCGCATGCGGATTCCAGGGATGGGCGATCAGCGAGATGCCGGTGGCGAAGAAGCGCGGGTCCTCGGACGCCCCGGGCATCTGGGCTCGGAACTCCGGCGCGAACTCGCCGTGCACCGTCGAGATGTGGACGCCGGCCTTCTCGAACACGCGGCCCTTGAGCATCGACATCACGCCGCCGCCGCCGGGCCGCCCGGTATGGTCGGTGCGGTTCCAGGGCGTCTTCACGAAGGTGCCCGGCCCGTCGGGCGCGTCCGGGTGGAACGGCCCCTCGGCCTCGGCCTCCAGCGCCTCAAGCGCCGCGAGGATGCGGTCGCGCAGGGTTTCGAACCACGCGGCGGCTTCGGATTTCATGGCCGTGACATCGGCCTCGGCGGGAGGTGCAGCCAGGGCTGCGCGCGCATCATCCGGCATCGTCATGGCCGAGGCTTTCCCACCCCGCCGGGCCGCCGTCAATTCAGTCGTGACCGGACCGGCGCATCACCCGCACCCGCAGCGCCGACGCGACCCGGCGGGCTGCCACGGGTCGTCGACGTGAGAGGTCAGCGAGAACCGGCCCGGTTCGAGAATGGGCCTACGCGCTTCGCTCACCTCAAGTCGCGCAGATCCTGCACGCCGAGAGACTTCAACTTCGCACGAAGGTGCTCGACCTGTATCTTGAGGATCTCATTCGCTACCGTGAGCGTTCTGAGTGGTTGTTCATCGCCTGCCCCTGCTTTTGTGACGCTGCGGAGCTCGGCTTCCAACGCCACCGTCTTTGCCCGCTCGCGTTTGAGATCCTCCGCGTAAGCATGCATCGTGGCCACAGCGTCGCGAAACTCCTCGCGCTCGTGTTCGAGCTCCTGGCTGTCGTCGTAGAGACTCGTGACCGGCTTGATGTCATCGGCACCGGTCGCGATGGCGATGTAGGAGCGGACTGCCATCGCGTCGCCGCTGGAGACTGAGTGGCCCCCGAGGGCCTTCGCCAGATGGGCGTCCGCGCCGGAGGACGCAGCGCCAGGCAGGATCACAGATCCGTGGATGTTGTGCTGAACAAGGAATCGGACCGTCGGGAACTGCCGCTCGAGCAGAGAAACGAACTCCGGGCCCGTCAGCTCATGCGTGTGGAACGGATTGCCCTCAGGCCGGGCACCGTTCCGCACCGCGATGTTCGGCGTCGAGATCACGAGGATTCCGTCAGGCTTGAGCACCCGGCGCAGTTCGGCCACGGCGCCGGGCTGATCGGCGACGTGCTCGATCGTCTCGAAGCAGATCGCGATGTCGACCGAGGCATCGGCAACCGGCAGACACGCGATGTCTCCAACTTGAAACCTGACCCGATCCGAGGCGTAGCGCCGTTCGGCGTGTGCGACGGTGGCGGGATCGATGTCGATACCAAGCACGGAGCGCGCTCGCGCGCCGAGGAGAGAGCTGCCGTAGCCTTCTCCGCACGCGACATCGAGCACTATCTTTTTCTCCACAAACCGTTCTGCATAAATATAGCGGTGCATTATATCTTTCTGTATCTGACCACGAAACTCATCATGAAATCTATCTCCGGGCAATTCCAGCTGCCCTTCGTCAAAATTGACTTCTGTTTCCGGTTTTTTAGTCATTTACGTTCGCCCTATCCTGCTTTTTATTAAAAAATAGAAAATATTTTGCAGGCCGCATGCAATACTTCGTCGATAATCCGAATATAATTTTCGAGTGCAAAGTAAGATAAAACACGCTTAGGTTCAAGTGCGAAAAATTCGATGGTTACCGCGCAGGTTTTTCTATGGTCCTTGAGGATACAGCTGCGTAAGATGGCTTGGCGTGACACCATTTAAACGCGAACATCTTTTCCGCTGAGCCAATCAGAAGCGTCAACATGCTCCGCCAGAACGGAATCGGTCCGACTTTGCAGGACCGCTGCGAGCGCGAACACGATGCGGAGGTGCTCCATTCGGCACCTCAGGCGCATCATCGTTCGAGAGAGCGCGCGAACGGATATCGGGCCGGCCGGGTGATCGAACCGGCCGCCGCCGCGCGGGTGGCGGGGTCGCGCCTGTTCGACGCCGACTGGTACCGGAGCACCCAGGCCCCCGACCTTCCCTCCGACCGAGACGCCGCTCACCACTACCTGCAGCAGGGCGCGGCCCTCGGCCTGAGCCCGGGTCCGCTGTTCGACGGCCCCCTGTACCTCGCCGACAATCCCGACGTCGCGGAAGCCGGGCTGAACCCGCTGCTGCACTACATCGACTATGGCCAAGCCGAGGACCGGCCGATCTTCCCGCTCGTCGACGCGGCTGCAGTCGCGCAGGTGGCGGAATCGTACTTGTTCGACGCCGACTGGTACCGGAGCACCCAGGCCCCCGGCCTTCCCGAGGAGCAAGACGCCGCTCACCACTACCTGCAGAAGGGTGTGGCCCTCGGCCTGAGCCCCGGTCCGTTGTTCGACGGCCCCCTGTACCTCGCCGACAATCCCGACGTCGCGGCAGCCGGGCTGAACCCGCTGCTGCACTACATCACCTGCGGCCAAGCCGAGGACCGCCCGATCCGCCCGGCCGTGGAGCCGGCTGCGGTCGCGCAGGTGACGGGATCCGACCTGTTTGACACCGACTGGTACCGCAGGACCCAGGCCCCCGACCTCCCCCTGGAACGGGACGCCGCCCACCACTACCTCCAAGAGGGTTCAGCCCTCGGCCTGAGCCCGGGCCCCCTGTTCGATGGCCCGCGCTACCTTGAGCGCAATCCCGATCTCGTGCCGTTCTCCGTCAATCCGCTGCTGCACTACCTCGACAGCGGTCGTGCCGAGATGCGGCAGATCTGTCTCGCCCGGACTCGCGACACCAGAGGCCACCGGATCGAGGTCGGCCCCATCATCCTGCGCGAAAGGGTGAGCGCCCGGATCGCCGTCGTCGTCCACGCCTTCTACGTCGACATCTTCGAGGATCTTGTCCCACGCCTCGCAAAGGCGATTCCCAAGTTCGACCTTCTGGTGTCCACGGATCAGATCGAGAAGAAGCTGGCCATCGAGGCCGCCGCCACCCGCGCGGGCCTCGGGCGCCCTATCCGCGTGGCGGTGGTGGAGAACCGCGGCCGCAACTTCGGAGCCTTTGTCAGCACCTTCGCGCAGGAGATCCTCCAGCACGATTACGTCCTTCACATCCACACCAAGAAATCGCTCTATAGCGGCAGCGAGCAGACGCGCTGGCGCGATAACATCTATCGGGCTCTTTTCGCCAACTCAGCTTGCGCCCACCTTGCGTTATCCCTGCTCAACGACGACACCAAGCTCGGCCTCTTCTTTCCGGAGACCAGCGGGCATATGCCCTACTGGGCTCATACGTGGCTCGCGAATGGCGGCTCGGGCCGTGCCCTGCTCGAGCGCCTCGGACTCCGCTACGACGGATTTGACGAGTACCTCGACTATCCGGTCGGGGGCATGTTTTGGGCGCGGGTCGATGCCCTGCGCCCGCTCCTGACGGCGGGCCTGACCCTTCAGGATTTCCCGGCTGAGCGCGGTCAAACCGACGGCACGCTCGCCCACGCGATCGAGCGCGCCATCCCACTTGTATGCCGCGCGCAGGGCTACAACACCGTCTGCTTCGACTACGACCGCGGCCTCGTCCGCCACGGCAGCAGTTCTCGCAACTGGCGCCAGTATGCGAGCCATTCGCCGGATGGCGCGCGCGCGGCGCTGGAGGGTGTCGATCTCGTCTCGTTCGACCTGTTCGACACCCTCGTGTGCCGCCCAGCGCGGCGCCCGGACGCGGTGTTGAAGCTCGTCGAATACCGCATCGCCCGCGAGGAGGGCACGCCTGTTCCGCTGTTCGAGGAGCGCCGTGCCGCCGAGAACCGGATCCGCGGTCGCAAGCGCCATCAGGGCGACGTCGACCTCTCCGAAATCTACGAGGAACTGCGGGCCACGGGGACGATTCCAGCCCATGTCATCGCGCGCGCGTACGACCTCGAACGACAGATCGACCTCGGCTGCCTCGTACCCCGCACGGAGGTGATCGATCTCCTCAAAGCCGCGCACGTGCTCGGCAAGCGCATCGTCCTGATGACGGACACCTACTACGAGGAGGCCGACATCCTCGGCATCCTGCACCGTTTCGGCCTCGCCACGCTGTTTGCGCGGATCTACGTGTCGAATACCGTCGGCGCCCGCAAGGACCGGGGCGACCTCTGGAGCCACGTCGAGGCGTCGGAAGGCGTCGCGCGCGCGGGATGGCTTCATGTCGGCGACAACGAGCACTCCGATGTCCAGGCGGCCTGCGATCGGGGCATCCGCTTCCTGCACATGGCGCACCCGGCCAAAATCATTGCGCAGAGCGGCTTTGCGCGCGACCCGGGCGATCTGGAACGGACATGGGCCGCCGACCTCGCAATCGGCCATGCCATGCTCAAGCTCGCGTGCACCCCATACCTCGACCGCAGCAAGCCGCCGTACCTCTCGCTCGGCTCGGCCAGCGACGTTGGCTACACGGTCTTCGGGCCGCTGACGCTGCTCTTCATGTCCTGGCTGATCAGGCACGAGGCCCTCCGCCACATCGGACGACTGTATTTCCTGGCCCGCGAGGGTGACTTCCTGGTTCGGATCTATCGCCTGATCCGGGACCGGTTTGGTCTGCACCATCTGCCGGAGGGCCGCTATTTCCATGTCTCGCGACAGGTGGCCATCGCGGCCGCACTTGCGACCGAGTTTCGGCCCGCCTGGCTAACAACCACCGGAATCTACGCGGGCGATCTGTCGGCTCTGCTACGCCATCGGACCGGCTTCGTCGCCCCAAGCCATCTCGGACTCGACCGGTTCGAGGTCAAGCTAAACGAGGACGCCGCCGTCATCGAGCGGGTGATAAACCGGCTGGCGCCGGAAATCGGCGAACATGCAGCAGGAGTGCGACAGCGCTTCCTCGCCTACGCGCACCAAGAGGGCCTCACCAAGGACAAGACCTTCGGCGTCGTCGATGTCGGCTATTCCGCTACCATCCAGAAGATGATGCAGGCGACACTGGGGCGGCCGCTGATCGGATTCTACATGGCGGCTTTCGACAGCGCGAACGCGGTCGAAGAGGCTGGCGGTTTTGCCTTCGGCTGCATCAGCGAGAATGCCAAACCGTGGACATCACCAATGCCAGCCCTGAAATACTCGCTCGCCGTCGAAGCGTTCCTGACGGCCGCCCATGGTCAGGTGGTGGACTACTCCGTCGGCGACCGGGTCGAGCCGGTCTTTAAGGCGGACAGGCGTCGTGCCGCCGATCTCGCCCTCCTGGCCGAGATGCACGACGGCGCGGAACGGTACGTTACCGAGACGCTGACCCTCTACGGGCCTGAACTGCTCCTGACCGAAATGCCGCTGAAGGGGCCGCAGGAATTCCTACGCATGGTCATGGAAGGTGAGATCGCTGTCGATGTCGAGTCTATGAAAGGCCTGGGTGTCGAAGATGATTTCACCGGGACCGCCGCGCACACAGTGTATTCGGATTTGTAGACCGGAGCGCCCCATCTACTCTCGAGTGAGGCATGCCTTTCATCGACATTCGTCAATCAAGGAGAATGAAGAGCCAGTTTATCTTGACGATCAAAGAGGCGAGGCTAGACTAAAGCCCTGGCTGCGAGGGTCGCGATTAATTCTACCCCGCGGCTGGCTGGCCTACAGGCTTGAGCAGACCGGTGGCACTTGCCACCACCAAACCTTCGGCATCGCGGATCTCGGCCTCGCAGAAGATCACGTCGCGCCCGGCCCGGGTCACGCGCCCCTCCGCGAGCAGGACGCCGCGCCCGGGATTCAGGAACCGGGTCTGCATGTCGAGGGTCACCACGGGCCGCCCGACGCTGAGGCGCGCCGCCGTGCCGAGGGCGACATCGAGCAGGGTGCAGAGCACGCCGCCGTGGGCGATGCCGAGATTGTTGGCATGCTCCGGGCGCAGAACGAGCCGCAGCCGCGTCCGCCCCTCGCACACGTCCAGCGCCTCAATCCCGCAGAACTGCACGAACGGAATGTGAGCTCCGAAGACGGTGCCGGGCTCCGAGTCCTGATCCACGCCCACCGTCCCGGCTTCCTCCGACAGACCTCTTTATGGCGCAGGGCGGCTCAAGCCCCAAGGCTGTTCTCGCACAGCACCGGACTCGAGGTGGCCGTAGCCCGGCGCTCCGGCTGCCGTGGGCAACCATCCTGTTCCCGGCCTGCCCGCTACCCGCGTTGCGGTCTCGCCGGGGCTCCCATCAGATCTTCCTTATCGCCCGGCGTACACAATGAGAGCGCCACAGGACGGGCCGTGAGGTTTCACCGGTCTCATCAGACCGGCAACCGATCTTCGCAAACCAAGCGACCGGCTTGTCACCGATCGGACGCCCATCGGCACGGCGGCGGTGTCTGGAACTCGTGAAACCGGCCATCCGACCAATCGGGTTTCTCCGGCAACGATTTCAGCTGGACCGGCCGGTTGAATAATATGCGTGTTAACGGGCGGCCGCTTGTGTATGGAAATCCTCGACGACGACTTGATTTTGCTGCAGAGACGTTAGAACCGTCTCACCACCACCACATAGAGGGAATCATCGATGGACGACAACGCCCCTGAACAGCAGCAGACCTTTATCGAGCAGGCCTCGGACATCGTCTCGGCGTATGTCTCGAACAATTCCGTGCCGATCAGCGAGCTGCCCGGTCTGCTGGCCGGCGTCCATGCCGCTCTGGCAAAGCTGTCCGCCCCCACGGCGGCCGTCACCGAGGCGGCCGACAAGCCCACGCCGGCCCAGATCCGCAAGTCGGTGACCCCGGATGCGCTGGTCTCTTTCATCGACGGCAAGCCGTACAAGACCCTCAAGCGCCATCTTTCGCGCAACGGCCTGACGATCGAGCAGTATCGCGAGCGCTTCGGTCTGCCGCGGGATTATCCGTCGACGGCCGCGAGCTATTCGGCGCAGCGCTCCGAGCTCGCCCGCAGCCTGGGCCTCGGCCAGCAGCGCCGCAAGTCCGTGGCGGTCGAGGAGCCGGTCGAGGAAGTCGCCGAGAAGCCGAAGCGCGCCAGCAAGCCGCGCAAGGCCAAGGAAACCGCCTGAGGGCAGGCATCCGGCCGCCCTACCGAGCCGCATGACGGTTCGGCGGGGCGGCCCGGGCGCTCAAGCCCGACGGTGCATGCCCCGCGGGGCGGGTCCGTCAGGCGAAATCGGCGAGATCGTCGGCCACTTCGCCGGCGGCAATCTCAGTCTTGGCCTTCTGGCGCTCCGAGGGCGCGGATCCGGCCTTCAGGGCGTCGTCGTCGGATCCTCGATCCTGCCCAATCCCGCGATCCTGCTGCCGAAGTGGCGCCGCATCCGGCGGATTGCCGGTGCCTTGCTTGTCCGGGGATTGATCCCGCAGCCGATCCGCCATCGCGTGTCCCCGCCGATTTAAACCTCGATCCTCTGTATCTGGGTCGGAGAGCGGCGCCGGCTACAGTGTGCGATGCACGCCCGAGCGCGGGCGATCCTGGCCACACCCCTGATAGGTCCGCCCGTTTGAAACGTCGCGCGGCCCCGGCCCGGGAGACAAACCGGGTCGTCGGCGTTGCTGGAGCGCAAGCCGCCGTGCAAACCGGCCGCGACAGGGATGGGACCCCGCGATGACGGACACGCAAACCCGGCTGGAAGCGAGCCGGCGCGATTTGCTGGCGGCCTCGCTGCTCGGCACGCTCCCGCTGCTCCTGGCGAACGCGGCTGAGGCCTCGCCCCTCAACCCGGAACAGACCATCATCCGCGCGCCGGAGGCGCTGCCGTGGGTGCCTTCGAAGGATTACCCGGAGCGCAGCGTCGATCGGTGCAATCTCACCGGCGATCTCAACGGCACCGGTCTGTACTACACCCTGATCCGCTGGTGGCCAGGCTACATGAGCGCGCCGCACACCTACACCTCGGACCGGTTTTGTATGGTCCTGTCGGGCACGTGGTGGTGCAACAGCGGCGCGGATTTCGACCCCGCCGCCTGCGTGCCCGTGAAGGCCGGCAGCTTCGTCCGCCGGGTGGCGGGGACGCCGCACTACGACGGCGTGGTCCGCGACGGGACGGAGCCGGCGGTCATCGCCATATGCGGCGTGGCGCCGGTGAACTACCGGCTGGTCGACCCGTCGCAGCCGGGCTGGCGCCGGGTCTGAGGGGCGATCGTTCAGGAGTCGCGTTTGGGCAATCGGTACGGGCTGGAGATCCGGGCAGCCGCGGGCTCGGACGCGGCCGGCCTGGCGGCGCTCCTGAGCGAGACCGGGGAACCGGTCGGCGCAGCGGATCTCGCGGCCCGGCTCGAAAGCCTGCAGCGGGCGGGCGGCACCGTTCTCGTCGCCGTCGAATGGGGTCCGCCGAGCGGCCTCATCGCCCTCACCCCCACCCACACCCTCGATGCGCCCCGCCCGTTCGGCCTGATCACGACGCTCGTCGTGGCCGCCGAATCCCGGCGCCGCGGCATCGGGCGCGTGCTGCTCAAGGCGGCCGGGCGGGCGGCGCGCCAGGCCGGCTGCGACCGTCTGCGCCTGCGCGTCGGACCGGAACAGCCGACCCTGCACGCCTTCTGCGCCGCAGCCGGTTTTGCCGGGGGGTCGGAGCTCTACGAGCGCCCGTTGCTCAGGCGCGGATCCGGCGAGCCTTGAAGCCCGCGACATCCTGACCGCAGCCGACGGCGTTCCCAGGCGTTGATTGAATCAAGCTGGAGCCCCGTTCATGTCCCTGCGATCCGAGACCCCCCCGCCGCCCGGCAACCTGCACGCCGTTGCCCCGCCGGATTCGAACGCGCCGACCTCCGCGCAGCTCAAGGGCGACATCGACAGCGGCCGCACCGGCGACAAGACCCCCCACGTGGATATCGGGGCAGCGCCGCTCGGGACCTGCGAGGAAGCGGGCGGAACGCCGCCGTCATCCCAGGAGGTCCGGATCGCGCGCCAGAACGAGCGGGCCCCGTCCGAGCGGTCGAAGGCCGGCTACGTGCATCAGCGGCAGCCCTGGGTCGTCCCGGCTTTCGTCGGCTTCATCGTCTTCGCGGCAATGGCACTCGGCGGCGGCCTCTGGCTGACGCACTGACCCCGGCGGACAAACAACGCCGGCGCGCGATGATGCAGGACGGCACGGTCCCGCGGGGAGCGTCTTAAAGGTCGATTCACGTCGATGCGGTTAGCGTGAGCTTACTGCAGTCCTGCGTAAACCGATCGTCCATGCCCTCATCCGTCGATGCTCCGCCGGACCTGTCCGGGCTCCTCGAACTCTCGCGCATCGAGAATCTCGATCTCAAGCCCGTGATCCTGCGGGTGCAGACCGATCTGTTCGTCCGCGCGCCGGGCCACGATCGGGCCGCAACCGAGATCTTCGAATCTCTCGCCTGCGGTCTGATCCCCACGGTGGACGAGGAGACCGCCCGGGCGGTCGCCCGGAAGCTCGCCCCCTGCCCCGAGACGCCGCCGGCGGTCCTGGAGGCGCTGGCGCTGCGCGGCGGCGGTGCCCGCGACGCTGTTGTGGAATTGGCGCCCTCGCTGAGCCGCGGCCTGATCGACGCGGCGCTGGCCGACGGCTTCGACATTGCCGATCGGATCGCCGCCCGGGCCGGGCTCAGCCGCGAGGCGGCGGACGAACTGTCCCGCGAGGGCCGCCCCGAGATCGACCGGGCGCTCGCCGCCAATCTCGGCATCACCCTGCGCGGCGCGACGCTTGCCCGGCTGGTCGGCCGCGGCCGCAGCGATGCCGACCTCGCCCGGTTGCTCCTGGTCCGCCCCGACGTTTCCGCGGCCGACCTCGTGCCCCTCTACCTGCACGCCGACCCGATGCGCCGCGCCGTGATCGGCAAGAGCGTGGAGGCGACCGCCGCCCTGCGCCCCTGCCCGCCCCCGCCCCGCGACCTCGGCGCGTCCCTGACCCGGCTCTCGGCCGCGCACGACGTTGCGGCCTTCGTGGCCGCGCTCGCGGACGGGCTCGGCCTGCCCCCCGGTTTCCTCGCCCTGGTCGCCGATCCGGGTGCCCGCTACGACCTCCTCACCCTCGGCCTGCGCGCGGCCGGGCTGCACGAGGAGGAGGCGGTCTACATCTTCCTCACCCTCAACCAGGGGGTGGCGCGCTCGGCCGAGCGCGTGGCCGACCTCGTCCGCCTGTTCCGCACGGTGAGCCGCCCGGCGGCGCGGGACCTCGTGGCTGCGATCCTCGACCGGCCGCTCACCGAGCGCGGGCGCAGCGAAACGCATCAGCCGGTCCACGGCCCGGAAGCCAAGCTGCGCCAGAGCGCCGTCGCGTCGCGCACGAACCTGCCGGCCCGCACCCGCCCGGCAACCAAGGCGGACGTGGGCTGACGGATCGCCCTCAGCGGGGCTCGATCCCCCGCCACGCGGGCTGCCGGTCGGCTGCCTCCAGGGTATCGGTCGAGGGCGTATCCGCGGCGGCTTGAGGCTCGCCGGCTCGGCGGCTCAGCTCCGCCATCAGGCCGCGGGCGAGCACCGCCCGGGCGGCCCGCTCGCGGGTCTCGGCGGGGACGGCCTCGAGGGCCGCCGGCAACGCCGCCGAGGCACTCGGCAGCCGCCCCGTGAGCTTGCGGGCCTCCGCGGCCGGATCAGCGCCGCCACGCATCAGCGCGAGATACGAGAGCACGCCGATCACCAGCGCGGCGCGCAGCAGGACGGTCATGGTTCGTCGTCTCCGCTCAGTGTGAACCGCATCGACGCGCGTGCTGGCTGTCGCCATCCGTGACGATGCGCGGTCGCGAGCTTTCGACAGGTTTCGTGAACCGGGCCTCAACCAGCCCGGGCTTTCGCGCGCGATGGTGAACGAAGCTTATCCGAATGCGCTTGGTTACCTCGCGGAAAGCATCCTGACCTTTCTAAGCCCACGCGCAACACTCGTTTAAGCCGTCTCTGCGACCGTTCGGAAGTTGTTCGAAAGTCGAACCGGAGGCGCGAGGGATGCGGAAACGCATACATCGCGGCGTGTGCCAGCCTTGCCTATTAAAAAAGTCCTGACTTCGTTGATCGACGACCGTCTCGCGGGGCTGGTTCACGCCTCCGCGGCCGATGATGTCGCCACCCGGTGCCGCCATCAGCGCTTCCTGGTGTCGCGCCTCGCCACCGGCGCCGTGATGATGGTCGGGCTGCCGCCCTACCTGCTGTGGCGCGGCGTGCCGTCGGGCATCGAGGTTCTGGCGATCGCGAGCCTGCTGCTGCCGGTCTTCGCCGCCGTGCTGCTCGTCCGGACGGGATCGCTCTGGCTCGCCCACGCGGTCTCGGCGGCGGGCCTGACCGGGATCGTGGTGGCGCTGTCGAGCGTCACGGGGGGCGTCGCGTCCCCGGCGGCGGTCTGGCTGGTGGCGATCCCCGTGGAGGCGCTGATCTCGGGATCGCTGCGCGCGACACTGGCGGCGGCCGCCATGGCGGTCCTCGGCGTGCTGGCATTGGCCGGTCTCGACGCGCTCGCGATCGCCCTGCCGGTCATGGACATCTCCGCCGGCCTCGCCCTGCCGGCCTTCGCGCTCACGGCGATCGGCCATGTCGCCGCCCAGGCCCTGGAGCACGAGCGCAACGAGGGCGCGTGGCGCGAGCGGCTGCGCGATAACGAGGCCCGGGACCGGCTGCTGCTCTCGGCGATCGACGATCTCGTGACCTGGCACGACCGCAACGGCCGCGTCGTGGACGCCTCCGTGTCGGCGACCCGGCTGCTCGGCAGCGAACCGGCCCGCCTGCACGGCCACGGCTTCCTGGAGCGGGTCCACGTGGCCGACCGGCCGGCCTTCCTCCAGGCTGTGAGCGATGTCGCCGCGACCGGGCGTCCCGCGACCCTGCCGCTGCGCCTGCATGTCGAGGCCGGGCGGCCCGATGGCGCTCGCCTGATCCACGCCGAGATGCGCGCCCACCGGATCGCGCATGGCCCCCACGACGCCGCCACCGCGGTGGTTGCGGTGACCCGCGACATGACCGAGCACCACCGCTACGCCGAGGAGCTGGAGCGCGCCCGTGCCGAGGCGGAGCGGGCCGACGCCATCAAGGGCCGGTTCCTGGCCAACGTCACCCACGAGCTGCGCACGCCGCTCAACGCGATCATCGGCTTCTCCGAGGTACTGGCCGGTGAAGGTGCGCCCAGCCTCAGCGCCGAGCAGGCGCGGGACTATGCCGGGATCATCGGCGCCTCCGGGCACCACCTGCTCGGCGTCGTCAACACACTCCTCGACATGAGCCGGATCCAGAGCGGCAACTTCGACTATGCGCCGGAGGTGTTCGACATCGCGGGCCTGCTCCAGTCCTGCTGCGATCTGATGCGCCTGCGGGCCGAGGCTGCGGGCGTTACCCTGGCGATCGCCGCTTCCGACCCGGTCGAGATCACCGCCGATCCCGGCGCCTGCCGGCAGATCCTGATCAACCTCGTCTCGAACGCCGTGAAGTTCACCCCGCGCGGCGGGCGGGTCGACCTGTCCCTGCGCCGCGGCGTCGAGGGTCTCGACATCGTCGTCGCCGATACGGGCTGCGGGATCGGCGCGGAGGATCTGTCTAAGCTCGGCACGCCGTTCTTCCAGGCCGGGGGCGGCGACTACAAGCGCCAGCATGAGGGGACCGGCCTCGGGCTCTCGGTGGTGCAGGGGCTCGTTGGCCTCCACGGCGGCGCGATGCGGATCGAGAGCGCCCCCCAGTCCGGTACGGTCGTCACCGTGACGCTGCCCCGGGTCTGCCGCGCGCCGGAGACCGCCTGTGGCCCGGTGCCAATCCGCACAGCCGTGCGGGGCGCGCCTCAGCCGCGCCGGGTCGTGCGCCTGCCGCTCGGCCTGTTCGATGCTGAGCCGGGGCCCACGCTGAGCAGCGGGCCGGGCTCGGCGCTGCGTCGGACCGGCTGAGCCCAAGATCCCCCCGGAACACGATCCCCCGGAAGGAGACACGATGTCAGGCTACCGCGAGATCACCGTACCGGGCGAGGCCGCCCGGGCCCGTCGCCCGGCCGCGCGGCGCAGCGCCGTGCAGGGGGATTGGCGCTCCGTCCTCGTCGGCGCGCTGCGGGCGGCCGGCAGCACCTGCCGGAACAGCCCCGGCACCGTGCTCAGCAGCCTTGTCGGCCTGGGCGCGGCCGGTTTCATCTGCGTCAACGCCCTCGGCTACCAAGCCGGCCGCCATCCGGCCCCGATCCTGCCCAAGCTCGCACAGAAGGCCCCCGCCCCGCGCGAGGCCGCGCCGCCCGCCCGAGATGTCGCCCGAGAGGCCACCAGGGAGCCGGTGCGGGAGATCGCGCGGGATCCGGTCCGCTCCGAACTGGAAAAATCTCCCGCCAAGCCGGCGGCTCGGGACGCAATCGGCGAGTTGATCCGCGCCGACGACACGACCGCATCGGTGACCCCGAAGGCGGCCCCGGTCCGGACGGCCGCCAAGCCGGTTGCGAAGCCGGCCACCAAGGAGCCCGTCAAGAAGGCCGAGACGGAGTCCGATCCGGTCCTCCGGGCGCAGAAGGCGTTGTCGAAGCTCGGCTATCCGATCAAGCCCGACGGCGCCATGGGTCCGGGCACCCGGGCGGCGATCGAGAAGTTCGAGCGCAGCGCCAAGCTGCCGGTGACCGGAGAGGCCACGGGCCGAACGCTGCGCGAACTGACGGCCCGGGCGAGCCACGGTTAGAGCCGTGCCCGATCGCTTTGCAATCGGTCGCGGCCCCAAGCTTTTGTTGTGACGCGCTCTCTTGCGCCGAACCGCTATCCACTTGGTCGGAGAGCGCTCCAAGACGCCATCGCGGGAACCCCGCGCCGGATGCGCTCCGACGCAGGCGTGGATCACGCAGCTCAGTCTTGCGTGCCGGTGAAGCGGCGGATCGTCTTGCAGTGCGGCCCGCCATTGCCCTGCCACGACTTCGCGTGGCCGATCGAACCGGTCATGTCCTGGGTCGGATTGCCGCCCGGGCGGTGAACCACGATGTTGCACCGATCCTGCGGGGTCCGCTGGTAGCGCGGGCACGAGACGGCCTCCCGCTGTCCAAGCAGATCCATGAGGGTCTGCGCGGGGACAGGCGACGACGCAGTCAGCAGGCACAGGCAGGCGGCGATCACCGTGAGGCGCGAGGATCGTCTCTGCATAAAACTGCTCCTTAAATCGTCGAAGGATGCTCCCCCTTTTGTCTTTTTCTCAGTTAATCAGCAAAAAATACTGCGGATGTGCGATTACACACGGCATTAACTCCAACTTCAATCCTGAAAGACTCTGAATTTATTTCAGGATTATTTGCGATGCACGGGCGTGCACCGTGTCGGACGCGCCGCAGCCGTGCGTTGTCAGGAGGCGCCGGATCACGCATCTCAGGCGCGTTTCCGGGAGGCTCCACCGCATGCGCCTGCGTTCCGATTTCTGGGCTTCGGCCCATCTGCGCCGTCTCGATGTGGAAGGCATCCCGGCGGTGCTGCGGCGGCGCGGGGCCGCGGAGGCGGGGGCAATCTTCGTGAAGGTCGATCGCCTCGACGGCAGCGCCGATCTCTACGGGCCAGCGCCGCAGGCCCTGTTCGAGGCCGAGGACAGCGGTGACCGCCGCTTCGCGGCCCTCGTCACCGGCGGCACCCCGCTCGACGTGGAGGAGCGCCTGACCAAGGAAATCCGGTTCGATTCCGACCTCTGGATCATCGAGATCGACGACCGCCAGGGCCGGCACTTCTTGGAGTTGGCGGAGTGATCCGAGGCCGGCCAACCGGCTTTACGCGCGCAGCGAAGCACACCGAGGCTTTATACGATCTCGGCTTGCTCCGCTGTGCTCTTCGGGATGCGGGAGCGTCAGCCCTCGATGATGCGCTCGTCGAGCTTGCGATCGACGGTCGCGACGGTGCGGTCGATCTCATCGCTGGGCTCACCGAGCTGGTGCGAGATCAGCTTCACCAGCAGATCCACCCGCTCGATATAGGGGGCACCGTTCGCCACAGCCCGCGCCGCCGAAGACGGTTTGAGCAGGCTCTCGGCCGCCTTGGCGTATTTCTCGAACGGCACCTGATCGGCCGGGTCGGCGCCAAGCTTCCGGGCGATCCCGTCGACATGGTCGTAGATCGCCCGGGAGCGCGCCAGATCGCCATGCACGGCATCATGGATCGATTGCGGTTCGCCCGGCGTGATGCAGCGGTAATTGCCCGTGAGCAGCATCGACCACTTGGCGAGCGGCACGAACAGCGAGTCGAACACCTTGAGCTTCACCGGCACGTCGTGCCCGTCGAGGCGCACGGCGTCGATGTCGGCTTCCAGCTGCCGAAGCAGCGTGTTGTGCGCCTCGTCCGTGAAGGTCGCGGCCTTGAAGTTCGTCGGCAGCCCGACATGGAGGACGTTGGCCTCCTCCTCAGGCGGCCGGAAGGCCTGCGGATCGGGCGAGCACAGCGACACGAGGCCCGGCTCGAACCGGTCCCACACGCCGGCATTGGTGTAGGCGTCCTCGAGATCCATGGCGGCCAGGCCCGGGATCCGCTTGAGGTAGGGCAGCGGCGGCATGTTCATGATCGACAGGCACGGCAGCCTTGCGGCCGCGATCTTGATCATCAGCACACGGATCGTGTGGTTGTTGTATTGCGGCTCCTGCATGGCAAGGCCCACAAGGTCGTAGCGCGACACGTCGACGTCTTCCGGCGGCATCGCGTCGACCTTGCCGGGCAGGTCGCGCGAGAAGATCGCCCGGTGCTCCTTCTCGTCGCGCAGCTTGATGCGGACCTCGGTGCCCTCGCGGTTGATCAAGTCGGCGGTCTTGCGCCGGCAGACCAGGGTCACGTTGTGACCGGCCATCAGGAGCTTGGTCCCCAGGAGCGAGCCGTAGGAGGCCCCCAGGATCAGGATGTTCTTGGCCACGTCGTTCCTCCCCAGCATTGAGACTTGCTGTTCTGTTATCGGGCTGCCGGGGACGGCGCGTTGACTCACGACGACACTGGCATCCGCGATGGATGGCAGCCGGGCGGACGGAAGGCAAGCCTTCTGGTATACCTAATCCCAAACGGGTTGTGACGCCCCGCAGGTGACAGGCGGGGCGAATCCTATCCCCACAGCTCCGGCGTGGGCGGATACATCAGGCTCCCCTCGTAGCGTAGCGGCGTATCACGGTCGCGGGCGAGCAGCAGCGGGCCGTCGAGATCGACGAAATCCGCGTCGTTCGCCAGGAGAGCCGCCGGCGCCATGCCGAGCGAGGTGCCGAGCATGCAGCCGACCATGATGGCGAGCCCCCGCGCCTTCGCCTCCTGAACGAGCAGCACCGCCTCGGTCAGGCCGCCGGTCTTGTCGAGCTTGATGTTGATCGCGTCGTAGCGACCGGCCAGCGCGTCGAGGCCGGCACGGTCGTGCAGGCTTTCGTCGGCGCAGACCGGGACCGGATGCGGGATCTCAGCGAGCAGGGCGTCGGCATCGGCCGGAAGCGGCTGCTCGATCAGCGCGACGCCGGCGTTCAGGCAGGCGGTGAGGTTGGCCTCGATGGTCTCCGGCCGCCACGCCTCGTTGGCGTCGACGATCAGCCGGGATTCCGGCGCCCCGGCCCGCACGGCGGCGATGCGCTCCGGGTCGCCCGCCCCGCCGAGCTTCACCTTCAGCAGCGGCCGGTGGGCCGCCTTGCGGGCGGCTTCTTCCATGCTCTCCGGCGTGCCGAGGCTCAGCGTGTAGGCGGTGATGGCCGGCCGGGGCTCGCCGAGCCCGGCGATGGCCCAGGCGGGGCGGCCCAGGAGCTTGGCTTCGAGGTCGAACAGCGCGCAGTCGAGGGCATTGCGCGCCGCGCCCGCCTTCATGCGGGCCATCAACGCGTCGCGCCCGATCCCGGCCGCGATCGCCTCCGCCTGCCTCTCGATCAGGACGCTGACGCTCTCGACGCTCTCGCCGTAGCGCGGATAGGGCACGCATTCGCCGCGCCCGACCCCGTTCGCGTCCGTGATGGTCGCCACCACCACGGCGATCTCGGTGCGGCTGCCGCGGGAGATCGTGAAGGCGCCCGCGATCGGGAAGCGCTCGACGGCGAGGGTCAGGCGGCGGGCCATGTCAGGCTCCCGGGAAGTCGGCGACGATCCGATCGACCAGCGCGTCGACGCCGAACCGGACCGGGTCGGTGGCGGGCAGGCCGTGCTCTGCCCCGACCTTCTCCAGGAAGGCCCGGGCCTCGGCTTCGCCGAGCGCCTGGGTGTTGATCGCGATGCCAACCGGCTTGATCGCCGGGTTGGTCAGGCTGCCGAGCTGAACGGTGAGGTCGATCACCTGCTGGATCGTCGGCAGCGGGTGCTTCACGCCGCGCATCGTGGTGCGGGTCGGCTCGTGGCAGACCACGAAGGCATCGGCCTGGGCGCCGTGCAGAAGCCCGAGGCTCACCCCCGCGAAGGACGGGTGGAACAGTGAGCCCTGGCCCTCGAGCAGGTCCCAGTGATTCGAGTCGGCCTCGGGCGAGATCGACTCGACGGCGCCCGAGATGAAATCGGCCACCACGGCGTCGATCGCGACGCCTTTGCCGGATATGAACACGCCGGTCTGGCCGGTGGCGCAGAAATCGGCATCGAGGCCGCGCTCACGCATCCCGCGCTCCAGGGCCAGCACGGTGTACTTCTTGCCCACCGAGCAATCGGTCCCGACGGTGAGCAGGCGCCGGCCCGCCCGCTTGGTGCCCTTGCCGGTGGGGAAGCGCTCGTCGGTGTGGCGCACATCGTGGAGCTGGCGACCGCGCCGCGCGGCGGCCTCCGCGATGGCCGGCACCGCGCCGAGCTTCACGTGCAGGCCGCTCGCCACATCGAGCCCCGCCTCGATCGCCGCGACGATCTCCTTCACCCAATGGTCCGGCAGCACGCCGCCGGCGTTGACGACGCCGATCACCAGGGTGCGGCAGCCCTTCGCCAGGGCCTCGGGCAGGGTCATGTCGGGAATGCCGAGGTCGGCGGCGCAGCCCGGCAGGCGCATTTGGCCGACGCACCATTCGGGGCGCCAATCCTTGATCCCGTAGGCGGTCTTGGCCGCCAGCGTATCGGGCACGTCGCCCAGGAACATCAGGTAGGGCGTGGCGATCTGCATCGGTCGAGCAACCTTCTCCGGAGGCCGGCGGACCGTCTATGCGGGATCGCGACCGTTCGGCGCAATGCATGTGGCCGGCCAGCGCAGTGGACGCGGCCGCCATCGGGTGCATGCCGGGGCTGCGTTCAGGCTAGAAGCTCCAGTCCTGGTTTCGAAAGGTCTCGACCTTTCGCGGGTCCAGGGCAGCGCCCTGGAACTGCTGGGCTCCGCCCCCAGACCCCGCCAAAGGGCTTCAACCCTTTGGAAACCCGGTGCCCTGGGTCAAAGATGACTCCGCTCAGGCAGCGTGTCGTCGCGCGACCTGGGCCTCGTTGGCCGCCGCATCGGCCGGCGACAGCACGCCGGTCGCCCGGACAAGCCCCTCGGCGCCCGTCAGCGCGCCTGCACGCAGTTCCAGCCCGAGGAAACGCGCGCGCTCGAACGGTCCGGGCAGGGTCAGGCCGTCCGCAAGCGCCCGGTCGAAGCCGAAGCGGGCGTAGTAGGGCGCGTCGCCGACCAGCAGCACGGCGCCGTGGCCGAGCGATTCGGCCCGGCCCAGAGCCGCCTGCATCATCACCGAGCCGAGCCCCTGGCCCTGGATCGCCGGATCGACCGCGAGCGGACCGAGCAGCAGCGCCGGGCGGGCGTCGCCGGTCTCGACATGCCACAGCCGCAGCGTGCCGACGAGGCGACCGGCCCGGGTCGCCGCGAAGGCGAGTCCGCGCGCCGGCAGACGGCCCTCGCGCAGGCGCTCAGAAGTCTTGGCGCGGCGGTTGCCGGGAAAGCACGCGTCGAGCAGGCGCTCGCGCGCCGGGACGTGGTTGAGATGCTCCGCGCGGATCTCGATCATCACAATGCCCTCCCCGGGCCGACATGCGGGAGAAGCGATCTTTTGAGGCCGAGAGCCGGGTGCCCTCGGTCGAAGCGGTGGTGAAGGTCAGCGTTCGGCACGGTCGCCCGCGCCGCCGTTACGAACGGAGCGACGTGACCCAGGACCGCGCGAGCGTTATCGCCCTGGCGTTACCGGATTGCTTCATTTCGCTCGCAGGGGCAGCAACGTCACGGCCCTTCAAACGGACCCAGTCTCAGGCCGCAATAATCAGATCACGATCTGCTGAAGAGGCGGGAAGCCGTTGAACGCCACCGCCGCGTAGGTGGTGGTGTAGGCGCCCGCGCCCTCGATCAGCACCTTGTCGCCGATCGAGAGGGAGATCGGCAGCGGGTAGAGCTGACGCTCGTAGAGCACGTCCACCGAGTCGCAGGTCGGCCCGGCGATGACGCAGGGCTCGGTCGCCTCCCCGTCCCGCGCGGTGCGGATCGGGTAGCGGATCGCCTCGTCCATGGTCTCGGCCAGCCCACCGAACTTGCCGATGTCGAGGTAGACCCATCGGACCTCGTCGGCATCCGCGGACTTCTTGGACACCAAGACGACCTCAGCCTCGATCAGGCCGGCATTGCCGACCATGCCGCGGCCCGGCTCGATGATCGTCTCGGGGATCCGGTTGCCGAAATGCTTGGTGAGCCCGCGGAAGATCGCCTCGCCGTAGCTCTCCACCCCGGGCACCGCCTTGAGGTACTGGGTCGGGAAGCCACCGCCGAGATTGACCATCGACAGGCCGATGCCGCGCTCGGCGCATTCGTGGAAGATCGCCGCCGCGGAGCCGAGCGCCCCGTCCCAGGCCTCGGTGTTGCCCTGCTGCGAGCCGACATGGAACGAGATGCCGTAGGCCTCCAGCCCCTGGCGGTGGGCGTGCTCCAGCACGTCCGCGGCCATCTCGGGCACGCAGCCGAACTTGCGCGAGAGCGGCCAGTCGGCGCCCGCGCCGTCGCACAGGATGCGGCAGAACACCCGCACCGCGCCGGTGGGCACGCCCAGCGCCTCGGAGGCCCGGGCGATCTTCTCGACCTCGGCTTGGCAATCCACCGCGAACAGGCGGATGCCGAGCTTGAGGGCGCGGCCGATGCAGCGCTCCTTCTTGATGGTGTTGCCGAAGGAGATCCGGTCGGCGGTGGCGCCGGCGGCCAGCACCATCTCCATCTCGGCCACCGAGGCGGTGTCGAAGCAGGAGCCCATCTCGGCGAGCAGGCGCAGCACCTCGGGGGCCGGGTTCGCCTTCACGGCGTAGAACACCCTCGTGTCCGGCAGGGAGCGCGCGAAGGCGGTGTAGTTGTCGCGCACGACATCGAGATCGAGGACCATCACGGGGCCCTCGTCCTGACCGAGGTCGCGGCGCACGCGCAGGTAGTCACGGATGCGGTCGGTCATGGTCGTCTCCCGGCACGGGTTCGCGAGCGCCCTTACGCGGGGCGCGCTGTCGAAGATGACGGCCAGGACCGGCCGTCGGCGTCAGGGGGCGATGCGTCGCTCCGGCCCACGCGCTTTGGAGACGCGTGCGTCGGTGCGGGCGCAGAGCACCCGGAAGCTGCCGTGGATTGGAAGGGAGGACCCCCACCGCACGCCGGGCAAAGATGAAACAAGCCTCTTCGGTGCCGGCCTTTGGAGGGCCGACGAGACCAAAAAAGCCCGTTCGTCGTTGCTTTAAGCTGCGTCCCCCGTGGAGAGCGGGGTTCGCCGGTTTCGCCTCCGGCTGCCGGTTGTTGTCGGGGTCCGGTGTTGCCACCTGGATGCCGGCCGTAGGGATCCACCCTTGCGACCATCGATCCTTTAAGACCCCTGGCGGCTGTCCGGCAGTTGACCGGATGCCCACCAACCGACACGCGGCCACAGGCACGTGCGAAATTGGGCAAGGCGCATATATGGGGGATGCCCCCGGGCGGCAAGGGCGACACAACCTGGAGGACTGGCTTTTTCGGCCGCCATCCACAGTCGGAGCCGGCCGTTGCAAAAACAGCGCATTCCGGGCGCCCCGGCCGGCCGAACGGGCTTCCCAAGTGCCGCGGAAGCGGGCATCTGACGGCGGGGTATTCGGGTGAGTGATCGATGGGCGGGCCGGGCAGATCCATCGCGATGGCGCAGGCGTGAGCGTCCCCCCAATGAGCGCCCGTCGATGAGCGCCCGTCGATGAGCGCCCCCTTGCGCAACCCGGTCGGCGCCGGGCTCCCCGAGCCGACGATCCGCACCGCCACGCTCGCCGATCTCGACGCCCTCGTCGCCCTGGAACACGCCGCCTTCGCCATCGACCGGGCCGAACGCCGGGCGATCCGCCACGCGATCGGCTCGCCCACGATGGACGTGCTGGCGGCGCTAATCGATCCGCCGGACGGGGATCCGACCCCCGTGCTGGTCGGTGCGGCGGTGCTGGAGCGGCGGCGCAGCAGCCGGATCGCCCGGCTGGCCTCGATCGCGGTGGCGCCGAATCGCGGCGGCCTCGGGCTCGGCGGCAAGCTCCTCGACGCCGCGGAGGCGCGCGCGCGCGCCCATGGCTGCGACCGCCTGCGGCTCGAGGTCCGGGCCGACAATGGCGCCGGGATCCGGCTCTACGAGCGCCGGGGCTACACCCGCTTCGCGGTGCGGCCCGACTATTATGAAGACGGGATGGAGGCGTGGCGCTACGAGCGCGCGCTGTAGAAGTCACGGCCGTGGAGGTTGTCCGACCCACAACCTCACCCCGAGCCGGAGCCATACCCGATGCCTCCGACGAGGCCGAACCGGCGGGCACTGAATCAACAATGTCCTGAGATTACGGTTCTGTATTTAAATACGAGATTATTCTCTTTTTACCGGAATGAATGTCTTAGGACTTAATCGACAGTTCATCGACGCGAAATCAGATCACCTCAGGCTGCCCCGTGCCGAGGTGCCGCGTACCGCTTCCGATGTCAGGCATCGCGAATCATGCTGGAGCGCCAGCGGGTCCGCCGGTTGCGGTATCGACCCGTCCCCGGCCGCGGGACCGGACTATGCGATACTGGTCTCTGCCGCGATGCTGCCCCGTTAAAAGAGTTTTACGGCGACCGCGCTATAGCGCAGCGACCGCCCGAAAGACCCCGCCACCCGTGAGACGCCGTTCATGGCCGTGATCGCCGCCTTCATAATCAATGCGGGACTCAACTTCGTTCTGGGCCTGCTGATCGCCAAGCTGCTCGGTCCGGCCGATTTCGGGCGATTCGCCCTCGCCACCACCGGAGCGACCGTGCTCAACACGGTGCTGTTCGAATGGCTGCGGCTCTCCGCGACGCGCTTCTATTCGGGGCGGGTGCGCGCGGACGAGCCGTGGATCCGCCACGGGCTCGACCGGGCCTACCTGCGGGTCGGCCTGCTGCTGCTGGCCGCCGCCGCCCTGTGCGGCGCCTTCGGCTTCGCCGATGGGGCGGACGGGCACGCGGCCATCCTGTGCGGCACCGGGCTCGCGGCCCTCGGGATCGGGGTGTTCGACTATCACGCGGCTTTGGCGCGTGCCCGGTTCGACGGGAAGCTCTATCTCGGCCTCGTGGCGGTGAAGAACGTCCTCGCCTTCGGGTTGATGGCCGCCGCCGCATGGTGGCTGCCGCAGCCGGCCTGGGTGCTGGCGGCGGCGGGCTTGAGCCAGTTCCTTGCGGTCGTGCTGCTGCGTCATCCCCTGCGCGATCCGCGCACGCCGTTCGAGCGGCCGCGCCTCTCGGCCACATGGCGGGTCTTCGCGCGCTACGGCCTGCCGCTGATCGCCGCCAACACCGCCTATCTGAGCGTCGCCTTCGTCAACCGGGGTGCGATCGCGGGCCATGCCGGCTTCGCGGAGGCCGGCTACTTCGCGCTCGCCGCCGACGTCACGTCGCGCGCGATGATGACGCTCGGCACCGCCCTCGACCTGTTGCTGTTCCAGCTCGCCGTCCAGGCCGAGGAGCAGCGCGGCCGGGCCGCCGCCGAGGCGCAGGTCGCCGAGAATGCCGGCATGGTGTTCGCGCTGCTGGCGCCATGCGCAGTCGGCTTCTGGGCCGTGCTGCCGGCGCTCCAGGCGCTGGTGGTGCCCGACGCCTATCGCGGCCCGTTCGAGAGCTACAGCGTTGCGCTGATGCCGGGCCTGTTCTGCCTGACCATGATGTTCTACGCCCTCAACCCGGTCTTCCAGATCCGCCGCCGGACCCTGCCGGTGATCGCCTCGGCGCTGATCGGGCTCGCGGTCAACGGCGTGGGCCTGCTGATCCTGCCGGAGCGTCTGGGCGGGATCGGGGTCGCCGTGGCGCAGAGCACCGGGCTGGCCACGGCCGGGCTGTGGCTCGGCTGGCGCGTCCTCACGGGTCCGGAGCGCATCCACCTGCCCTGGAGCTCGATCGGGGCGGCGGCGCTCGCCTGCTCGGCCATGGGCCTCGCGCTGGCGCCGTTCCGCCACCTGCCCCCGGCCACCGCCCTGGCGGTGCTGGTCCCGGCCGGAATGGTTCTCTACGGGGCGCTGGTCTGGATCTTCGACATCGCCGGGCTGCGCCGGCAGATCGGCGGCCGGCTGCGCCCGGGGCGGGCCGTGGCGGCGGAATAGAGCACACCCCTCGACCGCCCAGCGGCCCATCAAGGAATTCGAGCCGCTGAAACCCCGCGACTCCACCTGCGCTTGAATCCGCAAGCCGTTCCGGCGACACCCGCTGTGGAATGGTTTCAAACAAGACCGGGGCGGAAACGATGGGCGTCTACGAGCCCGGCACCGAGGCCGAGGCCGCGGAGATCGTGCGGGCGGCGGCCGGGCGCGGCGAGCGCCTGCGGCTCGAAGGCGGCGGCACCGCGGCGGGGCTCGGCCGCCCCGCGCAGGACAGCGCGACGCTCTCGGCGAAGGCGCTCACCGGCGTCACCCTCTACGAGCCCGCCGAGATGGTGGTGGCCGCCCGAGCCGGGACCCCGCTCGCCGAGGTCGAGGCGCTGCTCGCCACGAAGGGCCAGATTCTGCCCTTCGAGCCGATGGACCTGCGCGGCCTCTACGGCACCACCGGCGCACCGACCCTCGGGGCGGTGGCGGCGATCAACAATGCCGGCCCCCGGCGGATCAATGCCGGCGCCGCCCGGGACAGCCTGATCGGCGTGCGCTTCGTCAACGGACGGGGCGAGGCGATCAAGTCGGGCGGGCGGGTGATGAAGAACGTCACCGGTCTCGACCTCGTGAAGCTGATGGCCGGCGCGCACGGCACCCTCGGGCTCCTCACCGAGGTGACCTTCAAGGTCCTACCGGCGAGCGAGCGGGTCGCCACCCTGGCCTTCGCCGGCCTGGACGATGCCCGGGCGATCACGGCCCTGTCGGAGGCTCTGGGTTCGCCCTTCGAGCTGACCGGGGCGGCGCACCTTCCGGCCGGGATCGGCGCCTCGCAGGCGCGGACGCTGATGCGCCTGGAGGGCTTTTCGGACTCGATCGACTACCGCACGGGCGAGCTGACGCGCCTGCTGAAGCGCTACGGCCAGCCCGAGATCATCGACGGCGAGGCCGGCGCCGTCCTCTGGCGGTCGGTGCGCGACGCCGCGCCGCTCGCCGAGCCCCGGGATGCGGCGCTCTGGCGGATCTCCACGGCGCCGACCCACGGGCCGGCGCTCGTGGCCGCGGTGGCGGCCGAGCGCGACGCGCGCTGGTTCTTCGACTGGGGCGGCGGCCTGATCTGGCTCGCCACCGGCGCGGAGGGCGATGCCGGGGCCGATACGGTGCGCAAGGCCGTGCGGGCGCAGGGCGGCCACGCCACGCTGGTGCGCGCGCCCGACGCCGTGCGTGCCGCCGTGCCGGTGTTCGAACCTCTCGCCGAGCCGCTGATGCGGCTCAGTGCGGGGATCAAGACGGCGCACGATCCGAACGGCGTGCTCAACCCGGGCCGGATGTACGCCGGACTATAATTCCCCTCCCCGCAAGCTCGAGCGATCCCGGACAGGTCCGGAATTGACAGGGGAGGAGAGCGCGCAGGCAGTCGAGAGCAGGCAGGAAGAGACCGTGCAGACCAATTTCGCCCCGGCCCAGCTCGCTGATCCCGCCATGGCGGCGTCCGAAAAAATCCTGCGGACCTGCGTGCATTGCGGCTTCTGCACGGCAACCTGCCCGACCTACCTGCTCCTCGGCGACGAGCTCGATTCCCCGCGCGGGCGCATCTACCTGATCAAGGACATGCTGGAGGGCGGCAAGCCGGCCTCGCCGGAGGTGGTCAAGCATGTCGACCGCTGCCTCTCCTGCCTGTCCTGCATGACCACCTGCCCGTCCGGCGTGCACTACATGCACCTCGTCGATCACGCCCGGACGCATATCGAGGAGACCTTTGCCAGGCCCGCCGGGGATCGGTTCCTGCGGGCGCTGCTGGCGCAGGTCCTGCCCTACCCGAACCGCTTCCGCCTCGCGCTGATCGGCGCCAAGCTCGTAGCCCCGTTCCGCGGGCTGGTGGCGCGGCTCCCGCGGGTGGGCAACCGGCTCGCCGCCATGCTCGACCTTGCACCCTCGGGGATGCCGCCCCGGGATCCGACGAACCGGCCCGGCCGCTTCCCGGCGGCGACCGGGACGGCCTCTAAGCGCGTCGCCCTGCTGCGCGGCTGCGCCCAGAGCGTCCTGCGGCCGGACTTCAACGCGGCGGCGATCCGGCTGCTCAACCGCCACGGGGTCGAGGTCGTCCACGCGCAGGAGGGCTGCTGCGGGGCGCTGACCCATCACATGGGCAAGGCGGATTCGGCCCATGCGCTCGCCAAGCAGACGATCGACGCCTGGGAGGCCGAGATCGCCAAGGGGCTCGACGCGATCCTGGTCACGGCCTCGGGCTGCGGCACGACGATCAAGGATTACGGCTTCATGTTCCGCGACGACCCGGCCTATGCCGAGAAGGCGAAGCGGGTGTCGGCGCTCGCCAAGGACGTGACCGAGTATCTCGCGCTGCTCGATCTGGCCCCCGTCGCCGAGACCGACCTCGTGGTGGCCTATCATTCGGCCTGCTCGATGCAGCACGGCCAGGGCATCCGCCTGGAGCCCAAGACGCTGCTGAAGCGCGCGGGCTTCACCGTGAAGGACGTGCCCGAGGGCCATATCTGCTGCGGCTCGGCGGGGACCTACAACATCCTGCAGCCGGAACTCGCCGCGAAGCTGCGCGCCCGGAAGGTCGCCAACATCGAGCGCGTCCGCCCGGACGTGATCGCCACCGGCAACATCGGCTGCGCCACGCAGATCGGGAAGGGCACCGGCATCCCGATCGTCCACACGGTGGAGCTGCTCGACTGGGCGACCGGCGGCCCGAAGCCGGCGGCGCTCGCTGGGGTGGCGCCGCGGTTGGAGGCGGCAGAGTGAGCACGGTTTGGCTCCGCCGCCCGTCTGTCCGCGGATACGCCACGGTTTACGGCGAGCCGACCGAGTGATCCCACCCTTCACCTCATCCTGAGGCGCCAGCACAGCGGGCCTCGAAGGACGGCTGCAGAAATCGCGCGATCCTTCGAGGTCTTCTTCGAGGCCTCCGCTGCGCTCCGGCACCTCAGGATGAGGGCAGGTCGGTTGGATGGCCCATTCGCGCCGCTGCTGCTCGATCGATGCAGATCCGACAGTTCGCACGCAGCCCGCACCCCAGACGCCGCGGCCGGCCCCCGTGACACCCCCGTGACATCTATTCACGGTTGACCCTTGCCAAATCCGCGCGGCCGTCTGTAATGATACCGACCCTTTCCGGTCCCGCCGGCCGCCGCAACGGCCCGCGGACGCGACCGAATTCCTCGCGAAAACGGCCGTGGTGTCGCGGCGGGCTCTGTTGGTCCGCCTGGCGGCAACGGGTGTCTTCCCCGATCGGGCAGGTGTCGCACGTCGCGGCGGATCTTCCGCCGCACCCAGGAATTCACGGCCGGTCCAACCCGGCCGAGAGTGTTTCGCGAGGTCGGGACCACGATGGACGGACGCACGGCCCAGCAGAGCGCTGCGCGTGCCCCGGAGGCGCATACGTTGCGTCGCACCGGTCCGTCCGTCGACCCGGCCTGTTTCAACCCCAGGCGCCCTGCGCGCCGACCGGCGGTTGACGGCAATTTCCCCTCGAACCCATCCGCCTCGGCGACGAGGCCGGCACCGTGCCCGACAGGCTTGACGTCGGGCGAGGCGCCGCCGGGACCACGGGCACGGAGAACGACGTCGGCCGCCATGCCGAGAGTCCGACATGGCCAACAAAATGCTGATCGACGCGATGCACCCGGAGGAGACCCGGGTCGTCACGGTCCAAGGGTCTAGGGTCGAGGAATTCGACTTCGAGGCCGCCAACCGGCGCCAACTGCGCGGCAACATCTATCTCGCCAAGGTCACCCGGGTTGAGCCCTCGCTCCAGGCCGCGTTCGTGGAGTATGGCGGCAACCGCCACGGCTTCCTGGCCTTCAACGAGATCCACCCCGACTATTACCAGATCCCCCTGGCCGACCGGCAGGCCCTCCTCGAGGAGGAAGCCCGCGACGCCGAGGAGCACCGGGAGCGCGAGGAGCGCCGCCGTCGCTCGCCCCGCCGCTCCCGCGGTCGCCGCGCCGAGGCCCGCACCCGCGGCACCGACGAGTCCGTGAGCGCCGAGGACGCGCACGAGACCGCGCGCGAGACCGAGCATCTCGAGGGTGACGAGGCCCGGATCGAGGGTCGCGACGAGACGCCCCCGGAGGCCGGGATCGCACCAGCCGGCATGCCCGATACGCTCGCCGAGAACCCCGAGGCGGTGCAGGAGGCCCTCGCCTCCGAGACCGAAGCCGGGGATATCGCCGAGCCGGCGCGGGCTGCCGAGTTCGCCGACGATACCGCGCCGGTCACGGCGCAGGCCGAGGAAGCCGCGACCGACCAGGACGACCCGGCCGAGCCTGAGGCCCGGCTCGCCGTGGCGCAGGCCCTGACCGTGGCCGAGGAGCCGGCCGAGACCGTCGCGGAGGATGTCGCGGAGGCCTCGGGCCGCAGCGGCCCGGCCGTGGGCGAGGCCGAAGAACTGCTCGACGAGGATGAGTCCGACGAGGACGAATCCGACGACGACGAGGATGAGGACGAGTCGGAGGACGACGAGGACGAGTCCGACGAGGATGACGATTCGGACGAGGAATCCGACGATCCCGACGCCGAGCCCCGGATCGCTCAGATCGGCGGCAACGGCGACGCGCTGGCCGAGATCCCCGAGCGTCCGCGCCACCACCGCCGCCAGTACAAGATCCAGGAGGTGATCAAGCGCCGCCAGATCATCCTGGTGCAGGTGGTCAAGGAGGAGCGCGGCACGAAGGGCGCGGCGCTCACCACCTACCTGTCGCTGGCCGGCCGCTACTCGGTGCTGATGCCCAATACCGGCCGCGGTGGCGGGATATCGCGAAAAATCACCTCGGCGGCCGACCGCAAGCGCCTCAAGGAGGTCGTGCAGGACCTGGAGGTGCCCGAGGGGATGGGCGTCATCCTGCGCACCGCCGGTGCCTCGCGCTCCAAGCCCGAGATCGCCCGGGACTTCGAGTACCTGATGCGCCTGTGGGAATCGGTCCGCGAGTTGACGCTGACCTCGATGGCCCCGGCCCTGGTCTACGAGGAGGGGTCGCTGATCAAGCGCGCCATCCGTGACCTCTACAACAAGGAACTGGACGAGGTTCTGGTCGCCGGCGAGGACGCCTACCGCGAGGCCAGGGACTTCATGCGGATGCTGATGCCCGGCCAGTCCAAGGTCGTGAAGCCCTACCGCGATCCGACGCCGATCTTCGCCCGGTTCGGGGTCGAGCAGCAGCTCGACGCGATGTTCTCCAGCCACGTCTCGCTGAAGTCCGGCGGCTATCTCGTCATCAACCCGACCGAGGCGCTGGTCTCGATCGACGTGAATTCCGGCCGCTCGACCCGCGAGCACGACATCGAGGACACCGCACTCCGGACGAACCTGGAAGCGGCCGAAGAGGTCGCCCGCCAGCTGCGCCTGCGCGACCTCGCAGGCCTGATCGTCATCGACTTCATCGACATGGAGGAGAAGCGCAACAACCGCGCCGTCGAGAAGAAGCTCAACGACTGCCTGAAGAACGACCGCGCCCGCATCCAGGTCGGCCGGATCTCGCCCTTCGGCCTCATGGAGATGAGCCGCCAGCGCATCCGCACCGGCGTGCTCGAATCCTCCTCGATCCCGTGCCCCCATTGCGGCGGCTCGGGCTTCGTGCGCGCGACCGCGTCGGTGGCGCTGCACATCCTGCGCTCGATCGAGGAAGCGCTGCTCAAGTCGGCCGCCCACAACCTCATCCTGCGCACGCGGACCGAGGTCGCCCTCTACATCCTCAATCAGAAGCGCGGACACCTGCGCGAGCTGGAGGTGCGCTTCGGCGTGACCATCACGATTGCGGCCGACGAGCGGCTGGCGGCGACCACCGCCTTCCAGCTCGACCGGGGCGATCCGGCCCAGCGCGCTGAGGGTCCGGTGACGGGCGTGCGTGCCCAGGCGATCTCGCCGACCACGGAGTTCGAGGACGAGGACGAGGAGATCGAAGAGGCGGATGCTGAGGTCGAGGCGGAGGCGGAAGGCGCGGCTGAGGCCGAAGCCGAGGGTGAGACTGAGGCTGAAGAAGGCCGCACCGAGGCGCGGGAGGACGGGACGCGCGACGAGGGCGATGGTCGCCGCCGTCGCCGCCGTCGTCGCCGCCGGGGCGGTCGCACGGAGGGGCGTTCCGATGAGGAGCGCCAGGGCGCGCCGCAATCCGACGAAGACGGCCGGGACGAGGAGTGGGACGGCGAGGAGCCGGCGGCCGCCAACGCGGCGACCGTCGAGACGGCAGCGGGCGAGCCGGCCGAGATGGCCCTAGCGGCCGAGAGCGACACGGCCGACACCGCTGCGGCAGGTCCGGACGAGGCCGCCCAGGCGGAGGACGACGGGGGACGCCGCCGTCGCCGCGGTCGCCGCGGCGGACGTGGACGCAGCGACGGCCGCACCCGCGAGGGCGCCGAGGCGGAGGAGGCTGCAGCCTCCGACGAGACGGTCGTGCGGCTGGCGGAGGAGCCGGTGAGCGTCGAGGCCGTGGCCGAGATCATCGAGGCCACGCCTGAGCCGATCCGCGGCGAGACGGCGGTGGATCTGCCGGTTGCCGATCCGGAAACGGAGGCCGCTGAGACCCGACCGACGAACGGCACCGCCGAGCCGGCCTCCGCGTCGGCTGCGGAACCGGTGCGCGAGCCCGTGGCGGTCGTGCTGACCCCCCCGTCCGATCCGGACCGGCCCAAGCGCGCCGGCTGGTGGTCCCGCACCAAGGCCGCTCTGACCGGCGAGTGAGCCGCAGCGCCACCGGCCCTCTAAGGCCGATGGCGCGGACTTTCGAAGGATGAAGCGCTCCCTACAGGGGAGCGCTTCATCGGATCGATTAGAGAAAGATAAGATTAGCCTTCATCATTGGTTGAAGGATCCGTGCGAAGATCGCCTCCGACTCGTTGATTGGAGAACTCCGCATGTTCGGCCTGAACCGCAAGCGCTCGGAAAAGGGCGCCCCTGCCGCCCTGCAGATAGCCGCTGCGCCGGTGCAGGCACCGGTGATCGTCGAGGTCGCGGCAGGTCCGCAGGCCGCCGCCATCCCGGCCTTCGATCGCGAATGGCAGTCGCTCCTGGCGCGCATGTCGGCCGCAGCCTCGGATGCCGGCACCTCGATCGGCTGGATGACCCACGACGCCTCGGGCACCGCCGAGCAGGCCCGGCTGATCGCGGCCGCCAGCGAGGAACTGGCTGCCACCACGGGCGAGATCGCGGCCCGCTCCGCGTCGGCTGCCGAGACCGCCGAGACCGCCCGCGCCGGAATCGCCACCTGCGTCGGCGACCTCCATCGCGCCACCGAGGGCATGCGCGGCATCGAGGAGGGCACCGAGGAGATCGGGAGCCGGCTCGACAGCTTCTCGACCGCGGCCCTGCGGATCGAGGAGATGGCCGGCACCATCGCGGCGATCTCGGCCCAGACGAACCTCCTGGCGCTCAACGCCACGATCGAGGCAGCGCGCGCCGGCGAGGCAGGGCGCGGCTTCGCCGTGGTGGCCGCCGAGGTGAAGACCCTGTCGGCCCAGACCGCCAAGGCGACCGATGAGATCCGGGCCCGCGTGGCGGGCCTGCGTGAGGAGATGGCGGCCATGCAGGCCGCGGTCACGCGCAGCCGCGGCGCGGTCGAGACCGGGGCCGCCGCCATGGTGCGGGCCAACGCCCGCGTCGAGGCCGAGAGCGGCGCCGTCGCGAACGTCGCGTCGCAGATGCGTGAGGCCTCCGAGATCCTGAACCAGCAGATCCAGGCCACCGGCGACATCGCCAACAACGTCGGCCGGATCGCGGAGGGCACCGACAAGGCGCGCCGGGAGATCGGGGACGCCATGGCCGAACTCGAGCGGATCGAAACGCTCGGCCGCAACCTGCTCGACCGGCAGGATGGCGGCCAGGCGACGGAGGCGCATACGGCGCGCCTTCCGGCCGACCTCGCTGCCTGGCGGCGCGCCATTGCGGCGACCCTGGTCGGCATGCGCCCGGCCGACAAGCCGCCCGTCGCCGTCGCGGCCAATCCGGCGCGTCCGGCCGCCGTGGAGGCACCCCTGGCGCAGGCCCGCGAGCAGGCTGCAACGATGATCCGCCACGTCCGCGCCCAGGCCTGGGACGAGGCGACCGCCGCCTTCGTGGCGTTCGAGGCGGCCATCAAGGACGTGCGGTCGGCAGCCGCCTGAACCGCCGGCGCCATCAGGCGTCGATCAGACGCTCCAGCCGCATGCGGGTGATCTGCGCAACCTCCCCAAGCGCGGTCTCCCGCTCGGTCGCCGGATCCCGGCCGAGCCGGGCCTCGAACGCGGAGAGAATCTCGGCCCGGCCGCGCCCCCGCACCGCGATGATGAACGGGAAGCCGAACCGGGCGCGGTAGGCCGCATTCAGCCGAGCAAAGGCCGCCGCCTCCGACGCCGCCATACGGTCGAGCCCGGCGCTGCCCTGCTCGCTGGCCGAATCGTCCGTGAGGCTGTGGGCGCGTGCCTCCGGGCCGGCGAGTTCCGGATGGCCGTTGAGGAAGGCCAGTTGCAGATCCGGGGCCGCCGCGTGCACCGCCCGCATCATCGCCGCGTGCAGATCGGCCAGGCTGGCGAACGGACGCTGCGGCACGGCGGCCTCAGCCACCCAGGCCGCGTGCTCGAACACCCCGCCGAGCAAGGCCACGAAGGCCCCCTCCTCCATCCGGTTGACGGTGGCAAGGTCGGGCACGGTCTCAGCTGCCGCGGTAGGTGGTGAAGCTGCCGGGGGCGCAGAGCATCGGCACGTGGTAATGCTGCGCCGGGTCGAAGATCGCGAAGCGCACCACCGGGTTGTCGATGAAGATGTCGGCTTCCGCAGTGCCGGGGCGGTCCCGGAAGTAATCATCGACGTGGAAGGCCAGCTGATACTGGCCGACCTTCGCGTCGCTCGGCGCCAGGATCGGCTGGTCTGTGCGTCCGTCCGCGTTCGTGACCACGCTCTTCACGAGCCGCCACGTTTCCCCGTCCAGCACTGAGAAATCGATGCGGATCCCCGCCGCGGGGCGCCCGCGGTCGGTGTCGAGGACGTGGGTCGAGATGCCGGCCATGGATATCGTGTCCTGACGGGATCAGCTGCCGCGATAGTAGGAATAGCCCCAGGGCGTGAACAGCACCGGCAGGTGATGGCGCTGCCCCGCGTCACGGATGCGGAAGCGGATCGGCACCCGGTCGAGGAAGTTCGGGCTCGGCAGGCTGACGCCGCGGGCGGCGAAATAGGCGCCGACATGCAGCAGCAGCTCGTAATGGCCGGGCCGGAGCGCGGCATCCGTCAGCAGCGGCTCGGCCGGCCGTCCGTTGGCCCCGGTGGTCACGGTCTTGATCGGCGTGAGGCTGTCGCCCTCGCGCCAAGCGAGGTCGCAGACCATGCCGGCGGCCGGGGTGCCGTGGAAATTGTCGATGGCATGCAGCGTCAGGCGCGGACCGAGGCCAGCTTGCGAGACTGGGGCGCTGGTGAGGGGAGCGGGCTTGTCGGACGCCGTCGACGGTGCGGGGCCTGCCTGGGCCAGGACGCCACCGGACGCCGTCGCCACAGCGCCTCCGAGACCGAGTCCGGTGAAGCTGCGGCGGGTCAGGGCGGATGTCTCCAAGGCGGGTCCCCGTCGCGCGACCAATCATCGGATCGCGGACGGCGTCGGCGATCGTTCACGCCGCGTCGCAAACTACACGCCAGAGACGGGGAGACGCTATTGCGACGGTGGCTCGGAACCGGCCGGCCCGTCCTTGGCCGCCCGGCTCCGGCGCTCCTTGCGCAGCTCCCGCTCGGCCAGGAGCCAGAACTCGATCTCGAATCCCTCCGGCCGATGGTTGCGTTCCCATAACTCGTAGGCGCGCTCGCGGATCTGCTCGAACGTGATGGCGTCCGGCGCCGACGGCGAAGGCCCGGGAGACGGCGCGGTCTGGTCGTCGGACATGGCCGAGGTTTCCGAGGCGTGGGGCGGAGACTCCGGAGCCGTCGATCCGGCAGGCGGATAGGGATCGGTCTTCATGGCGATGCCCGCCCCGCTCAGGGGGCCGGCCTTTCGAGGTAGGCGGCGACGCTGGTGATCCGGCTCCCCACCATCGTGACGGCCTTGCGCAGCCGGTCCTCGCTCACGCCGAAGCGCTGGGCCCAGGCCTCCCGGGCGGCGCGGTCGAAGATGTCGATATGCGTCTTGCCTCTGGCTTCGGTGGACATGCTGTGCCCGCTCCGGTCTCTGGCCGTGCCGCGGCGGTGCCGGGCTGTCTGCCAGGACAACCGGGCGTCCCCGTCTTCGGTTGCCGCCGCGACGTCGCGCCGATGCAGGCCTGTGGATGGATCAGCGCAGGGGCGCCGCGGACCGTGCCACCGGCTCGTGCAGCGGCTCGGACGGCTCCACCTCCTGCCGCACCCGGGCGGCCACGAAGGCGGTGAGCAACGGCACCAGCAGGGCCGTGACCACGACGCTCGCCGCCACCAGCACGGTGGCGGGCCCGGCGGCCTCCGCGTAGGCGGGATTGGCGGCCACGATGATGGCCGGGACGGCGGCGGCATTGCCCGCCGTCGAGGCGGCCGCCACCCCGGCGACCCCGTTGCCCCCGGTCAGCCGGTCGGCCACGAACAGGGCCGCCCCCGTGACCGCCACCACGGCGACGCCGAGCCCGATTCCCAGCAGACCCGCCTGCCAGATCTTGGCGAGGTCGAGCCCGAAGCCGAGCGCGAAGGCGAAGAACGGGATCATCACAGGGGCGGCGCTCGACAGGAAGGCGCGCATGTCCCGGTCGAGGTTGCCCAGGATCATGCCGATCAGGAGCGGCAGGATGCTGCCGACCAGCGTCGGCCACGGGAAGGCGGAGAGGCCAGCGAGCCCGAGCGTGACCATGGTGAGGAACGGGCCGGATTCGAGGCTCATGATCGCGTAGGCGCCCGCATCCTTCGGGCGGCCGAACTGGCCCATGAGGGCGAGGTAGAGCCCGCCATTGGTGTCGTTCATGGCGGCGACGATCGCGAGCGTCGAGAGCCCCACGAAGGCACCGCCCATGATTGGCGCCTCGCCGAGCAGATGGCCGAACACCACGCCCAGGATCGCCGCAATGCCGACCTTGGTGGCCAGCAGGACGCCGCCCTTGCGGGCGATCGCCGGGGTGGCGCGGAAATCGATGCCTGCGCCCATGCAGACGAAGAACACCGCCAGGATCGGCAGGGCGCCGTTGAACAGCGCCCCGGTGAACGAGCCGAAGAAGGTCGCGGTGTTGGGGAACAGCGTGTGGAGGATCGCGCCGAGGAAGAGCGGCACCACCATCAGGCCGCCCGGGACGCGCTCCAGCGAGCGCTTGATCGGAATCTGCATGGGTCGTCCTCCGGCGCGACCCCTGTTCCGGGCCCGTCACCTGAAATCTCAACCCCCCGGGGCCTGTTACAACTTTTCGACAAGTGCGTGCAACATGGCGGACAACTGCAGACTTGTTGACAATCGGGCTGTCGCGTTGATGACTTAGCCGACGAAACGCGCACGGAGGCCATCCCGGATGTCGTCAGCCCTGCCCGGCCCCGCGCAGGCGCCCGGCGCGGTATCGGGGCGCCGCGCGGTGGCGAAGGCGGCCGTTGCCACGCCCGCGTCCCTGTCGGATGGCATCTACGATGCGATCCTCACCGGCATCGCCAACGGCACCTATCCGGCCCAAGGCCGCCTGCCGAGCGAGCACGACCTCGCCGGCCGGTTCCAGGTCTCGCGGCCGGTGGTGCGGACCGCCCTCGACCGGCTGCGCCGGGAGGGTGCGATCGTTTCGCGGCAGGGGGCGGGCAGCTTCGTCCGGCCCCGCGAGGCCAGCCCCGCCCCGGGCTTCGCACCGGTGGAGAGCATCGCCGACATCCAGCGCTGCTACGAGTTCCGCCTGACCCTGGAGCCGGACGCGGCCTTCCACGCCGCCACGCGTCGCGACGCCGGCGCCCTCGACCGGATCGCGGCGGCCCTCGATCTGCTCGCTCTGGCCACCCGCCAGGAGCAACACCGGGAGGACGCCGACTTCGCCTTCCACCACGCGGTCGCGGTCGCCTCGAACAACCACTATTACGCGGCCTCCCTGCAGGCCCTGCAATCGCACGTAGCGGTGGGCATGAAGATCCACGGCCTCGCCCTGCTGGGGCCGCGATCGGGCCTGCGCGGCGTTCTTGAGGAGCATCACGGGATCTTCGCGGCGATCCGTGACGGTGAGGCGGAGGCCGCCCGCGCCCGCATGGCCGCCCATATCGGCGCCTCGCGGGACCGGCTGTTCGAGGGGCGGCTGCTCGATCTGTCGATGGGGGTTGCGCCGGCGGCGCCACGCGCTTGACCGCTTCGGCACCCCATCTGTATGCGTCCCGACAGCTTTACAACAAGCCTGGATGTTCCGCCCGGTCAGGCAGGGCGCACCGGTCGGACATCGCGACGCGAAATTGTCCGCGGTCTGTTGAACCCCTGCCATGACCCGCCTGCGCCTCATCGCCGACGACCTGACCGGCACCCTCGACACGGCGGCTGGCTTCACCGGCCTGTGCGGGCCGATCCCGGTGGCGTGGCCGGAGATCCTGCCGGGCGAGGGATCTGGGTGCCTCGCGATCGACTCCGGCACCCGGGAGGTCTCGGCCCCGGAAGCCGACCGGATCGTCCGAGATCTCGCGCCGCGGCTCCGGGGGGCCGACATCGCCTTCAAGAAGGTCGACAGCCTGCTGCGCGGCCCCTGGGCGGCGGAGCTCGCCGCGGTGATGCGCCTCGGCGCCTGGCCACGCTGCATCGTGGCGCCGGCCTTCCCCTATCAGGGCCGCCGCACCGCCGACGGGCGACAGCTCGCCCGGCGCGACGGTATGTGGGAAGCGGTCTCCGGCGACATCGCCGAAGCGCTGCGGGATGCCGGCCTTCCGGCGCGCCGGGCTGCCCTCACCGACGGCCCGGTGGCGGGAGTGGCGGTCTACGACGCGTCGCACGACGACGACCTCGCTCGCATGGCCGAGCTCGGCCGGGAGGGGCCGGTGCTCTGGTGCGGCAGCGGCGGCCTCGCGGCGGCCCTGGCGCGGGGCGTGACGGCGCCCGGCGGCGACCGCCTCGTCGGACCGGTGCTCGGCCTGTTCGGCTCCGACCGGCCCGAGACCGCGGCCCAGCTCGACGCCTGCGGCCCGCATCGCCTCGTCCTGTCACCCGAGGCGGCGGACCATGCCGGACCGGTCGGCGAACGCCTCGCCCGGGACGGCGTCGTGCTGGCGAGCTTGGCCCTGCCCGCCGGCACCGCCCGGGAGGCCGCCGCCGCGCGGATCGCCGCGACCTTCACGGACGTGATCGAGCGGATCCCCAGGCCCGGCACCCTGCTGGTCGCAGGCGGCGAGACCCTGAAGGCGCTCTGCGTCGCGCTCCGGGTCGAACGCCTCGACGTCACCGGCCAGATCGCCCCCGGCCTGCCGCGCTCGACCCTGCGTGGCGGGCGCTGGGACGGGCTCGCGGTGATCTCGAAATCCGGCGCCTTCGGAACGGAGGGCGTCTGGCGCGATCTACTCCAAAGCAACGGTTTCACGCCCGACAGGAGCGACGCATGACTCAGCATCTCGCCATCACCATGGGCGATCCGGCCGGCATCGGCCCGGAGATCATCGTCAAGGCCGCCGCCCGCCTGAAGGATCGGATCGAAGCGGGCGACCTGAAGCTCGTGATCATCGGCAGCGCCCCGGCGCTGCATCGCGCGGAAGCCGCGCTCGGCCTGCTGCCCGAGCCGATCCCCGAGGTTGCGGAGGACGGTGACTGGCCGGCGCTCTGCTGCCTCCAGGCCGATGCGGAGGGCGCGCCGATCGAGCCGGGCCGGCTCTCGGCCGATGGCGGGCGCTTCGCCTACAAGGCGATCGAGGCCGGGGTCCGGCTGGCGATGGCGGACCGGATCGGCGGCATCGTCACGGCGCCGCTGAACAAGGAGGCGCTCAACAAGGCGGGCTATCACTATGCCGGCCACACCGAGATGCTGGCGGAGCTGACCGGCGTGCGCGGCTCGGTGATGATGCTGGCGCACGGCAACATGCGGGTCTCGCACGTCACCACCCATGTGGCCCTGGAGGACGTGCCCAAGCGCCTGACACCGGAGCGCCTGCGCCTCGTCATCGACCTCACCGACAAGGCGTTGAAGGGTCTCGGGATCGCCCGGCCGAAGATCGCGGTGGCGGCGCTGAACCCGCATGCCGGCGAGGGCGGCCTGTTCGGGCGCCAGGATATCGACGTCAGCACCCCGGTGATCGAAAAAGCCAACGCCGACGGGCTCGACGTGCACGGGCCGGTGCCGGGTGACACGGTGTTCGTGAAGCTGCGCGCCGGCCAGTACGACGCCGTGGTGGCGATGTACCACGACCAGGGTCACATTCCGGTGAAGCTCCTCGGGTTCGAGATCGACCCGGCCACCGGCAAGTGGATGGACCTGTCGGGGGTGAACGTCACGCTGGGTCTGCCGATCATCCGCACCTCGGTCGATCACGGCACCGCCTTCGACATCGCCGGCACGGGCATCGCCAACGAGCGCAGCCTGATCGAGGCGATCGAGTTCGCGGAGCGGCTGGCGGCCAATCGTCAGGCTGTCTGAGCGGAGGACCGCCTCTTCCCCTCCCCCCTTTGCGGGCTACGACATTCACAGATCTCCGGTGAACACCGGCGTCGGTGGCGAAGCGCGACAGGCCCCCTCTCCCGTGTGGGAGAGGGTTGGGGTGAGGGATGAGATGGTTCCGGATCAGGCACCCGACCGACGCGCCGACAGGGCGTGCCTCATTCTGAAAGTTCACGACCCTCACCCTGTCCCTCTCCCGCACGGGAGAGGGGACCTGCGCTCGACTCTGAACCGATGTGGCCGGACCCAATGTGTGAATCCGCAGGCCCGCAGAGGGGGAGGGAGAACCTGTGACATCTTTTGGAGCGCGATCCCCGGCGTTGGACCGCGTGTTTCACGTGAAACAAAACAGGAACGAACTCCCTCAACGCCCCTCCGCCGAACACCCCTCCCCCACCGCCTCACACGCGAACGGTGAAGGCGGCGCCTCGACGCCGCGCCAGCGGGCGTAGGCCCACGGGCGATACCAGACCGCCCCCGTCGGCAGCCGCTCCGGTACGAGGTCGATGCCGTGGGTGCCGAACGGACCGCAGCGGCAGATCCGGGCAAACCCCATCCACCCCCCTAGCCACAGCCCGTGCCGGGTGATGGCGGTGTCGGTGTATTCCGAACAGCTCGGCCAGTGGCGGCACTGGCGGCCGATCAGCCCCGACAGGGTGAGCTGATAGGCGCGGATCCCCCAATGCGCCGCGCGCCGGACCATGCCCTCAGGCGGCCTGCCGCTTGGCGGCGATCTGGTCGAGGGCGTCCACCACCGCGTCGAAGGTCAGGAGCGTCGAGGCGTGGCGCGCCTTGAACTCCCGCACCGGCTCCAGAACCGCGAGATCCGCCCAGGATCCCTCCGGCGCCGGGCCGTTCTCCTTGAGCATCGCCCGCATGGCCGCGCGCACGCCGCGCAGTTCCTCGGCGCTGGCGCCGACCACGTGGCGACCCATCAGCGACGACGAGGCCTGGCCGAGCGCACAGGCCCGGACCTCCTGAGCGAAATCCGCCACCCGGCCATCCTCGCCCACCACGAGATCCACCGTGACGGTCGAACCGCACAGGCGGGAATGCGCGGTGGCGCTGGCATCCGGGTTCTCCAGCCGGCCGAGCCGGGGGATATCGGCGGCCAGTTCGAGGATGCGGCGGTTGTAGATATCGTCGAGCATCGGGTCCTCGGCCGTGTGTACAGGTCCCGTCGGGACGCTGCCGCGCGGTTCGCGCATTGCGCGTTGCCCCGCGAACGATGATATAGGCGCCTTACGGTCGCTTCGCGAGGAGGCGGACCGGCAACCAGGGTCGCGCCCACGGCTCCGGTGATCCGTCCGAGGGGGTTCCCACGGCTTCAGTCCATTCCGGGCCGCGGGCCTGAAACATTTTCAGGCCCGGGAACTTCCCTCACACGCCCGACGCGATCCGACGATGTACGCCAAGCCCGACAGCACCCCGATGAAGTCCCGCATCGCCCGGGCCGAGGATGCCATGGATGCCGCGCTCAAATCCCTGTCGTATCCGAGCGATGGCCAGGGTTTTCACCCGAACGGGCAGGATTTTCCCCCGAACGGGATTGAGGGGCAAGGTCTAGACGGCATGCGCAATGACAACCGCCCGGTGGATGAGACCCGCCCCGTCGAGGTCGCACCGGAGCCGGCTTCCGCCACCCGCGTCCCCGAGGGCATCGAGACCGGCCGCCCGAGCCGCGCCGAGGCGGAGGCCGCCGTGCGCACCCTGCTGCGCTGGGCGGGCGACGACCCGACCCGCGAGGGCCTGCTCGACACCCCCGCCCGGGTGACCAAGGCCTATGAGCAGCTGTTCGGCGGCTACGGCGTCAATGCCGAGAAGCTGCTGGAGCGGGTGTTCGAGGAGGTCGAGGGCTACTCCGACATCGTGCTGGTGCGCGACATCCCGTTCCACTCCCATTGCGAGCATCACATGGTGCCGTTCATGGGGCTCGCCCACATCGCCTATTACCCGACCCGGGGCGTGGTCGGCCTGTCGAAGCTCGCCCGGGTGGTCGACACCTTCGCCCGCCGGCTGCAGACGCAGGAGACCATGACGGCCCAGATCGCCGACGTGATCGAGAGCATCCTCAAGCCCCGCGGCGTCGCCGTGATGGTGGAGGCCGAGCATCTCTGCATGGCGATGCGCGGCGTCCAGAAATCCGGGGTCTCGACCATCACCAGCCAGTTCCGCGGCGTGTTCAAGGACAACGCCAACGAGCAGGTTCGCTTCCTGACCCTGGTGCGCGGCGGCGCCAAGTAGTCTACAGCACGCGCCGAGTCGGGGAGCGCTTCTTCACGCCATGACCGCGCGCGACATCGCCTTCGAGCCCCCCGGCCCCCGCGCCGCGGTCGAGGAAGGCCAAGCCTTCACGCCCCGCTTCGACCGGGACGGGCTGATCACCTGCATCGCGGTCGATGCGGGGGACGGCCGGGTGCTGATGCTCGCCCATATGAACGCCGAATCGCTCGCGCGCACGATCGAGACCGGCGAGGCGTGGTACTGGTCGCGCTCGCGGGCCGAACTCTGGCACAAGGGCGCCACCAGCGGCCAGATCCAGCGCGTCGTCGAGATGCGGGTCGATTGCGACCAGGACGCCCTGCTGATCCGCGTGGAGGTCGGCGGCGACGGCGGCTGCTGCCATACCGGCCGGCGGGATTGCTTCTACCGGGGGGTCGTCCGGCAACCGGACGGCCGCGTCACCCTGGAATTTTCCGGATCATGACCGCGACCCTTGCCGCGACCGGGTGGCAAGAGTGTCCCGCCGTTCCGTATTTCCTGCCCGGCGCCGTCGAGCCGATTCGGCCCCTGCCGAAGGCGGGGCCGCGGATCGGGCTGGCTTTGGGCGGCGGCTCGGCCCGGGGCTGGGCCCATATCGGCGTGCTGCGCGCCCTGGAGGAGGCCGGCATCCACCCGACCGTGGTGGCGGGCTGCTCGATCGGCGCCGTGGTGGGGGCCTGCTACGCCGCCGGGCGCCTCGATCGGCTGGAGGCCTTCGCGCGGGCCCTGACCCGGCGCCGGGTGGTCGGTCTGATCGATCCGCGGCTTCCGGGCTCCGGCCTGATCGCCGGCAACCGCCTGCGCCAGCGGCTCCACGCCGATCTCGGCGAGCGCCGGATCGAGCGTCTGCCGATCCGCTTCGGCTGCGTCGCCACCGAGTACGGCACCGGCGCGGAGGTGTGCCTGACCGAGGGGCTGGCGGTGGATGCGGTGCGCGCCTCCTACGCGATCCCCGGCCTGTTTCCGCCAGTGACCCATGCGGGCCGGGTGCTGATGGACGGCACGCTGGTCAACCCGGTGCCGGTGGCTCTGGCCCGGGCGCTCGGTGCCGATCTGGTGATCTGCGTGAACCTCAACGGCGATACCGGCGGCCCGGTTGTGCGGGAAGTGCCGGCCTACGTCCCCCGCCGCGGCTTGCTGACCACGCTGCGCGACCGCCTGCGGGGGTTTCCGCGCCCGGAGCCCGAGATCCCCGTGCCGGGCCTCGCCCGGGTGGTGCTCGACGCGTTCAACATCACCCAGGACCGGATCTCCCGCTCCCGGCTGGAGCGCGACCCGCCGGACGTGGCGATCGGGCCGGACGTGGCGGCGTTCGGGCTGTTCGATTTCCACCGGGCGGATGAGGGGATCGCGATCGGCTATCGAGCGGCGCGGGCGGCGCTGCCGCGGATCCGGGCTGTGGTAGCGGGGGCTGAGGCGCGGGCTTGAGGGCTCGCGTGGACGATCCAATCCAAACCCCCTCATGCTGAGGTGCCCGCGTCAGTGGGCCTCGAAGGAGGGCTCCAGGGATCGCGCGGCTGGCTGGAGCCCTCCTTCGACGCTCGCTGCGCTCGCACCTCAGGATGAGGAGATGGGCTGGAAAAACTGAGAAGGCCCCAGCGCATCCGTCGTCATCCCTCTGTCGCGCCGGCCTGCGATGGGCGCCCCACCATTTGGAGGGGTTCCAATGTCCACGAGTCGCCGTCAGATCCTGCTCACCGGAGGCGCCGGCCTCGTCGGGCTGGCCTCCGGCCTCGCCCGCCCCGGCCTCAGCCGGGCCGCCGACCGGCCGCTCCTGACCCACGGGCTCCAGTCCGGCGATGTCGGCACCGACTCGGCAGTGGTCTGGGCGCGGTCCGACCGGCCCGCCCGGGCGATCATCGAGTGGGCGACCACCGAGAGTTTTTCCAACATCCAGGGCGTCTTCGCCGACGCGCTGCCCGAGACCGACGGCACCGTGAAGGTGGCGCTGACCGGCCTGCCGGCGGGCCAGGACATTTTTTATCGCGTCCGCCTCCAGGATATTGCCGCGCCGACCATCGTCGGGCCGGCCCAGGTCGGGCGGTTCCGCACCGCGCCGGCGGATCGGCGCTCGGTCTCGTTCTGCTGGTCGGGCGATACGGCGGGCCAGGGGTGGGGCATCGACGAGGCCCGCGGCGGCATGACGATCTATTCCGCCATCCTGAAGAACCGGCCGGACTTCTTCATCCATTCCGGCGACACGATCTACGCCGACGGGCCGATCCAGGCCGAAGTGAAGCTTCCCGATGGCAGCCTCTGGCGCAACCGCGTCACCGAGGCCGTCGCCAAGCCGGCCGAAACCCTCGAAGAATTCCGCGGCCGGCACAAGTACAACCTCACCGACCGGAACGTGCTGGCGATGAACGCCGCCGTGCCGATCCTGGCGCAGTGGGACGACCACGAGGTCACCAACAACTGGTGGCCGGGCGAGCCGCTGACCCGGGCCGAGCACCTGAAGAAGAAATACACCGATCCGAACGTGCTGGCCCTGCAGCTGCGCGCGGCACGCGCGTTCCACGAATACATGCCGATGCGCTTCGAGCCGTCCGAGCCCGGCCGGGTCTACCGCAAGATCGGCTACGGCCCGCTGGTCGACGTGTTCATGCTCGACATGCGCTCCTACCGGGGGCCGAACGGCGAGAACACGCAGACGGCCTACGGGCCGGATTCCTATTTCATGGGGCCGAAGCAGATCGCGTGGCTGAAGCAGGCGCTGCTCGAATCCCGCGCCACCTGGAAGGTGATCGCCGCCGACATGCCGCTCGGCCTCGTGGTGACGTACGACGTCGATAAAAACTTCGGCTCGGAGGCGGTGGCGCAGGGCGACGGGCCGGCGCTCGGGCGCGAATTGGAGATCGCCGACCTGCTGCGCTTCATCAAGAGCGCGGGCATCCGCAATACGGTGTGGTTCACGGCCGACGTGCACTACACGGCCGCGCATTACTACGACCCCAACAAGGCCCAGTTCCAGGATTTCGAGCCGTTCTGGGAGTTCGTCTCCGGGCCGCTGCACGCGGGCACGTTCGGGCCGAACGCGCTCGACAACACCTTCGGGCCGCAGCTGCGCTTCGTGAAGGCGCCCGAGAAGGGCCAAGTGAACCTGTCACCGGCCTCCGGCTACCAGTTCTTCGGCCATGTCGCGGTCGACGGCCAGACCGAGCAGATGACGGTGACGCTCAAGGACGCGGCGGACGCGGATCTCTGGCATGTGACGCTGGACCCCATGCGGGCGTGAGGATGGACAATCCTCCCTTCCCTCGCCCCGCTGGCTGCGGGCGATGCAGGTGCGGGGCACACCGTTGATGTAGGGGCGCAACAGGCCCCCTCTCCCGAGCGGGAGAGGGTTGGGATGAGGGATGAGAACTCTCAGGATTGGGCACGTGATCGATGTGCCGACGGGGCGCGCCTGATTCTGAAAGTTCTCGACCCTCACCCTGTCCCTCTCCCGCACGGGAGAGGGGACCCGTGCCTCTTCAGGCTGGCCGATGGGCCTACTAACACCTCAGACCTGGATAGCTCAGCTCGTAGCGGGCTAGAGAGGGAGAGCCGCAGCCCGCCTACGCCATGGTAATGTAATCCCGCAGCGCCTGATGCTCGGCCTCGACGGTGGCGATCTTGCGCGCCACCACGTCGCCGATCGAGACCAGCCCGATCAGGCGCCCGTCCTCGCAGACCGGCACATGGCGGAAGCGGCCTTCGGTCATCAGCGTCATGACCTCCTCGATCGTCGTGCTCCGCCCGCAGGTGGTGACGTTCCCGGTCATGTGCGCGGAGACCGGCGCGTCGAAGGCCGAGCCCCCGTGGCCGGCCAACGCCCGCATGATGTCCCGTTCGGAGATGATGCCGGCCACCGACCCGTCGTCCTGAGCGACCACCAGGGCGCCGATGCGCCGGTCGGCGAGGATCTGAATGACCTCCTCGAGGGTCTTGTCGGGGGCTACGGTCACGACCGAGCTGCCCTTCTCGGCGAGGATGCGTGCGACGGTCATGGCTCTCTCCCGTGTAACGCGTCCGGTGCGCCGTCAGCCTGCGACACCGGGATTGCGCTGTCGGCCGGGTTGGCCCCGGCTCCTTCACAATACGGCGAGTGTGTGGCCGTTTCGCCCGATTGGCAAGGTGGTCAGGCCCGCGGCGTCTCCCGCAGATCGAGCAACGGGAACAGCAGGAAGCCGACGATGAACCCGCCGAGATGCGCGTCCCATGCGATGGAAGCGCTCTCGCCCACCAGCGGCACGCTCACGAGGCCGAACAGCAGGTTGGTCACGAGCCAGATCGCCAGGAAGGAGACGGCCGTCCGGTTGCGCAGGAGTTCGGGGATGGTCTCGACCGGCCGGTGCGGCGGCAATTGCCAGGGCTGACCGCCATAGCCGGAGGCCGGCGGCTGGAACACGAACCGGGCGGCAGCCGCCATCAGGGCCGAGATCCCCGCGGAGGCGCCGACCAGGGGCCCCGCGCTCAGGGGATCGACCAACACGTGCAGCAGGCCGCCCGCCGCGGTGCCGGCGAGCGCGATGAGCCCGTAGCGCCAGGGGCCGCAGCGGCGGGCCACCGGCGAACCGAAGGCGGCGAGCCACACGCTGTTGAAGATCACATGCATCCACGAGCCGTGGAGCAGCGCGTAGGTTGCGAACGTCCAGGGCTGGAACGCGTGCTCGCCCACGATGTAGCGGGCGAAGGCCTCCCGGGCCGCCTGCAAGCCGGGATCGCCCGAATCGCCGGCCGCGCGGACCACCTCGGCGGCTTGCCCGGGATCGAACCACAGGGTCCAGCGGGCCGGCACCAGCGCGAGATCCAGGACGAGGCGGATGTCCCAGGTATCCGGCAGCAGGAACTCGCGCACCGCCTGGATCGCCAGAAGCAGCCCGATCGAGAGCGTGACGACCGCCGGCATGTTGAACACCGGGACGCGGCTCTGCCGCGGGAATTCGGGGGAGGCATCCATCGCGGCACCATGTCGGGGCTTGGGGCGGGTGGGCAAGCCCCGGCGACGTATTGAAGCCGGCTAAGACGGATTGTCTGATCGGCCGAAGCCTCCGTGGTGACTGATCGTAACGCGGAGATACCAGTTCAGACGCCCCAGTTCAGCCATCCTGCGAAGTCTCCCCTGCCTCCGGCTGCCGACAATCCCGGCCGGGCCGTCCGGTCGGTCGATGGCCCGTTTGTCAGGGATGCAGCGGCCGCGATTGTCTCGCCGACGCCGAAGCGGTACGGCCGGCGCACGGGCCGGCACGGGGCGTGCGCCCGGACGCCGTGAAGGCCCGGACCGGCCGGCTACAGCCTCGCGGATGTACCAGAACGATCCAGGGATGAACCACAGGCGTTTAGAGTCGGGACACCGATGAAGCATCCCACCAGCCGCATGCTCCACGCCTACTGGGAGCGCCTGCGCGGCGAGCGCGCCGCCCCGGAACGGGGCGAGATCGAGCCGGGCGAGATCCGCCACCTCCTGGCCGACAGCCTGATCCTAGAACTCGACGTGGCAGCCAGCGAAGCCACCGTCCGGCTCGCCGGCACGCGGGTCTGCGCCCTGTACGGCCGGGAATTGAAGGGCCAGTCCTTCGCCGCCCTGTGGGGCGCCCAGGCGGTCGACCCGTGGCGGATCATCGAGATCGTGGCCAACGACACCCTCGGCGTCGTGGCGGGCCTGCGCGGGACCAACGCGGCGGGCGAGGTGGCCGACCTCGAACTCCTGCTCCTGCCCCTGCGCCACCGCGGCCGCACCCAGGTCCGGGCGCTCGGTGCCCTCAGCCTCGACGGAACGCCCCCGTGGATCGGCTTGCGCCCGATCGTGACGGCGGAGACCACCTCGTTGCGCATCCTGCCGAGCCGCCGGCCGGACACCCTGCCGCCGCCGCGCCCGGCGATCCGGTCGAGCGCCGGCTACCCGGGACCCGTGCGCCGCGGGCACCTCGTCGTGCATGCCGGCGGACGGGGTTGAGTAAAGCCTGAGGGTTGCACCGGGCCTACTGGTTCGCGCTGTGCGATATAATAATGGGCAAGTACAACGCTGAGGGGAAAAAAAGGGTTTCGTAACGGTCCCGCTCTACGTTCCGACTCTGCTGATCGCGCAGGAGGATTAGTCCCGGGATGATCGCGGTCGACTTCACCGCTGAGATGGAGCCGCGTGTGGCGCCCGACCCGGCGCGCAGCGCCTCGGACGAGCGCCGGCACCAGCGCGTTCGGGTCTCCGTCCTTGGCCGCTTCATGCTGGCGGATCGACGCGAGTATCCCTGCCAGACCGTGGACATGTCGCCGGGCGGCGTCCGCCTGACCTGCGCGGTCCGGGGCGAGGTCGGCGAACGAGTGGTGCTCTATCTCGAGCATATCGGCCGGATCGAGGGCCGGATCGCCCGCCTGTGCGCGGACGGGTTCGCGGTCCAGCTCAACGCCACCCCGCGCAAGCGCGACAAGCTCGCCTCCCAGCTGACATGGCTCGCCAACCGGGAAATGCTCGGCCTGCCGGAGGGGCGCTCCCACGAGCGCCTCGTGCCGACCCAGCCGGGGGTCACCCTGCGCATCGATGGCGGCAACGAGGTCCAGGCCCGGCTGATCGACATCTCCATGTCGGGCGTGGCGATCGCCAGCCCGCTCGTGCCGCCACTCGGAACGCTTGTGACCGTGGGCAGCACGCCGGGGCGGCTGGTGCGCTACTTCGACGGCGGGTTCGGCGTGCAGTTCCTGCTGCCGCTCTCCGCCGACCGCTTCCACGCCGGGATGACGCTGTAAAGGGATTCCGGGTTTCCAAAGGGCTCCAGCCCTTTGGCGGGTTCTCCGGGCGGAGCCCTGAGATGCGTACCAGGGCTCTGCCCTGGACCCGCGAAAGGGTTCACCGTTTCGAAACCACGACGCGGGCTATCCGCGTGAGGCTGAGCTAACCCCGAGACTCAGATCTTCTTGGCGAGCTGCGCGGCGGTGTCGGCAGCGGGCCGGGAGAGGTCCAGGGCGCCGAGGAAGCGGTTCTGCGCGTCCATCACGTACACGATGGCGGTGTGCTCCATCGTGTAGTCGCCATCCTTACCGGGGACCTTGCGGGCATAGGCGCGATACGCCTTCTCGGTGGCGGTGACCTGCTCGGGGCTGCCGGTCAGCCCGGTGATGCGCGGGTCGAAGCTCGACAGGTAAGTCTTCAGGCTGGCCGGGTCGTCGCGCTCGGGATCGACCGTGACGAAGGCCACGCGCATGTTGGCGGCCTTCGGTCCCAGGGCGACGAGCACGTCCGAGACCTGCTGCAGAGTCGTCGGGCAGACGTCCGGGCAATGGGTGAAGCCGAAGAACACGAGATGCGGCGCCCCCGCGAAATCGCGCTCGGTGACGGTGCGGCCGTCCTGATCGACCAGCGTGAACGGTCCGCCGACGCCGGGCACGCCCACCGGGGCCTTCTCGGGCATGAACGCGAACACCGCCGCGCCCGTGATGCCGACGAGGCCGAGGCAGAAGGCGAGGAGCGGGATGAGGGCGCGGCGCATCGTGTCGGACTCCGACCTCGGGACGGAGGTGGGCACAGCACGGAACGCCGCGTGGAGGCAAGCGGGCCGGGTGTCGCCGGCCCGCTTGCCGTGTCCGTCAGGGCTGGCGTCAGGGCTTCTGCGCCGGGTCGCCCGCCGGGTTGGCCGGGGTCGCGCCCTTCGGCGGCTCCTTGCCGAGATAGATGTATTCGGGCGCGGCGCGGAGCTGGTCCTTGGTGGTGTCGATCCGGGCCTGGAGGGTCTTGTCGTCGGCCCGGTTGAGCGTGACCACCGAGGGGTCGACCGCGACGTATTTCGAGCCGATCCCCAGGAAGCCGCCGACCCCGATCACCCAGGATTTCACGGCGTTCTTCTCGTCGAGGACGATGTCGGCGATCTGCCCGATCGTCTCGTTGGCGCCGTTCACCACGCTGGTGCCGATGAGCTTGCTGGCGACCCGGTCGTCCGGGGTCTGGACCACGAAGGTCGGCCGCAGGTTGTCGGCCATGGTGGCGGGCTGCCCCGGCACCGGGGTGGCGGGGCTGGCACCGCCCGCATTCGGGCTGGCATTCTGGGCCGAGGCGGTGGCGAGGCCGGCCAGCAGGAGGGCCGAGGCGAGGAGCGGTTTGCGCATCGGATCAGGTCTTTCGGTCGGGGGCCGCGGACGAAGGTGGCGCCGCCTTAAGGCTCTGGCGGAGCTTAAGTTCCGCACGATCTGCCGGGCGCGGTCGAAAGCGCGGCGGTTTGCCGACTGCGCATCGGCGCGACGGCCCTTTGACGGGGCGGCACCCGCCCGCCACAAGGCCCAGGCCATGCTGCGCCTCGCCCTCTACCAGCCCGACATCCCCCAGAACACCGGCACGATGCTGCGCATGGCAGCCTGCCTGGGGCTCGCGGTGGAGATCATCGAGCCCGCGGGCTTCGACGTCTCGGACCGCCACCTGCGCCGCTCGGGGCTCGACTACCTCGACCACGTGGCGATCACGCGGCACCGCTCCTTTGCCGCCTTCGAGGCATGGCGGGCCGGTGCGGGGTGCAGGCTCGTGCTCGCCACCACGGCGGGCGCCCTGCCCTACACGGCGTTCGCCTTCCGCCCGGACGATTGCCTGATGGTCGGGCGCGAATCCGCCGGCGCCCCGGAGGTGGTCCACGCGGCGGCCGAGGCCCGGATCGTGGTGCCGATCCGGCCGGGCCTGCGCTCCCTCAACGTGGCGGTGGCTGCCGCGATGATCGCCGGCGAGGCGCTGCGGCAGGTGGCGGGGCTCGAGATCTAGAGCCGCGCCCGATCGCGTTGCCGGCGGGTCCGGCGCCAAGCCCCTGTCGTGACGCGCGATCGCAGGCCACCGGAGAGCGATGGCTCAGCCCGTGGCATATTCCAGCTGCGGTTCCAGAACCCGATCGCCGTCGGCGTGCACCGTCACGGGGATCGCCTTGGCGGCCGGGGTCTTGCTGCCGATCGCGTAATGCCAGATCGGCATCAGCACGTTGCATTCCGGGTAATAGCCGCCGATGCAGCCGATCGGGATGTCGTAGGCTACGACCAGCAGCCCCGAGAGCGTCCGGTCGATCCCGTCATGCGCCACCGTCCGCAGCGTCACCGGCTGCCCGACCTTGAGCCCGAGCCGGTCGATGTCGGACCGGTTCATGAGCACCACCTTCCGGGTGTTCTTGATGCCCCGGAAGCGGTCGTGATAGCCGTAGACCGTGGTGTTGAACTGGTCGTTGCTGCGCAGCGTCATCAGCCGCAGGATATCGTGGCCGACATCGGGCATGTCGGTATCCTCGTCGAGCCCGGTCGGTGTGACGAAGATGGCCCGGCCCGACTCCGTGTGCCATTCCCGCCGCTTCGCCGGCAGGTCGCGCTGGAAGCCACCCGGCTCCCACATGCGCCGCTCGTAATCCCAGAACGACTTCGGCAGCGTCTCGCCGATCTCCCTGCGGATTTCCGCATAATCGTCGCTGTAGACGTCCCAGCGCACCCGCGGATTGGGGTCGAGCACCCGCTGCGCCAGCTCGCAGATCAGCCGGATCTCACCGATCAGGTGCGGTGAGGCCGGGCGCCGGACGCCGCGGTTGCCGTGGACGCAGGCCGAAGTGTCCTCCATCGAGAGCATCTGCTGGCCCTTGGCGGTTTCGATGATCTCCAGGCGGCTGATGACCGGCAGGATGTAGCTGATCGTGCCGGGCAGCAGCGCGGTGCGGTTGAGCTTGGTGATCACGTTCACGGTCAGCCGCTGGCGGCGCCAGGCCGGCTCCATCTGGCCATGATCGGGGATCGCCCGGGCGAAGTTGCCGCCCAGCATGATGAAGGCCTGGACCTCGTCCCGCAGGATCGCTTCGCAGGCCTCCACGGTGTTGTAGCCTGCCTCGCGCGGCGGCTCGAACTGGAACTGCTGTCCCAGCCGGTCCAGGTCGAACAGCTCGGGCTTCTCGGTGATCCCCATCGTGCGCTGCCCCTGCACGTTGGAGTGGCCGCGGATCGGGCAGATCCCGGCCCCGTCGCGTCCGATATTGCCGCGCATCAGCAAGAGGTTGACCAGCATCTGCACGGTCTCGACGCCGGCCTGATGCTGCGTCAGCCCCATGCCGTAGACGCCGATGACCGCCCGGGAATGGCAGTAGACGTGGGCGGTCGACTCCATGTCGGCCCGGTGCAGGCCCGAGCGGCGCTCGAGTTCGTCCCAGTCCTGGACGCGCAGCCAGTCGGCGAAGGTCTCGAATCCGTTCGTGTTGTCGCGGATGAAGTCCTCGTCGAGGATGGAATCGCCCTTGGCCCTGGCGGCGTCATGCGTGGCGAGCACCGCCTTGCAGATGCCCGCGAGGGCCGCGAGATCGCCGCCCGCCTTCACTTGGTGATATTGCGAGCTGATCCGGGTCGCCTTGCCGGTGAGCATCTCGGTGGGCGATTGCGGGTTGAGGAAGCGCTCCAGCCCGCGTTCGCGCAGGGGGTTGTAGGTGATGATCGGGACGCCGCGCCGGCTCGCCTCCTGCAGCGGATGCAGCATCCGCGGCGCGTTGCTGCCGGGATTCTGCCCGAAGAACATGATGCAGTCAGACTTGGCGAAGTCGTCGAGCGTCACGCTCCCGACCGCCTGGCCGATGCTGACCGGCAGGGCCACCGAGGTCGTCTCGTGGCACATGTTGGACGAGTCCGGCAGGTTGTTGTTGCCGTAGAGCCGCGCGAAGAGCTGGTAGAGGTAGCTCGCCTCGTTCGAGAGGCGCCCGGAGCTGTAGAAGACCGCGCCCTTCTTCCGGTCCTCGACCGCCCGCAACTCACCGGCGATCTCATCGACCGCGTGGCCCCAGGAGACCGGCACGTATTTGTCGGTCGCCGCATCGTAGCGGAGCGGGTGGGTCAGGCGGCCGGTCTGCTCCAGCTGGTAGTCGTCCCAGCCGAGCAGCTCCGTGACCGTGTGGGTGGCGAAGAAGTCCGGCGTGCAGCGATGGGCGGTGAGTTCCCAGGCCACGGCCTTCGCGCCGTTCTCGCAGAACTCGAAGGGGAGCGGGCTGGCCGGCTTCACCCAGGCGCAGCTGTTGCACTGGTAGCCGTCGACCTTGTTGTGCCGGCTCAGCACGATCGGACCGCTCGCCAGCACGCCTTCGCGCTTGAGGATGGTCCCGACCGAGAGGGCGGAGCCCCATCCCCCGGATGGCAGGCGGTACGGCTTGAATTCGGGCTTGTCCAAGGGGGATGTCTCCGGGCCGATGCATCCAGGGATACACGAGCTACGTCACAGCGTTCTCCGTCGAAACCGTGGGCACCGAGCTTTGTTCGCGAGAATTATTGAAACTTAACGGAGGTTAGCTTGATCATCAGCCGGGACTACTTGCTGAAGAAGCCGTCGGGTCCGTCGGCGCCGAAGCTGTTCCTCGATACCCAGGTGGTGCCGCTGGCCGCCAATCTCGCGGGGGCCGTGGAGGTGGCCCTCGACCGCGCCGCGGCGCGCACGGGCGTCCGCCCAGCCGTGATCCTGGCCGGCGCGACGGGCCTGATCGGCCTCGGCCTGTTCCGTCTGCTCACGCACCGGACTTCGGCATTCCGACAGAGCGAGCGCGGCTGAGCGCTCGTCCGAGACGACAAGGCCCAACCCGCGGTGGCTGGGGTGCCCCGACCGCTCGCCTCTCGTGAGGGAGCCGATCGTGTCCGATCGCGGCGCGCCCAGAGGACCGCACACCCCAGGCAAAGGCCAGTGGATGCCCAGCACCTCCCTGCGTGCTCCGATCCGCGTCCGTCGGGGACGCGGATCGACCACCCCTACTGAGCGGCGGCGCCCTGCACGCGGCTGATCGACGAGGTCGAGGGATTGTGGACGCCGATCGCTGCGGCGGATGACGGCTCCCCGTCCGCGGCCAAGCTCGCCGCGGTCGCCCGGATGGCGGCGGTCTGCGGCACGGACTCGGCTTCGAACTCAGCCTGAGCCGCCTCCTCTTCCAACCGCCGGCGCTCCTCGGCGTAGCCCCCCGCGATGACGAGATCGACCAGCCGCCGGGTCAGCCGGAAGGCCAGCCAGAACAGGGCGAGGCAGAGCAGCGTCGCGGCGGCGGCCTTGAGCGGGTCCACGGCGTTCTCCGGTGGTGTCTCCCGATGCGTGAGGCCTCATAGGGCCGCGGGCGGCTGCGAGGCAATTGGACTTGGCGCCAAGATTGGCGCCAAGACCGGATCACGCACGGTCGGTGCCTTGCGTACACCATCGTCCCGGACGTCTTGCATGAAGCGATGAGGCCGGCTCCCGGACCGCACGCCGCAGCCGCAACGAGGCGCGGCGCGGCGAGCAGACCGGTCGCGGTATGCTAACGACGCTCGGCGCATTCGAGGCGAAAATATTGTACTTCGCGATATATTGGCTGAAATGAACTGGCTGAAAATTGAATTATATCCAACAACAGCGCAATCGATAATACACACCGACCCAATAGAACAATGTTAATTAATTATTATTGATCGTGCAAAAAGTATACAGTATGACGCTCTCCAGCCGACACGCCGGGTGGCGGTGTACAGCCTTCACGCTCTGACTTCACATGCAGACGCTCTTCTCGACGGGTGGAGTGCATCCCAAGAATGCCTTCCGCCGATGGCGGGAGATGGTCTGCGAGCGGCTGGTGCCGGCCGACCTGCGGACCCTCGACGACGTCCCGTTCCAGGGCCGGGTGGATGTGACGGGCATCGGACCGCTGCTGATCTCGCACTTCTCGCACACGGCGATGCGAACCGAGGCGACGGCCGAGACGGTCCGGCGCAACGGCCGGCACGACCGGGTTTACGCGGTCCTGCGGCTTTCCGGCCAAGATACCATTCAGCAAGGCGACCAAGAGGCGGTGAGCCGCGCGGGTGATTTCGTCGTCGTCGACGCTCGCCCCGCCGTCACCAGACGGAGACGGGCAGCGCCCTGGTTCTCGACCTGCCGCGCGATCGTCTGGAAACCGCACTGGGGCCGTCCCGGCTGTTCAGCGCCCTCAGGGTCGGGGGGACCTCGCCTCCACGATCCTGGCGCGGACGTACATCCAGGAACTGATAGCCGTGGCCGACCGGCTCGGACCCGACGCGGCGACACGCATGACGTCGATCGGGATCGATCTGATCGTGGCGAGCCTCGCCGAGCGGCTCGCGCAGGAGGTTCCGCGCTCCACCCACGGCACCGTCACGCTCCAGCGCGCCAAGGCGTATATCGAGGCCAACCTGAGTGATCAGACCCTCGACCCGCCCCAGCTCGCCGCCGCGATGGGCGTCTCCCTGCGCCGCCTTCAGGAACTGTTCCACGAGCGCGGCCGGCACATCTCCGACTATATCTGGGAGCGCCGCCTGGAGGTGGCGGCCAAGCGCCTGATCGACCCGGCCTGTGCCCACCTCTCGATCGGCCTGCTGGCCTACGGCAGCGGCTTCGCCAGCCAGGCCCATTTCGCCCGCCGCTTCAAGGAGCGCCACGGCCTGACGCCGACGGAGTTCCGGCAGGCGTCCCGGCAGACCCGGCCCGATGCGCGACCCCGGGGGCGACCCGCGCGCATCCAGGGGCTCAACTGAGGGCTGCAGCGGCGGCGCGTCCCTGGGTCGCTTCGCGCGGCAGCCGAAGACCGTGTTGAAGGGATCGCCCGGCGCCAGCCCCCGGATCGTGGTATCGCGCCCCGGTCGGACCACGCGATCCGGAGACCGGACCCCGCCGGGTCCGGCAACCGAATGCCCTCGATCAGGCGGATGCCCTTGCGCGAAACCTTCCACATCGAAGTCCTCGGACCGGAGCCGGGCGAAATCCAGACGCGGATCTCGGTGCGGGTCGGCAGCCTGGAGACCGCGCAGGAGCGGGCGCTGCGCCTGTTCGCCCGGGCCCGGGTGCCGCAGCGTTCGGGCGAGCCGGCCGAGGCCGTCCGCGTGATCGACGGCGCCGGGCGCGAGGTCTTCTACCGCACGCGGTTCGACTCGGGAGATTGAACCGGATGCGTGTGCTGATCCTGCCGGGGCTGCTTCTGCTGGTCTGCGGGCTGTTCCTGCGCAGCTACACCCTGCCGCCGGCCCCGGACCGGCGGGGCGGCACCACGCTGATGCTGAGCTGGCCGAACCGCCCGATCTTCGGCAGCCCCCGCGCCGATTGCATCGCGGGACCGTCCGACCAGCCGGTCCTGCCCTGCCTGATCGCCTCGGTCGCCCGCGCCCGCGACGACGGGATCGTGCTGGTCCAGCTCCCCTTCAGCCCGACCTGCTACGACCTGTCCGGGCGCGTCGCCGTCATGGGTCGCGATCCGGCGCAGACCCAGGCACGGCTGGCGCAGATCGCCCGCTTCGGCTGGTAAGCCGCCGGCCGGTGAGGCGCGCCTGGGCGACGCGCTCCCGGAGACGCTCCAGCGCCCGGGCCACCGGGAACAGGGGATCGGGCCCCGCCGCGACCAGAAGGTGGGCGATCGTCCGCCGCTCGGTCCAGAACAGCGAGCCGAGGGCGAAATCCGGCGGCGCGCAGGAATCGATCCGGTCGAGCGCCCACCCGCCGGACGCCACCGTCTCGGTCAGGCGGTGGACCAGCTGGATTCCGGGGGCGGCCTCCGGCTCCGCCTCGTCGTGGGCGATCTTCAGCACCCAGGCCTCGGAGCCGGTGACCGGCAGGATCAGGGAGGCGAGCGTCCGATCCGCCCGGCGCAGGCGCGCAATCCGCACCCGCCCCTCGGCCCCCAGATCGGCCAGGGCGGCGCGCAGGAAGGCGACCTCCGCCGGCCGTTGGCCGAGGCTGGTGCCGGCCCGGCCCTTCCAGCCGGCCGCTTCGAGGGCGACGTGCTCGGTGAGCGCCCGGTCGAGGGCGGCGGGCGCGTCGAGCATCTCGAGCGCCACGGCGCCCTCCGCCTCCAGGCGCGCATGGGCCCGGCGCAGCTTGCGCCGCCGCTGGCCCGAGAGGTGGCCGAGATAGGAGGCCCGCACCTCCGGGGCGTGGGCGCCGAGGTCGAGCAGGCCACGCCTGTGCGGCCAGTACGCGGCACGGGCGGCGCCCCGCGCCGCCAGGAGATCCGCGAAGAGACCGTCCGCGGGGGCGTTCGGCAGGAGGAGTCGCGGCGGCAGGCCCAGCGCCCGGGGCGCCGCGAGGAGGCCGGCCAACGCCGCCTCCGGTTCGGCGCCGTCGAGGAGCGGAGCGCCGAAGGGGCAGTAGCCGTGGGTCCAGCCCATCAGCACCGGCAGCGGCAGGCCCCAGCGCCACCGCGCGACCCGGAACGGCCAGGCGGCGCGGAATCGCGCGCCCGGTGCCTCGGGGGGCCGGTCGGCCACGATCAGCAGGCGCACCCCGGCGCCGAAGGCGTCGCGGGCGGCGAGCGCGTAGCCCGCCTCGTAGAACGGGTTCCGGATGGCGGATCCGTCCCCCAGCGCCCGCCAGGCCGGGATCCAGGGCGCCGCCGGATCGAGGGGCCGGATCGCCGCGACGAGGCCGTGCGGGAGCGTGGCGGTGTCCGGCATGGGATCCGTCAGGCCGCGAGCCGGTGCCGGATCGCACCGGCGAAGCCGAGCACGTCGTAGCGCCAAGCCGCCGCCCCCGCGCCGACGGTGAGCAGGACCATGCGCAGAACCTGCCCCGGCACCATGAAGCCCCCCGGCATCAGCCCGATCCCGGCATTGACGGCCGCGCAGGCCGCCGCAATCCCGGCGATGCCCGCCATGTCGGCGAGCGGCAGGGGCATCGTCGTGCCCTCCCGCCGGGCGCCGAACACCAGCACGAGGCAGGCCGCGCTCTGCCCGCCCGCGAAGGCGAGCGCCGCCCCAGGGGCACCGAAGGTCGGGATCAGCAGGAGCGAGAGCGCCGCCACGGCCGCCAGCGTGGCGAAGGCCGCCGCCGCCTCCAGCCCGCTGGTCCGGGTGAAGTAGATCACCTGCCCGAAATAATAGGCGCGGAACATCATCAGGATGCTGGCCAGGATCAGCACCGGGGCGAGGTGGCGCGCCTCGGCCCGGTAGTCGGGCCCGAGCAGCACCGTGACCACGAGGTCGTCGAAGCACAGGAAGAACACGGCGCCGAAGGCCGCCACGAGGGTCATGGCCCGGGCGGCATCGCTCAGGACCCCCGCGGCGGCGGCCATGCCGCCGGTGCGCGCCTCCCGCTTGGCGAGCGAGATCAGCGACAGGGCGATCGCCTCGCCGAACACGATGAAGCTCTGCCGCAGGAAATCCGCCAGCGCCCCGTAGGCGCCGAGCCCCGCCGGTCCCACGGTCTTGGCGATGATCAGCCGGTCGAGGCTCTGGGCCAGCGCCGCGGTCCCGAAGGACAGCACCAGCGGCCAGCCATAGGTGAACAGGCGCAGGGCCTCGGCCCGGCTGCCCCGCCCGGGCATCATCGGCGCGATCGTGGCGGCGGCCGGGAGCGAGGCGAGCGCGTTGGCGGTGGCCACCGCGAAGGCGAGGTCGAGCGGATCGGCCGAGAGGTGCAGGGCGAGGCTGCCGAGGCCGAGGATCAGCACGGCCCGGGTCATCACTGAGGCCGCGACCGCCCCGACTCGCAGGCGGGTGCGGGCGATCTCGGTCGCGCCTTCGAACAGGGTGGTGCCGCAGGCAAGCGCCAGGACCGCCGCCGCCATCCGCCCCGGGACCAGCCCGAACCCGGCCGCCAGCGCGCTGCCGAGGCCGGCGAGCAGCAGCGTGCCGGCCAGGATGCGCACCACGGTGCCGACCTGCGCGGGCTCGCGGGCCTCGTCGTAGAGGGCGAAGAACGCGAATTTGGGCCACTGGCAGGTCGCCCCATAGAGCACCAGCGCCCAGGACAGGACGTACAGGTAGGTGCCGTAGCTCGCCGCCGGCGCCAGCCGGGTGAACACCGCCACCGAGGCCATGTTCAGGGCGGCCGCGAAGCCGCGCGAGCCGACATAGATCAGGCTGTGCCGGGCGATCATGTGCGGTGCCGGGGCGCGACGCCCCCCTCTCCCCGCGTGCGGGGAGAGGCCCGCATGGACCTCGTCGTCCAGGCGGTAAGCGGAGGCGCAGCCGAGGCGGCGGTGAGGGGGCGGCTCCAGAAGAGTCTCATCCTCAACCGCCCCCTCACCCTCGGCTGCCGCCTCGCTTCCTGCCCCAACAAGGGGGCAGGAAGCCCTCTCCCCGCAAGTGGGGCGAGGGGGAGAGATGCGCCCAGCGTTGGCGCGTTGGGCAAAATGGGATTTCGCAAACTCGCCGCGAGAGACGGTAGCGCGCGCGGATCCCGCACAGTCACAGGCCAACCCAGCCCCGCGCTAATACAAACCGGTCCCACGGCGGGACATATGGCAATAGCCTGAGGCATGACGGCCTGAGCAGTGCAGCCGCCATGCCGGACCATCAGCCCGCCCGGCGGATCAGGGACGTGCCGGTCATCTCGGGGGGCTGTGCGAGGCCCATCAGGTCGAGGAGCGTCGGCGCCACGTCGGCAAGCCGGCCATCGGCCAGCGACACCCCATCGACGCCGACCAAAGCCACCGGGACCGGGTTGAGCGTGTGGGCGGTGTGGGGCTCGCCGGTCTCCGGATCGCGCATCGTCTCGCAATTTCCGTGGTCGGCGGTGACCAGCAAAGCCCCGCCCTGCGCGGTCACCGCCTCGACCACGCGACCGAGGCAGGCATCGACCGTCTCCACCGCCTTGACGGCGGCGGCGAGGCTGCCGGTATGGCCGACCATGTCGGGATTGGCGAAATTCAGGATGATCAGGTCGTAGCGCCCGGAGCCGATCGCCGCGACGGCGCGGTCGGTGAGTTCCGGCGCCGACATCTCCGGTTGCAGATCGTAGGTCGCAACCTTCGGCGAGGGCACCAGAATCGCGTCCTGGCCCTCGAACGGCGCCTCGCGGCCGCCATTCATGAAGTAGGTGACGTGCGGGTACTTCTCGGTCTCGGCCATGCGCAACTGCGTGCGCCCGGCCCGGGCCACGGTCTCGCCCAGCCCGTTCGGCAGGTCGAGGGTGCCGAACAGGGTGTCGGCGAAGGCGTCGAGCTCGACGCTGTACTGGACGATGCCCAGGGCAGCGGCGAAGCGGATTGTCCGGGAGCGGGGAAAGCCGGAAAAGTCCGGGTCGAGGAGCGCGTCGAGGATCTGCCGGGTCCGGTCCGCGCGGAAGTTGAAGCTCAGCAGGCCGTCGCCGTCCCGCATGCCGGCATAGTCGCCGATGATGGCGGGCTTCATGAACTCGTCCGAGACGTCCTGCGCGTAGGCGGCGGCCACCGCCTGCCCGGCCCGGGGGAAGCGGGTCCCGCGCCCCTCGATCAGGGCGTCGTAGGCGATCGTGAGCCGCTCCCAGCGCCGGTCGCGGTCCATGGCGAAATAGCGGCCGCACAGGGTGGCGATGCGTGCGCCCTGCGGCAGCGCCTTCTCGACGGCGGCGACGCAGGTGGCGGCGGAGCGGGGCGGCATGTCGCGCCCATCGGTGAAGCCGTGGAGCCGGACCGGGATGCCGGCCTCGACCAGCACGCGCGCCAGCGCCACCGCGTGGTCTTGGTGCGCGTGGACGCCGCCCGGCGACAGCAGCCCCATCAGGTGGCAGGTGCCGCCCGTGGCGCGCAGGGCCTCGATGAACCGGGTCAGGGCAGGATTGCGGGCCAGCGACCCGTCCGCGATGGCCGTGTCGATCCGCGGCAGATCCTGCAGGACCACCCGGCCCGCGCCAATATTGAGGTGGCCGACCTCGGAATTGCCCATCTGACCTCTGGGGAGCCCGACATCCGCACCGAAGGTCCGCAGCCGTGCCTGGGGGCGTTCCCGCATCAGCCCGTCGAAGACCGGCGTCCGGGCCTGGTGGACAGCGTTGTCGGCGATCTCGTCGCGGAGGCCCCAGCCGTCGAGGATCACGAGCATCACGGGGCGCGGGGTGCTGTCGGGCACGATCATGACTCTCCTGGGCTTCCGGCACGCGGCCGGATCCTGCGGGCCGGGCGAGGCCGTCCCCTTTGCGGGTGTCGATAATCGGCTTGGCCGCGCGAGACCACAGCCGAGGGGGCCGATCCGTCCACGACTCCTTGAAAGCGTCGGGATTCTGACAGGCTCGATTACGCAGACGCGCGTGCGCCGCCCGACCCGCGGCCGGACCGGATACCGGCTCGGCGCGACCGAAGATCCTCCGGAGGGCTGCGGTGGTACGGCCGCCGGGGATCGCCGCCGGTTGCAATCACCCGGTAGAAACCCGTGACCGGCCCGGCATGGATCCGGGGTTTCCGGCTGGGGGAAACTTGACGGAATCAGAGCCCGATCCGCCGGTCCAAGATGTCTCAGGGGAAACGGCCTGCGGAACAACTTGGCCGATTGCAACGCCTTCGCGTTCTGTTAGCCTGCCGGATGTAATCGACAGGGATTGTCCACCGTGGCCTCGACCGAGATCGTGAGTTCCGAGACGAGCGCGGATCTGGCACTCGATATGGTCGGCCGTGCTTACTTGGCCATGGCACTTCTCTACGAAACCGCCCACCCGGGCGAGTTCGTCGATGTCCAGCGGAAGATCCGTGCGTTCGTCGAGGACAATTTCCGGATCGCTCAGGAATCGAGCCGGAGCGGAACCCTGTCTGCCGGAACCGTCGAGAATGCGACTCATCTTGTGAACAGCGTGCTGGCCGAGGCGGAAAACAAGATCGCGACAATGATTCGGCCTTCCCGACACGGGCGCAATCAGATGATGACTTGATATCGCCAGCCGATATCTACATGTGTTGCAGTCGAGCCATAAGCCCCCAATAAACGTTCCCACACCCCGAAGCGCCGCAATAACAATAGCTTAGAACGTCGACAGTCTTAACGGGGCATGTTAACTGTCGATTGGACAGCAATAAAATTTAAAGCGCAGCATGGATAGCGATGATTGGGAACAGGCCGCGAGCCGGGCGGATGTCGCGCTGGAGATCTTGGTTCGGGCCTACCACGCTCTTGCGGTCGTCTACGAGCTGTCCAACCCCGGCGCCTATGCGACGCTTCACAGCCAGATGATGCCGTATCTATGCGACGGGCGCGGCCTTCGGGCGCGGGACTGCGCCGGATCTCACACGGCCGAGCTCGTGACCTCCGCCCTGGAACAGGTCCGCTGCGCGCTGAACGATATCGGGTCCGACGTCGCGGCCGTCCGAAGCCGCCCGGGGGAAGTCCTCGGTTAGAATTCCGGGACCGCGGTACGCGATAGTTTCGCAACCACAGCCGCGCTCGACACCCTCGGATGGACAACCTCCATAGCAAGGGCACCTAGATCCCCCAGCAGGGTACCGCGTCGTAGTAGCGGTGGATCTGCTCCTCCCAGGCGCCGTCCTCGGCCGGATCGGTGCCCTCGGGGGAGCGAGCCGGGGCGGCGCGCCACTGCTCTTCCGTGAGGTCGAGCACGTAGGCGTCCTGCAGGAGCTCGAACCGGAGCACCGACCAGGGCAACGTGTAAAAATCTTCGCCAAGCCCCAGGAAGCCGCCGAAGCTCATCACCGCGTAGGCGACCCGGCCGGACATCTTGTCGAGCATCAGCCGCTCGATCCGGCCGACCCGGCTCCCGTCGGGCCGGCGCACATCGGTGCCGATGACCCGGTCGCTGGCGATCAGGCGGCGGGGTTCCCGCGGGGCAAGCGGACCGGTCGCCAGCGTGGGCGCCTCCCGCTAGGTCGCGCGTTGCCCGAAAAACGCCCTGGGCGTGGGCCACGTTCCGGCACGCACCCGCACCCGCGCTCCCAGACGGACGACCATCACCGCATGCCGATGCCGCGCCTCGCCTCGTCCTTCGCCCCGAGCCTCGCGCTCGCCGCCCTGCTCCTGCCGGCCACCGCACAGGCCCAGGATCGCGGCAGCGTCGCCCCGAGACCCCTGCCGCCGCTGGAACATCCGGACGCGCCCTCGACGCCCGCCAAGGCGCTGTTCGGGCGCGTGACGAAGGCCACCGCGGGACCAGCCCACATCTATGGGTTCTACGCGAAGGGCTGCTTCGCGGGCGGCGAGGCGCTGCCGCTCGACGGGTCGAACTGGCAGGTCATGCGCCCGTCCCGCAACCGGATGTGGGGCACGCCGCATCTCGTCGATTTCGTCGAGCGCCTGTCGCAGAAGGCCGCCCGGGTCGGCTGGCCGGGGCTGCTCGTCGGCGACATGGCCCAGCCCCGGGGCGGTCCGATGATCACCGGCCACGCCTCGCACCAGATCGGCATCGACGCCGACGTCTGGCTGACGCCCATGCCCGATCACCGCATGAGCCGGGCGGAGCGCGAGGAGACCTCCGCCACCGACATGGTCCGGCCCGACCGGCTCGACATCGACCCGCGCGTCTGGACGCCGACGCACCTGCAATTGATCAAGCTCACCGCCGAGCAGCCGGAGGTGGAGCGCATCTTCGTCAACGCGGCGATCAAGAAGGCCCTGTGCCGTGACGCCGCGGGCAGCCGCTGGATGTCCAAGGTACGCCCGATGTACGGGCACAATTACCACTACCATATCCGGCTCGCCTGCCCGGCCGACCAGGAGGATTGCCAGCCGCAGGGCGCCCCCTCGAGCGGCGACGGCTGCGAAGACCTCGGCTACTGGTTCTCGGACGCGGTGTTGCACCCGAAGCCCCCGAAGGTGCCGCCGAAGCCCAAGCCCGCCATGACCATGGCGGCGCTCCCGAACGCGTGCCGGGCGGTGTTGAAGGCACCGTGAGACGATCGGGGGGAGTTCACGATCCGGCGCGATGTGCTAACGCCCCGGAATGCCCCGCTGGCTCTTCCTCATCTTCGCCACCGCCATCGCCCTCTCGGTCCTGGGCAGCGTGCTGATCGTGCTGCGCAGCCCGAACAGCACGCCTCCGCTCGTGGGCAACGCTCCCGCCCCCGCCTCGCCGGGCATGCCGCCCAAGCCCGGCGGGAGCCCGTAAGGAGCACCCGGCGGCACGTCCTGAAAAGAATCAGGCGGCGACGCCGGTCCCCACCGGGCAGCTGACGCCGGTGCCGCCGAGGCCGCAATAGCCGCCCGGGTTCTTGGCGAGGTACTGCTGGTGGTAGCCTTCTGCGAAGTAGAAGTGTTCCAGCGGCTTGATCTCGGTGGTCACGTCCGGGAAGCCGCGCTGCCGCAGCGCCTCGGCATAGGCTGCGCGCACCGCCCGGGCGGTCGCCTCCTGGGCGGGGCCGTTCGTGTAGATGCCGGAACGGTACTGGGTGCCGACATCGTTGCCCTGGCGCAGACCCTGGGTCGGATCGTGGCTCTCGAAGAAGATCCGCAGCACCGATTCCAGCGGCAGCAAAGCCGGGTCGAAGGCGACCAGCACGACCTCGTTGTGGCCGGTCTGGCCGGTGCAGACCTCCTCGTAGGTCGGGTTCGGGGTATAGCCGCCGACGTAGCCCACGGCCGTCGCGAACACCCCCTCGGGCAATTGCCAGAACCGACGCTCGGCGCCCCAGAAGCAGCCGAGCCCGAGGACGATCGTCTCGATGCCCGGGGGATAAGGCCCTTTGAGCGGGTTGCCGTTGACGAAGTGGGTCTCGGCCGTCCGCAACGGTGTCGGGCGCCCCGGCAGGGCCTCGGCGGGGTTCGGCATCTCGGGGCGCTTGCGGAACAGGAACATCGGGTTGCCTTCCGGTCTCTGGTTCCGCTCGATATGGGGAGGTATCCGCTTCGGAGAAAGCATCCGGCAGCCGGAGGACATCCGGCTCGACCTGCTACGACTCCCGCGTCGTCGAGCCGGTGCGGGATGCCGGCGGCACGGTCGTCAGCTTCTTCGCCGCGCGGGTCAACGCGCTGACCGCCGGGATCGCACGGCTGGAAGGTGAATGAGGCCAGGGCGCGACACGCCCGCTGATCGAGCCCAGCGGGATCCGGCGTCGCGGCTCAGGGCTTCGTGAGGAAGCCGATCGGCTCGCGGCCCGGCTGGCCGAGCCAGAGCAGGACCGCGCCGAGACCAAGCCCGATCAGCGAGGCCGGCGCCAGGGTGAGCGGCAGGCCCAGCACGTGCCAGAGCCAGGGCGCCGCCCCCTCGACGCTGCCCTGCAGGGCGCCGGCCCGGTCCTTGAACAGGGCGGCGATCACCTCGGAGAGCGGCGTCACCCGCAGGCCGTTATTGGCGATGGAGCGGGCGCCGTCATAGACCAGCGCGACGAAGCCGCCGGCCATCAGCAGGAAGCCCAGGACGCGGACCAGGAAGCGGAACATCGCGGACGTCTTCGAAGCCTTGCGCGCCCGGCTGGCGCCCGTCCCGGGAGTATGGGGCTGGGCCGCCGGTTGCAACCACCGGCGCGTCCGGTTGCCGGTCCGGGGCGCCCGTGTCACAGGCAGCGGGCGGCGGCGGGCCGTGCGGGAACGGTCGGCCTTGGACGCACGCGCGACGTCACTCTCCCTCGGCCTCGTGATCTTCGATTGCGACGGCGTCCTGGTCGATAGCGAGCCCCTCAGCCTCGCCTGCCTCACGGCCGGACTCAACCGGATCGGCGTGCCGATCGACCTCGCCACCGTGCGGGCGCGCTTCACCGGCACCTCCATGCCCTCGATCATGGCGCATATCGCCCGGGACTATGGGGTCACGGCGCCCGAGGGCTTCGTCGACGCGGTCAAGGCCGAGACCCTCGCGCTGTTCGATTCCGAATTGCGGGCGATGCGCGGCGTTGCCGGAGCGGTGGCGGCCCTCGGCCTGCCGCGCTGCGTGGCCTCCAGCAGCGATCCGGTCCGGCTGCGCCATTCCCTGACGCTGACCGGGCTGCTGCCGTTGTTCGGCGCGCACGTGTTCTCCTCGGCGCAGGTGCCGCGGGGCAAGCCCTTCCCGGACCTGTTCCTGTTCGCTGCCGACCGGATGGAGGTCCCGCCCGAGGCGTGTCTGGTCATCGAGGACAGCGTGCCCGGCGTCACGGCCGCCCGAAGCGCCGGCATGCGGCTCGCCGGCTTCACAGGCGGCGGCCATTGGGTCCACGACCCCGCCGGAGCGGACCTCGTGCAGGCCGGCGCCACCCGGATCTTCTCAGATTTTTCCGATCTTGCCGCGGTGATCGCGGAGGCCTGAAGGGTCTCGTCTCCAGGGAGCGGAACCGGGGCCGCTTCCCTCCCAGGCGCAGCTCCCAAAACGGAAATCGATTCCGTTGACGGTCCGTCGCGCATCGCCATCTTGGGTGGTGCCGATGCGGATTCGCTCCCGCGTCGGTCGCGGTGATTTGAGAAGCGTAGCTTGCGCCGCGTCATCAAACGCTAAAGCACTGCGACGGCCTGTGTGCCGCGCGGTCCTTCAGTCTGGAGGACATCCGATGTCGAAGAGACCCCCGGTCGACCACCCTACGCTCCCGAACGTGCCTTGCTGCCGCGCCCGACACCGGCGCTGTCGACGCTAGCGCGCCGACCATCATCCAGCAGTCATCGCGATCCGGCATGGCTTCACGCCGGCCCAGGGAGTTCCAAGTGCCATGCACAGTCTCTTTGCAGAACACACGCCCGGAGAGGGCCTGAAGGCGGCCGATCCGGCCACCATTCCGTTGCCCGGTCCGGCCGGGCCGCCGCGGGTGATCGAGATCGGTGAGATCACCGCCGGGATCGCCGTGCCCGAAGGGCGCGGGGTCCGGTTCTTCTCATCCGCCCGTGATTTCGATGGGCTCGACGGCACCCTCTTCCGGACCGCCGAGCAGGCGACCCGCGCGGCCCGGGAGCGCGTGCGCCCCCGGGCTCACCCCGGCGCCGGGCAGGAGCGGGCCCAACTCCGCCGCGCTTGATCGGTGCATCGCAACACCCCTCCGCCGAAGCAGCCGACACGCTTCGGCGGAGGGTGGATCGTCCGGTCGGAGCGCGCTACCGCCCGCATTCCTCGCGGGTGCGCTTCATGGCTTCGGCGAAGCCGCCGAGCGCGTACTCGTCGCTCGTGGGATTACCGCGCATCGACGTGGTCTTGATGATGAGCTTCGGGTTGCGGGTGCTCATCTCGGAGACGACCCGGGCCTCCTCGGCCGGGTTTTGCAGCCATGCGTTCCCGTCCTTCACCACGAGGCCGTAGCGGCTGCTGCCGAGGTTGAGGCTCGGGTCCGTGGGGGTGGCGGCCGAGCCGGGTTTGACCTGGGAGGCCGCGGGCTTCGACGGGAAGCCCAGCATCACCGCCACCTCGTTCTGGACGTTCTCGCCCTTGCGCACGCTGACGAACAGGTAGGCGGTATCGCGCTTCAGGGTCCTGGGCGAGCGGGCCTGCGGCTGCGCGATCGCGTAGCAGAGCTTGGTGCGGCCGTCGCCGTTCACGAACACGTTCCAGTCGCCGAAGATCGCAACCGGTGTGGCCTGCTGCATGCCGGGGGGGGTCACCGCCCTCCTCTCGGCCCGGGCCGCCGGCCGCTGGCGGCCGCGCCGACGCCCACGCTGGGCCGGGGCCGCATCGTCGCCACTGGTATCGACCGCGGCGTCCTGCGCCCACGCGACCGTGGCAGACAAGCCCGGGGCGCCGAGCAGACCTCCGAAGACACCGGTGACGAGACCGGATGAGAGCAGGACGAGAGCTCCGAGCGGGAGCAGACGTGGAGCGCGGACCATCTTCACTTCCTGACGGCGGGCGGCCCTTTCGAGGGCCGAACCGGGGTTCAGGATTAGTGAAGCTTGCGTAAAACGTCTGCAAGATGGCGAGAGAGCGCCATCCGCATCAGATCGCGCGTGCCTCCACGGCCTGCGCGGCGATCACCACCGCTGCGGCCGCAACCGGTTCACCGATGGCCATCGGAACGGCGTTCGGTTGCGCCGGGACGGCCTGCTTGCGGGGCGGATCGTTGTAGGGGGTGTTGTAGCCCTTGCGCACGGCGGCCCAGTAGACCTCCCGGGTCAGGCCGGAACCGGTCAGGGCGGCATCGATCATCGCCGTCGCCCGTGCCGCCAGATCCGACACCTCTTCCGGCTGCAGCCAACTCTCGACAGGCATCCTGCGCACTCCGTTCCACACGGCAAAGCTTGTAGCGGGTCGGACTTAGCCAGATGGTGAACGCACGGCCTGGCTGATGGTTGCGCCGCACAATTTTCTTCGCCGCCTGTGGGTAAGCGGGATGGCGCTCACGCCGCCCGGGCGTGAGCCGGGGCCAGTCCTCCCCACCGGGTTTTTGTCATCATGAATTTGTGGACCACGTGAAGAGACTTCCGGATATCTCAGAGATCTAGCTTTCACCTGGAACTATAATTTGCCCTAGATGGAATCTTATGGTTCAAGAGACTCAGAACCTCGCCAAAAAACACGTATCCTATTTCCAAATGACGCAAACTTATCTCGCCATCCGGATTACTTGACTTGCAAATCCGGCGTCGATGCGGGACCATTTCTTTGCCGCATCGTATGAGTCCGTCATTCAACACAGGGCCGCTCCCACGGGCGGTGGAGCCGTCATGGTCGGAGCCGTGAACAGAGTGCTGCCGGTCCTGCGTTCCGCGACGGCGGTGAGGGACCCGGCTCCCGTCGAGCGCCGGGCGCGGGACGACGCCCGCACCGACCCTACCCTGGAAGCCCTGCGCCGCGCGCGGCGGGCCGAGATGGAGAGCCTGCTCGCATCCATGGCCCCGGCTCCGCCAGGAGCGCACGCCATGGCGGCCCATACGCTACAGGAGGCGGAGCGGAAGCTCGCGCGGCTCAAGGCGGAGGCCAGGGCGGCAGCGGCCTCCGGCGACCGGAAGGCGGCCCGCCAGATTGCCCGGGATCTGGCCGTGCTTGCCCGCGTGATCGCCGAGGCCGCCCAGGATTACGCCGTCGCGGAGGCGCAGCCGGATGTCGTATCGCCCGCCCTGGCCAAGGCCGCCGCCCGGATGAACGCCCCATCCCGGGCCGGAGACGCGATCGACGCGGGATCCCTGGTTGGAAAGGCGGCCTCGGCCGCCGCCGAGGTGACGCAGGACGCATCGGAAACCGGGGCACCGGACACGGCAGCGTCGCAGAAGGCCGACGGCGAGATCCGGCAGCCGGTGGATTCCGGAACCGCACCCGACAGCGCTTCTCCGCGTGGATCGGGCAGCCCGGGCGATGAGGACATCCTGATCGAGGCCCATAGGCTGTTTGAAGAAGCCGTGGACTGGCTGCACGCGATGGCGGCGTTGATCAGCAGGCGGCCGAGCCGGGCAGGCCAGACGGAGCCGGACGCGCCGATTCCGGTCTGGCCTTTGGGACTGTCCCTGCATTCCGCAAGCGCCCCTCGACCGGTCGCCTCTCACGGCCGGTGAATGACGAGATCGAAGCCTTCCTCCGGCGCGGGTGGGACGAAATAGCGGCTGAACAGATCGAAATCCGCCTCCGTCACCGCGAAGTCGTGCGTGCCCTCGGCGTTCCGCCGGCGCAGGCGGGCCTTGCAGACAGAAACGGGTACATTGAGGACGTGGAGCTGGTGCGCGACACCGGCCGCCTCGAACAGGGTCCGCATCCACGCCCGGCTGGCGACGGTGTTGGCCGGAAAGTCCAGCACGACCGAGATCCCGAGGCGCAGCAGGGACACGATATGCGGCCCCATGGCGTCACGCAGCCGCGCCACGTTGCGGGCGTAGTCGACGAGACAGGTCTACGCGCCGGGATAGAGCCGGGCGAGCCAGTGATTTTCTGCGATCACGACGGTGTCGGGTTCCTGCCCCAGGCGAGCGGTGAGCGTCGATTTTCCAGCGGCGATCTTGCCGCACACGAGGTGCAGCGTCGCGTGCTTCACGGACATGGCGAGGGACCTTGGGAGCGCGGACCGAGGCCGCGGAGGCGTTCACGTGCGGGATCGCCCGGCCTGACGAATCAGACCGGGTACCGAATTCGACCCCGAATCGCGGTCCCCGCGCTGTGAACACACAAGGTCGTGGGCGAACCGTGCCATCGACCGGCCGCCGTAACCAGGGGGCGTCCTACACAGGGCGCCCGGATCCGATCAGCCGAGCCGTTCGATCCAGCCCTGGGCCTGCCTGCGCACGTTGTCGGGCGCGGTGCCGCCGTAGCTGGTGCGGCTCGCCACGGAATTCCCGACACCCAGCACCGCGTAAACCGCCTCGGTGATGCGCGGCTCGGCCTCCTGCATCTCGAGCAGCGAGAGTTCCTCCAGCCCGACGCCCTTGGCCGAGGCGACGCCGACGAGGCGGCCGGTGACGTGGTGGGCCTGCCGGAACGGCAGGCCGAGTTCGCGCACCAGCCAGTCGGCGAGGTCGGTGGCAGTGGCGTAGCCCGAGCCGGCGGCTTGGCTGAGCACCGCGGCGTTGGGCTCGAGGTCCTTCACCATGCCGGTCATAGCGGCGAGGCACAGGGACAGCGCCTGGAGCGCGTCGAACGTGCCCTCCTTGTCCTCCTGCATGTCCTTCGAATAGGCGAGCGGCAGCCCCTTCATGACGACGAGCAGGCCGGTCAGCGCGCCGATGATCCGGCCGGACTTGGCCCGCACCAACTCGGCGGCGTCGGGGTTGCGCTTCTGCGGCATGATCGACGAGCCGGTCGTGTAGCCGTCCGACAGCCGCACGAAGTTGAACTGCGCCGAAGTCCAGACCACCAGCTCCTCGGCAAAGCGCGACAGGTGCACGGCGCAGATCGAGGCGGCGGCGAGCGATTCCAGGGCAAAGTCGCGGTCGGCCACCGAATCGAGGGAGTTGGCGGTCGGCCGGTCGAAGCCGAGCGCCGACGCGGTGGCGTGCCGGTCGATCGGGAAGGAGGTGCCGGCGAGCGCGGCGGCACCGAGCGGGCACTCGTTGAGCCGTGCCCGGGCGTCGCGGAACCGCCCCCGGTCGCGGGCCAGCATCTCGACATAGGCGAGGCAATGGTGGCCGAAGGTCACCGGCTGGGCCGATTGCAGATGGGTGAAGCCCGGCATCACGGTCTCGGCGTGCGTCAGCGCCTTCTCGGCCAGGGCGCGCTGCAGGTCGGCGGCCTGCTGGTCGAGGGAATCGAGGGTGTCGCGCACCCAGAGCTTCATATCGGTGGCGACCTGATCGTTGCGCGAGCGCGCCGTATGCAGGCGCCCGGCAGCCATGCCGACGATCTCGGTCAACCGGCTCTCCACCGACATGTGGATGTCTTCGAGCTCGCGCTTGAACACGAAGGTCCCGGCCTCGATCTCGTCGCGCACGGACTTGAGCCCGGCCTCGATCGCGGCCACATCGTCGGCGGGAAGGATGCCGGCCTGGCCCAGCATCGCCACATGCGCCAGCGAGCCGCGGATATCCTGGGGCGCGAGGCGCTTGTCGAATCCGATGGAGGCGTTGATCTCCTCCATGATCTCCGCCGGGCCGCTCGCGAAGCGGCCGCCCCACATCCGGTTGCTCATGTCGATCCTTCCGCGCCCTGAACGTCCCGGCAGGCAAAGCTGATGCCCAGCCGCACACCCATCCTGGCCGGCGCAGGCGTCGCCGCGCTCGCCGTCCTCGGGATCGCCCTATACGGGAGCGGTCTCCTGCCCGGCAACACGGGCGGGGCGCTCCAGCCCTGCGCCGCCGCCAAGCCGGCACTCGCCCGGGTCGACGCCGCCGCGAAGGGCGAGGTCGCCGCCATGCAGGCCCTGCCGCAGGCCCGGCCCGCCCCCGAGATCCGGTTCAAGGGGCCGGACGGCACCGAGACCGGGCTCGCCGACCTGAAGGGCCGGCTGCTGCTGGTCAATCTCTGGGCGACCTGGTGCGCCCCCTGCAAGGCCGAGATGCCGGCGCTCGACCGGCTCCAGGCGCAACTCGGCGGGCCGGATTTCCAGGTCGTCGCCATCAACGTCGACACCCGCAACCTGGAGAAGCCGCCGGAATGGCTGAAGCAGGCTGGCATCCACGACCTCGCCTTCTATGCCGATCCCGGCGGTCGCGTCCTGCCGGCGATCCAGCGCGACACCCAATCCCCCGGCCTGCCGACCACGATGCTGATCGACGCGCAGGGCTGCACCCTCGGGGTGATGAAGGGGCCGGCGGCGTGGTCGAGTCCGGATGGGCTGGCGCTGATCCGCGCGACTCTGGGGCGGACGTCGTAGAGACTCTGAGCCCCGGTCCCTTGCCCGCGCCCCCGATGCGCGGCAAGCCCTGTCGCGATGACATCGCCCGCACCCCACCGTGCCCCGCCGAGGCGCGGCCCGCGCCCCCTCTCGGCCATCCGTGCGCTGCTGGCCAGCGAGGCGGCGGGTGGGCTGATCCTGATGGGCGCGGCGGCGCTCGCCCTCGTCGTCGCCAACGGGCCCTTCGCCGAGACCTACGCACACGCACTCCACACCGCCCTCGGGCCGATGAGCGTCCAGCACTGGATCAACGACGGGCTGATGGCCGGGTTCTTCCTGCTGGTCGGCTTGGAGATCAAGCGCGAGGCGCTGGACGGACGGCTGCGCACCTGGCCGGACCGGATGCTGCCCGGCTTCGCGGCACTCGGCGGCATGGCGGTGCCGGCCGGATTCTACGCGCTCGCCAACCTCAGCAGTGACACCCTGCGGGGCTGGGCGATCCCAGCGGCCACCGACATCGCCTTCGCGCTCGGTGTCCTGGCACTCCTCGGGTCGCGGGCGCCGGTCTCCCTGAAGATCTTCCTCAGCGCAGTGGCGATCATCGACGATCTCGGCGCCGTGCTGGTGATCGCACTGTTCTACAGTTCCGGCCTCGACCTCACGATGCTGGGACTGGCCGCCCTCGTGGTCGCCGGCCTCTACGGACTCAACCGAGCCGGCGTATCGTGGCTTCCCGCCTATCTGCTGCTCGGCCTCCTGCTCTGGGTCCTCGTGCTGCGCTCCGGGATCCACGCGACGATCGCGGGCGTGCTCCTGGCGCTCACCATCCCGATCCGGGTCAGCCCGGGTCGCCCCGAGGATGCGGAGTCGCCGCTGCACCGGCTGGAGCACGCGCTGGCGCCCTGGATCACCTATCTCGTGGTGCCGATCTTCGGCTTCGCCAATGCGGGCGTGAACCTGACCGGCCTGACCGGCGACGCGCTGCTCCAGCCCGTGACGCTCGGCATTGCGGCCGGCCTGTTCCTGGGCAAGCAGGCCGGCGTGTTCGCGAGCCTGCGGCTCGCCGTCGCGCTCGGGCTCGGGCAGCGCCCGGCCGGCGCGGGGTGGGGGCAGGTCTACGGCGTCGCCGTGCTGTGCGGCATCGGCTTCACCATGAGCCTGTTCATCGGCGGCCTCGCCTTCGCGGACCCGCAGCACGAGACCGCCGTGAAGCTCGGCGTGCTCGCGGGCTCCGCGCTGTCGGGGCTCATGGGCGCGGCGATCCTCCTCCTCGCCCGGCCCCGCGCCGCCGCGGCCTGAACCCGTCCGCGCGGCCCCGGCTTCGCGGCCCGGGCAGAAATGCGCTACCCCCTGCTGGCATGCGCTTCTATCTCGGCCTCGCCACCACCTTTCACGATCCCGCACTCGCGCTGGTCGGGCCCGACGGCACCCTGCTCTTCGCCGAGGCCGCGGAGCGCTTCCTCCAGTACAAGCGCGCGCCGAACTGCGAGCCGGACGCCCCGGCCCGGATGGCCTCACTGCTCAAGGAGCACGTGCCGCCGGGCTCGGAACTCGTGATCGCCTCCACGTGGGGCACGCAATTCAGCGACTTCCTGCGGGGCCAAGCCGGCGCCGGCGCCTTCGACCTGATGGCGCTCGCCGCCCACACCACCGCGCTCAACCGCTCCTTCGTCCCCGAGCAGGCCGAGCGGGTGTTCATCGCCGATCTCCACGGCGCGCAGGAGCGGGCCGGCCACGGCACCCTGCTGGCGCTGAACCAGGAGGCGCGGGTCACCGCCGCGGCGCCCCGGGCAACCATCGCCGGGCAGCGGCGCTACCCGCACCACCTCTGCCACGCCGCCTACGGTCTCTGGAGCAGTCCGTTCACTGAAGCCACCGCCCTGGTGGTCGACGGCATGGGCGAAACCGGCGCAGCCGCGATCTACCGGATGGAGGAGGGCCGGATCACCGAGTTGCGCCGCCATCGCGGGCGCGGGTCGCTGGGCTTCCTCTACGGGCTGATCACCGATCTCGCCGGCTTCGATCAAGTGAAGGGCGAGGAGTGGAAGATCATGGGGCTCGCCCCCTACGGCCAGCGTGATTCGGAGCTGGCCGCCCTGCTCGCCCGCCTCTGCACGGTCGAGGACGGTCGCCTGCGCTATGCCGCCGCCGAGACGATCCGGGCCGTCGCCGAGGAGGTCCGCGCGCGTCGCCCGGCGGATGCCCTGGAGAACGGCTGGGCCGATCTCGCCCGCTGCGGCCAGGATCTGTTTGGCACGCTCATGGACGCGCTGGTGGCCGAGGCCCAGGCACTGGCACCGTCCGAAAACCTCGTGATCGCCGGCGGCTGCGGGCTGAACTCGTCCTACAACGGCCGTGTGCTCGGCCGGTCCGGGTTCCGGCGGCTGCACGTTCCCTCGGCGCCGGCCGACGACGGCAACGCGGTCGGGGCCGCGTGGCTCGCCTACGCGGAGGATCATCCGGACTGGGCCGGGCCGCCGCGCGAGCAGCGCCCGCTCACTCCATACCTCGGCTGCTCCGTCTCCACCGCCTCGATGGAGCGCCTGGCCGAGCAGGAGCCCCGCGCCCGGCGCGTCGGCCACGCGGCGGCGACGCAGGCCGCGGCCCGGATCCTGGCGGAGGGCGGCCTCGTCGGCTGGGTACAGGGCCGGGCCGAGTTCGGGCCCCGGTCGCTCGGCAACCGCTCGATCCTCGCGGATCCGCGGCCGGAGGGCGCCAAGGACGCGCTCAACGCCAAGGTGAAGTACCGCGAAGCGTTCCGGCCCTTCGCCCCCTCGATCCTGGCCGAGGCCGGGCCGGACTGGTTCGAGGATTACGCCGACAGCCCCTATATGGAGCGCACCCTGGTCTGGCGGGAGGCGGTCCGCGCCCGCGTGCCGGCGGTGGTGCACGCAGACGGCACCGGCCGGCTCCAGAGCGTCACGGCCGCGCGCAACCCGGCCTACGCCGCTCTGATCACGGCCTTCGCCGCAATCACGGACGTGCCGATCCTGCTCAACACCAGCTTCAACATCATGGGCAAACCGATCCTCCACAGTGCGGAGGACGCGATCCTGATGTTCTACACCACCGGCCTCGACGCCCTCGTGGTCGAGGATTGGCTGGTGGTGAAATGAGACGCGCCGCGCCCCGCGCCGGTCTCCCTCCCCCGTGCGAGCTACGGGCTACACCGATCCGATTCGATCGGTTCGGGTTGTCGGCCTTTGCCCTGTGCGGGAGTCTTTGGCATGGATCGGCTTGGGGCGGCGACATCCGCACCGAGGCGCGGGGCGCTTGGCTGTTTGATCGGATTGTGACCACCGGCGGCGTGGCCCTGTTCAGGCAAGGGCCAACCTCCTCCGCAGAGGGGGAGGGTAATGCGCGTTGCCGACCAGCCCTATCCGACGACGTTCTGAAAATCCGCAAGCTCGCACGGGAGTAGGATCGGTCGCGCTTTCTACCCCGTCCGCAAGCGACGGTCGTTGACCCTGTCCAAGGACAATCGAACCCGGCTCGCCATCTCTGTTTCTGACCAGGTCTTTGTGCCGGCGCACCCTGCGGGTCGGTTGGGAGCCACGTCAGGGCAAGCCACACCGACCCATCCTTCGGACAGGACGCGCTGTCGGCGCCCGGTTGCTATCGGAACAGGGGTAGCCCCGCGCCGATGATGACGAGGCCGAGCATGATCAGGCCGCCGCCTGCGCCTTCGAACGTCGCCTGTCGGACCGAGCGTTGCGGCGCCATGCCGGCCAATGTCACGCCTGAGAGCAAGCAGATCGCACTGAGCAGGGCCATGGCGTCGAAGGCTCCGGCGCCCGAGGGACGCTCATGACAACATCGAGCCGCCAAGCATGCGGACGGACCGTTAAGAAATCCCTTTGCGGATCGGTCGCGGACCGTCCCCCGCCGGCGGGCGGTTCTCGACCCTCACGCCCGCGGACATCGACCTGAGCCGAGGCCCGTATCGTCACGCGATCCTGGGCCCGGGTTAACGCGCTGTTAACCACGTCCCCGTTCCCTGGCCTGAGCACTTCAGGTGGATGAATCCATGGCCGACTTCGATCTTCGTACCGCCTTCGCCCAATTGTGTGCCGACATGCCTGCGGGCGATACGGACGAGGCCGCCTACGAAGAGACCCTCAGTATTGCGGTTCAGCGCCTCAGCCGCCGGACCGGCGGTCATCGCGTCGATCTCACGACGCGTCCCTTGTCGAACATCGGATCGACGGAGCCGGACTGTCCCTTCCTGATCTCGGTCGCGGCCCTGCCGATCGGCCGTCCGCACCACAGCCCCTACTGAATCAGGCCGTCCACGACGGCGCCGTGGCGCCTCCGACAGGGCCGGACCGAACCGCGCGGCCCCACATCTTCGGTTCACCGCGATGCCGAGGCGGCGCACGCCTCGGCGGAGCGCGTGTCAGGCAGTTTCCCGCCGCGTGACGACGAGCGCCCAGATCGTCGCCGGGATCCACCCGATGATCGTCACGTGTAGGATGATGCAGAGAATGCCCTGAAGCACCTTCCCGCGCAGGAACATCGCAAGCCACGGCGCGAGGAAGCAGATGATGATCATGATCATGGGTCGAAACGCTCCTTTGTCAGCGACATAGGCGCCCGGCTCACGTCCGGTAGCCCCTCCCGTTCAACCGCGAGTGGGTACGGCCCCGGAGGACCTTCTTCGGACATCAGCGCGCCAGCAGGCCCCTGGCGTGCCTCCGTGCGAGACCCGCAGCCGGCAGATCGGACCGCCACGCGCCGTGATGTCGGCGGGGACGGCCGCGACGGCGTATCTCGGCAGGAACCATAAGATCGGGCCGGCCGTTGCTGGCGCCATGACCCATCACGTTGCCCTTGCCGGTTCCGTCCTTGCCGGCGTGGCGCTCTGGGCAGGGGTCTATGTCGCCCTCCTGCCGACGCGCGGGTCCGATCCAGCCGAGCCCCGTACCGTCAGCGCGGTCACGCGCGTATCATCCGCAGTATCCGCTGCCGATCGCGATGAGCTGTCGCCCGGTCCGCGGCGTTGGGCCGATCTGCCCCGCGAGACGGCCAAGCGCTCGAGCGTCCTGCCGGTCGATATCGATGCGCCGTCCGCGGCCAGTCTGCCGGATGTCGGCGCCCAGCAGGCGGATCTGCCGACACGTCAGCGCGGCCGCGCGCGGATCCGAGCGGCCGCCCTTCGCGACAGCCCCCTCGCACGGCACCTCACCCGGCCACACAGCACCCGATCCGCCCGCGCATTCGTGCGGGCCCGTTTCCGGCGCGTCAGGGAGCCGATCCAGTTCAGCTTGGCCACGCGATCGTCCTCCTGACTCCCCGACCGGAGGTTTTGGGCGGCCACGCGGCGTGGAACCATATCGCGCGCTGCGCCGTAACAGCCCCGCTGCGTTCCTGCGACCTCTGTGCAACCTGTAAAGCGAGGGTGGATGCGTCGTCTCGTACGCGCGATCATGGCCATCAGTCTGATCGCGGGCGACGCCGCTCAGGCCGCGTCCCTGACCGAGATGCCCGGCGACACACGGGGCGGGAGCTGGCCGGTGGTGAGCGACCAAGCCCGGCTCAGGGACCTCGTCGATCGGGACGCGCAGACGTGGCGGCGCATCTCCGCCTCCATCTGCCGGGGATGCGGCGCGCCGCCACCGGCGCTGGACATCGTCCGGTCCAACCCGTTGCCCGTGCGGGCGCCGCGTGAGGCGGTCGCGGCGGCCTCCGTCCCGGAGGCCGCGCCCGCACGCCCCACCCTGCGGCCGGTTTCACTCCACAGCGCCGACCTGCCGACGCATGACGCGACCCGCGGACGTAGCGTGCGCTCGGACCCCACTCCTGTACGCCTGACCGCACGGGCGCGGCGCTACGCCCGGACCGCGCGCTTGCGCGTCCTACGCCAACACAGACGCCTGGCGCTCCTCCGGGCCCAGCGGAGACACGATGCCCGGCTTGCGGCCGAGAGGCGTGAGGCCGCCGCGTATCGGTTGAAGCGTGCGGGTCCGGGGGCTGGCTTCCTCAGGCTGGCGGAGAATCAGACCGGTGGCGACCGTCGCCGGGTGCCGCTGCCGCCTCAACGACCCGATACGCTGTGTGCCGATGACCGCGCGCTGGCCACGGCCCGGATACGGCCGGTTTCGACCTGCACCCTCACTCCGTAACGATCCGGGTTACGCGGCCTCGGCTCGCTCCGTCGCGTCAGTGAAAGGCGGCCTGGGCCGGCCCCGCCAGCTCGGCACGCGCGAGCTCGATTCCGACCTCGTGCAGCAACCGCTCGATGAGGGGGCGCAGACGCCCCGCGGATGCGGGCTCGACGAGGGTGTGAGCCATGAGGAGATGATCCGCCATGGCCTCCAGCATGGAACTCGGCGGCGGCGCCGGATGCACCGGAGGCGGCACGAAACTCCCGAGCGAACCGGAGGCCATCATCTCCGCGGCGGGATCTTCGGCCATCGGTGTGATCGATCCGAGGAAGCCCAGGAAGGTCCGGTTCGGCGGGCCGAAGGACGGTACCGCCCCGGCGGCGACCCACATGGCCCGGCCATCGGGCGCAAGCATCCGGTAGCGCAGGTTGAAGGCGCTCTGCGCCTGAATGGCGGACTCGACGGTTCTGCGGGCGATGTCGCGATCCTCCGGATGCACGACCCGAGCCCAGCCGAACCCCACGGCGTCCTCCAGGGACTGTCTGGTAAAGTCGGTCCATTCCGGGCTGATAAAGGTCGCCCGTCCCTGCGCATTCGTCACGAAGATCATGGGCGGATCACGCCGGAGCGCTCCGACGCCACCCCGCGCGCAAAGGCCAGGATCCTCTGGCGGTCCGCGTGGTCGGTCAGACTCTCCCAGATCCGCAACAGCTCACCCTGATCGGCGAACTCGGATCCCGATGCGCCCTCACAGCGGAACACGGTCTCCGGCCGGCCCAGCGCTTCGGCGATGCGTCTGATCATGCGCTCACGCGGCGGCGGATAGGGGGCGATCCGTTCAGGCGCAGTCTCCGGCAAGGAATGCCCCTCCACGATCCATGGCGCATGCGATCCCACCCAGACGCACTACCCAAAGGTGTATTGAACCGTTGGCCCGACTTCAATGTAGAAGAATATACAATCCATAATCGACATCATGCGACGCAGGCGCGTCATCGCAAGCATGGCCGCGCCACCGGCTGGTCCACAACGGCGGCTCGGATGCGTCGCACCAGTGCGGGCGGGGCTTGCGTGGCCAGGGTCAAGACAGGCAGCGGTCGCCCGCGCGCCGGCAGCATCCACGGATTCGCAGGTGCTCCCGCCCAGGGATGAGGGCCCGGAATGTTCGTCCTGCGAGCCTAGCCTTGGCCGTGTACAGCCGTCGCGCACCCCGTGACCGACGCGGCCGACCGACACTACGCTGACGGTGACGCGACACGACCACCGCTGGCACCCGGTCCAGCGTGTTCTCGTGCTGGATGCAAGCTCTGAACGATGAGGTCGAACACGACGCGAGTCACATCAGAGAACGTCGATGCCGACCCGCATACCGGCCCTGTCAGCCGCGCCGGCAGCGTTCTGCTTGAACAGGTTCAAGTTGAGAAATGTAGAAATGGCGCGCCCGAAAGGATTCGAACCTCTGACCCCCAGATTCGTAGTCTGGTGCTCTATCCAGCTGAGCTACGGGCGCCTGACACGGCGGCGGGGTCTTGGCCCGCCGGTGTGAAGGGGCTTCTAGAGGCTCCAATCGGGCTTGGCAAGACGGTCCGGACGACGAGTTTGCAACAACGGGTCCTGCGGTCCTCAAAGAACCCGGGCGCTCGCCTTCACCCGCTCCTCCGCGGCCCGGATCGCGTCCGGCGTGCCGACATGCAACCACTGGCCGTCGAGGCGCATGCCGAACAGCCGCCCCGCCGCGATCGCCCGGTCGAACAGCAGGTTCAGCGAGAACGCGCCCGCGGGCGTGTCGACGAACAGCCCCGGCCTCAGGATCGCCACCCCCGCGTAGATGAAGGGCGCCACGACGCGCTCGCCGCGGCGCTCCAGGCGCCCGTCCGCGGCCATCACGAAGTCGCCCGCACCCTCGTAGCCGAGGCTGGTGGTGGTGGGGGCGACCAGAAGCAGCCCGTCCATGCGCTGCGCGTCCCAGGTCTCGATCAGTCGGCGCAGGTTGGAGGCCGGCCCCTCCAGCCAGAACGAATCCGAGTTCAGAACCGCGAACGGCGCCTCCCCGAGGAGCGGCAGCGCCTTGCGGATGCCCCCGCCGGTCTCCAGGAGCGCCGCGCGCTCGTCCGAGACGATCGTGGCCGGGCCTGCGCTCGGTCCCTCGGCCCGGCGGGCGAGATGGCCCTCGATCAGGTCGGCGAGATAGTGGACGTTCACCACGGCCGTGCCGATCCCGGCCTCCGCGACCCGGTCGAGGGCGTGGTCGAGGAGCGCCCTGCCGGCCACTTCCACCAGGGGTTTGGGCACCGTGGCGGTCACCGGCCGCATGCGCTTGCCCAGGCCCGCGGCCAGGACGAAGGCGCGGCTGACGGCTGGCTCGAGCTCGCTCATGCGGAAGGGATCCGATGGTCAGGGTTCGGGGGCGGGGGCGACGAGGCCCGGAAGGTGCTCCGCGTGCCACGCCCGCAGCCCGGCGAGCGCCGGATGGGCGAGGTTGCGGGTGAGATAGCCCTCGATCCGCGGCAGGTGGGCGAGATAGCCGGGCTTGCCGTCGCGCCGGTCGAGGCGCGCGAAGATGCCGAGGATCTTGGTGGCGCGCTGCGCGGCGAGCAGCGCGTAGGCGGTCGCGAAGGCGCCGACATCGAAGGCCGGGTCCCGGCCGCGCCGCTCCCGCGCGTAGAGGCCGAGCAGCCGCAGCTCGAACTCGGCGCTGGCATCGACCCGGGCATCCTGCAGCAGCGAGGCGACGTCGTAGGCCGGGTGGCCCATCACGGCGTCCTGGAAGTCGATCAGCCCGACCCGCTCCAGCCCGTCGCGCTCCGGCAGCCAGATCAGGTTGGGCGAGTGATAGTCGCGCAAAGTCCAGGTCGGCCGGTCGGGGATCGCCCCCTGGAGCGCGGCCCGCCACAGATCCACGAAGTCCGCGCGTGCCTGCGCCGACAGGGTGACGTCCCGGATCGCCGGGGCGTACCAGTCGGGCATCAGCTCCGTTTCGAACAGCAGCGCGTCGGTATCGTAGGGCGGCAGGACGTGGTCGATCCCCTCCACCACCGGCAGGGCCGCGGGCAGCGGGGTGGCGTGGAGCCTGGCCAGCAGCCGCACCGCCTCGGCGTAGCGCTCGGGCCGCGGCGTGCCGGCCTCGACCACCGGCTCGCTGCCGAGATCCTCCAGGATCAGCAGGCCCTCGGCGAGATCCTCGCCGTAGATCTTCGGCGCCGAGAAGCCCAGCGCCCGCAGGCCCCGGTCGAGGGCCACGAAGGCGTGGACGCTCTCGGCCAGATGCACGATCGCGCTGTAGGGCTTGCCGTCGCGCACCGGCGGACCGTCGGGCCGGGGCGGCGCGATCATCAGCACCGCGCTGGTGCCGTCGGGCTTGGTCAGGCGCTCGTAGGCACGGGACGAGGCGTCGCCCTGCATCAGCACGCGCTCGGCGATGTCCCAGCCGCTGCGGTCGAGGAGGCGCCGCACCGCCCGGGCCCGGTCGAGGCGGGCGCGCATGCCCCCCGAGCCGTCGATCCGGGCGAGCCGCGCCCCGGGGCCGAATTCCGCCCGCAGGGACAGGTCGATGGTGAGCACCGGCCCGTCGCGGGGCGGCATCCGCTCGGGCCACTCGACCAGGGTGATGGCCTCGTCGGCCATCTCGTCGAAGCCGAGTTCCACCAGCTCGTCGGCGTCGCGCAGGCGGTAGAGGTCGGCGTGGATGATCGGCCGCCCGTCCCGGGCGGTGTAGGGCTGGATCAGCGTGAAGGTCGGGCTCGGCACCTCCAGGCGCGGATCGCCGGTGAGTTCCCGGATGATCGCCCGCGCCAGCGTGGTCTTGCCGCCGCCCAGGCCCCCGGAGAGCGCCACGACGTCCCCCGGGAGCAGGAGCTCCGACAGGAACAGACCGAGATCCTCGGTGGCGGGCTCCTCCGGCAGCACGAATTCCCACGGTGCCGGCAGCGCGGATGCGCCCTCCGGCCCGCCGGTCCCCTGCCCGTCCCGATCGTCTCCGCCCAAAGCCGCCTCCGAGACCCGAAGACGCATGGTCCGAAAACACGCTCCGGATGCAAGGGTTTCCGGCCGGGGTTGTGCGCTTCCCGTCCATCCGGTGCACCGAAAGCACGCTCCGGCGCCTTCCGCCGCCCCGATTGGCATACGGCTTGCCGAGGGGGCGCGGCCGCACCGCCGGCCGGCCCTCATGCCGGAACCGGCCGAACCATCAGTCAAGGAGGAAACGATGAAGCGTCAGGACCTGACCGAGAAGCTTCTCGACATTAAGCGCGAGAAAGGCTGGAGCTGGAAGCACATCCACGAGGAGATCGGCGGCCTGTCGCCGTTCCTGATCACGGCGGCCTGCATGGGCCAGATGAAGCTGCCCAAGGCCCAGGCCAAGCGGGCGGCCGAGCTGTTCGGCCTCACCGCGGCCGAGGAGCGGATGCTGAACGAGGCGCCCTACCGCGGCTCGATCGCGTCGATGCCGCCCACCGACCCGCTGATCTACCGGTTCTACGAGCTGGTGATGGTCTACGGCACGACCTTCAAGGAGCTGATCCAGGAGGAGTTCGGCGACGGCATCATGTCGGCGATCGACTTCAACATGGAGATGGCCCGGGAGGCCAACAACAAGGGCGACCGGGTGAAGCTCACCATGTCGGGCAAGTTCCTGCCGTACAAGTATTACGGCAACGACGACGACACGCCGGAATATGGGTTCAAGGAGGGCTGAGCAGTTTAGGGGGGGCTGTACCTCCCCCTTCTGCGGGCTTGCGGGCTTGCGGATCACACAACGCGTTCAGCCACGGGGTTTCCGTATGGAACGCGGGTCCCCTCTCCTGAAGGGAGAGGGACAGGGTGAGGGGTAGGACGTGTCCGGATCAGGCGCTCCCTGGGACACGCCGCGAGGGTGCGCTCAATCCTGAGCGTTCTCGTCCCTCACCCCAACCCTCTCCCGCTCGGGAGAGGGAGCCCGTCGCGCTCTGCGGTCGGAGGCGGTCTCCACCAGAAATCTGTCACCATCGTACCTCTGGGGAAGAGAGAGACGCGTGGACGCCGCGGCGCCTCACATGGCCGGCTGCCCCTCCCCCTCCAGGTAATCCTGCACCGGCTGCGCGGGCCCGCTCCGCATCAGCACGTAGAGGAACGGCACCAGCAGCAGCGTCGCGGGGGTCGCGAAGGCGATGCCGCCCATCACGGCCCGCGCGAGCGCCGCGTTCTGCTCGCCGCCCTCGCCCGTGCCGAGCGCCATCGGGATCAGCCCGAAGAACATCGCCGAGGCGGTCATCAGCACCGGCCGCAGCCGGGTCTCGCCCGCGGTGATCGCCGCCTCCTGGGCGCTGCAGTTCGTCGCCTCCCGATGCTCCTTGGCGAAGGTGACGAGCAGGATCGAGTTCGCCGAGGCGATGCCGACCGACATGATCGCCCCGAAGATCGACGGGATCGAGAAGGCCGTGCCGGTGATGAACAGCGCAAAGGTGATGCCGCAGAACGCCATGGGCAGCGCCGCGATCACCACGAAGGGGTCGCCCCAGCTCTGGTAGTTCACGGCCATCAGCAGGTAGACGGCGATCAGCGCGATGCCGAGGCCGATCTCCAGGCGGAAGAAGGCCGAACGCATGTTCTCGATCTGGCCGCGGACCGCGATCTTGTCGGGCGCTTCCAGGTTCTTCTGCTCGTCCTGCACGATCGCGTCGATGTCGCGCGCCACCGAGCCGAGGTCCCGGTCCTGCACCGAGGCGAAGATGTCGAAGGTCGGCTGGATGTTGACGTGGCTGATCATGGTCTGCGTCGGCATCCGGCGCAGATCCGCGAGGCTGGAGAGCAGCGTCAGCACGCCGGGGCCGGAGCCCGAGGTCGCCGCCGCGCGGACGAACATCGGCGTGTTGCGCAGGTCGGTGAGCGAGCTGTTGCGGTACTCGGGCGTCTGCACCCAGAGCTGATAGGGGATGCCGGTCTTCGGATCGGGCCAGAAGTTCGGCGTCACCTGATAGCTGCCCGACAGCGAGATGTTCATGTTCTGCGCCACCTGCTGCTCGGTGAGCCCGAGTTCGGAGGCGAGGCGCCGGTCGACATCGACGTAGAATTGCGGCTCGTTGACGATCTGCTGCAGGTGGACGTCGACGAGGCCCTTGGTGTGCTTCAGCCGCTGGACGATGCGCTGGGCGACCTCCAGATCCTTCTCCTTGTGCCGGCCGGAGACCTGCACGTCGATCGGCGTGATGACGCCGAAATTCAGGATCTGGGTGATCATGTCGGCGGGCTGGAAATACGCGATCACGTCGGGGAAGCGCTTCATCAGCACCGCCCGCAGGCGCTTCGTGTAGCCCGCCACCGAGCCGTGGCCCTCCTTGAGGCTGATCAGCATCTGGCCGTCGTTGTAGGAGACGAACGAGCCGTCCGAGAACGCGAAATTGTAGTTGATCGACGGCAGGCCGATATTATCGAGGATCTGCTCGATCTCGCCCGCCGGGATCACCTCGCGGACCGTGTCCTCGATCTGCGCGAAGACCTGCTGCGTGGTCTCGATGCGCATGCCGGTGCGCGTGCGCAGATGCAGGGTCATCTGGCTCGCCTCGATCTGCGGGAAGTAATCCTCGCCCACGAAGGCGAACAGCACGCCGGTCATCCCGAGTACGCCGCCGACGACGCCCACGGTGACGATCCGGTGGCGCAGCACCGCGTGCAGCAGGCCGACATAGCCCCGGTGGAACCGCGTGAAGCCGCGCTCGAAGCCGGCATGGATGCGGCCGGCCAGCCGCATCACGGGGGCGCCGATCAGGCCGACGGCGCGCGCGATCCGGCCCCGGCGGGGCGGCTCGTGCTGGTCCCGATCCTTGGCGTGCTTCTGCCGATATTCGGGCGCCACGATCACGTCGATCAGCAGCGGCACCAGGGTCCGTGACAGCAGGTAGGAGGTCAGCATCGCGAACACGACCGCGAGCGCCTGCGGGGTGAACAGGTACTTCGGCGTGTCGGTGAGCGCGAACACCGCCGTGAAGGCCGCGCAGATCGACAGGGTCGAGATCAGGGCGGGCTTGGCGATGCCGGCCGCCCCGTGGACCACGCTCTCGCGGAACTCCTCGCCCTCCTCGAACAGCCGGTAGGTGTTCTCGATCGCCACGGTGGCGTCGTCCACCAGGATGCCGACCGCGAGCGCCAGCCCGCCCAGCGTCATGACGTTGATGGTCTCGCCGAGCGCCGCCAGCACGGCGAGCGAGGTCATCACGCAGAGCGGGATCGAGATCAGCACGATGACGGTCGAGCGCCACGAGCCGAGGAACAGCAGGATCGCGAGGCCGGTCAGCGCCGCCGCGGTCAGCGCCTCGTGCAGCACGCCCTCGATGGCGTTCGAGACGAAGACCGACTGATCGAACAGCTGCTGGATCGACAGGCCCTCGGGTGCCGCGGCCCGGATCGTCGGCATCGCCGCCTTGACGTTGTTGACGACGTTCAGCGTCGAGGCGGTGCCGTTCTTGATCACCTGCATCAGCACGGCCTGCTTGCCGTCCGCGCTCACCACGTTGATCTGCGGGGGCCCGCCGTCGCGGACATAGGCGACGTCGCGCACCAGCACGGGCTGTCCGGCCACGATCTTGATCGGCGCGAGGTTGAGGGTCTCGATCGAGGGCGGGGTGGCGTTGAGCTGGACCGGATACTGCTGCTCGCCGATCTTGGTGAGCCCGGACGGCACCGTCAGGTTCTGGGCCGTCATGGCGTTGGTGACGTCGAGCGGCGTCAGGCCGAGTGCCTGGAGGGCGTTGAGGTCGAGATCGACCATGATCTGCCGGGGCGCACCGCCGAACGGGGCCGGCAGGGTCGAGCCCGGAACCTGCGCCAGCGTCTGGCGGATCCGGTACTGGGCGTAATCGTAGACCTCGTTGAGGCTCTGCTTGGCCGAGGTCAGGGCGAGCTGAATCACCGGCACCGAGGAGGCGGAGTAGCGCACGATCACGGGCGGCTGCGTGCCGGTGGGCATCACGGCGCGGATCGAATTGGTCGACGACACCACCTGGGCGATGGCAAGGTCGATACTGACGGTCGGGTCGAAGTAGATGCGCTGCACCGCCGTGCCCTGGAGCGTGGTCGACTCCATGCGGCGGATGTTGTTGACGTTGTTGGAGATGCCGTATTCGGCGTAGGTGGTGATCCGCTGTTCCATCTCCGGCGCCGACAGGCCGGTATAGGTCCAGACCACCACGACGACCGGGATGTCGACGACCGGCAGCACGTCCTTGGGGGTGACCACGATGGCGCCGATGCCGCCGAGCATCATCAGCACCGCGAGCACGTAAGTCGTGATCCGGAACTTGAGGGCGTAGAGGACGAGGCCCATGCGGTCTCCGCCGGCCGGCGCGGGGCCGGCAACTCCGCGTTGTGTACCGGTGAGCCGTTACACCCGGACTGTTTCGCTATCACGTCCGGGTAGGCAAGGAGCGGGCCGCGTCGCCGCAGGGGACGCGGCCTTATGGCAACGCGTCAACCCACCCACGTCAGATGAGGGCGTGGGCGGGTCGGAGAAATCTCGGCGTGCGGTCGCCGTGATAGCCGGGACGGCGTACCGCCAGATCAGCGCAGCAAGGCCGACTTATCGACTTGCAGAGCCCCGGCGATTTCATCGAGTGCCTTGTGCTCGACCGCGCTGATGCCGTCGATGTCGGCCACGTCGGCGCCGATCAGGAACACGTCCTGGCGCTGTTCGATCGGCCGCTCCGCGATGGCGCCGATGAGGCGCAGGTTCTCCAGCCGGCCGGCCCGGGTCTTGGCCCGGGCGATCGCCTCGTAGAGTTCCTGCTCGACCCGCAGGGTGTCGTAGGATTTCTCGAGGATCGGGTTCGCGCGGATCCCGGTGATCGCCGATTCGATCTCCTCCTCGGCGACATCGCCATCCGCCACGATGACGTTGGCGGCCGACGAGACCGCCGCCAGCAGAAAGACGGCATCGCCCGCGTACGACATGATCGTGCGGCCGAACCGAAGGATGGCGTCTTGGAAAATGCTCATGCCGATTCCCGTCCGGTCGGAGATGGCGGATATTGTGGCCGCCGAGTCAAGATGCGGCCGAGCTTGCCCGGGGGATGCCGGGGTCAGGTGGCGGGTTCATGCCCCGGCCAGTCCCGTCCGAGATGGGCCGCCACCCGGGCCGGATCGTCGCCGACCTCCGCCACGGCCGCCTCGACCTGCTCCACGGGCACCATGAACCGGCGCGCCCAGTAGGCCCGCTCCCAGGCATGGCCGACGTTCACGGCCCGGGGCTCGATCGGATCCTGCTCGCTCTCGTCGGCCATCGGCCCTCCGCCTCGCACGCGGGCCGTGCGGCCCCCGGCGTGACAAACGCCGGCCGGGGCCGATCGGGTCCCGCTCAGCAGCAGCGGAAACCCGATGTGTTGCCGACCCCGAAGCGGGCGTTCTCGCGATTGCGAAAGAACTCCACCTCGGTCATCGGCGCCCGGTCGGGATGGGTGCGGCGGATGTGGTCGGCATAGACCGCGTAATCCCCCTGCCCCACCATCAGCCGGGCGCCGTCGCAGACGCATTTGGACAGCGTCCTGAGCCGGGCGCGCAGGTTCGGCTGCTGCATGAGCCCTACTCCGCCGGGACCAGGCGCGGCTCGGTCTCCAGCGCGGTCCAGCGATCGGCCCGCCACGCCTTGAGGCAGGCCGCGATGCCGAAGCCCGCGATGGCCACGACGAGGCAGATGAACAGCGCCGCCAGCACCGCGTCGATCCGGTCGTTGAGGATGATCTGGCTCATCTGGTCGGCATTCTTGGCCGGCGCCAGGATCTTGCCCTCGGCGGCGGCCCCGGCATAGCGCTCGGCATGGGCCAGGAACCCGATCTTCGGATCGGCGGAGAAGATCTTCTGCCAACCGGCCGTCAGGGTGCACAGGCACAGCCACGCGGTCGGGATGATGGTCACGAACGCGTAGCGCTCGCGCTTCATCTTGAAGATCACCACCGTGCACAAAGTCAGCGCCACCGCGGCCAGCATCTGGTTCGAGATGCCGAACAGCGGCCACAGGGTGTTGATGCCGCCCAGCGGGTCGGTCACGCCTTGGTACAGGAAGTAGCCCCAGGCGCCGACCGAGATCGCGGTCGCCGCGATGCTCGGCCCCCACGAGGTGGTGTTCTTGAACGATGGCACCGCCAGCGCCACGAGATCCTGCACCATGAACCGGCAGGCGCGGGTGCCCGCATCCACCGCGGTGAGGATGAACAGGGCCTCGAACAGGATGGCGAAATGGTACCAGAAGGCCATCATCGCCTTGCCGCCGATGGCCGACGAGATGATGTGGGCCATGCCGACCGCCAGCGTCGGCGCGCCGCCGGCGCGGGAGATGATCGTGTGCTCGCCGACGTCTGCGGCAGTCTGCGCGATCACCTCCGGCGTCGTGGCGAAGCCGAGCTTGGTCACGGCGGCGGCGGCCGTTTCCGGCGTGGTGCCGATGAGCGCCGCGGGCGAGTTCATGGTGAAGTACACGCCCGGGTCGATCACGCAGGCTGAGACCAGCGCCATGATCGCCACGAAGGATTCCATCAGCATGCCGCCGTAGCCGATGAAGCGGGCATCGGCCTCGCTGGCGATCAGCTTCGGGGTGGTGCCCGACGAGATCAGGGCGTGGAAGCCCGAGACCGCGCCGCACGCGATGGTGATGAACAGGAACGGGAACAGGCTGCCCGCCCAGACCGGGCCGGTGCCGTCCACGAACTTGGTGACAGCCGGCATCTGCATGTGCGGCGCGACGACCGCGATGCCGAGGGCCAGCCCGACGATGGTGCCGATCTTGAGGAAGGTCGAGAGGTAGTCGCGCGGAGCGAGCAGCAGCCAGACCGGCAGGATCGACGCCACGAAGCCGTAGCCGATCAGCATCCAGCAGAGCTGCGGGCCCGTGAAGGTGAAGGCCGGGCCCCAGACCGGGCTCGCCGCCACCGAGCCGCCGGCCATGATCGCCAGCATCAGCAGGACGAAGCCGAGGATCGAGACCTCGCCGATCTTGCCCGGGCGGATGGTGCGCGAATAGACGCCCATCAGCATGGCGATCGGGATCGTCGACATCACCGTGAAGGTGCCCCAGGGGCTCTCGGCCAGCGCCTTGACGACGATCAGCGCCAGCACGGCGAGCAGGATCACCATGATCAGGAAGGTGCCGAACAGGGCGATGATCCCGGGAATCGTGCCGAGTTCGGCCCGGATCAGCTCGCCGAGCGACCGGCCGTCCCGGCGCATCGACACGAACAGGACCATGAAGTCCTGCACGGCGCCGGCCAGGACCACGCCGGCCAGGATCCACAGCATGCCCGGCAGGTAGCCCATCTGGGCGGCCAGAACCGGGCCGACCAGCGGGCCGGCCCCGGCGATCGCCGCGAAATGGTGGCCGAACAGGACGCCGCGGTTGGTGGGGACGTAGTCGAGCCCGTCATTGTGGCGCACGGCGGGCGTGACCCGTTTCGGATCGAGCCGCATCACCTTGTCGGCGATGAATTGGGAGTAATACCGGTAGGCGATCAGGTAGACGCAGACTGCCGCGACCACGATCCAGAGGGCGTTGATCGTCTCGCCCCGCTGGGTCGCCACGATCGCTAGCGCGGCGGCGCCGAGCGCCCCTATCAGGGCCCAGGGCCCATGCCTGCCGAGCGCCGTACCCATGATGTCCCTCCCGGAGGCCGCATCGAGCTCGGGTGGCTCCCCCGAGCCCCCCGGCCGGGATTCGTGGATCCCGTGCGACAGGACTGGTTTATCCTCTCCACATCCCGTTGACGCAAGCGATCCGAGCTGTGATGCAGCGCATCAGACCGCACGATAAACGCACCGTGTAACAGCGTACATTCGATGCGGACCCAACTTTCTCATCCGAGCCGGACCATGGAATCCAGACGCCGCTCGCCGCTGATGTGGCTCCTGCTGCTGCCCTTCCTGGGGCTCCTCTGGGTGCCGTTCTACAACCAGCGCGATCCGATGCTGTTCGGCTTCCCGTTCTTCTACTGGTACCAGCTGGCCTGGGTGCCGCTGACCTCTATCATTCTTTACATCGTCTACCGGGCCGTGCGCGATGACCGCTGATCTCGATATCCCGGCGCTGTCGGTCTTCGTCTTCTTCTTCCTGCTCGTGACCGTGATGGGTTTCGTGGCCGCGCGCTGGCGCCGGCCCGAGACCCTCGCCCATCTCGACGAATGGGGCCTGGGCGGGCGCAAGTTCGGCACGTGGATCACGTGGTTCCTGATCGGCGGCGACTTCTACACCGCCTATACGGTCATCGCGGTGCCGGCGCTGGTCTACGCGGTGGGTGCCTACGGCTTCTTCGCCCTGCCCTACACGATCATCGTCTACCCGTTCGTGTTCGCGGTGATGCCGGTCCTGTGGCAGGCCGCCAAGGACAAGGGCTACGTCACGGCGGGCGACGTCGTGTACGGCACCTACGGCTCGCGGGCGCTGGAACTCGCGGTCGCCGTCACCGGCGTGATCGCCACCATGCCCTACATCGCGCTCCAGCTGATCGGCATGGAGGTGGCGATCAAGGCCCTGGGGCTGCACGGCGAGCTGCCGCTGATCGTCGCCTTCCTGGTGCTGGCCTTCTACACCTACTCGTCGGGTCTGCGGGCGCCGGCGCTGATCGCCTTCGTCAAGGACATCATGATCTACATCGTGGTGCTGGTGGCGGTGGCGATCGTGCCCTCGAAGCTCGGCGGCTACGCTGCGGTGTTCGACGCAGCCGACGCCGCCTTCAAGGCCAAGGGCTCGGGCGGCATCCTGCTCAGCCCGGCGCAGATCCTGCCCTACGCCTCGCTGGCGCTCGGCTCGGCGCTCGCGGCCTTCATGTATCCGCACACGCTGACCGGCATCTTCGCCTCCTCGGGCGGCAACACGATCCGCAAGAACGCGGTGCTGCTGCCGGCCTACACGCTGCTCCTCGGGCTTCTCGCCATGCTGGGCTACATGGGCCACGCAGCCGGCCTGAAGGTGACGAGCAACAACGACATCGTGCCCGCCCTGTTCAAGACCCTGTTCCCGGGCTGGTTCGCGGGCTTCGCCTTCGCGGCGATCGCCATCGGCGCCCTGGTGCCGGCGGCGGTGATGTCGATCGGTGCCGCCAACCTGTTCTCGCGCAACGTCTGGAAGGCCTACGTCAACCCGAACGTGACGTCGGCCGGCGAGGCACAGGTCGCCAAGATCACCTCCATGCTGGTCAAGCTCGGCGCGCTGGTGGCGATCCTGGTGCTGCCGACGCAGTTCGCGCTCGATCTCCAGCTGCTCGGCGGCCTGTGGATCCTGCAGACCCTGCCGGCCCTGGTGTTCGGCCTCTACGTCTCGTGGTTCCGGGCACCGGCGCTGCTGGCCGGCTGGGCGGTGGGTTTCGTGGCCGGCAGCCTAATCGCGTGGTCGGACGGCCTGAAGCCCCTGCACAGCCTGACCTTCGGCGACACGAAGCTCACGCTCTATACCGGGCTCCTGGCGCTCGCCGTGAACATCGTCGTGGCGGTGCTGGTGAACGCGGTGCTGACCCTGGGCGGCCGGAATACGGCCGTCGCGGCGGGCCGCTGAGCCCGTCGGAATCCTGTTTGAGGAGAGCACAATGGCGAAGGTCGCATTCCTGGGTCTCGGCGTGATGGGCGGCCCGATGGCGGGCCACCTCGCCAAGAAGGGTGGCCACGACGTCACCGTCTACAACCGCACCACCCCGAAGGCGGAAGCCTGGGTGAAGACCTATGGCGGCGCCTTCGCGCCGACGCCCCGGCAGGCCGTCGAGGGCGCCGAGATCGTGTTCGCCTGCGTGGGCAACGACGACGACCTGCGCAGCGTCGTGCTGGGCGATGACGGGGCGCTCGCCGGCATGAAGTCCGGTGCGATCTTCGTGGACCACACCACGGCCTCGGCCGAGGTCGCGCGGGAACTTGCCGCCGCGGCCGAGGCGAAGGGCGTCGGCTTCATCGACGCCCCGGTCTCCGGCGGTCAGGCGGGCGCCGAGAACGGCGTGCTGACCGTGATGTGCGGCGGCGAGGCCGCGACCTACGCCAAGGTCGAGGGCGCGATCGGATCCTTCGCCCGGGCCTGCCGGCTGATGGGCCCGGTGGGCTCCGGGCAGCTCACCAAGATGGTCAATCAGATCTGCATCGCCGGTCTGGTCCAGGGCCTGTCGGAGGGGGTTCACTTCGCCAAGCGGGCCGGCCTCGACGTCGAGGCGGTGCTCGACGTGATCTCCAAGGGGGCCGCCGGCTCCTGGCAGATGGAGAATCGCGGCAAGACCATGAACCAGGGCAAGTTCGACTTCGGCTTCGCGGTCGACTGGATGCGCAAGGACCTCGGGATCCTGCTGGACGAGGCCCGCCGCAACGGGGCGAAGCTCCCGGTCTCGGCGCTGGTCGACCAGTTCTACGCCGAGGTGCAGGCCATGGGCGGCAACCGCTGGGACACGTCGAGCCTCGTGGCGCGGCTGGAGCGCTGAGTTTTTTCGCACTTCAGAAGGCCGGGGAACCCGCACGGCAATCCAGACCCTGCCAGGGTCCCTCCCCCTCTGCGGGCTACGGTCTTCACACATCTCAGGCTAAGGCGCGGGTTGCCCTCTCCCCGCGGGCGGGGAGAGGCCCGCACGGACCTCGTCGTCCGTGCGGGAAGCGGAGGCGAAGCCGCAGCGGCGGTGAGGGGGCGGCTCCGGAAAAGACTCCTCCGTTCGTGCCCCCCTCACCTTCGGCTGCCGCCTCGCTCCGGCGACGACAAGGCCGCCGGAGCCCTCTCCCCGCAAGCGGGGCGAGGGGATCACCCGGCTGGAACGTTGCAGCCGAATCCAGAGCGGCAGAGCGCTGTGTGAATCCGGTAGCCCCTCTCCGGAGGCGGGCGTTTCACGGCACGTTCACAGCTCAACCTGGGCCGCCCCCGGATCCATCCAGCGCCAGCCCTCCCCCATCTGGTGGCGGAACCACGTGAACTGGCGCTTTGCGTAGGCGCGCGTATCCGCCTGCCCCCGAAGAATCGCGTCTTCGAGGCTCACCGCCCCGTCGAGATGGGCGATCAGGCCCGGCACCCCGTGGGCGCGCATCACCGGCAGCATCGGGTCCAGGCTTCGCGACCGCAAGCGGGCGACCTCATCCAGCGCGCCCTCCGCGATCATGGTTCGGAACCGGGCATCGATTCGGGCGCGCAGCACCGCGCGATCGGGCGCCAGGAAGATCTTTTCGAGGTTCCATCCGGCCAGCGGACCGGGAACGGGATCGCCGTAGAAACTCGCGATCGGGCGTCCGGTGGCGAAGAAGATCTCTAGGGCGCGCATCACGCGCATCCGGTCGCTTGGGCGTAGGCGTGCCGCCCCCTCGGGATCGTGCCGGGCGAGGTCGGCGTGCAGCGCCTCGGTCGGGCGCCCCTCCGCCGCGCCCCGCACCTGGGCGCGCACCGCTTCGGGCACGGGCGGCAGCTCCGAAAACCCCTGCTCCAGCGCCCGGAAATACAGGCCCGTTCCGCCCACGAAGACCGGCAACCGTCCGTCCAGGGTCAGGAGCAGCGCCGTCGCAGCCCGGGAGAAATGCCCCACGGAATAATTCACGGCGCCGTCGACATGGCCATAGAGCCGATGGGGCACCCGCGCTTCCTCGTCGGGACCGGGCCGGGCGGTCAGACGCCGGAGGTCGGCGTAGACCTGCATGGAATCGGTGTTGATCACCACGCCGCCGTGACGCTCCGCCAGCCGGGCGGCGAGCGCCGACTTGCCCGAGGCGGTGGGCCCTGCGATGAGGATCGCCGCCGGGCGCCCCCCGGCCTCTCGGTCTGGCAAGGCGAACCTCCACGATGCTGGTCGCGGTCCTGATAGCAAACCCGGATCGGCCGTCCATCACCGACGCGGTGCTGGCCGAGACACGCGCGGTGCTGCGGACGGAGCACCAGCCCCGGATCCTGCACGGTGAGGTCGCGGCCGAGTTGCTGGTGCCCGGGGAGCAAGCGGCTGCAGCGGCCCTGACCGACGCACTGCGGACGGCGCTGGCCGGGGAGCCGATCGACCTTGCGGTGCTGCCGGCCGATGCGCATCGGCGCAAGCGCCTGTTTCTGGCCGACATGGATTCCACCATGATCGAACAGGAATGCATCGACGAGCTCGCCGGGACCCTCGGCCTCAAGGACCACGTGGCGGCGATCACCGAGCGGGCGATGCGGGGCGAGATCGCCTTCGAGCCCGCGCTCCGGGAGCGCGTCGCGCTCCTGAAGGACATTCCGGTCGATGCGGTCGACGGGCTGATCGCCGAGCAATTGAGCCTCACGCCGGGCGGTCCCACGCTGGTGCGGACCCTGCGGGCACACGGCGCCCGGACCTGTCTCGTCTCCGGCGGCTTCACCCTGTTCACCGGCCCGATCGCCGCGATGATCGGCTTCCACGAGCATCGCTCCAATGTGCTGGGTGTGGCGGACGGCCGCCTGACCGGCACGGTCGAGGATCCGATCGTCGGCAAGGCGGAGAAGCGTGCGACGCTGATCGAACTGCGCGGCGCCCTCGGCCTCGACGCTGCCGACACGCTCGCGGTCGGTGACGGCGCCAACGACCTCGATATGCTGGCCGAGGCCGGCCTCGGCGTGGCGTTCCGGGCCAAGCCCGCGGTGGCCGCCGCGGCACAGGTCCGCGTCGAGCACGGCGACCTCACCGCGCTCCTGTACCTGCAGGGCTACGCGGCGGCGGAATTCGTGGGGTGAACGCTCAGTGGATGGTCCGGGTCAGGGCGACCACGGCGCCCAGCACGGCCAGCGTCTGAAAGCCGATCGCGCCGACGAGCCAGCGCACCGTCTCGACCTTGGCGGCGGCGATGGCGCCCTTCACGGCTTCGATGTCGGCTTTGGTTGTAAGCCGCAGCGCCTCGATGTCGGCTCGGGTCTGGACCTTCAGGGTCTCAACCTCACTTCGAACGCGTTGGATATCCGCCTGCACGTCGCGGATGTCGGCCTTCGTGGCGAGGTTTCCGTCGAAGACATCGACCAGTGCGTCGGCCAAGCCCTCGGCCTGCTCCGGCGACAGCTTCGCCTTATCGCGCAAGGCGCGGGCGAACTTCAGGGTATCGAAGGCGACGGCTGACATAGGCCCAGGACCATCCGAGCCGCACCGACTCGCCGGATCAGTGTGCCGCCCCGCAGCGCCCCGTCAATGCGGCGCCCCAAATGCAAAAGGCCGCCGCTTCTCGCGAAGCGACAGCCTTTGATCCTGCTTGAGAGCCCGTTCAGTCCAGCCCGACCGCCACGAAGCGCACGTCGCCGGTCGCGCTCGCCACCAGCAGCAGCACCGACTTGCGCCCGTCCTTCTTCAGGGCATCGATCCGCTTGGTCACGTCGGCGGGTGTGCTCACCGCCTCCTGGCCGACCTCGACGATCACCTCGCCCTGCTGGATCCGCTTGTCGGCCGCCGTCGAGTTCGGATCGACCCGAGTGACGACCACGCCCTTCACGGTGTCCTTGATGGAGTACTTCTTGCGCAGATCGTCGGTCATGCCGGACAGGTTGAGGCCCAGCGCCTGACGCGTGGCGCTCTCCGGCTCGGGCTGGCGCAGGTTGGCAGGCTGCGGCTTGTCGCTGTCCTCTAGACGGCCGAGGGTGACGGGCTTGGTCACCTCCTCGCCCTTGCGCATGACGATCACATCGACCTTCTGCCCCACCGGGGTGGAGGCCACGATCCGCGGCAGGTCACCGGAGGCCTTCACGGACGTGCCGTTGAACTTCAGGATCACGTCGCCGACCTCGATCCCGGCGGTCTTGGCCGGGCCCTTTTCGTCGACGCCGGCGACCAGGGCGCCCCGGGCCCCACCCTTGAGGTTCAGCGCCTCGGCAGTGGCATCGTCGACGTTCTGGATGCGCACGCCGAGCCAGCCGCGGCGAACCTCGCCGAACTCGCGGAGCTGGTCGATCACCGGCTTGGCGGTATCCGAGGGGACGGCGAAGCCGATGCCGACCGAGCCGCCGGTGGGCGACAGGATCGCCGTGTTGATGCCGATCACCTCGCCGTCCATATTGAACAGTGGACCGCCGGAATTGCCCTTGTTGATGGCCGCGTCGGTTTGGATGTAGTTGTCATACGGGCCGGACTCGATGTTCCGGCCCCGGGCCGAGACGATGCCGGCCGAGACCGAGCCGCCCAGCCCGAACGGGTTGCCGATGGCGATTACCCAGTCGCCCGGCCGCATCTTGTCCGAGTCGCCGAACGGCACCGCTTTCAGCGGCCGGTCGGCTGTGGGCTTCACGCGAAGTACCGCGAGATCAATCTTCGAATCCTTGCCGACGATCTCGGCCTTCAGCTTGGTGCCGTCGTGCAGGATCACCTGGATGTCGTTGGCATCGCCGATGACGTGGTTGTTGGTCACCACGAGCCCGGAGGCGTCGATTATGAAGCCGGAGCCCAGCGAGTTCGACTTGCGCTGCTGGCGCGGCGTGTCGTTGTCGCCCCGCTCGCCGCCGCCGCCTCCCCGACCGCCGCGGCGATTGAAGAATTCCTCGAACAGATCCTCGAACGGCGTGCCCGGGGGCACCTGAGGTCCGGCGCGGCTGCCGCCGCGTGCTTCGACCGTCGTGGAGGCGGAGATATTCACCACCGCATCGGTCACTTGATCGGCAAGGTCGGCGAGCGAGGCCGGCCCCTTGGCGAAGGCCGGGAGCGGCAGCCCCGCCGTCACCACGGAGGCGCCCACGAGGACCGCCGCCATCAGGCTGCGGGCGAGGGAACGGGCCAGGATACGGGGCTGCGCCTTGGCGCGGCCGAAGGGCACCACGGGGGGGCGCGCGACGGGGTGCATAATCGACCTCTTCAAAACCGCGTTTCCGGCTCCGCGGATCCCTGACCGGAGATCAGGGTCCGCGTGTTGTCGCACTCAGTAATCCCGGGGGCCGGGACGCCGACACGCTCAGCGTGCGGCGCCCGCGGTGGATCCGGTGGTCGCGTTCGGATCGGCAGGGCGCGGGGGACGCGTTGCCGCGGCGCGGCCCTGCGGATCGCTGAAGTAGCGGAAGAAGTCCGTGTTCGGACTGATCACGAGGCGCGTGTCCGATCCCTTCAACCCAACCTCGTAGGCCTGCATCGACCGGTAGAAGCTGAAGAAGTCCGGGTCCTTTCCGAACGCCTCGGCGAGGATCCGGTTCTTGTCTGCGTCACCCTGACCGCGCAGCTGCTCAGATTTCTGGGTCGCCTCGGCGAGGATCACCGTGACCTCGCGGTCGGCCTTGGCACGGATCGTGGCGGCGATCTGATCGCCATTGGCGCGGATGTCGGCGGCCTCGCGCTCGCGCTCGGTCTTCATCCTCTTGTAGACCGCGGCCGAGTTCTGCGCTGGCAGATCAACGCGGGTCATGCGCAGATCGACTATCTCGATGCCGAGCGCCTTGGCCTGCCGATTCACGTCCTCCTGGATCTGGTGCATCAGCTGGCCGCGATCGGTCTTCACGATGGCGTCGCGGGTCGAGCGGGCCAGCACGTTGCGCAGACCGGAATTCGTGAAGCTCGCGAGCCGCTGGTTGGCCAGCCCGATATTGCCCACCGCTTGGTAGAAGCGCAGCGGATCGAGAATCCGGTAGCGGGCGAAGGCGTCCACCTCCAGGTTCTGCCGGTCGGCGGTGAGCACCGTCTGCACCGGCAGGTCGAGGTCGAGCACGCGCTTGTCGAAGATCACGACGTTCTCGACGAACGGCACCTTGAAGTAGAGCCCGGGCTTCTCCTCGCCGGTGGCGTTGAGCACGGCGCGGACCCGGCCGAATTGCAGGACGAGCGCCTGCTGCATCTGGCCGACAGTGAAGATCGAGGCGTAGAGCCCGATCGCGACGATCGCGGCGACCGCGATCAGGCCGGTGCGGAGAGCCTGCTTCATCGGGCAGCTCCCGTCTGGGTCTGGGCCCGGGCGCCGAACTCCGAGAGCGGCAGCACCGGCAGCACGCCGGCCGCCGTCGCGGCACCCGGCTGTGTCCCGTTCTGGTCGATGATCACCTTGTTCACGGAGCCCAGAACCTTCTCCATCGTCTCCAGGAAGATCCGCTCGCGGCTGATCGCCGGGGCGGCCTTGTAGGAGGCGTAGACCTCGCTGAAGCGCGCCGCCTGGCCGGTGGCATCGGCGGTCGCCTTGGTCCGGTAGGCCTCAGCCTGCTGGACGATCTGCGACGCCTTTCCGCGCGCCTGCGGGACCTCACGGCTGGCGTAGGTCTTGGCCTCGTTCTGCGCCGTATCGGCGTCCTGCTGGGCGGCGTTCACGTCGATGAAGGCCGGGCGCACCTCGGGCGGCGGGTTCACCGAAACGAGCTGCACCACCTCGATGCGCACGCCGGCGCCGTACTCGTCCAGCGCCTTCTGGACCATCTCCTTGACCTCCTGGGCGATGCTCGACTGCTCGTTGGTCAGGATCGCCTGGATGTTGCGGCGGCCGATCACCTCACGCATCGCGCTCTCGGAGATCGCCTTGATGGTGCCCTCGGGGTTCTGAAGGTTGAACACGAAGTCGGACGCCTTCAGCGGGTTGACCCGCCACTGCACTTCGAAGTCGAGATCGACGATGTTCTCGTCGCCGGTGAGCATCAGGCTCTCGTCCGGCACGTCGCGATTGCGGCCCTGGCCGCCGGGCCCGGCGCGGAAGCCGATCTGGATCGAATTCTGCGATCCGACGTCAGGCTTGACCACGCCGCCGATCGGATAGGGGAAGTTGTAGCGCAGGCCTTCGCCCTTGGTGCCGACATAGCGGCCGAAGATCGTCTCGATGCCGACCTGACGCGGGTAGACCGTGTAGAAGCCGGTCGCGAGCCAGACCGCGACGGCGAGCGCCGCGATCACCGCCGCGCTACGACCGCCGCCGAGGCCAGTCGAGCCGCCGCCGCCATAGCCGCTGGAGCCGCCACCGCCCGGGATCAGGCCGCGCAGCCGGTCCTGCCCGCGCCGGAGCAGATCCTCAAGGTTCGGCGGGGTCTTACCGCCGTTGCCCCACGGGCCGCCACCGCCGTTGCCGCCGTTCCCGCCGGGCCGGCCCCAGGGGCCTCCGCCGCCGCTCTGATTGCTCCAAGGCATCCTAGCCGTCGTCTCCCGCCTGTCCGCGCCCGACTTTCATGCCAGCCGGCGCCCCTTGCCTAAACGGCCACGCTCGCCCGCCTAGTCCCGCCGATCCGGGTCGATAGCCGGGCGACCTGGGCCTGTCGGAGGCCTAAGAGCCTGCACGCGCGCATCTTCCTGTAAGATGTGCAAGCCCGACGTGAGCACGCGCACCTGACAGGCACCTGCGGGCGCACGCCCCGTGCTGTCAAGGCTGGCAGGTGGGCATCCCGGCCCCCAAAGGCAAATGCGGCCGCGCGCCTCAGCGCACGCGTTCCCAATCCACGAACGCGAACGCGTGCTCGTCGCGTGGGCCGGCGGGGTGCGCCTCGCGAAACGTCTCACGGAACCGGGCTCGGTCGAAGGACGGGAATCGCACGTCGCCTTCGGGCTCAGCCGCAACCTCGGTCAGATACAGCCGATCGGCCTGCGGCAGGGTCAGGGTGTAGATCTCCGCGCCGCCCACCACCATCAGCTCCGAGCCGGACGCGGCCGCCAGTGTGGATTCCCAGTCGTGAACGACTTCGACGCCCTCGGCCCCGAAGGCGCGGTCGCGGGTCAGGACGAGCGTACGGCGGCCCGGCAGCGGTCGGCCGATCGAGTCCCAGGTCCGGCGGCCCATCAGCATCGGCTTGCCCATGGTGAGCGCCTTGAACCGCTTCAGGTCGCTGGATAGGTGCCAGGCGAGGCCGTTGTCGCGGCCGATCACGCCGTTGCGGGCGACGGCAGCGACCAGGGAGACGATCGGTCTCATACCGCCACCGGCGCCGCGATGGCCGGGTGCGGATCGTAGTTCTCGATGGCGATGTCCTCGTACCGGAATGCTAACAGGTCCCGCACCGCCGGATTCAGCCGCAGCTGCGGCAGCGGACGCGGCTCCCGGGCCAGCAGGGTGCGGGTCTGCTCCAGGTGGTTCCGGTAGAGATGCGCATCGCCGAAGGTGTGAACGAAGTCGCCGACCCCGAGGCCTGTCACCTGCGCGATCATGTGGGTTAGGAGCGCGTAGCTCGCGATGTTGAACGGCACACCCAGGAAGGCGTCGGCCGAGCGCTGGTAGAGCTGGCAGGAGAGCCGCCCCTCGCTCACGTAGAATTGGAACAGGCAGTGGCAGGGGGCGAGCGCCATCCGGTCGAGATCGGCGGGGTTCCAGGCCGAGACGATCAGGCGGCGTGAATCCGGGTTGCGCCGGATCTCGTCGAGCACCCAGGCGATCTGATCGACCGTGCCGCCGTCGGGCTTCTGCCAGGAGCGCCACTGCTTGCCGTAGACCGGGCCAAGGTCGCCGTGCGCGTCGGCCCACTCGTCCCAGATCGTCACGCCGTTCGCCCTAAGCGCGGCCACATTGGTGTCGCCGGCCAGGAACCAGAGCAGCTCGTGGATGATCGAGCGCAGGTGGAGGCGCTTCGTGGTGACCAGGGGGAAGCCGGCCGACAGGTCGAAGCGCATCTGGTGGCCGAACACCGAGAGCGTGCCGGTGCCGGTGCGGTCCTCCTTGGCGGCGCCCGAGTCGAGGATGCGCCGGAGCAGGTCGTGATAAGCGTCCATCCGCCATTCCTGCGCGCGACCGGGCCGCCGGGCAAGCGCGCCGGCAGCATCTATGCACCGCCGTCGCGCACCCGGGTGATCAGCTCGGCCAGAGCAGATAGGTCACGAGCGCGAGGTTCGACCAGCCGTGCAGGGCGATGCCGGGCCAGAGGCGCCCGGTCCGCCAGCGCAGCCAGCCGAGGGCCAGGGCCAGCGGCAGCAGCGAGACCGGCCGGGCGAGCCCCCAAGACGACACGTGGGCGGCGGCGAAGATCAGAGCGGTGACCAGGATCGCCGCCACGGGCCCGACGGCGGCCTGGGCGCGGGCGAAGGCCTCGCCGCGCAGCAGCAGCTCCTCGGCCACCGGAGCCAGGATCGTGAGATAGGCGAGCCACGCCGCCACCGCGGCCGGGCTCATGAAGGGCGACAGCCGCACGTGCTGGCCGAAACTCGCGCCGAACAGCTCGGCCGTTCCGGTCACCCACACGATGTGCAGCACCGGCCAGACCAGCAGGATCCCCAGAAGGAGGACGGGTCGCATACCGTTCGGGCGCTCGCGGTCGAGAGCGAGGCGGCGGCGCCACCCGGCCCGGTCCCGCAACCACGCCCCGCCGATGACCAGAAGGGCGAGGAAGACCTGCCGCAGGGCGTCGACCGCGAACGCCCGGTGAGCGAGTTCCACCGCGCCGAGGAACGGGCGCCGCTCCGGCGGCAAGAACGGGTCGATCCCGCTCCACAGATCGAACCCGACGCGCACGGCGGCGAGCGAGAGCAGGCTCGCCGCGCCGAGATAGAGGACCACGAGGCCGATCAGCGCCCCGAGGCGCCAAGTCGCGGACCAGATCCGGTCGAGACGGCCGCGCCGATCTGGCCCGCGAGCGCGGGACTGCGCACTTCCGGCAACAGCCTCGCCCGGAGGCGCGATAAGAGGCGGTGGCGCGACACGATCGGGCTTCAAAACCGGACCGATCCCCTCTATATCTCGGGAGCCGGTCGCGAGGCCGGCTATGGCGATAAACGTTCTTCGCAATAAACCTATCGGACCCGGGGGCGGTACCCGGCGCCTCCACCTGAACCCAGGACATGCTGCCGCAAGGCGCGTCGTCAGAAGCCTGGGCTCCGGCGGGGGCGACATAGGATCGACGAGGGCGTAAAGGTTGGACTTTCGCTCGGCATGGTTCCGCCGTTATCGGGCCTTTGCAAGAGTTGCCAACGACAACTTTGCTCCGGTGGCGGTGGCCGCGTAAGCGGTTCCCAATACCGACTTGAAGACCTAGCGGGTAGCACCGCATAGGCGGGGTTCGGAGGCACCTGGCACCAGAAGCTTCCACTCCAAGTCCTCGGTCCGGCCATCTGCGGCGGGGCGCCGGGCAGACCGGGCGAGAGCGCAACCGCTGATGGCAGACGACCTGATCCGCTACGATCTCCTGGTACAGGACGCCCTGCGTGGCGTCGTGCGCAAGGTGCTGACCGACGCGGCCCGCGAGGGGCTGATGGGCGAGCACCATTTCTACGTCTCGTTCCGGACGGAGGCGCCCGGCGTGCGGATGTCGCAGGCTCTGCGCGAGAAGTACCCGCAGGACATGACGATCGTCCTGCAGCACCAGTTCTGGGACCTCAACGTCACCGAGCACGCCTTCGAGGTCGGCCTGTCCTTCTCGGGCGTGCCGGAGCGGCTGCTGGTTCCGTTCGACGCCCTGTCGGGCTTCTTCGACCCCTCCGTGCAGTTCGGGCTGAAGTTCGATCTGAGCGAGGCCGGCGAGGCGCCCGAGGAGGCGAACGCCACTCCGGCCAAGACGGGCCCGCGCGGGGCTGGTTCCGAGCCCGGCGAGGTTCGCCCCAAGAGTCCTGGGCTCGCCACGATCGGCGCGGCGGCTCCGAAGGGCCTGCCGGCCCCCGCGGCGGCGAGCGACAAGGGCTCACCCAAGCCGGACGAGAAAGCGCCCCGCCCCGCCGCCAAGAAGGAGGGCGAGGAAGCCGGCGCCGAGGTCGTGAGCCTGGACGCGTTCCGCAAGAAGAGCTGAACCGGCCGGGCCGAATCACCGGCCCGGGGATTCAGGGGTGAACGAGGGTAGTGCGCAGCCGGGTTTGTGGGTGAACAAGTGGAAGCACCGCGCCACGTGCTTCAACGAGGGGCGGAAGCTGGCCGCGACCCTGTTTAATTCTTCGGCCATCGCCACGATCGGCATCGCGGTCATCACCCCCCTAGCGCAACGGCATCTGGATCTACTCTCAGATGGTGGTTGGACTTTGCTGATCGCCGCAATCGTCTAACATTTGATAGGTCAAATCATGATCAGGTTCCTGCGGCAGGAGGAATGATCGCATGACCCAAGCTTATGCCAACCAGATTCTTGCGCTGGCCCTTGGGATGTCCGCCCTCGGCCTCGGCGGTGTCTTCATTGCATCGCGGCTTTACGACCGTAAAACCCGTCAGCTTGAGGCACGGCGGGGCGATTAGCCCCGTCCCTCGGCCTCCATGCGCAGCCCATGCTCCGGCCGCAGCGTCACCCGATGGAGCGGCGTAACCGGCGGGTGATCGGCCGGGAGGTGGAACCGCACCGCCCGCACGATGTGCGCCAGCAGGATCACCGCCTCCTGAACGGAAAAACTCTGCCCGATGCAGACCCGCGGCCCTGCCCCGAACGGCAGGTAGGTGAAGCGTGCGATGCTGTCGCGATTCTCAGGGAGGAACCGCTCCGGCACGAAGGCCTCCGGGTCGTTCCAGAGCAACTGGTGGCGGTGAAGCACCCAAGGGGCAACCATCACCAGCGAGCCCCGCGGCACCTTGATCCGGCCGAACCGGTCGTCCCGCACCGCCTGCCGGCTGAGGAACGGCACCGGCGGGAACAGGCGCATCGCCTCCTCGATCACCGCCCGCGTGTAGGGCAGCCGCTCCACCGAGAAGTCCCCCGGCCCGGCAGCGTCGACCTCGGCCTCGATCCGCGCCTGGGCGCCTGGATCCTGCGACAGGCAGTAGAGCGTCCAGGTCAGGGAGTTGGCGGTGGTCTCGTGGCCGGCGGCGATGAAGGTGACGATGTTGGCCTTCACCGCGAGATCCGAGAGGCCGTTGCCGGTCTCGGGATCCTGCGCGGCCAGCAGCAGCGTCAGCAGATCCCGTGGCGCCTCATCCTGCGCCATCAGCGCCTTGCGCCGGGCGATCAGCTCGTCGACCACCTCGGCGAAGAAGCGCCCCGCCGGGCGCGCCCGCAGCCGGCCGATCCGCGGCACGAAATCGGGCACGCCGAATACGTCGAGCGGGTCGATCGGCCCCACCGCTTCTAGAAAGCGCGTGATGGCACGGCCCAGCGCGTCCGGATCGCTCGGCAGGCCATGCGTGAAGATCGTCCGCTCCAGCACGTCCAACGTGACGCGGGTCATCTCCAGGGCGACGTCGACCGGCTTGCCGGCCCGGCGGGCGAGGCGCCGGCCGAGGCGCGCGCCGGCTGCGTTCATCGCGTCAGAAAAGCCCTGGACGGTGCGGGCGTTGAAGATCGGCGCCAGCGTCCGGCGCTGAAGCCGCCACTCGTCGCCCTCGGCGCTGAGCAGGCCGTTGCCGAGCCCGGGGGCGAGAACCCGGCGCTGGAGATCGTCCTTGCGGTAATTCTCGGCGTTCTCGATCAGCACGTACCGAATCAGCGCCGGGTCGCTCACCAGGGTGATCCGGCCCATCGCACCCTCGGCCGCCACCACCGGCAGCTTGAAATGCGCGTCCATCCAAGTGGTGATCGGGTTCTTCCGCGCCGCCCGCAGGAACGCGAACAGGCCGAGCGGCTCCTTGAGCGGAGGCGGCACGGTGGGACGGAACCGGGTGGCGGGTTCGGGCAGGTCGATCGTTGCGCTCATCGGCTCCTTCCGGCGGGTACAGAGCCCCGCCCTTGTCGGTGCGCCGGCACAAACCGGCATCGCGATTCAGCCGCGCCTCCTTTAAGTAGGCACCGCACTGCACCAGACGTAGAGGCCACGATGTCGCCCACCGAGACCGCCACCCGCACCGAGTCGGATACGTTCGGTCCGATCGAGGTCCCGGCGCATCGCTACTGGGGCGCGCAGACCCAGCGCTCGATCCAGAACTTCAAGATCGGTACCGACCGGATGCCGGCGCCGCTGGTGCACGCGCTCGGCCTCGTGAAGCAGGCCGCCGCCCTGGTGAACAAGGATCTCGGCGCCCTCGACCCGAGGCTCGCCGACGCCATCGCGGCCTCGGCCGCCGAGGTGGTGGAGGGCCGCTACGACGACGAATTCCCGCTCGTCATCTACCAGACCGGCTCGGGCACCCAGTCCAACATGAACGCCAACGAGGTGATCGCCAGCCTCGCCAACGAGCGCCTGGGCGGCCAGCGCGGCGGCAAGTCGCCGGTCCACCCGAACGATCATTGCAACCGCGGCCAGTCCTCGAACGACACCTTCCCGACCGCCATGCACATCGCCGTGGCCCGCGAGATCCAGGGCCGCCTGCTGCCGGCGCTCTCGCACCTGCACGGGGCGCTCGACGCCAAGGCGAAGGCGTTTGGATCGATCGTCAAGATCGGCCGCACGCACCTGCAGGACGCGACCCCGGTCTCCCTCGGCCAGGAATTCTCGGGCTACGCCGCCCAGGTCGCGCTCGGCGGCTCGCGGGTCGCCGCGACCCTTCCGGGGGTTCTGGCGCTCGCCCAGGGCGGCACCGCGGTCGGCACCGGGCTCAACGCCCATCCGGAATTCGCCGAGCGCTTCGCCGCCAAGGTCGCGGAGCTGACCGGCCTGCCCTTCACCTCGGCCGACAACAAGTTCGAGGCGCTGGCCACCCACGACGCCCTCGTGTTCACGCAGGGCGCGCTGGCCGCGCTGGCCGCCGGCCTGTTCAAGATCGCCCAGGACATCCGCTTCCTCGGCTCAGGGCCGCGCTCGGGCCTCGGCGAGCTGTCGCTGCCGGAGAACGAGCCCGGCTCCTCGATCATGCCCGGCAAGGTCAACCCGACCCAGTGCGAGGCGCTGACCATGGTCTGCGCCCAGGTGATCGGCAACGGCACCACGGTGAGCTTCGCCGGCTCCCAGGGCAATTTTGAGCTGAACGTGTTCAAGCCGGTGATCGCCAACGCGGTGCTGCAGTCGATCCGCCTGCTCGCCGACGCGGCGATCAGCTTCACCGACAATTGCGTGGTCGGCATCAAGGCCAACGAGGACAAGATCGCCGACCTGATGAGTCGCTCGCTCATGCTGGTGACGGCGCTCGCCCCCTCGATCGGCTACGACAAGGCCGCCGAGATCGCCAAGACCGCACACAAGAACGGCACCACCCTCAAGCAGGAAGCGCTGCGCCTCGGGTACGTGACGGAGGAAGAGTTCGAGCGCGTGGTCCGGCCGGAGACCATGCTGGCCCCCAGCGCCGACTAAATTTGCGACTTGGCCGGCGCGGATGTCACGCGCCGGTCGCCACCATCGGGAGGCGATCCGTGGCCGAGATCATCAACCTGCGTCAGGTCCGTAAGGCGAAGGCCCGCGCGGCCGACGATGCCAAGGCCGAATCGAACCGGATCGCGTTCGGGCAGCCGAAGAAGGCTAAGACCCTGCAGCAGCGGCGCAAGGCCCTGGAGACCGAGCGCCACGAGGGCCATCGCCTCGAACGGGGCGGGTCCGATCCGGCGGAATGAGGGTCCGGTCCTATACCTGCGCGGCCGCCTCTGCGTGAGCGCGGGCCTCACCAAGCACTCCGTGATGATCGCGGGTCACCGCACCAGCGTGTCCCTGGAGGATCCGTTCTGGGTAGCCTTGCGCGAGGTCGCGGAGGCGCGGGGCCAGTCGGTCCAGGCGTTGATCGGCACCATCGATGCCGGGCGTGGCGGCCAGAACCTGTCCTCGGCGATCCGGGTGTTCGTGCTGGAGGCCGTGCGCCGGCCCACGATCCTGCAAACGTGACCGCCCACCGGATTGACCTTCCGGCCTGCCGTGCGTTGTGACATCCGCGCGACAGAACCACGCAGGACTTGCGACCCAATGACCATACGCGAACCGCTGCTCAAGCCCGTCCCGATCGCGGAGCTGCGGCCGACCCAGATGACCGTGGGCTACCGGGAGGTGGCGGAGAAGCGCCGCCGATGGCGCGCCTATGACGGCGAGAAGAAGCGTGAATTCCTTGGCGCGCATCAGATCCCGACGGTGCTGGGCCCCAAGAAGCGCCACTATGTCGTCGATCATCACCACCTCTCCCGCGCCCTGCTCGAAGAGGGCGTCAAGGACGTGCTGGTGACGGTGATCGCCGATCTGCACCACCTTGAGAAAGATGCGTTCTGGACCGTGTGCGACCACAAGTCGTGGGTCTACACGTACGACGCCGAGGGCGTGCGCCGGGATTTCAACGATCTTCCAAAGGCGATCGCCGATCTGGCGGACGATCCGTTCCGCAGCCTCGCGGGCGAATTGCGCCGCGCCGGCGGCTTCGCCAAGGACACGACACCGTTCAGCGAGTTCCTATGGGCGGACTTCCTCCGGCGCAACATAAAGGAGAAGCGCGTAGAGAACGACTTCTCCGACGCCCTGGAGAAGGCCATGGCGTTGGCCAAGTCCAAGGAGGCCGGATACCTCCCCGGCTGGTGCGGCCCGTCCAAGGGGTGAAGCGTTAGAGGGCCCTTCGCCGAACTGGACACCAGCTCGGCGAAAAGAATTACTCGCAAACCTCGACGCGGCGGTAGGTGAACTCGCCGTCGCCGAGCCACTCCTTGCGGCGCTCATAGTGGCAGATCGGGCCGCGGCGCTCGCGGATCACGACGGGCTCGGGCTCCTCGACCAGGACACGGCGCGGACGGTACTCCGGCGGCGGGGGCGGAGGCGGGTTGTTGGCACCGTTGATGAGGGCGCTGCCCACGACGCCGCCGACCACGCCAGCCGCAAGGCCGCCGACGATGGCGCCGGTCTGGTCGCGTGCGGTGGCCGGGGCGACGGCCCCGAGCACCAGGGTCGTCGCAAGGGCGGCGGCCCCGGCGCGAATCATCGTGAAGGAACCGTTGAAGGACACGCGCAACATCTCCCGTTCGTGTTGGAGATGATCCAACACCGGGAGGATTAAAAATCCCCGAAGCCGCGCGATCGGATTGCGTGCCAGATAACCCGGCACGCCGCCGGCGGGGTCAGAGTAGTCCGTCGAGGCTCTTTACCACCGTCATCGGGGCGAGGTCGGCGTATTCCTCCGGCAGCCCCTTGCGGTTCACCCAGGCGGTGCGGAACCCGAAGGCGGTCGCCCCCGCCACATCCCACCGGTTCGAGGAGCAGAACAGCACATCCCCCGCCCCGACTGCGAGCCGGGTTAGGGCGCTCCGGTAGGCGTCGGGGTGGGTTTTGAACACCTGCGCGTCGTCCACCGACAGCACGGCGTCGAGGTGATCGGCCAACCCCGCTGAGGCTACTGCGCGGTCGACCATAGCGGCGTTGCCGTTGGTCAGGATCGCGGTGCGGATGCCACGCTTGCGCAGGACCGCCAGCACGCCCGGCACCTCCGGATAGGCCTCAAGGTCGCGGTAGGCGTCGAGCAGCCGCTCCCGCAGGCCCGGATCGACGTTCGGGTGGACCGCCAGCGCGTAGTCGAGGGCGCGCACGGTCAGGTCCCAAAAGGCGGCGTAGCGGCCCATCAGCGCCAGGGTCCAGCTGTATTCGAGCTGCTTGGTGCGCCAGACCTCGGACAGGTGGTCGGCGTCCGGCCCCACCGCCCCTGCGTAGCGCTGGACCGCGGCGTTGACGTCGAACAGCGTGCCGTAGGCGTCGAAGACAGCGGCCTTCACGCCCGCGAGCGGTCCTGATGCGTCGGTCATGGCGATCCTCTCTGGGTGCTAACGCCCGATCTGGGGCCGGACCCGCGCCGCGGCGAGCCCGACCTTTTTCTCACGCCCGGCGCAGGCGCAGGCCGAACAGGTGCAGCAAACCCGCCAGCAGGCCGCCATAGACCACCGCGCCGGCGAGCCCGAGCAGTGCCAGGATGGCGAGTTCGCGCCCGTGCGTCAGGGCGGGAACCAGCGCCTGGGCGAGGCCCTGGCCGTAGACGGCCACCACCGCGAGGCCGAGGCAGGCGAGCACGACCCCCGCGACGGTGAGCCCGAGGGTGCGCCCCGGTGCCGTCCAGTTCCGGCGTTTGGCCAGGACGAGCAGCAGGATCAGGTTCACCCACTGGGCGACCGCTGTGGCGAGCGCCAGGCCGGTCACACCATAGGAACCGGTGAGCCAGAGCTTGAGGGCGACGTTCACCCCGATCGCCGTGAGCGAGGCCCAGAGCGGGGTCTTGGTGTCCTGGCGGGCATAGAAGCTCGCCGTCGCGCTGCGCACCAGCACCACGGCCGGCAGCGCGAAGCCGTAGGCCGCCAGCACCGAGGCGGCCCGGGCGGCATCTTCCGCGCTGAAGGCGCCGCGCTGGAACAGGGCCGCCATGATCAGGCCCGGGATGGTCAGGAAGGCTACCGTGAACGGCGCCGACAGCGCCAGGGAGAAGCCCGCCGCCCGGTTCTGCGCCGCATGCGCGCCGGCGACGTCCCCTGCGGCGATGCGCCGACTCATCTCGGGCAGCAGCACCGTGCCGGCTGCGATCGCGATGACCCCGAACGGGAGCTGGTAGAGCCGGTCGGCATAGTAGAGCGCCGAGACCGCGCCGGTCGGCAGCCAGCTCGCGATGATCGTGTCGGCGAAGGCCGCGATCTGGAACCCGGCGGAGCCGATCACCGCCGGCCCCAGCACTGCAAAGAAGCGTTTCAAGGCCGGGTCGGCCCGCGGCACGGCGAGGTCTGGCATCACCCGCACCCGCCGGCAGCCCCACCAGAGCAGGCCGAACTGGAGCACGCCCGAGACGGCCACACCCCAGGCGGCCGCGTAGGCCGCGTTCGGGAACAGGAAGCTGACGGACAGGGCCGCCAGCATGGCGAGGTTGAGCAGGACCGGGGCGCCGGCCGCCACGGCGAAGTGCCGGTGGGCATTGAGGATGCCCGACAGCAGCGTCACCAGCGTCATGAACAGCAGGTACGGGAAGGTGATCCGGGTCAGCGCCACCGCGAGCTGGAAACGCTCGCCATCCTCGGCGAAGCCCGGCGCCAGGGCGTGGACCACCCACGGCATCGCCGGAAGCGCAAGGTTGAGCAGCACGAGCTGCACGATCAGCATCAGCGTGAAGACGCGGTCGGCGAAGCGGTGCGCGTCGCCCGGGGCACCGGCCTCCGCGAGCCCGGCATAAGCCGGCACGAAGGCGGTGTTGAACGCGCCCTCGCCGAAGATCGCGCGGAAATGGTTCGGCAGCCGGAACGCCACCACGAACGCGTCGGCCATGGGCCCGGCGCCCATCACGGCGGCCATCACCACGTCCCGGGCGAAGCCGGTGACGCGCGAGACCAGGGTCCAGCCGCCGACGGAGAGGATGGAGCGGATCATGGGTTCGGGCGCAACGCTGCGCGGCTCCCCTCCCCCCGCAGAAGCGTGAAGGAGCGCTGTTCAATCATCACGGATATTGATTGCAGAGGAATGGCCGGACCCTTCAACACCGGGTCATCCGATGATGCGCGCATCAAGAGCCGGTTTCATCGGCCACCTCAAGGGTGCCGCGGACACAAGGCCCGCGACACCGGCTGGACGCCTCAGGCGGTTGCCTCGGCGTACATCTTCTCGACGTGCTCCCAGTTCACGAGGTTCTCGATGAACGCCTTGAGGTAGTCGGGCCGGCGGTTGCGGTAGTCGATGTAGTAGGAGTGCTCCCACACGTCGACGCCGAGGATCGGCTTGGCGCCGTGGACCAGCGGGTTCTCGCCGTTGGGCGTCTTCATGATGGCGAGCTTGCCGTCCTTGACGGCCAGCCACGCCCAGCCCGAGCCGAACTGGCCGATGCCCGCCTGGATGAAGTCCGCCTTGAACTTCTCCGCACCGCCGAGATCCTCATCGATCTTCTTGGCGAGCGTGCCGGGGATCGCCCCGCCGCCGTTCGGCTTCATCCACTGCCAGAAGTGGATGTGGTTGTAGTGCTGGCCGGCGTTGTTGAAGAGCGGCTGATTGGTGTTGTAGGCGGCCTTGACGATCTCCTCGACACTCTTGCCCTGGAGATCGGTGCCCTCGAGCAGCTTGTTGCCCGTATCGACATAGGCCTTGTGGTGCTTGTCGTGGTGAAACTCGAGCGTTTCCTTCGACATGTACGGCCCGAGCGCATCATACGCGTAGGGCAGTTCCGGCAGGGTGAAAGTCATCGCGTCTGTCTCCGCTTGGCAAAGAACATGGGCAAAGGGCAGCCTCGTCCCGGCGGGGGCTCCCGAGTCGAGAGACAGCTAGGTAAGTCGGGCGCCGCAGGACGGCAACGCCGTTCCGGGCCGGCCACGTGGGAACTCCCAGAAACGGAAGCCGCTTGGCCGCTTGGGCTCACCTGCAGACAACCGGCGGCGTGCGCTATCCCGGGTGATCTCGCCGTCCGGTTTTGCAATATCCCGGCCAGGCCTTACTGTGCGCTACGTCTTTAGGGCCGGCGGGAGCCGGCACGTGCCAGAGAGTCTCATGATCGCTGCGCTGTTCGCGCTCGCCGCCGCCATGATCATCGGGGGCTGCGCCGCCGTGATCCAGGGCTTCCCGTATGTACGGCTGGAGAGCGGGCTCGCGATGGTGATCGCGGGCTCGGTGGCGGCCTCTTCGGGGGCGGTCCTGCTCGGCCTCGGCGTGCTCGCTGTCAGCTTCCGGCGCGTCGCGCGGGCGATCGAACAGGTTCCGACATCGGGGCCGCGGCAAGTCTCGCCCGAAGCTGCGCCCCTTGCCACGACCCTATCCTCGCCCGGCGCGGCGCCGAACACCGCCGACGAGGCCCGGGCTCGGCTGCCGATCCTACCCGCGGCCCCAGCCTTCATCGTGCCGTCGGTGGTCGAGCCGCCCTTCGATCCCGAGCGCCCTCGGATCGAGCCGAACCTGGATCTCCGGCCTGAGGCGGCTTCACCTGTGCCGGCCGATCTACTGAAACCGGTCCGGGCCGAGCCGAGCCTGTACACCCCTGTGCCGCCCATCGTCCCGCGGGGGCCGATCCCTCCGTCCCAGCCGGAGGCGCCCCGATCCGAGGCGGTGCAGTCCGTGGGGGTGCAGCCGGCAGGCGTGATCGCCCCCGAGGATGATCTGTTCGCCGCGCCCGAATCCTTCCTTGGACCGGGGGCGGGGCCGCCTGCGCATCTGACCCCCGAGCCGGAGCCGCAGCCATCAGCCCCGAAGCCGGACACACGCACCGTGGTTGGGCGCTACGCCTCGGGCGGCAACACCTACGTGATGTTCGAGAACGGCTCGATCGAGGCGGAGACGCCGCAGGGCCGGTTCACCTTCGCGTCCCTCGACGAGTTGAAGGCCTTCGTGGACGGCGGCGGCGAATCCGGCTCACGGGGCGCGGCCTGAGCGCCCGTTTCGGGTGGATCACACCAGCGGGTTGAGGCTGTCGTTGCGCGGCGGGATCGGGGCCCGCATGGTGAGGGCGAAGCCGTCGGGAGCGTAGTCGGTCGTCACCTCAGCCTGGACCTGCGCGATCAGGACCCTCTGGAGCAGCCGCGAGCCAAAACCCTGGCGGCTCGGCGGCGCCACCGGCGGCCCGCCGGTCTCCCGCCACGAAAAGCGCAGGATGCCGGCCGGCCCGCCGGGCTCCAGGGTCCAATCCACCGCGACCCGCCCGGTTCGGTTCGAGAGCGCCCCGTACTTGGCGGCGTTGGTGGTGAGTTCGTGGATCGCCATCCCGATCGGCACCGCGATCTCGGAGGGCAGGTCGATGGCCGGCCCCGACAGGCTGATCCGGCCCTCCGCGCCGCCGTCCGCGGTCACCTCCGCGTAGGGCTTCAGCTCGTTGAGCAGGAGGTTCTCCAGCGAGGCCATCTGCCACGTGTCCTCGGTGAGCACCGAGTGCGTGTGGGCCAACGATTTGATGCGCCCGACGAAGGCCTCGTAGAAGCTCTCGATGCTCGACGCCGTCCGCGCGGTGGACCCCACGATCGCCTGGACGGTGGCGAGCGTGTTCTTCACCCGGTGGTGCAGCTCGCGGATCAGCAGGCTCTGGCGCTCCTCGGCGAGGCGCCGGTCGGTCACGTCCGCGACCACGCCGATCAGGCGGCGCGGCAAGCGGCCGGGGGCATCGCGCTCGAATCGGCCAGCCATGTCGATCGTGCGCCATGCGCCGTCCGATTTGCGCCGGATGCGGCCGCCGATCTGCAGGATCCCATCCTCACGCAGCGCCCGCGAGATCGCCTTGCGCACGGCCGGGCGGTCCTCCGGGTGGAGGATGTCGTTCAGGAACTCGGCCTTGCCGATGGTGCCGTCTTCGGGCGCGTGCCCGAAGATCTCGTACATGTGCTCGTTCTCCCAGATCGCCTGGTCCTCGAGCATGTGCCACTCGAAGATCCCGAGCTTCGCGATCGTGGTCGCGACCCGCAGGCGCTGGTCGCGGGACAGGATCTCGTCCCGGGCCTCGACCCGGGTGGTGATGTCCTGGATCACGCCGACCATGCTGGCGGGCTCGCCGTCGGAGCCAAGCACCGCCTGTCCCCGGACGCGCAGGATCACCGTTCGCCCGGCCACCGTGATGGGCGTGTCGAACTGATAGGGCGAACCGGTCGCGCGCGCCTCGGCGATGAGCGCGCTGAGGCGCGCGAGTTCGGCCTCAGACAGGCTGGTCTTCATGTCCTCCCACGAAACGGAGCGGCCCGGCGGTCGGCCCAGGATCCGTGCCGCGCGCCGAGACAGGGTGAGGAGACCCGTGGCCCGGTCCCAGCGCCATTCGCCGAGGCCCGCGGCGGAAAGCGCCTCGCTGTTCGCCTCGGAATGGGCGGCCACATCCACGTCCACGGCTTCAACCACGAGGGTGCGGCCGGCCCGGCTTACCCGCACGTCGAGGGGGCTGCCATCCGTCCGCCGCCAGACCTGAAGGCCGGCCTGGAGGCCGTTCTGACGGTCTCCTGGGCCTCCGCCGAGCACGTCGGCCACCGCCCGGCCGGGCAGCGTGCCCGGGTCCCATCCGATCAGATCATGCAGGGTCCGGTTGGCGGCGGCGATCACGCTCTCGTCCGCCGCCAGCACGAGGAGGCCGATCGCGGCCTCCTCGAAGCCGGTGCGATACGGGTCGTCCACCGCCGGGCCCTGAGCCACCCGCTCACTCACTTGGACGAATCCTCGAACGCGCCCCAGCGCGCTCCCGCTTGAGCTGGCCTCCCGCCCGTCGCGACCGAATCAGGATGCCGCCCGAGCGTGGCCGTGGCAAGGTGGTCCCCTGGAATTGCGGTGCCCCATCCCTGCGGGCTTAGAGCCTGGGCAGCCGAAGGGGAAGCCGGGCGCGCGTCAGGCTGAGGTTTCGGAGCCGCGCGGGAGACGGGCGAACTCGAGGTAAGTCGGCCGCCGTCCGGCCGCCAGCGCCTTGGCCTCGTAGCGGGTGCCGGGCCAGTCCGGGAAGGCTTTCGTCCAGTCCGACGCCGCGCGCGCCGTCCAAGTCAGCACCGGGCAGCGCGCGGCTCGCACCAGGGTCCAGCCGGCATAGTCGTCGATGTCGCTGGCGAAGCGGAACAGGCCACCATCCTTGAGGACCCGGCCGATCTCCGCGAGCGAGGCGTCCGAGACGAAGCGGCGCTTGCGCTGGCGCCGCTTCGGCCACGGATCGGGATAGAGCAGGTAGACCCGGTCCAGGCAGGCATCCGGCAGGCGCGCCAGCAGAGCGGTCACGTCTTCGTCACGGATGCGGATGTTGCGTAAGGACCGCGCCTCGATCGCGGCGAGCAGCTTCACAACGCCGTTGACGAAGGGCTCGGCCCCGATGAAGCCGATCTTGGGCTGGGCCGCGGCCTGCGCGGCGAGGTGCTCTCCGCCCCCGAAGCCGATCTCGAGCCAAACCGCTTCAGGTGGGGCGGAGAAGAGCGTGCGCGGATCGAGGGGCCGGTCGTCCGGCGGCAGGCTTACGCGCAGCTTGGGCAACAGATCGGCGAGCCGCCGCTCCTGCTCGCCGCGCAGGCGCTTGCCCTTGCGCCGGCCGAAGAAGGCACGCTCCGGCTCCTCGGCCGGCTGGCCGGGTCGCTGGCTCATCTCAGACATGGCAACGACTTGGTTTCGGCCGGTTCAGCGCAAGAGTGAAGGGTTTCCAAAGGGCGCGAGCCCTTTGGCGGGTCGTCAGGGCAGAGCCCGACATTGGGCGCAGCCCAACAGCAGGGCTTTAGCCCGGCACCCGCAAAAGGTCTCGACCTTTTGAAACCGGACTGCGCGAGGCTCAGGCCAGCGCGGACTTCAGCTTGTCGGCGAGGTCGGTCCGCTCCCAGGAGAAGCCGCCATCGGCCTCCGGCGCGCGGCCGAAATGGCCGTAGGCCGCGGTGCGCGCGTAGATCGGCTTGTTGAGGCCGAGCGCCGTGCGGATACCGCGGGGCGAGAGGTCCAGGGCGTCCATCAGCACGCCTTCGAGCTTGGCCTCGTCCACGTTCCCGGTGCCGTGCAGGTCGACATAGATCGAGAGCGGCTTCGACACGCCGATCGCGTAGGCAAGCTGGATCGTCGCGCGGCGGGCGAGCCCGGCGGCCACGACGTTCTTGGCGAGGTAGCGGGCCGCGTAGGCCGCCGAGCGGTCCACCTTGGTCGGATCCTTGCCCGAGAAGGCACCGCCGCCGTGGGGCGCAGCGCCGCCGTAGGTGTCCACGATGATCTTGCGGCCGGTGAGGCCAGCATCGCCGTCCGGACCGCCGATCACGAACTTGCCGGTCGGGTTCACGTGCCAGGCAGTGCTCTCGTTGACCCAGCCCTCCGGCAGGGCCTTGCGGATGTAGGGCTCCACGATGGCGCGCACGTCCGCCGAGTCCAAGGACTCGTCGAGGTGCTGGGTCGAGAGCACGATCTGGGTCACCTCGACCGGGCGGCCGTTCTCGTAGCGGACCGTGACCTGGCTCTTGGCGTCGGGGCCGAGCTTGGCGGCATCGCCCTGCTTGGCCCGGCGGGCGTCGGCGAGGTCCTTGAGGATCCGGTGGGCGTAGAAGATCGGGGCCGGCATCAGCTCGGGCGTCTCGTCGGCGGCGTAGCCGAACATGATGCCCTGGTCGCCCGCGCCCTCGTCCTTGTTGCCGGCGGCGTCCACGCCCTGGGCGATGTCGGCCGACTGGGCGTGCAGGTGGATGGCGACGTCGTTGTTCTTCCAGTGGAAGCCGGCCTGCTCGTAGCCGATATCCTTCACCGCCTCGCGGGTCAGGGCTTCGAGATCCTTGAAGGTGACCGAGTCCGGTCCACGCACCTCACCGGCGATGACGATGCGGTTGGTGGTGGCCAGCGTCTCAACCCCAAGCCGCGCTTCCGGCATCGCCGTCAGGTAGGCGTCGACCACGGTGTCCGAGATCCTGTCGCAGACCTTGTCCGGATGCCCCTCGGAGACGGACTCACTGGTGAACAGGTAGTTGGAACGCGGCATGGACGGCCTCGGCTGCAGAGCACGCCTGCGCGATCGCGGCGCTTGACCCTAGTTTGGGTTGGGGTTCTCGCACCCGACCCGAGTCCGGTCAAGACGGATTGCCGAACGGATCCGCTATAACGGACGATGTGAGTGGAAAAACGGCCGGTGCTGAATACCGAGTTCATCGTGTCGAGAATCGCAATCGGCACGATGCTATCAGTTATCGCTCCGGCTCAGCTTTTCTCCAAAGCCGATGACGCCTTTTCGGAGCACCGTTCTAGTTGCCGAGCTTGTTCTCCAGGGCCCGAATCGCGTCGGCGACGTCGCGGCGGGTCTCCTCGGAGCAATTCTCGATGATGTGGCAACCCACGACCTCGGCCAACCCCTTCAGCCCGCTGTCGGACAGGGATGCCTGCTCGCGCTCGCCGAATCCGGGGGCGACGAAGTCATCGGTCCGCGGCATGCCCTTGAAGAAATAGTCCATCGGCACGCCGGTCATCCGGGAGAAGATGTCGAGATGGACGGCGCTGATCCGGTTCGTGCCCTTCTCGTACTTCTGGAGCTGGGCGGCAGACATACCGAAGCTTTGCGCGACGCGGCGCTGCGTGAGGGATGCCTTCCGCCGCTGCTCAGCGATGCGCTGCCCGACATAGACGTCGCGCTGATCGGTTTTCTGACCCGCCATGAAGAAGCTCGCCCACCCCCTTGCCACGATTCCTGGCGGCAAAGCTTAGCGCGCGCCGGCGAACTTGTCACCGGTGGGCGATCGACAAGGTGAACGATCCGGCCGCACCGTCTGGCTGTGCGGCACCCTGGACCTGAAAGAATGGCGTCCCCGGCAGGGCTCGAACCTGCGACCCCAGGTTTCATACCACTTCGGCTTTCGCCGCCGCGCCCCGGGAGCCGCGTTCGTGGTCTGGACTATCCCTTCACCCTGGACCGGACTCGCGCCCGGCCTTTAGGTGCCGCCCGTCTAGTCTCTACACCTTCCCGCGAGGCGCGAGTGCGCCGGGCGGGCTTGGCTCGGGATTGGCAGGGTACCGGACGGTAAGACGCCGGCGCCGGAAGCTTTCCCCGACTTTGAGCGGATCCGCCGCGCGGTTTCCCGATGCGACGCCCAATTGAACCTGTCTAGGAAACCTGTGCTCTGTCCAGCTGAGCTACGGAGACAACCGCGGGCTCCATAGCATTTCCCCCGCCGCAGGCCAACCGCGCCCGGGTGGACAGGCGCGCTTCACGGCGCATGATGTCCCGGGGTGTCGGATGCGCGGTACGGTGGGCGCGGCGAAGCGGATCGGAGCCGCGCTGCTGGCGGCGTGGGCGACGGTGACCTCCGTGCGGGGCGCACCGCGGGGCGGTGTGGCGGATTGCATGACGGGACCGGCGCGCGCCGAGGTGTTGGAGGGCGTCGGGCTCCGGGGCGAGATCCGCCTCGCCTCGGGGGCCCGTGCGGTGCTCGACTCCCTGCGCTGGCCGGACGCCCCGGAACCCGCCGCTGCGGCGCGGGGCTGGCTCGAGGCGCGGCGGGGTACCGGACTCACGGTGACGCCCCGCGGGCACCCCGATCGCTGGGGCCGGGAGCGGGCCGACATCCAAGTCGCGGAGGGCGACACGGATCTCGCGGGTGGCTTGATCGGCGAAGGTCTCGCCTTCGCCGACGCGAACGAGGCCGATTCGCTGTGCCGCCCGTCCCTGCATCTGGTCGAGGCCGCCGCGCAGGCAAAACGCCGCGGCCTGTGGCGGGAGCCGCTCCCGGCGGCAACCGACGGCCCGGCGCTCCGCGCGTTCGCCGGGCGCTTCGTCGTGGTGGAGGGCCGGCTGCACCATGTCGGCGAGCGCGGCGCCCGGACCTATCTCGATTTCGGGGCCCGGGGCGCGGACGCGCTCACGGTGACGGTATCGAAACGCACTTGGCGAATGGTGCGTGCCCGTGGTTTGAGTGCGGCCTCGCTCGAAGGCCGAACCGTGCAGGTACGCGGCATCCTGGAGATCTGGCGCGGTCCGACCCTGGAGGTCGGGGCCGACGCCATTGAGGTCCTCGGCGAGGCGGACCGGCCCGAGGCCGGCCCGGAGACGGAACGGGGGCTGCGGCGCTGATCGCGATGGGCGGGATCACGGGGGAATTTCGGGTGGCGGGATGTTTCCCGCGCAAGGCGGCGGCACCCTGTGCTGCAGCCGTGGCGTTCAGCATTCTGCTGGGTGCCTGCGTGGCCGACCAGACCGCGGCGACCATTCAGCCGGCGGTGGTGCGGGTCCCCGTGGAGGCGCCACGCACGACGGGTCGCGAGCGCGTCTCAGACGCCGACCATCTCAAGCTCGTGGCCTCCTTCGGAGGCGAGGCCCGCGCGCCCAACGTGACGCGGATGCTCACGGAGGTAACCGACCGCCTCGTGAAGGCGAGCGACCGGCCCGACCAGAGCTACGTGGTGACGCTGCTCGATTCGCCGGTGGTCAACGCTTTCGCGCTGCCGAACGGGCGGCTCTATGCCACCCGCGGGCTCGTGGCGCTGGCGAGCGACACCTCGGAGGTGGCGGCCGTGCTGGCGCACGAAATGGCGCACGTGACCCTCAACCACGCCACAGCCCGCAGCGAGCTGGAACTGCGCTCGGCGCTTGTCAGCCGGGTCGTGCGGGACGTGCTGAACGATCCCGATACCGGCGCGCAGCTTCAGAGCCAGTCGCGCTTCGCGCTGGCCCGATTCTCCCGGGAGCAGGAGCTGGAAGCCGACGCCACCGGCGTGCGCACGCTGGCCAAGGCCGGCTACGATCCGTTCGCGGCCGGCCGCTTCCTGACCGCCCTCAACCGCTCGACGGGGCTGAAGGCGAACAGCGCCACCGAGCCCGACATGCTGGCGACCCATCCGGGCACGGCCGAGCGCATCACCCAGGTCACCCGCGCGGCCCGCCGCATCGGCGCGCCGGGCATTGGCACCGACGACCGGGCCGCCTACCTCGCCGCGGTGGACGGACTCGCCTACGGCGACAACCCGCACGACGGGGCCGTGCGGGGGCACCTCTTCATCCATCCGGGGCTGGGCATCGCGTTCGAGGTGCCGGACGGGTTCGCCGTCGAGAACACCCGCTCGGCGGTCCTCGGCACGACCACGGACGGCAACCGCCGCCTGCTGTTCGACCAGATCGAAGCCAAGGACGGCCAGCCCCTCGACACCGTGCTGAAGGCGAGCTGGAACGACGCGTTCGATCCGGCGGGCTTCGAGACCCGGGAGGTGGCCGGCCACCCGGCCGCCTTCGCGTTGTCGCGGGGCAAGGAATGGACCTTCCGCCTCGCGGCGATCCGGATCGGCGATTCGACCTACCGGATGATCATGGCTGCCAAGGGCGCGACCGATCCCGACCCGGCCTTCCGCCGCTGGACCGAGACCCTCGGGGCAATTTCCCCGGATGAGGCGGTGCTGCGCCCCCTGCATCTGCAGGTGGTCCAGGCGGCCTCGACCAGCGCCGAGGAACTCGCCCGCCGCATGGCGGTGCCCGACCGGGCGCTCGACCGGTTCCTCGTCCTCAACGGGCTGGAACGCGGCGCCGCGCTGGTGCCGGGCCGCAGCTACAAGATCGTGACCGAATAGCCGCCCTGCGCGGTTGCGGCTTGTGCAGCGCGCGGCCTCGGACATCCTTCCGGGATCGTTCAGGGAGAGCGCCGTGATTCGATTCTTCTACAATCTCAGCCCCAACCCCATGAAGGTCGCCCTCTGTCTCGAGGAGATGGGCCTCCCCTACGAGACGGTGCCGGTGGATACCCGCAAGGGCGAGCAGTTCGACCCCGGCTATTCGGCGATCAACCCGAACGGGAAGGTGCCGGCGATCGTCGACGGCGACGTGACGGTGTTCGATTCGAACGCGATCCTGCTCTACCTCGCGGGCAAGACCGGGCTGTTCCTGCCCGGGGGCGAGCCGGCGCGGGGCGAGATGCTCTCCTGGTTGATGTTCGTGGCCACCGGCATCGGGCCGTTCTCGGGTCAGTGCGTGCATTTCCGCCACTTCGCGCGGGATGGCGGCGCCTACGCCACCGAGCGCTACACCTACGAGGCGCGCCGCCATTGGGGCGTCCTCGACCAGCGGCTGAAGGACCGCGCTTACGTGCTGGGCGAGACCTACACGATCGTCGACATGGCGGTGTGGGGCTGGGCCCGGATGGTGCCGTTCGTGCTCGGCGAGGAGGCCTTCAAGGACCTGCCCAACGTGAAGCGCCTTCTCGACGCGATCAACGCCCGGCCGGCTGCCCAGGCGGCGGAAGCGTTAAAGGGTCGCCACACGTTCAAGGCCGAGATGGATGAAGAAGCTCGGGGCTTCATGTTCCGCGCCGCGCGGGACGGCGCCTGACGGATCGCTTCAGGGCGCGGGGGCGGTCACCGTCAGCATCGGCAGCGTGATCGCGAGCGCGCCGCTTGGCGGCCTGTCGGCGCCCAGCGTCAGGCAGGCCGCGAGGCCGAGACATAGGGCGAGACCGAGGAGCGACGTCTCGAAGCCGCGGTAGAGCCAATCCATGGCGGTCCCCTTGCACGAGGCACCGCCAGAATGCGCCGGTCGGGTTAACGGATCGGTGTGCGACGTCACCAGCCGGAGGCGACAAGGGCGGCCCCGGCGGCGATCAGAGCGACGCCGGTCCAGGCGGCGAGGCTGAGCGTTTCGCCGAGCAGGCTCGTCCCGAGGATCGCCACCAGCACGACGCTGAGCTTGTCCAGCGGCGCGACCCGGGCGGCATCGCCCAGCGACAGCGCCCGGAAATAGCAGAGCCATGACGCTCCGGTGGCGAGCCCGGACAGGATCAGGAACACGAGGCTGCGGCCAGAAATCTGCGCAAGCCCACTCGCCTGCCCGGAGGCGACCACGATCAGGCCGGCGAAGATCAAGATGACCGCCGTGCGCAGGAAGGTCGCAACATCCGACGGGACGCCCGACACGCCGAGCTTGGCGAGGATCGCGGTGAGCGCCGCGAACCCTGCGGCGGCGAGCGCCCAGAAGCGCCAGGATTGCAGCAGGTGGCTCACGGGTTTTCAGAGAGCGCCGCTGTGCGGCGTGTCCTTGCGCCGGGTCCCGAGTCGCATTCAGCTGATCCTGCATGCGCCTGGGAGAAGGCGCCGCAATTCATTTTGCGCCGCCCTTTCCCGGATAGGTTGAGCGTCAGCGGAACCTGATCTGAGACCCAGCCCACAACGTGCCACGAAGCGGCTCCAACCCCGCTCCTCACAGCAGCTTGTCGACCGTGATCGGCAAGTGGCGCACCCGCTTGCCGGTGGCGTGGAACACCGCGTTGGTGATCGCCGCCGCGGTGCCGACGATGCCGATCTCGCCGAGGCCCTTCACGCCCAGCGGGTTCGCCTTGTCTTCCTCGTCCACGAAGATCACGTCGATGTCGTAGATATCGGCGTTCACCGGCACATGGTACTCGCCGAGATTGTGGTTCATGAACCGGCCGATCCGGTGGTCGAGCATCGACTCCTCCTCCAGCGCCGAGCCGATCCCCATCACCACGCCGCCGAGGATCTGGCTGCGCGCCGTCTTCGGGTTCAGGATCTTGCCAGCCGCGATCGCCGAGACGATGCGGGTCACCCGGACCTGCCCCAACTCTTCGTCGACCTTCACCTCGGCGAAGATGGCAGAATGGGTGTAGGCCTCGTAGGCCTGATTGAAGTCCTTGTCCGGGCCAGCCTCCTCGACCGCCTCGACCTTGTCGACGCCTGCCGCCTGCAGCACCTCCACCAGGGCAACACTGCGACCGGGATCGCCCGCGACCGAAATGCGGCCGTCCGCGAACACCGCCCGGTCGAAATCGACATTGGCGAGCGGCGAGTTCTCCATCGCGCGGGCGAGCTTGAACACCTGTTCGCCGACCTTGCGGCAGGCCTTCATCACGGCGGTGCCCGAGGAGGCCGCCGTCCATGAACCGCCTGCGACCGGGGCCTCGGGCAGGCGGGTGTCGCCGAGCTTGGTGGTGACCGACTCCATCGACAGGCCGAGGGTATCGGCAGCGATCTGGGTCAGGATCGTGTAGGTGCCGGTGCCGATGTCGCCGGTGGAGTTGCCGACCGTCAGGCGGCCGTCCGGCGTCAGGGTCGCGATGGCGCTCGACTGCATCATCATCGATTCCCAGATGCCGGTGGCCACGCCCCAGCCGACCAGCTCCCGTCCCTCGCGGGTGGTGCGCGGCTCGGGCTTGCGCTTCGCCCAGCCGAAGCGCTCGGCGCCGAGCGCGAAGCAGCGCCGCAGCTCCTTCGAGCCGAACGGCTTGCCCTCGGCGGTGGCGTCGGATTCGGCGTAGTTCTTCAGCCGCAGCGCGATCGGGTCCATGCCGGTCGCGTAGGCGAGTTCATCCATGGCGGTTTCGATGGCGAACACGCCGGTGACCGCGCCGGGCGCGCGCATGTCGCCCGGGGTCGGCGTGTCGAGCTTCACCAGCCGGTAGCCCAGGGCGACGTTGTCGCATTTGTACAGGACGCCCGACCAGTTGACGACGACCTCCTGGTAATCCTCGTACTGCGAGGTACCCTGAACGGCGTCGTGCCGCAGAGCCGTCAGGGTTCCGTCCGGCTCGGCGCCGAGCGCGATCGTCTGCAGCGCCTCGGACCGGTAGGTGAAGCTCCACATCTGGTCGCGGGTCAGGGTCACGCGGACGGAGCGCTTGAGCTCCTGCGCGGCCAGCATCGCCAGGAACAGCTGGTATTGCGGGCGCAGGCCCGAGCCGAAGCCGCCGCCGAGATAGGGGTTGAGCACCCGCACCTGATCGGGCTTCAGGCCGAACACGTTGGTGAGATACTGGTGGCTGTTCGAGACGCCCTGGATCTTGTCGTAGACCGTGTAGGTCCCGTCCTGCTCCACAACGACGGTGGAGGCGTGCGGCTCCATCGGGTTGTGGTGCTCGTCGGCGAGGCTGTAGGCGCCCTGCACGCGGACCGGTGCGCTGTCGAAAGCCGCGTCGGCGTCGCCCCAGGGCTTCGGCGGCGGCTTGATGCCCTGGCGCTTGCCCGGCGGGTCGTAGGCGGTGCCGCGCAGGTCCCCCAGGTCGGTCCCCGGCTCCTGCGCCGCGTAGGTCACGTGGACCAGTGATGCGGCGTAGCGCGCCGTTTCGAAATCCTCGGCCACCACCAGGGCGACCGGCTGGCCGCTGAACGCGATCAGATCGTCGTAGAGCGCGCGGAACGGCGAGCCAGGGGGCGCCACCTGATCCTGGAAGTTCTTGTCCCGCCACGCGGTGCGCGGCCGGTTTTCGTGAGTGAGCACCTTGAGGACGCCCGGCACTGCCTCGGCCTTGGTCGCGTCGATCGACATGATCCGGCCCTTGGCGATGGCGCTCGATACCACGTACCCATAGGCGAGGCCGGGGGCGGCGAACTCGCCCGCGTATTTGGCGAGGCCGGTGACCTTGGCGGGGCCGTCGATGCGGCTGCGCGGGGTGCCCACGAAGGTGTCGCGGCCGGTGGAGCTGAAGGTCTGGGGGCTTGCGGTGTCGGTCATGGCGGGCCTACTGGATGCGCTTGTCGCTGAGCGACTGGGGCGTGCCGGCAGCGGCCTGTTCGAGGCCGCGCACGATGGCCCGCCGGGCGAGATCGATCTTGAAGCCGTTCTCCGACTGGGGCTGCGCCTCGGAGACGATCAGGTCGGCCGCCGCTTGGAAGCTCTCGCGCGTGGCGGGCTTGCCTTCGAGCAGGGCCTCGGCCTCGCGGTTGCGCCAAGGTTTGTGGGCGACGCCGCCGAGCGCAAGGCGCGCAGTCTTCACCGTGTCGCCGTCGAGCTCCAAGGCCGCCGCCACCGAGACCAGCGCGAAGGCGTAGGACAGGCGATCGCGCAGCTTCAGGTAGGTGTAGTGCTGCGGAAAGCGGCTCTCCGGCAGGTCGACCGCGACGATGATCTCGCCGGGGGCGAGGTTGGTGTCGGTCTCCGGCGTGTCGCCCGGCAGGCGGTGGAACTCCGAGAACGGGATCGAGCGGTCGCCCTGCGGCCCGCTCACCTGCACGGTGGCCTCCAGGGCGGCCAGCGCGATGCACATGTCGGAGGGATGCGTGGCGATGCAGTTCTCGCTCGTCCCGAAGATCGCGTGGATGCGGTTCATCCCGCCGATTGCCGGGCAGCCGGAGCCGGGCTCGCGCTTGTTGCAGGCGGTGGCCGTGTCGTAAAAGTAGTAGCAGCGGGTGCGCTGGAGCAGGTTGCCGCCGGTGGAGGCCGCGTTGCGCAGCTGCGCCGAAGCGCCGGCCAGGATGGCGTTGCGCAGCAGCGGATAGCGCTCCGCGACGCGGTCGTCGTAGGCCACCTTGGCGTTTGTGGCGAGCGCCCCGATCCGCAGGCCGTTCCCGTGAGCCTCGATCTTGTCGAGGGGCAGGCGGGTGATGTCGATCAGCCGGCCCGGCTTCTCGACGTCGTACTTCATCAGGTCGATCAGGTTGGTGCCGCCCGCGATGAAGCGGGCCCCGGCCCCGAAGGCCTGCACCGCCTCCGCCACCGTGCCTGCGCGGACGTAATCGAAGCGGTTCATCGGGCGCCTCCCTGCATGACGTCCTCGATGGCGTCGACGATGTTGGTGTAGGCCCCGCAGCGGCAGATGTTGCCGCTCATCGCTTCGCGGATCTCATCGCGCGTATGGGCATGGCCCTCGTTCATCAGGCCGACCGACGAGCAGAGCTGGCCCGGGGTGCAGTAGCCGCACTGGAAGGCATCGTGCTCGATGAACGCCTCCTGGATCGGGTGGAGGGCGTTGCTGCCTGCCCGGTCGCCGAGGCCGGCGAGGCCTTCCACCGTGGTGATCTCGGCGCCGTCCTTCATCACGGCGAGGGTCAGGCAGGAATTGACCCGGGTGCCATTCACCAGAACCGTGCAGGCGCCACACTGTCCGTGGTCGCAACCCTTCTTGGTGCCGGTCAGGTCGAGCCGTTCGCGCAGAAGGTCGAGCAACGTAGTCCATGGGGCGACTTGAAGCTCGCGCCGCTGCCCGTTGATCGTGAGCGTGATGCCAATGGGCGTATCCGCCGACACGGGCGGCTGGTTCTCAAGGCGCATGGCGTGTCCACGGTGCGGGGCGGCGGGCTCTGTCGACAACCGTTCCAATCCGCGCCCGTTCCGGGGCAGCGATTCTCGGTCTCGGATCGGACGGCTGTGGCTGCGGATTCGTGTGCTGGATCTCGGATCAGGCTCCGCTTCGCTTCACCTGCCCGGGAAAGGGGACAGTGCAACATGAAGCGCGGCGCCCTCTCGCGGGCGCATGCAGCGACAGCGGAATGCGACCCGGATCCAGCACGAGACGCGCCGTGCAGCGGCTCCAGAGCCAATCCATCCGCCGCCCGACATTGCCGCCCCTGCCCCGCCTCGGCTAACCCTCGTGCTGCGAACAAACCCCGGAGCCCCCGATGGCCGCGCTCGACGCGATCCTCAACGACATCGACGCCGATCTGGAGAACGCCCTGGAGCGGCTGTTCGCCTTCCTGCGGATCCCGTCGATCTCCACCGATCCGGCCTTCGCCGGCCCGTGCCGGGAGGCCGCCGCCTGGCTGGCCCAGGATCTCACGGCGCTGGGCTTCGAGACCTCCGTGGAGGAGACCTCGCTCCACCCGGTGGTGCTGGCTCACAAGCCGAAGCCCGGGGCGCCGCACGTCCTGTTCTACGGCCATTACGACGTGCAGCCGGTCGATCCCCTCGACCTCTGGACGACGCCGCCCTTCGAGCCGCACATCGCCGACGACGGGCAGGGCGGAAAAAAGATCGTCGGGCGTGGCGCCTCCGACGACAAGGGGCAGGTGATGACCTTCGTGGAGGCATGCCGGGCCACCATCGCGATGAACGGCGAGTTGCCCTGCGGCGTCACCATCCTGATCGAGGGCGCGGAGGAGAGCGGATCGCAGGGCCTGCCCGAATGGGTCGCGGCCAATCGAGAAAGACTCGGCTGCGACGTGGTGCTGGTCTGCGACACCGGCATGTGGAACCGCACCACCCCGGCCATCACCTCGTCGCTGCGCGGCCTTGCCTATTTCGAGGTCATCGTGACCTGCGCTGATCGCGACCTGCATTCGGGCTTCTTCGGCGGGGCGGCGCGCAATCCGATCCACGTGCTGTCCAAGATCATCGCCGACCTACACGATGACGACGGGCGGGTGACCCTCACAGGCTTCTACGAAGGCGTCCACGAGCGTCCGCCCGAGGTTCTGGAGCAGTGGCGCGGCCTCGGCCTGACGCCCGAGACGCTGCTCGGCCCGATCGGCCTCAAGGAGCCCGCGGGCGAGCGCGGGCGGATGCCGATCGAGCTGGTGCAGTCGCGCCCCTCCTGCGACGCCAACGGCATCATCGGCGGCTACACGGGCGAAGGCACCAAGACGGTGATCGCCTCCACGGCCTCGGCCAAGGTCTCGTTCCGCCTCGTGGACGATCAGGACCCGAAGCGGCTGGCCGAGGCGTTCGAGGCCTTCGTGCGGGCACGGATCCCGGCCGATTGCCGGGTCGAGGTCATCACCTACAAGGGTTCGCGGGCGATCACCCTGCCGTTCGACATGCCGCAGCTCGGGGCCGCCAAGGCCGCGCTCGCCGAGGAATGGGGCGTGCCGGCCGTCACCGTGGGGGCCGGCGGCTCGATCCCGATCGTGGGCGATTTCAAGCGGATCCTCGGACGCGACACCCTGCTGATCGGCTTCGGGCTCGACGATGACCGGATCCACTCGCCCAACGAGAAGTACGATCTGACGAGCTTCCACAAGGGCACGCGCTCCTGGGCGCGGATCCTCGCGGCCCTCGGCCAGCGCTGAGGCCTCAGTGCGCCGTCGCCCGCATCTTCGCGTCGATCCAGGCCCACAGGGCCCGGATCTCCTCGGCGGCCGGGCCACCGGGGGCGTATTCCGTGACACCGAGGCCGGTCGCCAAGGCGTCCTGGTGGTCGACCCGGTGGATGATGCTCGGCTCGGCCAGCACGCCCAGTCCGTGCAGCTGCTCGGCATAGGCGCTGGTGCGGGGCGAGGGCAGCGGCGGGCACTGGTTCAGCACGAGGGCCAGCCGCCCGCGCAGGCCGAGATCGACCAGCGCCTTGAGCGTCGGGCGCGCCGCCACGATGTCGAGCCGCGAGGGCCGCACCGGCAGCAGCGCGAAATCGGCTGCCTTCAGGGCCGGCGCCAGCCCCGCGGCGCTGCCGGCGGTGTCGAGGACGGCGAGCGTCGTGCCCTGCTCGGCCAGTTGGTCCAGGATCGCCGGGAGCTGCCCGATCTCCCAGGGCTGGACCCGATCGACGGCGACGGATCGCTCCGTCCGGAGAGCACCCCAGCCAGCCAGGGAGTTCTGCGGATCGAGATCGAGCGCGGCCACGCGCTCGCCCGCCTCCGCGGCGGCCACCGCCAGGGAGGCGGCCAGCGTCGTCTTGCCGGTGCCGCCCTTCTGAACGGCGATCGCAAGAATCCGCAGCGGCCGAACGACTGACTGGGCCGAGGTCCCGGGCTCGATCCCGGATCCTTCAGGATCCATGCATCCCACCTGTCGATCGCCTGTGTTTCGGACGTGCCATCGCGGAACCGCCGCCTCCATCCAGCGGATTTTGGCAGCCGTGACCCGGAGCTTGAACGGCGGCCCCGGCTCGGCGACTCGCGCACGCGCGATGCCGCTTCGAGGATGGTATTCCGGACTTCATGACGACGAGACTATGAACACCCTGAAGCCGGCCGCCGGCCCTCGGATCGGCTCAAGAGCGTGGAAAGAGAAGCGCCCGGGTCGAGACCGGCATAAAATCAATCCCGGCTCGACCATGATCTTTTTGAAGACCATGAACCGCGCCCACGGAACCTCGGTGATCTGACCGTCGCAGCACCGATACTGATTGGGCTATAACGTCACCGATGCAAGTTCGTCAACCCGCCCAACCAATACGAGATACATTCTAAATCAGACATCAATACAATTATTGAACTAGTTTATAGTCTATAATAATTGTGGAGACGAGTGCGGCAGCAAAATATCTGGGATGCATTTGATGTATTCACGAAAGCGTATTTGTCAGCAGCCGCAGTTGCGGATCGCCGTTGCACGCTGCGATCGAACCGGGTCTGACTGCATCCGCATGATCCGCGGCCGCTTGGGCCGCTCCCTTTTCGGCACGCCATGACCGACCTCTCGCACGACCCGGACTTCTTCGCCGTGCTCACCGACAGGTACGCGCGGCGCCTGGGCACGCCACTTGTGCCCGAAGGTGCGGACGCGGCGTGGCTCTACGGGCAGGCGCCGTTCGCGGTCCTGGCGCATGACGGCGGCGCGGATCCGCGCTTCGTCTACGCCAACCGGGCCGCACAGGCCTGCTTCGGATACAGCCGGGAGGAACTCGTCGGCCTGCCCTCGCGGCTCTCGGCCGAGGCGCCCGAGCGGGCCGAGCGCCAGCGGCTGCTCGACGCCGTGACCCGGGACGGATTCACCCGCGGCTACCGCGGCCTGCGCATCGCCAAGGACGGGCGGCGCTTCTGGATCGAGCGCGCGGTGGTCTGGCAGCTCGAGCGTGACGGCGTGCCCGTTGGGCAGGCGGCGACGTTTTCGGAGTGGCGCGACGCGTGACCGCGCCCCGTCAGGCCCGCCCCTCGTGCACGGCGTGGCAGGCAACGCCGTCGAGCAGCGCCGGTACCTCGGTGCGGCAGCGGTCGTTGGCCAGCGGGCAGCGCGGGTTGAAGGTGCAGCCCGGCGGCGGATCGATCGGGTTCGGGATCTCGCCGGAGACCGGCACCCGGGCGCGGCCGACATGGGCGAGGTCGGGCACCGCGTCGAGGAGCATCCGCGTGTAGGGATGGCGGGGCGCCGCGAACAGGTCTTTCGCGGTGGCGACCTCCACGAGGCGGCCGAGATACATCACCCCCACCCGGGTCGCCATGTGGCGGACCACGGCGAGGTTGTGGGAGATGAACAGGTAGGTCAGCCCCAGCCGATCCTGCAGGTCGCGCATCAGGTTGAGGATCTGGGCCTGTACCGACACGTCGAGCGCCGAGGTTGGCTCGTCGCCCACCAGGAACTCGGCTTGGCTCGCCAGCGCCCGGGCGATCGCCACCCGCTGGCGCTGCCCGCCGGAGAATTCGTGCGGGTATTTTTTCGAATCGTCCGCGTGGAGCCCGACGAGGCCGAGCAACTCGCCGACCCGGGCGCGGATCGCCCCCTCCCCCTGGATCAGGTTAAAGGCGCGGATCGGCTCCGCGATGATCTTTCCGACCCGCCAGCGCGGGTTCATGGACGCGTAGGGATCCTGAAAGATCATCTGGATCCGCGCTCGCAGGCGCCGCCGGGCCGCAGCCTGGCGCGGATCGGTCATCGACACGCCGGTGATCGTCACCTCGCCGGCCGAGGGCGGCAGCAGGCCGACCACCATCCGGGCGACCGTCGACTTGCCGGAACCGGATTCGCCCACGATCGCGAAGGTCTCGCCCTTCTCGATCGTGAAGCCGACCCGGTCCACCGCCGTGAGGAATTTCCGCGGTTCGCGCTCGATCACCCGGTTGAGCCAGGGTTTCGAGACGTCGAACCGGCGGCGCAGGTCGGTGACTTCGACGTAGGCGCTCACGCTGCGCGCTCCGCTGCATCGTACAGGTGACAGGCGACCCGGCTGGCATCGACCGGGATCGGCTCGGGCCGCTCGACGCGGCAGCGGGCAAACACCTTCGGGCAGCGCGGGTTGAAGGCGCAGCCCTGCGGGATGGCGGTGAGCCGGGGCATCGAGCCGGGGATCTGGCTCAGCCGGTCCGCCTCCTGCGACAGGGTCGGGATCGCCCCCATCAGGCCGACCGCGTAGGGGTGGTGGGGCTTGGCGATCACCGAGGCGACCGGGCCGATCTCGGCGACCCGCCCGGCATACATCACCGCGACCCGGTCGGCGGCCTCGGCGATGACGCCCATGTCGTGGGTCACCAGCATCACGGCGGTGCCATGCTCGCGGCAGAGGCGCTTGAGCAGCGTGATGATCTGGGCCTGGACCGAGACGTCCAGCGCCGTGGTCGGCTCGTCGGCGATGAGCAGCTCCGGCTCGGCGGCGAGCGCGAGCGCGATCACCACCCGCTGGCGCATGCCGCCGGAGAATTCGTGCGGGTAGCCGTCGATCCGCCGTTCGGGTGCCGGGATGCCGACCTCGGCCAGGAGGTCGATGGCGCGGGTGCGGGCGGCCTTCGCCGACAGACTGGTGTGGGTGCGCAGGGTCTCGACGATCTGGTCGCCGACCCGGAACAGCGGATCGAGCGAGGTCAGCGGATCCTGGAAGATCATGCCGATGCGCCGGCCCCGCACCCGCCGCATCGCCTCCGGGGACAGGTTGTCGATGCGCTCGCCGCGCAAAAGAATCTCGCCGCCGGCGATCCGGCCGGGGCGGTCGATCAGCCCGATCACCGCCGAGCCGGTCACCGACTTGCCGGCCCCGGACTCGCCGACGACGCCCAGGATCTCACCCCGGCCGATGTCGAACGACACCCGGTCGATGGCGGTGAGCGGCCCGCGGCGGGTGTCGAACGCGACCGTGAGGTCGCGCACGGAGAGGATGGTTTCGGTCATTGCAGCTTCGGATTGAGCGCGTCGCGCAGCCAATCCCCCAGGAGGTTGATGGCGATGACCAGCCCGGCGAGCGCCACGCCCGGGAAGGCGACGATCCACCACTCGCCGGAGAACAGGAACCGGTTGCCGGTGCGGATCAGGGTGCCGAGCGACGGCATGGTCTCGGGCAGACCCGTGCCGAGGAACGACAGCGTCGCCTCGGTGATGATCGCGAGCGCGAGATTGATCGTCGCGATCACGAAGACCGGCCCGGTGACGTTGGGCAGGACGTGGCGCACCAGGATCACCGGCGGCGACAGGCCGATCAGCCGGGCCGCCTGGACGTAATCCTTGCCCTTCTCGACCATCACGGAGGAGCGCACGGTGCGGGCGTACTGTACCCAGAAGGACAGGCCGATCGACACCACGATCAGCCCGATCAAGGGCCCGACATCCAGTGCGCTGCCGAAGCTCGCCTTGGCGACACCGTCCACCACCAGGGCGATCAGGATCGCCGGAAAGGTGAGCTGCACGTCGGCGACCCGCATGATCAGCGTGTCGACGGCCCCGCCCGCGTAGCCGGCGATCAGGCCGAGCGCGATGCCGAGCACCCCGGAAGTCAGCACGCCGAGCACGCCGACGATCAGCGACAGCCGCAGGCCGTACAGCACCGCCGAGAGCACGTCCCGGCCCTGGTCGTCGGTGCCGAGGTAGTAGGGCGCCTGACCGTCCGCCTGCCAGATCGGCGGCAGGTTGGAGTTGATCAGGTCGAGCTGGGCCGGGTCGTAGGGGTTCTGGGGGGCGATCAGCGGCGCCGCGAAGGCGAGGCCGACCATCAGAACCGTGGCGATCAGCGCCGCCATGGCGGTCTTCGAGCGCAGGAAGTTCGCCAGCAGGTCGGAATCGCGCCAGCGGGCGAGCCGGGAGCGCTTCGCCTCCGGCAATGGGACCGGCGGGGCATCGCCCGCGTCGAGGTCGTATCCGCTCATCGGTCGCCTCTCATGCCGCCCGCCCGGTGGAGAGCCGCAGGCGCGGGTCCACCACCGTGTAGAGGATGTCGACCACGAGATTGATGGTCACGAAGATCAGCGCGACCAGCAGCAGATACGCGGACATGATCGGGATATCGACGTTCTGCACGGCCTGGACGAACAGCAGGCCCATGCCGGGCCACTGGAACACCGTCTCGGTGATGATCGAGAAGGCGATGACCGAGCCAAGCTGCAGCCCCGCGATGGTGATCACCGGCACCAGCGTGTTCTTCAGGGCGTGGCGCAGGTGGACGGCCCGGGTGGTGAGACCCCGGGCGCGGGCGAAGCGGATGTAGTCGGTGCGCAGCACCTCCAGCATCTCGGCGCGGACCAGCCGCATGATCAGCGTCATCTGGAACAAGCCGAGCGTCACCGAGGGCAGGATCAGCGCCTTGAGCCCGGAGGCGGTCAGGAATCCGGTGGTCCACCAGCCGAGCCGCACCGTGTCGCCGCGCCCGTAGGAGGGCAGCCAGCCCAGCGTCACCGAGAACAGGTAGATCAGCAGGATGCCGATCAGGAAGGTCGGCAGGCTGATCCCGATCAGCGAGACCGCCTGGAACAGCCCGGCGAGCCAGGAATCCCGGAAGAGCGCGCAGTACACGCCCATCAGGATGCCCACCACTAGGGCGAACACCGTGGCGCAGAAGGCGAGCTCCAGCGTCGCCGGCATGCGCTCGGCCAGGAGCTGCGAGACCGGCTGCCGGAACTGGTACGAGATGCCGAACTGGCCCCGCACCACGTTGCCGGCATAGCGGGCGAACTGGACCAGCACCGGATCCTCGAGGCCGAGACTTTTGCGGATCTCGGCTCGCTCGGCCACGGTGGTGTCGGGGCCGACGATCTGGTTCACGGGATCGCCCGCGAACCGGAACATCGCGAAGGCGATGAGCCCGACGACCGCGAGGACCGCGGCCGCCTGGATCACCCGCCGCAGCAGGAAGGCGAGCACGCCCGGCTCCTACTGCGGGTCCTTCGACACCCAGTAGAGCAGGAGCAGGTTGTCGGCGCGCTGGGTCAGGTGGACCTTCTTGGAGACGCCCCAGGCCAGCGCCTGCTGGTGCAGCGGGATGTAGCCCCAATCGGTGTTGAGGACGTCGAAGCCGTCCTTGATCAGCGCGTCGCGCTTGGTCTTGTCGGTCTCGGATTCGACCTTGTCGGCGATCTCGTCGATCTTCGGGTCGCAATAGCCCGCGAGGTTCCAGCTGCCCCGGCCCGACTTGTCACCGGGCTTCCGGCAGCCGACGATCTCGTAGAGGATGTTGTGGCTGTCGAGCGAGGACGGCGTCCAGCCGAGCAGGTAGAACGAGGTGTCGTAGTTCGGCGCCAGAACCTTGGCGAAGTACTTGGCCTTCGGCTGGGCGTTGAGATTCACCTTGACGTTGATGCGGGCGAGCATCGAGACCACCGCCTGACAGATCGCCTCGTCGTTGACGTAGCGGTCGTTCGGGCAATCCATGGTGAGCGAGAACCCGTCCGGATAGCCGGCCTGGGTCATCAGCTCCTTGGCCTTCTTGAGGTCGGTGGCCGGGCGCTTGAACTCGGCGCCGCGGTCGTAGAGCGCCGGGGCGATCATCAGCGCGGAGGGCACCGCCTGCCCGCGCATGACGCGCTTGGCGATCGTCTCCTCGTCGATGGCGAGGTAGAAGGCCTCGCGCACCTTGATGTCCTTGAACGGGTTCTTGCCCTTGACGCTCGAATCCTTCAGCTCGTCCCGATCCTGGTCCATGCCGAGGAAGATCGTGCGCAGCTCAGGCCCGGCCATCACGATGGCGGTGCCGCTGGCATTGACCCGCTGCTGGTCCTGCAGCGGCACGGGATCGATCCAGTCGACCTCGCCGGAGAGCAGCGCGGCGACGCGCGTCGCCGGATTGGCGATGGTGGTGAGGATCGCCTCGTCGAGGTTCGACTCGACCTTGCCCCAGTAGCCGTCGAACTTCTTGAACACGGTCTTCACGCCGGGCTGGTGCTCGGCGATCACGAACGGGCCGGTGCCGTTCTCATGCAGGGTGGCGTAGCTCGGGCTGGTGGCGTTGGGCGCTGTCGGCTGGACGACGCCGTTCTTCTCGGACCACGCCTTCGACATGATCAGCCAGGTCGGGAACTGGGCGATGGCGATGGGGTTCGGCTTCTTCAGCACCATGTCGACGGTGAAGTCGTCGACCTTCACGAATTCGGCGTCGGAGGGGACGTTGGTGGTGAAGTTCGAGCCGGAGGCCCGGACCCGCTGAGCGGAGAAGAGCACGTCGTCGGCGGTAAAGGGCGAGCCGTCGTGGAACTTGACGTTCTTTCGCAGGTGGAAGCGCCAGCGGGTCGGCTCGGGGGTCTCCCAGGATTCTGCGAGGCCGGGGGCGAATTTCAGGTTCTTGTCGAGGGTAACGAGGGACTCGTAGGCCGCCTGCTGCATCCCTTCCGTGAAGCTTTCCTTGAGGGAGTACGGATCCAGCGATTTCAGATCGCCCTGGAAGGCGAAGCGGAACACGTTGGCGGCCTGCGCGGGCAGCGCGAACGCCAGGGTCGCGACCGCACCCACGGACACGCCGCGGGCGAGGGTCTTCAGGGCTGAGCGGGACAAGCGGATCTCCGGAACCGTGAAAGTTGAGCGCAGGCCGTTCCGCGGAAGCGGTGGTTAGGCTTAGCCCCGGCACCGCGCGTCGGCAAACGGCGCGACCGCTGCGCCCACAGCAAGGTTCGGACCAGAGGTACTGGTTGAGGGGCCAATTCCCGCGGTCTCGGAGGCGTGTCAGAGATTTACGGTCGAGGATCGAGCGCGGGTCCCCTCTCCCGTGCGGGAGAGGGACAGGGTGAGGGATCAGGTCTTCCTGAAGAGGGCGCGACCTGTCGGCGCTTCAAGGGTGCGCTCGATCCTGAGACTTCTCGTCCCTCACCCCAACCCTCTCCCGCACGGGAGAGGGGGCCTGTCGCGCCTTGCATAAACCACGACGCGAACGGCGCCGCTCACTCGGCCGCCACCCGCGCCGGCTCGGGACGCGTCTCGGCTTCCGCCGCCTCCCCCTCCGCCACGGCCTTGCGCCGGAACAAGCGCATGACAACCACGAAAAACACCGGCACGAAGAACACCGCCAGCACGGTAGCGGTGATCATGCCGCCCATCACGCCGGTGCCGATCGCCTGCTGGCTCTTCGAGGCGGCACCGGTCGCGATGGCCAGCGGCACCACGCCGAAGATGAAGGCGAGCGACGTCATCACGATCGGCCGGAACCGGAGGGTCGCCGCGTCGATCGCCGCCCGCACCACCGAGGTTCCGGGCCTCCAGAGGTCACGCGCGAATTCCACGATCAGGATCGCGTTCTTGGCCGAGAGCCCGATGATCGTGATCAGCCCGATCTTGAAGTAGACGTCGTTGGGCATGCCGCGCAGGTACACGGCCGCCACCGCGCCGATGACGCCGAGCGGAATCACCAGCATCACCGAGACCGGGATCGCCCAGCTCTCGTAGAGCGCGGCGAGGCACAGGAACACGATCAGCACCGACAGCGCCAGCAGCAGGCTCGCCTGGCTGCCGGCCTGCTTCTCCTGATAGGACTGACCCGTCCAGGCGTAGCCGAAACCCTTGGGCAATTGGAGCATCAGCCGCTCCATCTCGGCGATGGCGTCGCCCGACGTGTAGCCGGGGTTCGGCTCGCCGGTGAAGCGCACCGACTGATAGCCGTTGAAGCCGACGATCTGGCTCGGCCCCATGCCCCATTTCAGCTCCGCAAAGGACGACATCGGCACCATCGTGTTGGTGGCGTTCTTCACCGCGTAGTTGAGGATGTCCGACGCGGTCATACGCTGGAGCTGCTCGGCCTGCACGTAGACCCGCTGCATCTTGCCCCGGTTGGGGAAGTCGTTCGGGTAGACCGAGCCGAGGTTGAGCTGGATCGTGGCGTTGATGTCCTCGAACTTCACGCCGAGCGCGGCCGCCTTCTCGCGGTCGATGACCAGTTCCGCCTGCGGGGTCGGCGGCAGGCCCTCGATCTTCACCTTCTGGAGGATCGGGCTCTGCGTCGCCAGCTTCAGGAGTTGCTCCTGGGCCGACAGCAGAGCCGCGTAGCCGCGATTGGCCCGGTCCTGAAGGCGGAACGAGAAGCCCGCCGCGTTGCCGAGGTTGTCCACCGGGGGTGGTTCCTGGGCGTCCACGGTGGCGTCGCGGTAGGTGCTGAGCGCCGTATTGGTGGCGGCCACCAGCGCGGCGGCAGAGTTCTTGGCGTCGCGCTCGCCCCAGGGCTTGAGGGTCACGAAGGCCTGACTGGTGCTGGGCGCCTGGCCCGAGAACGAGAAGCCGTTCAGCATCGTCACGGTGGCGACGCCCGGCTGCGCCAGCAGGTACTCCTCGACCTTGCGCACCGCCTCCTGGGTGCGGTTGTAGGAGGCGCCAGGCGGCGTCTGGATGTCGACCGTGAAGAAGCCCTGGTCCTCCACCGGCAGGAAGCCCTCCGGCAGCTGGACGAAGGCGTAAGCGGTCCCCGCCACCAGCGCGAGGTAGACCAGCATCACCCGGCCGGACTTGCGGATGAACGCCGCGGTGCCGCGGCCGTAGCGGGCGGTCTCCCTATCGACAAACCGGTTGAACATCCCGAACACGCCGCCCTTGGCATGGCCGTGGCCCTTCTCGATCGGCTTCAGGAAGGTCGCGCAGAGTGCCGGCGTCAGCGACAGGGCCAGCAGCGCCGAGAAGCCGATGGAGGTCACCATCGCGATCGAGAACTGCCGGTAGATGATGCCGACCGAGCCGGGGAAGAACGCCATCGGGATGAACACCGCCACCAGCACCAGGGTGATGCCGATGATCGCCCCGGTGATCTGCCCCATGGCCTTCTTGGTGGCCTCCTTGGGGGGCAGCCCCTCCTCGTTCATGATCCGCTCGACGTTCTCCACCACCACGATGGCGTCGTCGACCAGGATGCCGATGGCCAGCACCATGCCGAACATGGTGAGCACGTTCACCGAGAAGCCCGAGATCCACATCACCGTGACGGTGCCCATGAGGGCGATCGGCACCACGATGGTGGGGATCAGGGTGTAGCGGATGTTCTGCAGAAACAGGAACATCACGAGGAAGACCAGCACCACCGCTTCGACCAGCGTGTGCAGCACCTTCTCGATGGAGGCTTCCACCGCCGGGGTGATGTCGTACGGGATGTCCCACTTCAGGTCCGGCGGGAAGAACTGGGACAGTTCCACCATCTTGGCGCGGATGGCCTTGGCGGTCTCCAGCGCGTTGCCGTCGGGGGCGAGCGTCACCGAGATGCCGGCGGCCGGGCCGCCGTTGAGGCGCGTGGAGAACTGGTAGGCGTCGCCGCCGAGTTCGATCCGCGCGACGTCGCGCAGGCGCACGTTCGAGCCGTCGGAATTGGCCCGAAGCACGACCGCCCCGAAATCCTCGATGGTGCCGAGCTGGCCCTTCACGATGATCGGCACGGTGAGCGCCTGCCGGGTCGGGCTTGGCTGCGCGCCGACCGAGCCGGAGGCGACCTGGACGTTCTGGTTGCGGATCGCATCGGTCACGTCCGAGGCGCTGAGCGACAGGCCGCGCAGCTTGTCGGGATCGACCCAGACCCGCAGCGACCGCTCCGTCGAGTAGAGCGTCGCGCGGCCGACCCCGGGGATGCGGCGGATCTCGTTGATGACGTTGCGGATCAGGAAGTCGCCGAGGCCGACCTCGTCCATCGACCCGTCCCTGGAGACGAGGGTGATGATGTTGAGGGTGGCGGCCGAGGCCTCCTCCACCAGGATGCCCTGCTGGCGCACCTCGGCCGGAAGGCGGGCTTCCACGCGCTTCAGCCGGTTCTGGACCTCCACGGAGGCCAGAGCCGGGTCGGTGCCGGGCTGGAAGGTGGCGGTGATGTTGACCGAGCCGAACGAGTCGGTGGTCGACTCGAAGCTCATGATGTTGGCGGCGCCGTTCAGCTCATCCTCGATGAGCCGGGTCGTGCCGATGTAGAGGCTCTCGACTGAGGCCCCCGGATAGGCCGTCGACAACGCGATGGAGGGCGGCGCGATCACCGGATACTGCGCCACCGGCAGGTTCGGGATGGCGAGCGCGCCGCCGAGGCAGATGAACAACGCCACCACCCAGGCGAAGACCGGGCGGTCGATGAAGAAGCGGGCCATGGTCGGGGTCTCCCGGGCTCAGTGGCGCTGCTGGGCGGCAGCGGCCCGCGGGGCGGCCTCCGCCTTGTCGCGAGAACTCTGGTCACCCTGCACGTCGGGTGCCTCGTCGGCATCGTGCTTCGGCCCGGTCTCGCCATGGACCGGACTCTGGTCGAGGGGCTTCACCTTGGCGCCCACGGTGATCTTCTGGAACCCGTCGATCACGACGCGCTCGCCCGCCTTGAGGCCCGAGCGGATCAGCCAGTTCTGGCCGACCACCGGCCCGACCTCGACGGGCTGGCGCATCACGGTCTCGTCGGCACGCACGATCCAGACCTCGGCGCGGCCGTCATCGGTGCGCTGAATCGCCTGCTGCGGCACCGCGATGGCGTCGGAATCGATGCCCTGCTTGATCCGCGCCCGGACATACATGCCGGGGAACAGCTCGTCGTGCGGGTTCGGGAACTGCACCCGCAGGGTCACCTGTCCGGTGCTCGGATCGGCGGTGACGTCCGAGAACAGCAGGCGGCCGGCCAGCGGGTAGAGGGAATTGTCGTCCATGATCAGGTGGACGTTGGCGGTGTTGTCCTCCAGCCGCGCCAGCTCGCCGCTGGCGAGGTCCCGGCGCAGGCGGTTCAACTCGCCGACCGACTGGGTGATGTCGACGTAGATCGGGTCGAGCTGCTGGATCGTGGCGAGCGCCCCCATGGCGCCGGGCTCGATCAGCGTGCCCTCCGTGAGCAGCGCCCGGCCGATGCGGCCGGTGATCGGCGCGCGCACGTCGGTCCAGTCAAGGTTGAGCTGCGCCTTCTGGCGGCTCGCCTTGGCGCCGGCCACCTCGGCCTCGGCCTGCTTCTTGCCCGCGTAGGCAGCGTCGTACTGAGCCTGGCTCGCCGTGGCGCGGGAGAGCAGCTGCTCCAACCGGTCGGCCTGCTGGCGGGCGAGCACCAGGGCGGCCTCCTGGCGGGCCAACGCCGCCTCCGCGCTGGCAAGCTCGACCTCGTAGGGCGCGGGGTCGATTTTGTAGAGAATATCACCTTCCTTGACCATGCTGCCCTGCTCGAACAGGCGCTTGACCACGAGGCCGGAGACCCGGGAGCGGACCTCGGCGATCCGCATCGGCGCGACGCGACCGGGCAGGTCGCGCAGATAGGGAATCGCCTGTGGCTCCACTTTGACGAAGCCGACCTCCGGCACGGGCGGCGTCGGCGCGGCGGCCTGCTTCGGGTTGCAGGCCGCGAGGCCGAGCAGCAGCAGGACAGCCGGTGCGCGGAACGGGGACAGGGTTCTGGCGGACAAAGTGCGGGTCACGATTACCGACGCTCCTGAAAGCATGCGTCTGCTGAGGCTGGCGCGGGGCATGGGCCCGCGCATCGTCGAGTCGGATCTCGGGACCGGTCATGCGACCGGCCGGGCGGAGATCAGGTCAGGCGGGCTCGCCGGCCGTGGAGGCTAGGGCGCGCGTCAGGCCGAGCGTGGGGGCCGGTGCGGCGAACCGTCCGGCGCGGCGGCCGGCACGCTATCGGACCTGTAATCGAACGATGCGGAGATGGTGTGGCGGGGCCGCGGCGCCTCAACCGGGGGGTGCGGCAGGCTCAGCTCCGTGAGGATCTCACTGTCGGCGGCGCAGAGGTCGGTGCGGCCGAATGTCGAATGCTCAGCCTCAGGCTGTGACTCCGGTGCGCCCGACAGGACCGCCATCCGGGCGCCCGTGACGGTGCAGGCCGGCCCTTCAGCGCGCATGACCTCGGCTCGGGCAGGCACAGTGAGGCACGCCACCGTCGCAAGGACGAGCAGCGCCAGCACGGCGAGGCCCCGCGCGAGGCGGTCCGGCGGGCCCGCGATGCGGCGGGCCAGGAGGGCGGCGGATCGGATCACGAACATGAGATAAGCATGGCCGTCGCTGGGTTCAATCACCCATGGCGTCGCGCCGACCGGACCCTGTTGCACGAACGCAACGGTCACGCCCGGAAGCGCCCTCCCCTGCAACCCGGCCTCAACCTTGCCGCGAAGTCGGGGCCGGGTTCGGCCCATGACCGCGCGGCCGACGCCAAGGCGCAAGCCGCGACCAGGGGAGGAGATGGAGACCATGTCGAAACGGATCGCGATGCTGGCGCTCGCGGGCGCCCTGCTGGGGGGCACGCCTGCTTCCGCCGGCCCGATGGACAGCGGGCCGCTCGCGGATTTCCTGAACGTCTTCCGCAGCCAGGCGATCCCGCGCGAGACGATCGGCTGGAACAGCACCGAGAAGCCCGGCACCATCGTGATCTCCACCCGCCAACGCCGGCTCTACTACATTCTCGGCAACAGCGAGGCGATCCGCTACGGCGTCGGCGTGGGCCGTCAGGGCTTCTCTTGGTCAGGCACCAAGACCGTGACGATGAAGAAGGAATGGCCGGCTTGGCGCCCGCCGCAGCAGATGCTGGCCCGCCGCCCGGACCTGCCGCGCTACATGGCCGGCGGCCAGGACAACCCGCTGGGCGCCCGCGCCCTCTATCTCGGCTCCTCGCTCTACCGGATCCATGGCTCGAACGAGCCCGAGACCATGGGCGCGGCGGTCTCCTCCGGCTGCATCCGCATGACCAACAAGGATGTGGTCGATCTCTACGACCGGGTCCGCGTCGGCACCAAGGTGGTCGTGCGGGACTGATTGAGCGCGCACAGGACATTTGTCGGCGCGCATCCAGGCCAGCCTGATCACCGGGCTCCGACCCTGAATGCGTGAGGGTGCTTCCCGGCGCGCGCGTCATTGAGCGCGCGCTGGCCAGCCATGAGTCTCATGCCACCTGCGACGACCGGGCCCGCGGGGAGGCATGCGGGGGCTGTCGCCTGCCTCATGGCTGCCAACGCCCTCCGCAATCCTGCCTAAGCTCTCGATGCCCTGAGCGTCACCGCGAAGATCCTCCCGCGCCGGGGGCGCAGCCAGTTTGATCGCTGCGGCACGTGCCTCGGTGCAGCAAGGCCCTGGCCGACGGCATCGTTCAGGTCGCGCGCGAGGGCCTGCGGCTCCTCGTCTTGAACGGCTGCTTCGGAGTAGATCCGCCGCGGAAGCGGACGGGCGCCTTCGGCCCTTGCGCGGGCATCAGCGGGCCTACCGTAATGGTTCTTGCGTCAGGGTTGCGGTCGGCGCGATGCGCGGCGAAGCTGGCGCCGATCGCCTGCTGTGAAAGATGCTCCGCATGCCGACCGACTCCGCCAAAGGCCCTGCATCGTATTTTCCGTCCATCGAGAAGACGTACGGGCGTCCGATCGGCGAATGGCAGCAGCTGGTCCGGACACGCCTTCCCGCAAAGCATATGGACCTGATCTCCATGCTGAAAGCAGAGCATGACTAGGCCACGGTCACGCCAACGCGATCGTCGCGCACGTGTTGTCCGAGCATAAGCGGTAACCGACCCGCGCCGCCGATACGGCGTGGCCGCTTTCCAGACGTCTCAGACGCTCCATGAGCGATCCGCAGCGACAGAATCTAGTTGAAAGCTGCGGGTCCGCCTTCGAGCCGGTATGCGGGACAAGCGTACGCGCGGCCGCCGCCCGAAGCTTAGCCGAGGCATGATACGCTCGCAGCGTCCTCTCTGCCGCCGAGCCCGTCGATGACCCACGATCAGTTGCGCATCTTCGTGGCGGTCGCCGAACGCCGGCACGTCACACGCGCGGCCGAGGCGCTCAACATCGTCCAGTCGGCGGTCAGCGCCGCCGTGTCCGGACTGGAGGGGCGGCATGCGGTCAAGCTGTTCCACCGGGTGGGCCGCGGCATCGAGTTGACGGATGCCGGACGTATCTTCCTCGGGGAAGCCCGAGCCGTGCTCGCCTGCGCCGAGGCGGCCGAGCAGGTGCTGGCCGACCTCAGCGGGTTGCGGCGCGGGAGCCTGCGCGTCCATGCCGGCCAGACCATCGCCAGCCATTGGCTGCCCCGCCATCTCGTCGCGTTCCGGCCGCCTACCCGGAGATCACGGTCCGCCTCGCGGTGGGCAATACCGCCGAGGTGGCGCGGGCGGTCAACGAGGGCGCGGCCGAACTCGGTTTCGTCGAAGGTGAGATCGACGATCCCGCTCTGGCGAGCACGGCGGTCGCGCAGGATCGCCTCGTCCTCGTCGTGCCGCCGAGCCACCCGTTCGCCGCCGCAGGCGCACTCATGGCGGCCGATCTCGCGGCTCACCCCTGGGTGCTTCGCGAGGAAGGATCCGGCACGCGCTCCGTCTTCGAGGCTGCGTTCACGGCGGCCGGCGTTCCGCTCCGGGAGCTCTCGGTCGCGCTGGAGCTGCCCTCGAACGAGGTCGTTCTCGCCGCGGTCGAGGCCGGCGCGGGAGCGAGCGTCCTGTCGGAGGCCGTCGTGGCGGGCAAGCTCGCCGCTTGTGTGCTGGTCGCGGCGCCGTTCCCGCTGCCGACCCGGACCTTCCGGATGCTGCGCCACAAGGAGCGCTATCGCAGCCGGGCCGCCGATGCCCTCTGCTCGGCTTGATCCAGGCGGCCAAGCCGTGAGCGGCGCTCATTCGCCGAGGCGCTGCCGGACTGGCCCCTCCGGGTCATGGCTCTGGCGCATTGGAACGCGCTTAGTCCACGGTGACGCGCACGCGGTGCCACGATGCGCCGAGATAGCCCTTGTAGTTCCAAGTGTCGTCGGGAGCGGCCGGCTGGGTCTGACCGGCCTCGTCCCAGGCGCGCACCGCCAGTTCATGCTCGCCCGCCGGTAGATCGAGGTCGATCGACCAGAACGTCCAGGCGAAGGGCGCGGCCGCATCATGCTCGAGCGCGGCTTGCGCCCAGGTTCGGCCGCCATCGCCCGAGACATCAACGCGAACCACCGCGCGATCGCCCGAAACGGCATAGCCGGTGATGCACTGGACCCCGGCCTTCAGGCTCGCGCCCCGCGCCGGCGCACAGATCACCGCGTTGAGCGGCATGGTGTTGATGGTGTGCCCCTTGGCGGGGTCTGCCGTCGCCGCGGTGACGTCGGCCGGGAACAGCTTGTAGTCGTCGGCCTGGATCGGGTTGTCGGACGGGTGATCCTGCACGGTGATGCGCGTCAGCCATTTCGGGCTGCGCACCCCGGCAAAGCCCGGCACGACGGCGCGCAGCGGGAAGCCGTGTTCGGGCAGCAACGGCGCACCGTTCATCGCGAAGGCCAGCAGGGTCTCCGGGGCGAGCGCCTTGGCGAGCGGGATCGAGGCGCCGTAGGGATGCCCGTCGACCAGGTCGTGACACGCGAAGGCGACATGCAGGTCCGCGCCCTCGGTGATCCCGGCCGCGCGCAGGACGTCGCCCAGCCGCACCCCGGTCCAGTCGGCGGTGCCGATCGCGCCCCCGTCCCAGGGATCGCCGGAGACCGGCGCCACCGCCCGCATGTCGGCGCGGCGGTTGCCCGCGCACTGCATCGTGGCGGTCACGGTGACCTGGGGAAAGCGCGACCGCAATCCGTGCAGCGACAGCTCCAGCGCGATCGGGATCGCCCCGTCGACCGTGAGCCGGTAGCCCTCCGCGTCGATCTCGGGCAGGTCGCCGTGCGAGCGCACGTAGAAGTCGTCCGCCGCCGTGCGGTAGGCCGCGCGCAGCCGGGCGAGCGGCGGCTCGGCGTTGTAGGGCGCATCCCCGTGCACGATCAGGCGCGCCTTGCGCTCGGCCAAGCTCGACATCTGAATCTCCACGTTCGGGCACCGGGGGTACAACCTGCCGGGACCGATCCGATCCCGGCACGCTCCGCTCACGGCTTCATCGCGGCGAGGTAGTCGACGATGGCCTGGATATCGGCTGGGTCGACCGGCGCCTTGTAGATGTGGACCATCTTGTTGACGGTCTCGGTCCACTGCGCCCGCGACAGTTTGGGTTGCGTCAGCACCATCCCGGCCGAGTGGCAGGCGAGGCAGTTGTTGTTGACCGCCTCCGCCCCGGGGCCGTCCGGGAAGGTCCGGTCGGAACTCGGCAGCTCGACCCGCTGCGAGGTGAAGCGCATCGGCTCGGGCGCCGGGGTAGCGAGCGCCGCGGCGGGGGTGAGGGCGAGCCCGGCGAGCAGGCATACGGTGCGGGCTGTGGACATGGCTCTCTCCCTCAGGCGACGTGGAGCGACACGGTCTCGACACCGTTCTGCATGAATCCGGCCCCGTTCCAGACCGGGTCCATCGGCTGCGCGAGGCCGTTCGTGTTGGTGCAGCGGACCTTGAGGGCGTGGCTGCCGGCCGACAGCGCCGGAAGGCTGCCCTCGAAGCGGCGGAAGCTGTAGGGGCCCGCGTCGGCCCCGAGCCGTGCCGGCGTCCACGTCGCGCCGCCGTCGCTGGAGATCTCGACCGTCTTCACCCCGCAATCGCCCCCGAAGGCGATCCCCCGCACGGCCACCGGTGCGCCGGCAGCGACCGTGGCGCCGTCCTGCAGGTTGGTCACGAACGAGCGCGGGACCATCCGGTTGATCGGCACCGTCTTGAAGCCGGTCTGGCCGGGCTTGATGTTGGCCCCGGGCACGTCCGGAATACGGTAGGCGGTCTTCATCCAGTACTGATCGTCGAGCTTGTCCAGCACTTCGATGTCGGACAGCATCTTGACCCAATAGGTCGAGTACCAGCCCGGAACCACGAGGCGCAGCGGGAAGCCGTTGAGCAGCGGCAACGGCTCACCGTTCATCGCGTAGGCGAGCATGACCTCGCCGTCCCGGGCATGGTCGAGGTCGAGCGACTTCTTGAAGTCCGGCGCGTCGTCCACGACCGGCTCGTCGAGGCCGCTGAAGCGCACCTGCACGGCCCCCGCCTTCACCCCGGCGCGGTCGAGCACGTCCTTCAGGCGCACGCCGGTCCAGCGCGCGTTGCCCATCGAGCCATTGGCCCACTGCGCCCCGGGCACCCGCGGCTCGAACAGGCCACGGGAATTGCCCGAGCACTGGTTGACCGCCGCGATCTCGAAGCGCGGCAACTGGGCGATCGCGTCGAGCGACAGCGACAGCGCCCGGTCGACATGTCCGCGCACCGTCAGCCGGAAGGCGTTCGCGTCGATGTCGGTGGGGATCGAGGCCCAATGCCAGCGCACGTAGAAGCGGTCGTTGGGCGTGAACACACCCTGGTCGAACACGTCGAACGGCGTCTCCAGGAGCGGCGGCCGGGTGCGCTGCAGGATCATCGACCCCTTGCCGGGGAAGGCGGTCGTGAGGTCGCGCGTGTCGGGACCACCGGGCAGCGGCAGCGTGACCGTGCCGGCAGCCCAGCCCGGCGCGGCGGCCGCGAGACCGCCGAGGCCGGCGAGTACGGCACGGCGAGGGATGGCAGAAGGGGTCACGTGCAGGCCTTCGCGTTTGGGTCGGGCGCCCCAGGCCCCGCCTCTCGATGGGAGAGATATCTTCCCCGCTATGTGCGGTCTAACAAGCTGCCGAACTACACAACGATCAACCTGATCTCTTACTATTGGATCACGCCGGGGGTGCGGATTTACCTCAACGTCGACAACCTGTTCGACGCCACCTACTACGATCGTGCATTCCAGAACCGCTACGCTACGCCGGGCGCACCCCGCACCATCATGGGCGGTGTCGCGGCACGGTTCTGACGAACACCGCCGTCGGGACGAGGATTCTCTGCGGTGGCTGGAGCGCTTCGCCGGCCTGCTCGGTCACCGGTCGCGCAGCGACCGCGATTTCGCCGGCGAGGTTGCGCGCGGCTGGCGCGGCGCCTGAGGCGGGCTGGATCTCAGGGGCGATCCGGGGGCGCGACGAGCCCCCGTGCGGCCGGCTCCCGCCAGCGCAAGACGTCGATCAGGCTCCGGAGGGCCGGGGTGACCTGCCGGTCGGGATAGTACAGGTGGCATCCGGGGAACGGCGGACACCACGGGTCCAGCACCTGGATAAGCCGCCCGGCCGAGAGGTCGTCGGCCACGTCGTCCTCCAGCATGTAGCCGAGCCCGGCCCCGGCCCGCACGGCGGCCGCCGCGAGGGGACCATCGTTGGCGACCAGCTGACCGGCCGCACGGATACGGACCTCGCGCCCGTCGCGGGCAAACTCCCAGGGCAGCAGGCCGCCCCCGCCGACGAGGCGATAGTTCACGCAGCGATGCGCCTCCAGGTCGGCCGGCGTCTCGGGGCGAGGAGAGCGGGCGAAATAGTCGGGCGTGCCGACGACCACCGTGCGCAGGTCCGGTCCAACCCGGACCGCGACCATGTCCCGCTCGACGGTTTCGCCGAAACGGATGCCGGCATCGAACCCGGCGGCAACAATGTCGGTCAACCGGTCGTCGACCACCACCTCGACCGAGACGGCGGGGTGGTCGATCAGGAATTGCGGCAACCGGGGTTCGAGGATGGTGCGGGCAGCGTAGGGAAACGTCGTCAGGCGCAAGCTGCCCGAGGGCTCCCCGCGCCAGTCGGCCAGGGCGTCGAGGCCCTTCGCAACCTCGTCGAGGGCCGGGCCGAGGGACCGCAGAAGCCGCTCGCCGGCCGGGGTCGGGGCGACGCTTCGGGTCGTGCGGGCCAGAAGGCGCACGCCGTACCGCTCCTCCAGCGCCCGCATGGTGTGGCTGAGGGCGGAAGCCGACACCCCCATCTCGGCCGCAGCACGCGTGAAGCTGCGATGCCGCGCCACCGCCGCGAAGGCCGCCAGGTCGTCAAGGGTACCACGCCGCATTCCTGAGCCACGCTCACAAGACCTTGCCGACCTTTACGGCTAATCGCGGCCTGCGTCGCGGATTACCTCTCGATCCTCACCAGAGAGGTACGGCGATGGACCTGACGCACTATCGGACCCTGGGACGCTCTGGCTTGGCGGTAAGCCCGCTCGCGCTCGGCACCATGACCTTCGGCGCGGGCCGCTGGGGCAGCGACGCGGCGACTTCGGCGGCGATCCTCGACCGCTACGTCGAAGCCGGCGGCAACTTCGTCGATACGGCGGACGTCTATTCCGGGGGCGAGAGCGAGACGATGCTCGGCGCGATGGTCGCGGAGCGCGGGCTGCGCGACCGACTGGTCATCGCCACCAAGTGCGGTTTCTCCCGTGCTCAGGGCACCCCGCTCGCGGGCGGCAACAGCGCCCGCAACATCCGCGCTGGCCTGGAGGGCTCGCTGCGGCGGCTGCGGACCGACTGGATCGACATGTACTGGACCCATGTCTGGGACCGGACGACCCCGCCCGAGGAGGTGCTGCGCGCCCTGACCGATGCCGTCGCTCGCGGGGACATCCTCTATTACGGGTTCTCGAATGCCCCGGCGTGGTACGCGGCGCAGATCGCCACCCTGGCGCGCGCCCACGGCCTGCCCGAGCCGGTCGGCCTGCAATACGGCTACTCCCTGGTCGACCGCGGCGTGGAGCTGGACGTCCTCCCCGCCGGTAAGGCGCTCGGCCTGGGACTGGTCCCGTGGAGCCCGCTGGCGGCGGGTCTCCTGACGGGGAAGTACGGGCGCGAGAAGCTCGCCCAGGCGGGACCGGCGGGGTCACTCCCGGACCGGTCCGGCGCGGCGAGCCAGGGCGGCAGCGACGGGCGGCTTAACGGCGACAACCCGTTCGGGGGCATGCTGTTCACGGAGGCCAACTTCGCGGTCGTGGACGTGCTGCGCGCTGTCGCGGCGGAACTCGGACGTCCGATGGCGCAGGTTGCTCTGGCCTGGGTCGCGCGGCGTCCCGGCGTTTCGTCGGTTCTCGTCGGCGCGAGCCGTCCGGAGCAACTGGACCAGAACATCGCTGCCCTGGACGTCGCCTTGAGCCCCGAGCAGCACGGGCGGCTGGACGCGGCCGGCAAGCCGCCGAGCCTCAATCCCTACTTCATCTTCGACCTGCCAACGCCGACCATCTTCGGCGGCCAGGACGTCCGAGCTTGGTAGCCTCATTCCACACGATTGCCGCTTGCAGCTCGGCTATACGTGGAGGAACCGATGATCTTGGTGACTGACGACCCCCCACGAACTACGCGGCGCGGATCGGACGACGTGGCACGGCATAGCGACACAGATCGCGTCGCGCCGGATGACTCAAAGGTTGGTCGCTCCGATCATTCGGCGACCGAAACGATGAGAGCAGCGATGGGCGTCGACATCGAACGCGTGAAGGCGCTCATCGCGACGCTGGAGGCGGTGACCTCCGGCCCGCACTTCCACAGGACCGCCTTCCGGACGCCGCGCAAGACCTTCGCGACGTTGGACGAGGCGGGCCAGGACCTCAACCTGATGTTCGACCCGGAGCATCGGGATTTCTTCTGCGAACAGGTCCCCGACGCGTTCAGCCCGGTCTCTGGCGGCTGGGGCCGTATGGGCGCGACGCGGTGCGACCTGAGCGCGGTCGACGAGGCGACCCTCCTGTCGGCCCTGACAGCGGCGCACAGGCTCGCCGCCCCGAAGGGGCGGACCCGAATCCGTCGGGGCGGCGTCGCATGATGCTGGAGCGGGCGTCGACGCAGAATCGCTCGATGCCAGCCAACCAACCGATCAGCCGATCGTCGAAGGGAGCGACAGCTCGGACGGTGGAGCCGATTTGTGAGCAGGATGATCGGCAATGCCGACGCGGTCGACCACCGCGCCTGATCCGGCGGGATGTTCGGCCACGAAACGCTCGAAGGTCGCCCGATCCTTGGCGCGCTTCAGCTTATCGACGAAGCTCTCGAAATCCTTGAGACGGGTTTCGAGTCCTTGGCGCTGCGCCTCGATCCGGCTGATCTCGCCGTCGCGCCACGCGTCGAAGGCGGTATTGCCGCTGGTTCGTGCCGCTATGAACCAAGGCCGTTCGCGGGACGTGGCGCCGAGTGCGAAGGGACGGCGCAGGCGTTCGAGGCCAGGGAGGCCGGACAGCCTGAGATCGCGCCGTCCGAGCGCCTGCCGCGCTACGATGACCAGTCCGGCGAAACCGCCGAGATAGAGGGCCTCATGGATCCAGGGCATGATGGGCATGGGAAAGCTCCTTGCGCGCGTGTCGGCGCCGTTGACGATGGCCGGAGCATGCCGCCGTGTCCGTGATGCAGCCTGAACCGGTCGGTTCAGCGCGGATTAAGCTTTCCGGCCATGAACGCGGAGCGGGTCGACCGTATCCGGTCCCACGCCAGCCGCGTTGATGTGACGGTCAGGCGCTTGCCCATCAGGATCGGATCGTCGTCGCCGAGCGCCTGGATCCCGGTCAGAGACCGCGACCCTCGCGACGCGGCGAAGGGGAGCCGAAGTTCGAGCACCCCGTCGTCCCCCGTGTGACAGACGGTGGCCCGAGCGCCTTTTTTGGTAGCGGTTGCCCGGCTTTCAGACGCTGCGAACCGGCCGGCTTTCGGGCACGTTTGCGAACGAGGTGAACCGGTCCGGCTCGTCGAGGGGGACGTCGAGGCTGCAGCGCAGGCCCTCTGGGGCGAACGCGAGGCTGACCTTGCCGCCGAGTTCCCGCCCGACCCCACCCGTGATCAGGCGTGTGCCGAACCCGCGCCGGACCGGGTCGCGCACCGGCGGCCCACCGCTCTCGCGCCAGTCCAAGGTGAGCCGCCTTGCGCCGCTCTCGCCGACGACGACCTTCCACGCGACGTCGATACGGCCGGTTTCGTTCGAGAGCGCGCCGTACTTGGCCGCGTTGGTCGTCAGCTCATGCACCGTCATCCCGAGGGCCAGGACGTAGCGCGGCGGCAGGTCGATGTCGGTCCCCTGCAGGCCGAAGCGGTGTGCCTCCTCGTCTCGGAAGGGGGAGAGTTCGTTCTCCAGCACCGTACGCAGCGAGGCGCCCTCCCAGTCGTCGCGCGAGAGGAGGTCGTGGGTCTTCGACAGGGAGAGGATGCGCCCCTCAAGCCGTTCGCCGCGGTCCTCGTCGCGGCGGGCCTGCCGGGCCAGGGATTGAACGGTGGTGAGGGTGTTGCGGACGCGGTGGTTCAACTCGTGGAGCATCATCGTCTGCCGCTCCTGCAGGACGCGGCTGCGGGCGACCTCCTCGCGCAACTCGCCCTGGTGCCTCTGCAGCGATGCCGCCATGGCGTCGAACGCCTCGCCGAGCTGGCCGAACTCGCCGCGTCCGGACAATCCGGTCCGTGTCTCCAACTCGCCGGCGCGCCAGGCGCCGGCCGCACCCAGCAGGCGCTGAACGGGCCGGCGTATGAAGGCGCGTCCGGCCAGGAGCGCGGCGCCGATCGCCAAGATCGCTCCGAGGCCGATCAGAACGATCCCGCGGTGGGTCGCGGCATCGATGTCGGCGAAGGCGGTGGCGGGCAACAGGCCCACCGCCACCGTCATGGTGTCGAGATCCCCCGGCGAGCCACCGGCCACCGCCGTGATCCGCGGGTTGCCCCGCAAACCGATGAGGTCGGCGACCCGGCCCCTATGGTCCGTCAGGGCCTTCCAGAAGGCCGGAGGGAGCGGCCTGCCCGCCCACGCCTCGTGGTCAGGCAGGCGGACCAGGATCGTGCCCTGCCGGTCCGCGACCGTGAGGGCGGCATCGGGCGGCAACCCGGCATCGGACTGCCGGGCCGCAAGATAGGACAGGTCGATGCTGGTGATCACGATGCCGTCGGGCTGACCGTCGCCGTCATCGTCGGCAATGGCCTGGGCGAACTGGATGGTGGGCCGGCCGGTGACCCGGCCGGACACGACCTCCCCGATGGCAAAGCCGCCGGTGCGCATCGCCTCCTGGAAGTAGGACCGGTCAGCGACCGTGTAGGCCCCCACCTGGGACCCCATGGTGTTGCACCGGATGCGTCCGTCCGGTTCGGCGACGCCGAAGAAGAACGAACCGGGCACCTTCCCGACGACCGTCGCGAGATACGCCGTGCAGGCCCGTGCGTCCTTGCCGCGGATCTCGGAGATGCCGGCCAGGATGCCGAGAATCTGCCGCGCCCCGCGACCGAACTGCCCCAGGTCGGCCGCGACCGCCCGGGCCCCGCGCATGGCCTCGTTCCGGACGGCCTCGGCGCGGGCGGCCCGAAGCGCGTACACGTTGTAGCCCTGGACTGCCAATGCGGGGATCAGCGCCAGCACGACCAGGCCCACGATCCGCTTCGTCAGAGACATTGAGGGCTGCTTCCCGACCCTGGTTACCCCGTCGCGTCTCGGGACCCGGCCACCGAACTAGGTCGGGTCGGCGCTACGACCATGGTGTGGCGCCCGGCCCCATGTGGACACCGGGGCATCTTGGCTTCGCTTAGTTATCGGCTCGATCCGGTGCTTGAGGCGTATGGTCGAGGTGCGGCCAGGATGTCCACGCGGTGGATGTCAGCCACGTGCGCCGCTCACTGCGCATCTGCGCCTTCGTCGATTTCCGCGCCGCCTCTGCGACAGGGGACGCCTGACGTCGCCGCCGGCCTCGACGTCGACGTTTCGGGGATCTGCGCCGAACATTATGATCGGCCGGGCCGCAAGCGCAGGAGTGAGAGCCCGGTCGTCGGGGGATCCGGCGCTCCGGTCGGATGCGTGCCGGGCGGCGTGATCTACGTCCGAACGTGCTCCCACACCTTGGAGATGACGACCGATCCCTCGCCGACCGAGGCTGCGACCCGCTTGACGGAGTTGGCGCGCACGTCACCGACCGCGAAGATTCCCGGATGCGACGTCGCATAAGGCGAACGCCCGCCGATCGCGTCTCCGGTCAGGACAAAGCCGTGGCCATCGAGCTCGACGAGCCCCGAGAGCCAGCCGGTGTTGGGGGCGGCGCCCACCATGACGAACACGGCACAGGTCAAGATCCTGCGCGTCGTTCCGTCGGCGACGGTGCGGATCGTCACCGCGTCGAGATGGTCGTCGCCGTGCAGGGCGGTGACTTCGGCCCCGTACTCGATGGTGATCGCCGGGTCTGCCTCCAGCCGGCTCGACAGGTACCTCGACATGGAGGTCGCGAGCGATGGCCCGCGCACCAAGAGGCGAACGTGTCGCGCCGAGCGGCTGAGATACATCGCGGCCTGGCCCGCCGAGTTGCCACCGCCGATGACGATCGCCTCGACATTCCGGCAGTAGCGCGCCTCGATCTCCGTTGCAGCGTAGTAGATGCCTGCGCCCTCGAACGCTTCGAGGCGGTCGATCGGCAATCTCCGGTACTGGACGCCGGTCGCGACGACGACGGCCTGTCCCCGGACGCGCCGGCCGTTCTCGAACGTCGCACAGAACGATCCGTCCTCAAGCCGTTCCAACTTCGCCACGCGCCGCGGCATCGCGAAGCGCGTGCCGAACTTCATCGCCTGGATCTCGCCGCGCCAAACGAGGTCAGCTCCCGAGATCCCGGTCGGGAACCCCATGTAGTTCTCGATCCGGCTCGATGTGCCGGCCTGGCCGCCGATCGCCACATCCTCGATGACCAACGCGCGCAGCCCCTCCGCACCCGCATAGACGCCCGCTGCCACCCCGGCCGGGCCGCCGCCTACGATGAGGACGTCGAAGGCCTCGTCGTCGACGAGGTTGTAGTCGAGGCCGAGCAGCCGCGCGACCTTGGCGGGCGTCGGCTCGGTCACGACCACGTCCCGGCCGAAGATGACGGCCGGTCGGCTCGCCGAGATCGAGCAGGCCGTGGCGACGCTCGCCGCCTCCGGGCTGCCCAGCGGATAGGTCCTGTAGGGAAGCCGGTTGCGGCTCGCGAATTCGGCGATCCGCCGTACGCTGCGGTCGTCGTCCTCACCGATCAGCACGAGCGTGCCGTCGTGCGAGTCGAGCTGCCGCCGCCGCCGTGCGGCGAGGACTGTGATGATGATGTCCGACATCTCCGGGATCTCGGACATCAGTCGCAGCATCGCGGGGCGCGGCACCTCGGTGACGACCGTATCCGCGCTCGCCCGCATGGGCATCGACCAGACGCCGCCGTTCAGAAACGAGATCTCGCCCATGAACTGGGTCGGACCAAGGGTGGAGGGCAGATGGCGCTCGTCCGTGAAGGGATTCACGACTTCGATCTCGCCGGCCTCGACATACACGAAGCGATCGGCTGGATCACCGGCACGGACGAGAAAGGCGCCGGCGGGGTAATGCTTCTCGGCCCCGATCGCCCGCAATGCGGCGACATGTGATGCAGCGAGGGGGATGCGCTGCATCTCGCGCAGGTCACGGCCGATCGTTTCCATGGATCGCTCCCGGCGCAGGCTATCCGATGCGGCGCAGCATCGATGGCTCGGCCATTACAGGCAAGACCCTCGGCGGGGGCGATTATTCGATCGAAGCCGGAGGCCTGAAGTGGCTTACGTGGACTCGCAGCCCGGCCTTGACCGACGTGCGCTTCGGAGCAGTCGGCGAGACTCCTCGAATGGCAAAGATGGGCGCCAAGTCGAATGTCCGATCCTGCGGTCGATGCCGATCGGAACAATATTTATTTCTATTGCCAGCAAAGATCAAAGATTTATTGTAGTTTTAGCCAGATAGAGTTTTCCGTCTCAGTGGACTCACGACTGCCGGGACAATGCCGCGTTTCGATCCGACCCGTTGAACACCACATCCGAGCAAGACTTAAACGGGATTCCGGTTTGGCTTATCTGCAGGCGGCTGGCGCACTCTGTTCCACAATCGGCTTGGGGCAGAGCAGGAGGAGACGCATTAAAGCGGCTTGACGACGTGTATCCGTTTTTTCGAAAATGTGGCGCAAGTGAACCCGCGCCGTGTTGAGCGTAATGCTGCGACGCGCTGCGCTCGCCGCGAGGTCGTTTCCGGCCAGCATCTCAAGCGCGAACGCAGCCTCAGTGGCCGTCAGACCGAACTGAGCCTGCAGCGCCGCTTTGGTTGGAGGCCGAACGTTGATCGGATCGATCAGGCGCAGAAGCACGATGCGATCAACATCCGCGCCGGCCCCTGACGGAAACGCGCTCGCCGCGATCAGCAGCGTCTCCTCATCAGCCCCGAGCCGAAGCGACCCGCCAAGGCCGCTGGCCGCGCAGTCGGCAATCACCGTGCGAAGCGCTACGCTGCCGCTCGGCGCGCTGGCGCAGAGTCGGCCGTTTGCAAGGCGCAGGTGAGGACCTCGCACAATGCCTTGGGCCTCCCGGTTCAAGAACAGGGCGCAGCCGAATCTGTCGACGACCGCCACGCCCTCCTCGAAATGGTCAACGAACGCTTCCAGCGCGGCAGCTACAGGCGCTGAGTCGAACGCGCGTCGGCGCTCGTCCGCGAGGCCGTCCCAGTAAAATGGGGCCCGCTTCTGATCTTGAGAACTGGCCGACGTGCTGGCAGATCCTACGAACGCCTGTTTTGCGGATGCGTGCATCTGCGGCCTCACGTCAATTTCGCGTCGAACAAACCCTCAAGGGCCCGCAGCCTACGATTTCTCCTCTCCGAGCGGATGTGACCTTCGTCACTCTCGCGGGGCAGACGCGGACACAAAAACGGATCTGGAAAGGCTGCAAGGATCCCTCGCTCGACCTTTGGAAGCTCCATCCCGGCTCATCCATTGCCGCATGCCCCAGGGGCCAGAAGGCAATTGCTTGCGAGCGAAGTGCAAACTTGTCCCGTATCGCCCCCTGTTTATACTGTCTTTCCGCCACCCGGCGGCTTCTAAGTACCGTCGCACCCGGCCGGTACAGCACGTATGGGGTCGAGCATGGGCGCGCCGAGACGAGACTGCCGGTCGACATCCTCTGTTTCGGCACCGTCCTTCGGACTGCCGGCCAGATCCGCGCGCAGCTTGCGCAACGCTGTCCGTTAGGCGGGAGCCTGCAACGTGTCGTCCGACAAAGGCGCTTCCGTCTTTGACAAGCGGACCGCGCTGTCGCGGCATGAGTTGTTCCGGGATGCGCCGCAGGCTGTCATCGAGCGCCTCAGCGTGCGCGCTCAGCCCCTCACGTTCAACTGCGGTCGGCGTGTCTTTAGTCGAGGCGATGAGAGCCATGGGCTCTTTGCAGTTGTCAGTGGCTATGTCCGGATCTCTACGAGCTGTCCGGAGGGCCGATCCGAGCTCATCATGAATCTCATTGGTCCTAACGAAGTCTTTGGGGAGATCGCACTGCTTGATGACGGGCTGCGAACGGCTGATGCGATCGCGGCGACCTATTGCTACCTCCTTCTCCTCGAACGGCGAGACCTGTTTCCGATCCTCAACGACTTCCCCATTCTCGCGGTCAGACTCCTGGGGATCTTGAGCGGGCGGTTGCGGCGCACAAGCCAGCAATTGTCCGATTACGCGTTCGTCTGCGCCGAGCAGCGCTTGGCGAAGACGCTCCTTACGCTCGCCGGACACACGGAGCGCAACGATGTCCGTGTGCTCACGACGCAGCGCGAGCTAGGCCACATGGTCGGCCTGTCCCGCGAGGGCATCAACCGGCATCTCTCGGTCTGGCAGCGCAAAGGCTTCATCGCGCTGGCTCCGGGTGCCTGCACAATCCGCGACCGTGCAGCCCTGGCGAAAATCGCGTTGGGTGATGGCGAGGTTCGAAGCTGACCGCCCCTCCTTCGATCGGGCCCCTCATTCGGGAAAGCTCGACTCTCAGGGCGACCGAATTCATCGAGCCCACAGGACCGTCTTCCTGGCTCGAAACAAGCATCCCTTCTCACGCGAGATGCGGCGAGCCCAAAGCAACGTGATGTGAGGCGGCTCACACCAGCATTTTCTGAAATCTGATAACGCATTGGCATCCACCCTGCGGAGGCTGGCGATGCTGCTGTTCCTGGTCGAGCTACTCGAGACGCAGAAGCGCGTTTCAAGCGCCCGCCGTTGCCTGTATCATTTTTCGGAGCATGAGCTCGACGACATAGGCGTGATATTCAGTGAAATACTGTTTTTACGGCAGCATTGAATATACGATATATTCCAGAAACGGAGTTATTCCTGCGGAAGCGGCGCAGAACAATTGTTCGTTAGGAAGCACCGTGTCGACCGCTGAAACGCGCGGCGAAAGCGCTCTTGTCGCAACGCGCATCGGCCTGCGCGCGACGCGCCGTCACGCCGGTTTCAAATTCCCGCCGCCGCGCTTCGCGATCTCGCCCGGAGTGGTAGGCACCTGGGTTGGTGCCGGAAGCGGAGGGTTCGCGAGTTGACGGGCGAGCTGGGGTGACGCCGAACTGGTCCCGATCAGGCGGAAGACGCTGCCGGTTCGATTGCCGCCGGCCCGCAGGCCCTTGAGCGCGAACGTACCGTCCGTAGGCAGCAGGAAGTCCGGACCAGCGCGGAGCGTGAGCGGGCCAGGGCGCGCAGGTCCCGCCGATGAGTACGCAGCACGGCGGCCATTCGCGAGGATGTAACCACCCGCCACATGCACGTTGCTGTCGCCTGCGGTGGCGATCCCGTTCAGGGTACCGCCGCGGTGGATGAGTGAGCCGGCGTCATCGAAAGCGCCGTCGACATAGGTCAGATCGGCCTCGGCGGACCTGGCCAGGCGCCACGCGTCGTCGACGAAATACGATCGTTTGGCACCGGTGCGGACGCCGATGTTCGGGTCGCTGCGGGCCGCGTAGGCGTGGATTTCAGCGCCTTGCGAGATACCCGAGATGGTGATGCGCCAGTCGCCATGTTCCGCGGTGTCTTGAGTCGCCTGAACCGCCAACAGCCAGAGCGTGTCCGTGCCTTGCGTGATCGGCGAGGAGACCTGGAACGCCGCGGCTGGCGCACCCGGCGGCGGGACAGCGGCCGACAGCGGACCGCCGTCGCGGCACCGCCCCCGAAGCGCTTCGCCGCCTGCATGCTGACGCGAGGTCGCGCCTGCCGCCTCCACCACGCGTTCACGCAGATCCTAGCTGTAGGGTCGGCCCATGTCCTGCTCCTCATCTGGAGCGCGCAATGAATCAGCCCAGCAGCCCGGCGTGAACCCCGGCCGTCCGATTCAGCCCAACCCGAAAACGCTCTAGGAAGCGCCGGTGAAGAACGTGGCGTAGCCATCCGTGTGGACGCGTTCGAGATGCGTTTGATAGGCCGCGTAAGCCGGCTCATGCGGCGCAATGCGGCCGTAACCCAGGTCAGCCGCGAGGCGCTCCGGCAGCAGGGCGAGCGGTGCCGCAGCGGGCGTGAGCTGCGTGCCGCGGCCGGCGTGGAGCGTGGTGAGAATCCCGTACATCGCACCGCGAATATTGGGACGGCACAGCACCGCGAGGCGATGCTGCCCGTGCCAGTTGGTCACGAGATAGATCATGCCCGACTGGCTCGGGACGGCGACGCTGCCGGACTGCGCGAAGGGGGCATCGACCCGCTCGGCCTCGCGGAACACCAAGCGCGCGCTGTCCGCATCCCACGCGATCTCGGTGCGGTAGGCGAAAATCGCCCCCGCCGTCTCGAACGACGGACGTAAGGTGAGATAGCGGCCCTCCAGCCAGGACACGCCCTCCTGCGCGTAGGCTCCGAGTTCATCGGGGGCGTGACGCGGCAGGTCCGGAGCCGAGGCCGGCTCCGTCGGCTGCCGGAGGGATTGGCCCAACGCCTCCTCAAGCCGGATCGTGGTCGCCAGGGTGAAAGGCCGGCGGCCGGCCAGCGCCTTCTCCAGGGTCGAGAGGCTGATCCGGGCCTCTTCGGCCAGCGTCTGCCGGGAGATGCGCCGGCGGGCCAGCGCCTCGCGCACGGTCTGGGCAATGGCGCGGCTCTGCGCCTCGGACAGTTCGATCTCGCTCACAGGCACGGCTCGCACGGGCTTGACCCGCACAGATCCGCACGAAACCGCACATTTGCGCAAGCGCGGCCAAGCTGCCTGTCCACGCAGACCCGTCAGGACCGCCCCGCCTCCGAAGCCAGCTCGGTCTCGACGATCAGCCGGAGCGGGCCGGACTGGAGCGCCTCCAAGGGCCAGCAGGTGACGAGGTCGAGGTGCCGGCCGGGGGCCTGCGGATCGATGCCCGAGGCATCCCAGCGCGCTACCCGCGTGCCGGTGACGCGGAAGCGCCGGGTCCGGCCGTCGCGGCCGGTCACCGTGACGGGATCGCCGGGGCCGAGCTGCCCCAGCACCGCGAATTGCGTGTGGCGGTGGGCGGCGAAGATCGCGGTGCCGGGCGCGCCGGCCTCCGGGGTGCCGTCCAGATGGCCGGGGCCGAAGGCCAGGGCCTGGCCGCTTCCGCCCCGCAGCACCACGAAGCTGTGGCCGGCGACCGTGAGGCGGGCGACCGGCTCGGTGTCGGCCCAGGACCAGGGCCGGGCGGGCCGGCCTTCCGCCAGGGTGCGGGCGAAGGCGCGCTCCAGCAGCACCTGCGCCAGGGCGGCCTTGGCGGGGATCCAGGCGGCCTGCGCCGCCAACACGATTCCCGCGAGGGTGAGAAGGGCCGCGAGGGCCCTCCCCAGTCCGGTTGCCGGGCCGCGGCTCACCGCGCGTCCCCGACCGGCCGGCCGCTGCGCCGCAGGCCGATGCTCAGCAGGAGGCCCAGCAGGGCGAGGAGCAGGCTCAGGGCTAGCTGCGCCAGGATCCCGGCCCCGGTCTGCGGCAGGTCGATGGCCGCGCCGTCGGCACGGATCGGCACGATCCGGGCTGCCCTGTCGTCGGCGGGCGCGACGCCGGGCTGGTCCGTGCCGAACACTTTTGCGAAGTCCCAGCCCGCGGGCAGGTTCAGCGGCAGGTCTGCGGCGACGAGGGGCGTGCCGGGCGCCCGGCGCGGGGTGGCGTCGATGGCCACGAGGCTGGTCAGCCGCGTCGTCAGGCCGTGCTCCAGGGCGAGGGCCAGGATGGTGGCGTCGGCCGTGTCGGCGCCGAGGCGCCCGGTGATGCGCGCCGTCTCGGTCTCGCCGATCCGGGAGCGTGCCCAGACCTTGGAGATGCCGGCGCCCGCGCCCGCCTCGGCGAGGGGGAGCGTCCGGGTCCAGGTCCGGCCGCCCACCCGGCCCGAAACGGTCACGGTTCCTTCCGACGCCACCGGCAGAAGCGCGGCGAAGACCAGCGGCTCGCCGCGGTACAGGTCGGGCAGCGCGCCCGGCGTGACCGCGACGCCCGGGACCGAGAAGGTCGCGGTCAGGTCGGTGACGGCCGGGGATTCCAACTTCTCGTAGAGCGCGCGGGTCCGTTCGCCGACCTGCGCGAGGTCGCGGATCTCCGTGAAGCTGCCGCGGCCGATCTCGGCGGCATGGCGCATCAGGTGGCCGTTGGGCGCCGAGCCGATGCCGACCATGAACAGGCGCGTGCGCCCGAGATTGGCGTGGATCGCCGCGAAGATCCGCTCCTCGTCGCCGACGGCGCCATCGGTGAGGAACACGACCTGGCGCACGCGCCCGTCCTCCGGATGGGGATCGGCCAGGGCCGCCTTGAGCGGCGCCAGCATCTCGGTGCCACCGCGCGCCTCCAGGGCGGTCACGAAGCGCTCGGCATCAGCCAGGGCCGCCGGCGTGGCCGGGACCGGCTCGGGATGCAGCGCGTCCCAGGTGTCGTCGAAGCGGATGACGTTGAAGCGGTCCTGTGCGGTCAGGCGGCCGAGCCCGGCCAGCAGCCCGGCCTTGGCCTGCCGCATCGAGGCGCCCGACATCGAGCCGGAATTGTCGATGACGAAGGTGACGTCGCGCGCCGGCCGGGCGCCCGGGTCGGTCTCAATTGCCGGCGGGTTCACGGCGGCCAGCAGGTAGGTCCGGCCAGCCACGGTCTCGCGAAACAATCCGAGATCAGGCACCCGGTTCGGGACCGGTGTCCAGGTCAACTCGAGATCGCGGTCGGCCGGTACGACGCCGTCGGCGAGCGTAATGGTCCGCGCCTCCGGGCCGGTCTCGGTCACGCGGATCGCGTGGGTCGCGCTCAGCACGGCGCCGACCGCGAAGCCCGCCTGGAGCCGCACCGTGACGGCGACCGGGTTGGTCGGCTGGGACAGGGCCGGGTCGAGCACCGGCGGGCTGATCCGGTCGCGATCCGGAACCGGGTCGCGGGCCGCCCCGGCCACGCCGTCGAGGGAGACCGCGTCCACCGCGCTGAGAGCCGGATTGTAGCGGGGCGCGACCACCAGGGGCAGGCGCAGCATCCGGGTCTCGCCGGAGACGGGGATCGTCTGCTGGTAGGTGATCTGGACCAGCACCGTCTCGCCGGGGCCGATATTGGCGACCGCGTTGGTGAAGATGTTGGGCCGCTCCTGCGCGGTGAGCGCCGCCGACTGCCCGGCCGCCTTCGCGGCCTCGTAGGCACGCTTGGCCGCTGCCCGCTCGCGGATGTCGGCGACGATCACGCGGGCGCCGACGACGAGCTTCATCCCGTCGACGGCTGCGTCCTCCGGTAGGGGATACACGTAGGTGCCTTCGACCCAGTCCGCCGTGACGTTGCGGAAGGCCTGGGTGACGGTGGCCCGGGCGGTCGGGCCGCTGACATCGACGCTGATGTCGGTCGCGAGCTGGACGGCCTCGACCGGCGCGGTGCCGGCCGGCCCGTGCAGCCTGAGGCCGCCCCGCTCTGCACCCGGCGCCGCGTGGGCCGAGGCGAGCATCACGAGGAGCGCCAGCAGCGCAAGGAAGAGCGGTGACAAGGCGGCGTTGCGCGGGGGCTCGACCGCGGATCGTGGAGCGAAGAACGGCATCGGGGAAACCTCCTGCGCCGGCGGATCGGGGCCGGCTCGACGCTGAAGCTCCCGCGCCCGCCGCTGCGCCGCCACGAGAAGCTTCGCCCTTTTCCAGGCTCGGGCCGCACCCGCCGGCCGCGCCCGGGCGGATCTGTGCGGAGACGGTGCGGAACCGTGCGCCAAGCGGCGCTTCCTGACGGACCCGCTCGCGTCTTGACATATGCGCAATCTGTGTCTTACTTATGCTCAACCTGAGTATAAATCGACCGATGACCGAACCCGAGTTCCTGGCAGGCTACGATCCTGCGGCCTACGACCGGCCCGCTCTAGCGGTGGACCTCGTCCTCATGGGGATCCGGGCAGGGCGGCTCGCCGCGCTCCTGCTGCGGCGGAGCCAGCAGCAGCAGGCCGGCCTCTGGGCCCTACCGGGCGGGTTCGTGGGCATCGCCGAGACCCTCGATGCCGCCGCGGAGCGGGTGCTGCACGACAAGGCGGGGATCGGGCGGGCGCGGCTCGAGCAGCTCTACACCTTCGGCGCCGTGGACCGGGATCCGCGGATGCGCATCGTCTCGGTCGCCTACCTGGCGCTGCTGCCGGAGGCGGCCTTCGCCGAGGCCCTGGCGGGTGGCGCCGCGCTGACGGCGGCGATGTTGGTCGTGCCCTGGGCGGGCGAGGCCGGCGGCCCGGTCTCGGCCGAGACGGAGGACGGGGCGCCCCTCGCCCTCGCCTTCGACCACGTCGACATCCTCGCGCTCGCCGTGAAGCGGCTGCGCGGCAAGCTCGACTACACGGATGTCGGCTTCGCGCTGCTCCCGGAGCACTTCACCCTCCGGCAGCTCCAGGACGTGCACGCGGCCATCCGCGGCGCGCCCCTCAACAAATCCGCCTTCCGCCGCCGCATGCGCGACCGGGGCTGGATCGCCCTGACGGGCGCCCGCGAGGCCGGGACGGCGTTCCGCCCCGCCGAACTCTTCCGCTTCGACAGGTCGGGGCAGTTTTGAGGAGGCCATCATGGCTACGCTCCGCAACATCGGTGTGATCGCCCAGCTCCGGAGCGAGGCGAGCAGCCACATCATCCGCTTCCGCAACGGCCGGGTCCGGCAGAGCGGGCGGGGTCTGGTCTTCTGGTTCCGGCCCGAGACCGCCAGCATCAGCGAGGTGCCGGTGGACGACCGCGAGATGACCCTGTTCGTCCGCGGCCGCAGCCGGGACTTCCAGACCGTCGTGGTCCAGGGGACGATCGGCTGGCACGTCGTCGATCCGGAGCTGCTGGCGAGCCGGGTCGATTTTTCCGTCAATCTCCGCACCGGGCGCCTCCAGGGCGAGCCGATCGAGCGGATCGAGGCCCGCCTCGGCGGCATCGCCAGTCAGGCGGCACTGCAATATCTCGGGGCGAGCCCGATCGGCGCCCTCCTCGACGCCGGGCCGGAGCCGCTGCGCGCCGTGCTGGAACGGGTGCTGTTCGACGCTCCGGCGCTGGCCGAGATCGGCGTCGCGGCCGTGTCGGTGCGGCTTACCAACCTCGCGCCGACCAGCGAGCTGGAGCGCGCCCTGCAGACGCCGACCTTCGAGGCCCTGCAGCAGAAGGCCGACGAGGCGACCTTCGCGCGGCGCGCCCTGGCGGTCGAGAAGGAGCGCGCCATCGCGGAGAACGAGCTCGCGACGAAGACCGAGCTGGCCCGGCGCGAGACCGTGCTGATCGCCCAGGAGGCCGCGAATGCCCGCGACCGCGCCGCCGGCGTCGCGGAGGCGCGGGGCCTGGAGGCGGCCGCGGAGGCCGAGCGCATCCGGCTCGTCGAGGGCGCCCGGGCCGAGGCGGAGCAGCGCCGCGCCGCAATCTACCGAGACATGCCGCCCGCCGTCCTGCTCGGGCTGGCAGCCCGGGAACTCGCCGGCAAGCTGGAGACGATCGAGCACATCAACGTCACGCCCGACCTGCTGGCTTCCATCCTCGGCGAGGTCCGGGACGCGCTTCCCGCGCGGCTCACGCCGCGCTGAGGAGACCCGCCATGCCGGCCATCACCCCCCGCGCGGTCTTCGTGATCCGCGACACGGATTGCGAGCTGCTCATCGCCCGGCACGCGACCCGCGGCCAGGTCCGGTTCTTCCTGGAGAGCCGGGGCCAGACGCTCGCCGAGGTCGAGTCGCGGCACGCCCGGTTCCAGGCCGTGCTGACCGAGGCCCGGGCGTCGGTGCCCCTGGACTGGCGGCAGGCCCTGGTGCGGCGCCCCGACCTCGACCGCTTCCTGTTCGCCCCCGAGGATGTGGTCGTGGCGGTGGGGCAGGACGGGCTCGTGGCCAACGTGGCCAAGTATCTCGACGGGCAGCCGGTGGTCGGCGTCAATCCGGCGCCCGACCTCTACGACGGGGTGCTGGCCCGGGTCCGGGTCGAGGCCCTGCGCGAATTGCTGCCGGCCAGCGCGGCCGGCGCCACGCTCTTCCAGCGGCGCACCATGGTGCAGGCGACCTTCGACGGCGGCGAGCGGCTGCTCGCCCTGAACGAGATCTTCGTCGGCCACCGCAGCCACCAATCCGCGCGCTACCGAATCGACGACGGGGCACGGGCGGAGGACCAGTCGTCGAGCGGGCTGATCGTGGCCTCGGGCACCGGCCTGACCGGCTGGGCGCGCTCGATCAGCGAAGCGACGCACCTTACCGTGGAGGTCGGCATCGAGGAGGCGGCCTTCGGCTACTGGGTGCGCGAACCGTTCCCGAGCGTCGCCACCGGCACCGACCTGCGCGGCGGCAAGTTCGCCGGATCGCCCCTTACGGTGGTGTCGCGGATGAACGAGGGCGGCGTGGTGTTCTCGGACGGGATCGAGCAGGATTTCGTCGCCTTCGACTGGGGGCGGCGCGTCGTGATCACCCCGGCATCCCGGTCGCTCAATCTCGTCCTTGCTTGATGCAGCAAGATTTCGCTCGACGCGGTCATGTCCCTGGTGCCCCCCGAACCGCGCCGGAGGGGCCTGGTCCGGGAGGAGCACGAGGGGACGACTCTGCGGGACAATCGCGGCCTGCCGCGCTTCGACGACCGGTTCTCCGGGCCGCACGGTGATCGACGTGTTTTGGGTCCCGACAATGTCTGACGGCGCTCGAAATCTGCGGCTGCGGCGACCACGTCGAGGCGCGGCTGCTAGGCAGTGCAGCCACCTCAGGTCCATCCCGCAGTCCGTCGCCTTGCCCATCTCCACACCGGCACGGCCGGCATCGCCCACCCGCATGCTGGAGCGCGGCAACAGCACTGCCGCGCGCAGGCTCGCCCGCGCACCCACATGCTCTGGCCGACCTCGCAGACCTGCTGGCTCCCGCCCCCCGGGCGCTGACACCGCAGCACCCAATCGTCGTAGCTCGGCTCGCGTGGTCCTCGCGGGCACCGCCGGCCCCGGAAGCGCCTTGGGCGGCGCGCCGGCGAATAGCCCGCTCAGCCCTGTCGCGGCTCGGCGCCTTCGGCTAAGCTGCCGGCATGATTCGATGCGCCGAATCCCGTCCGTTTCGCCGGCTCGCGGCCTATCTCGTGCTTGGGGCCTGCTGCGTGTCGGCGGGGCCCGCCGCCGCTCAGGCTCTCCTGTGGCCGTCGATCAGCTTCGCCCCCCTACCCTCCTTTGCCTGGCCCGCACCCGCCGAGGACGCAGCCGGCCGCTGGACCGGCTCCTACGCCCGCCTGTCGGCCGGCTATGCGATGACGAGTTCCCGGCATTTCGGCAGTTATTCCGGCCCGACCATCGGCTTCGAGGCCGGGCGGATGTGGCAGGAAGGCCCGATCCTCTACGGCATCAGCGGCGGTTTTGATTATCTCGCCGGGCCCGACGGCACCCTGACGCCCGGCTACGGGCGGCTGAGCTATAGCCGCGACTTCGCCGGCGCCCTGGAGGTGAAGGTCGGGACCCTGCTGACACCGGACGTCCTGGTCTACGCCAAGACGGGCGCCGTTGCCCTGCACGAGAGCCTGCGCGTGGGGCCGACGCCGGCGACGCTGCCGTTCAGCCGGCAAGACATCGCGGTACGGCCTGTGGCGGGCGTCGGGGTCGAGTGGGCCGTCACCGATCGCCTGACACTGGGGGTCGAGGCCGGCGTGGTCGGCAGCGGGATTCGCTGAGGGCCTCTCACGCCGATTGGGATACCGGGTCGCCGGTTGCGGCCAGGGCTGCGAGATCACGCCAGCCGTATGCGACCTCGGCGAACCGTCCGTGCCCGCGGACGGCCTCCGGCCCGTTGAGCAGGGTGCCGCCACGACCCTCGACGAAGCGCCGGCCGGGGGCGTTCGTGCGCAGCACCCAAGCGCTGACGGCTTGATAACCCACCTGCTGCAGGCTCGTCGCCATCGCGGCGGCCAGGGCCCGGCCAATGCCGCGCCCCTGGGCGGTCCGCACGACGTAGGGCCCCCGGAACTCCCCGTCGAAGCCTGCCGCCGCCAGCGCGCCCGCGCGCTGGGCGTTGCCGAGACTGAATCCGACCGGCTTTCCGGCCAGTTCGGCCAGAAAAGCCACCTCGGCAGCATCCAGCTGCGGGCTGCTGAGAACCTGCGCCCACCACGCCTGCCGCACCTCGACCGTGAGGGCGCCGATCATCTCGGGAGGCAGGAGGCCGCCATAGGCCTCGTGCCAAGCCGTCACGTGGAGTGCGGCAATCGCGGCTGCATCGTCCGGTCCCGCGCGCCGCACGACGAGCGCGCGCGTCGTCGCGATTCTGATCACGGCCATAGGCTCAACGCCCGATCGCTGGACCTTGCCGTCCGCTACTTCGGCACGAACGCCCAGTAGTCGAGATCGAGAATCACCGCCGGATCGTAGCCATCGCCCGCGCGATCCGGGAAAGCGCCGCAGGGCTGATTCTTGGTGGCCACGGTGCGCAGGCGCAGGAGCCCGACATCGGCACGGCCGACATCCGCCGTCGACAGAACCTCGCTCCAGGCATAGACCGTGTCGCCGGCAAACAGCGGCGCCACGTGCCGGCCGGCATTGATGCCGGCGAGCGCGAAGACGTTGGCGAGCCCGTTGAAGCTGAGCGCCCGGGCGAGCGAGATCACGTGCCCGCCGTAGATCAGGCGGCGGCCGAACCGGGTGTCCTTGGCGGCCAGCCCGTCGAAATGCACCTTCGCGGTGTTCTGGAACAGGCGCGTGGCGATCTGGTGCTCGGCTTCCTCGACGGTCATGCCGTCGACGTGGTCGATCTTTTCGCCGACCGCATAATCCGCGAAGCGATGCGGGCTGCCGGCCAAGTCCGTATCGTAGGCGGCGGCCGAGAGCGGTGGCAGCGCGCCCGCCAGATCCTGCGGATCCACCACCTTGGCGAGGGTCGGCACGCGTTCCTCGGCGATCGCGGCCTCAGGGTCGCGCTTGCGCACCAGCACCCAGCGGCAATAGCTCAGCACGGTCTCGCCACGCTCGTCCGACCCGGTCGAGCGCACGTAGACCACGCCGGTCTGGCGGTTCGAGCTCTCCTTGAGGCCGATCACCTCCGAGACGGTCGATACGGTCTCGCCCGGATAGACCGGCCGCCGGAACCCGCCCTCCGCGTAGCCGAGATTGGCCCGCGCGTTGAGGGAGACGTCCGGCACGGTCTTTCCGAACACCATGTGGAAGGTCAGCAGATCGTCGAGCGGGCTCTTCGGGTAGCCGAAGGCGCGCGCGAAGGCGTCCGAGGACTGGACCGCGAAGCGCGGCCCGTAGAGGCCCGTGTACATCGCCATGTCGCCCACCGTGACGGTGCGCGGGGTGGCGTGGCGGATGGTCTCGCCGAGGCGGAAATCCTCGAAGAAGCGGCCGGGATTCGTCTTCACGGGCGATCGATCCTACTGCGCGTAAACGTAGGTTGCGGGCACGGCATACTCGTGCAGCAGGCGGCTGATGAACAGCAGCAGCAGGATCAGGATGATCGGCGAGATGTCGACGCCGCCGAGATTGGGCAGCAGGTTGCGGATCGGCCGCAGCACCGGCTCGGTGATCCGGTAGAGCACATCTCCGATCTGCGCGACGATCGGATTGCGCACGTTCACCACGTTGAACGCCACGAGCCAGCTCAGGACCGCGCTGGCGATGAGGACGTAGATGAAGAGCTGGACGACCGTGTCGAAGAGCCAGATCAGGGCGTTCATGCGGGTTCGCGTGCTATCCTCGGGGCGCCCGCATCCCGGCGCCGGAGCGGCGCGCGGCGGGCGACGTTGAAACAGGGAATTGACAGGCTGAGCCGCCCGCGCCTACAAGGCCGGCGCCTCGACGGGGCTGTAGCTCAGATGGGAGAGCGCCGCAATCGCACTGCGGAGGTCAGCGGTTCGATCCCGCTCAGCTCCACCAGGCTTTTCTCTAGCTTGGTGAAGGACTTAGGGTCGTTTTTGACCTTAACTCGATAACCGCTTTGATCGACCTGTCACACTGGTGTCACACCGGATGACGGGGACGAGAGATGGCGACGATCCGCAAGCGAGGCTCCACCTGGCAGGCACAGATCCGCCGTCAGGATGCTCCGCCGATATCGAGAAGCTTTTCGACCAAGGCCGAGGCGATCCTGTGGGCTCGTGAGTTGGAACGATCGATCGATCGGGCCGAACTCCCGGCCAACCCCCGAGAATTGCAGAGCGTTAGGCTGGCGGACCTGATCACCCGCTACGAAACGGAGATCACGGCCAAGAAGCGGGGCGCAAGCCAGGAACGCTACAAGCTTCGGGTGATTCGGGCTCACGCCATCTCGAATCTGCCCCTGTCCAAGCTGTCACCCTCTGCCATATGCGGTTTTCGCGACGACCGCCTCAGAGAGGTGCAAACCGGCACCGTCAGACGAGAACTGGCCCTCTTGCGGCACTGTCTCGAGGTCTCTCGGCGAGAGTGGGGAACGCCGATGCGGCTCAATCCTGTGCAGGGCATCGCCCTGCCTGGACCATCCAAAGCCCGCGACAAGCGCCTCGAAGACGGCGACGGCGAGAAGCTTCGAACCGCCATCGGATCGGCTAACGCTTGGTATCTGCGTCCATTGATCGAACTGGCGATCGAGACCGGGATGCGGAGGAGCGAGTTGCTATCGCTGCTGTGGGCTGATGTCAGCTTAGAGAAGCGCGTCGCGCACCTACTGAATACGAAAAACGGCCACCCTCGGACAGTGCCGCTTACCTCCAAGGCCGTCGCGGCACTAAAGAGTCTTCCTCAAACGGACAGTCGCGTTTTTCCTGTAACCGGTAATGCGGTTCGGCTCGCTTGGGAGAGGCTGCGAAAAAGAGCAGGTCTGCGAAATCTTCGCTTCCACGATCTAAGGCACGAAGCGGTATCCCGCTTTTTCGAGATGGGATTAAGCATCCCAGAAGTCGCACTCATCAGCGGTCACCGGGACACCCGCATGCTCATGCGATACACCCACCTGAAGCCCGAATCTGTAGTCATGAAGCTCCCTTAGAGGAAATCCTATGACTTGAAAGCGCGATAGACGCCCATCCGGCTGATCCCCAGTGTCTTAGCAATAGCTGAGGCACCAAGACCCTGAACCTTCACGTTCAGAATCTGCTCAAGAGGAAAAGGGCCAGGACGTCCCCTGCCGGCAAAAGGAAGCCCACCCGATCATTAGGTTAACCGGCGTCGAACCTATCGAACACTAGACACCGAACTCTGCGTAATGAGCGCAGGTAAGCCCCGCATCCTTCCACTGTTAAAATGGAAACCGGCGAGCTATGATACTGACTATCCACGTGTGCGGGGACCCTCGGAAGAGCGGGTGTCCAAGAGGCTCGCTTCATGATCTCAACAGTTATTTGCGGTCATTTCCAAAGCACCATTTTTTTTGGTAAGAAAGAAATAAGTTCTATAGCGAGCTTGATAGACGGAATACCCCGATCCTGCGATCAAGATCGTGATATGATTACGTCACTGAATTGGTTTTTATCACTTTCAGACCGATGGAACACCCTTCCTGTAGTGGTCTTGCTGCATCGAGATCGGAATCCTTTCGGAGCACTGCTTCTTCACGGGACCAAATTCGGCGGTGTGCCGATAGGAACTTTCAGAGCAGGATATCTTTGCGGTCGGGGAGGCGTTGTCGGCAAAACAGAAGCTTATTCGAATATTATCGAATATGGCACAGAGGCACTCATCAAAAGTAAGTTCGCACATACAGTTATCGTGACCTGCATTTCGCAAAATAATGAACGCCCTGTGTCGCTGGACGAAGGTGATCGCAACAGCTTTGCCAGGAACTGGCAATTTCACGAAACAAGAAGCCGCCTTCCTTTGACGGGAGGAATGGATGGACTGCTTTCTCGCTTTAGTCAGAAAATGCGGAAAAACTTCCGATACTACAAAAAGCGCGCTGAAATTGACATTGGATGCGTGTTTCAACCTTCTCTCAGTTCGACTCAAGCTATTTCGGCTGTAGAACAGCTGCAGGCGGTGTCAGTCCGATCTGTCAAACTGAAATCAGCCTTACAAAGACAGAGAGCGATTGCAGATCAACCGGGTTCATTTTCAATGGGACTGATCGACAAAAGCGGCGATTGGGTGAGCTACCTTTCAGGCTGGAGGCAAGGCAAGACGTGTGTTGTCGAATGGCAACTTAATCACGAGGATGGGAATAACGCTTCGATTTCGATGGCTATGCGACATTTCTTTTTGGAACATGAAATCGCAAACGGAATGGAAGAAGTGATTTTCTTGGCTGGCACTACGCCTATTTGGAGTAGAGTTTGTGAGCCACAATTATGTGGTGAATACCTCGCAACGCCCGGCGGTTTGAAGGGGAAAATAGTTCGCGGTATTTACGGATTTCTCCACCCAAACGGCAAAGTATCTCAATTGACTCGAAAGCACAAAGTGCTTCTAAAGAGTAAATACTTAGCTAGTTTTGCGGTCCTGTGTGGCCTAAACATTGTTGCGGGAGCAGGGGTGTGCTCGTGCGTATTATAAAGCTTGCTAAAAAAACTGCAACAATAATCCTTACTCGGAACACCTATGGGCGTCGATATCTGCTGCGGCGCGCCCTAAAACTAGGTCAACACCATGTCCATCCAATTGATGCGTATTACAACATTCGAACTAGTGGGTTCATTCCAAATTTTCTCAATGACCCGGGATCCAATATAGTTAAAATTGCAACGCGCGAAAACAATCATTATGCTGGTTGCCAGCCGAGTTGTCTAAGAAAGGCACTTCAATCGCTCCCCGATACGAGCGAATTCGTCTTTTATGACTACGGCTGCGGTATGGGTCGCGCATTAGCGACCGCATCGGAATTCGCTTTTCGTGAGCTTATTGGCATCGAGCTATCTGAAGAACTTTGCACCATTGCAGTCGAGAATGCTCAGAGGATCGCCGATTCTTTCCCTGAAAGAGCCCGGATCAGCGTCAAACAAGGTGACGCGATTGCGGTCGAGCTTCATGGCGACAACCTGGTGATTTTTATGTATCATTCGTTCGGCCGAGCGACGCTTACGTCAATTTTAAATAAGTTAGAAAAACTAGCTAAGGACGGTCGGGATATTTTTGTAATATTTGAAAATCCTGTCAACGGAGACCTGTTAGAACAATCGACACAGTTCGGACGCTGGTATGCTGAGCAGGTTCCCTGCGATGCCGAGGAAATTAGCCACCATTCGGATGCCGATGATGGCTTCGTCGTTTGGCGCTCAATCAACGCAATTACGGCCGACCGGAGCGCCTATAATAAATTCGAGATAGTAATAACTAAGCCAACTTGGCGAGCAGAAGTAGTTAGGTCTGACTGATTGGTTAACCCGATAGATTTGGCAAGTGCGCAACCTAAAAACAAAAGCGTTTCAACTCACTGCTATCGACTTGCACCTTTCAGTAGCCGGGGAACAGACAATTTCTGATGGTCAGTTCCTCCCTTAGCGTTTGCCCCAGTGCTCGGCGCGGCGAGCCTGTTCATCCATTCGATCGATTCTCAAGAGACAGTAACGCGTGGCGGTGGAGCGGGGACTCAAGCTCTGGATCGCCGATTGCGCCCACGCGTTCTACCGTCTTAATGACGGCTTCACACACAACCGGTGGCCAAGGCACATTGTAATCATGAAGCAATTGGGCTGCGCTTAGGAGAACATTGCTTCGGTCGGAGAAGGGCTCATCTTTCGCGATGTCTGATTGAAGAATTTCTTTCGATAAAGCTGTGATAAGCTGAATAATTTCATCCATTGGCTCTGCTTGGTCGACAGCTTCGCCCGCTCCAACTAGCCCTTTGCTCTTGGTCGCTCGACGCAAGCGTCCAGTCAACATCAATTCAGGACCGTCCGGCCGCCCCATTACAAACCATAGAGCCAATAGCGCAACTGTATAAATAACAATGCCAATTAGTATTGTGACAATTGATGCCGCGGCTAAGTTGAATCCGACAGGTATTCCACTTAGCCAGTGGCTCATTGATAATAAAGAGGCATACATCACCGCGCCCGAAAGATACGGGCGAATAATTGCTGCAAATTGCTTTTGAAATTCTAGACTCGTCAGTGAGTGAACGATTATCATGCCAGTCACTAAAGATATCAATCCTGCGCCGGCGCGAGCAAACAGCACTCCTGTTACCCCAAACCATAGTGCTGCGAAAAAAAGTGCAGGGAGTTTAATTACTAGATCTGCAGCAACGAGTATAGTAGCGAATCGCGCTCTATTTAACGTCAGGGCCAATGATGAAACCGGACCGGACAAAACGCTGAAAATTGCGCCGGCCGCGATTCCAGAGAGAATGGGCGCAGCTTCCGTCCATTTATTTCCCAATATTATTCTGATCGCAGGGTCCGACATTATAGACAAGCCGATATACGCCGGCACGACGATTGTAGCGGATGCAGAAGATGCCTTCCTATAAGCTTGACTCAGACGGGCAGTATCGTGTTGGACAGATGAAAAACTCGGCAACCAAGCGCGCGCTAGAGGGATTGCCACAATACTGTATATCATACTAGCAAGATTTTCCGCGACCGAGTATCGGCCAAAATCAGCGAGGGAAATATAGCGACTGAGGATAATCCGATCGGCCTGCCATGATATCGCACTAACCAGTTGTCCCAGACTATGCCATCCTGCCAAATTTGAAAATATTGACCAGTGTCGCAAACTAAGGCGCGGTCGATATGGAGCTACATAGTAAGAAAGTGCAGTGGTCACAACGGGACCGGTCAAAGTTCCGACTGCAATAGCCCAGTAACTTTGTGTAGTCACAGCAAATGCCACAGAGCTACTAAAGCTTGCAATTTTTCCCAGAAGATCCATCGCGATTTCGCGACGAAAGTCGAGTTCGCGAACAAATTTTATAGCTGCGGGACTGCTTAAGCAGCGCAATATAGAGCCGACACCTAACGCTGCAACGAGGGGAGCAACGCGTATATCATTACTGAATTCTGCAAACGGCTTAGCTATCAATAGAAGCATCGCAGCAATGCCGATGCCTCTAATAAGGCTTAACGTGAATGCGGTATCGAGCGCGCCCCTTTCGAATGTATGAGTTCGAATAAGACTATTTGATATCGGCAGATCCGTTATCATTTCCACTATAAAAATTGGTATCATGGCGAGAGCCACAACACCAAACTCGGTCGGGCCTAGGACGCGAGCTAGGATGACAAAAGTTGCCAAGTCAACGAGACGGGTGCCAAGCCGCCCAGCTATCAATAAGATTGCAGCTTTGGCGGTTTTAGTTGCTGTGTTATTGCTTGACAAAGCGTGAGACGTCCTATACGATTTGAAACAAGTTTCAAAAGAGGCTTAAGGCTTTTTTATACCTATAGCCGACATTGCTGGCTCTCTTTCTCAAGTTGTCTGAGATACGCGTGCGTATCCGCACAAAACTTGAATTATCCCGTGATACCAGAACATCGTTCCTCAGCTTTTCGAGGGATGATTGGGTGTTCCTTTCGACGACAGGGAACGGAAATACGCAGTAGGGATCAAGCTTGTGCCGCCAAAATCTCCCAAGTTCGTCATCGATAGGGATTGATATTCTTTGTATATCTTTTAGAAACGCGTCGCAGCCGCGTTTATTAATGAGGTAAGCTTGTGTGCCATAAGGGTCTGTTCTAAATCGTATAATCTGTCTGAATCCACTGAGATTATCGACAATATCCGCGGGCTTAAACATTTTTGCAAACAACCTGATATAATCTATCGACCGCTTTTCTAGCAAGTCAATTAACTCTTGGAAGTCAAAATCGCTGTCGATCCATACATCATCTTCGAGAACCAACAGCCAATCAGTCGATCCAGACGAGAGAAATTGGCTGAGTAAATTATAATGACTTCTGAAGCATCCAATTTCACCCTTGGTAAGGCATCTGCCGAACTGTCTTCGCTGTGATTCGTGGTCGGAAACTAATTGCGATTTCTCATCTGAGCCCGTATTGGCGTCGAAGAAACTCCACGGCATCGAGGATGAGAATTTGATATTATTAGAAAGAAATGCGCGCTTTTCGAACGAGTTCTTCAAGCTAATTATCTTTACTTCTATTTGCATTGACGTTACCATATATTCCAATCGATGATTGCAGTACTCAACTGTACGCTGCGAATTGCCCGATACTCTAATCCAAGTCGGTGCGAGGCGTAAGGGTATGGCTGGAGAAACACCCCCGTGATAAATGAATCGGCAATATGTGCTCTTCTTTGAAGCAGCGAGTTCAAGGATGTCGTCACCGGCGCCCCGGAAATGAATCCCTAGATCCACCCGTTCTCCCTGCCTCGGTTGTGGCAGCTTAACCACGCCTGTCTTGAGTGAAGCATAAGGAAGTCACAGCGCGATCAGGCTGCGGGCTCATTCAACCCTCAGGCACTAGGCTCGGCATGACCGCCCGCGTTCTCTCGACTGCCGGTGGTGTGTCCTTCCTTGCCCTGCTGTCGACCTTGCCAAGGCATCGCCACGATCGTGCCGCTCTATCGCTTATTCGTAGATCCATCGGCGATCGGTCAGGACTTGAGCCTTCACCGCGGAGTCGTGCCCGACGATGAGTTCGATCTTAGTGCCGCCCAGCATAAGCGTGTTGTTCGGCAAGGTGCGCTACCCTAAGCACCGCATCGCAACTCGGCCCTCTCCGCGCTATCCGAAGCGCCGACCTCCTCTCTGGACTTGAGAACACGATGAACGCTCATTCGGCTGACTCCTAGCGCCTTCGCGATCGCTGAAGGACCAAGACCCTGCGCCTTCAGGTTCACAATCTTCTCAGCAGGAATGGAGACCGGGCGCCCCTTTCCAACGTAAACGCCGGCCGCCTTGGCTTTGGCGATACCCTCAAGCTGTCGCTCACTGCGAAGGTTTGTCTCGAACTCAGCGAAAACTCCCAGCATGGAGAGGAACGCCTTACCGGCGGCCGTCTCTGTATCGATCGGCTGTTCTGTGGCTTTAAGGAACGCCCCTTTCCCCTTGAGGTCCCGGACGATGTCTTGGAGGTCCCCTACGGACCGAGCCAGCCGATCGATGCGGGTCACCACGATGGTGTCACCCTCGCGGACGAACTCAAGCAGGTTCTGAAGCTCAGGGCGCCCGTGAACCGTGGTCCCCGATCGTTTCTCGGATCGGACGATGTCACAGCCTGCGGCCTTCAGAGCCTTTAACTGGATGCTGAGGTCCTGCTCGGTCCCTGAAACCCGAGCGTAGCCATACAGCGCCATCGCGACCGAACCTGTCACAAAAGAATCTAGACCTTGATTCGATGGCGTATCAAAAATCTGGGGTCAACCCTTTTGATACGGTCGCCGGACGTAACAGGCAGTCGTCACTTAACGGTATACCCTTGTGCGGCACACAGGCCGCAGCGATGTCGTCGCCGCGTCATATGAGACGGTGGTCCATGGTCCCATACTCTGGCGCCTGCGACTGTCGGGGTTGGGCGACACATCCCGCAGGCTATGCATAGGGAAGCCACAGCGCGATCGAGCTACTGGCTCACTGAACACAAGGGCATTAGGCTCGGCCGGAAAGCCCGCGTTCCCGATGTGAGCTGCCTCATGGTCCAAGAAGAGGCTGAGGGTCAGGATTGGCGTTCGGTGAGCACGCGTGCTCCCGACGACGAAACAATTAGGGTCGCACAAGAACGGGCTCTTGAGCTTGGCCATGGCCGATCTGCAGCAGCGCCCACCGAAATACCTCCCGCTGGATGGCGGGACATTCTTACGCGTGTTTTCTGGTCCGTTCCTCGTGACCGCGTTCTCTCGACGGCTGGGGGCGTAGCTTTTTTCGCCCTTCTGTCGACCTTCCCCGGCATCGCGACGATCGTGTCGCTCTACAGCTTGTTCGCGGATCCGGCAGTCATCGGTCAGCACCTAAGCGTGCTCAAGGGCGTCCTACCCGACGGCGTTCTCGATCTGATAGCGGCTCAGCTTCAGCACGTTGCTGAACAGGGTGCGGGGAAACTCGGCACGGCGTCACTGCTAAGCTTTTTGATCGCCTTCTGGAGTGCGAACTCGGGCGTGGCTGCACTCTTCGATGCCCTGAACGTGATCTACAGAGAGCGTGAGAAGCGAGACCTTGTGCGGGTCTACCTGACGACCTTCCTTTTCACCCTGAGCGGAGCCATCGTAACGGTCGCGGCCATCGCCACGGTCGTTGGCCTACCGTATCTCCTGAACCAGCTAGGCTTCGGAAAAGGGACCGACACGCTGTTGCGGGTCCTGCGTTGGCCCGCCCTGCTCGTCATCGTGAGCCTGGGTTTGTCGCTGGTGTATCGACACGGGCCGAGCCGTCGGACCGCCAAATGGAGATGGGTCAGTTGGGGCAGTACCGTCGCCGCCCTCGGTTGGGTTGGCACTTCGACGGTGTTTTCGCTTTATGTGGCGACCTTTGACTCATACAACCGGATCTATGGGTCGCTAGGAGCCGGCATCGGCTTCATGACCTGGATCTGGCTCTCGGTCGTGATCGTCCTGCTTGGTGCCGTGCTAAACTCCGAAATGGAACGGCAAACCGCCAGGGACAGCACGGTCGGTCAGCCTAGGCCGTTGGGATCTCGGAGGGCGTTTGCGGCAGACACGGTCGGGCCGCCTTGAATCTCACCGCACCGGAGCGAATTGCTCAGCCGTTGCTTCTTCCGACCGGTATTCTCGCGGCGACTTGGTTCTCTGCACCGGTATGGGTGTCTTGATGACGTCCAGCCTTGCCGGTCAGGCTTGGTCCGGTCGTAGGTCGTGCAGCCGGTGATAGGGGGCCTGAAGTAGGCTCGACGACACAGGGCGTTTTGAGCCTTCCTCTGGGATCCTGACTCGCCCAAAGGCGTGTCAAGGCTGGATCGAACTCCGAGACGGAATGGCAAACCGGCTGTCGCACCCCTGTGCCACGTGGAGCCCTCGCGTTCTAAAAGGCGGGTGAACCCGATACGGCGGACCCACAGCAGCCCACACCTTGCAATGGCGGTATGGGACCGGGCAACCGAAGAGCATGCCAGATTTTCGCACATTTCAGCAAAAGCTCCGATTTGAGTCACTTCGCTCGGATCCTGCAGATCCGCCAAATGCGCTTCTTCATTCAAAAATCTGGAGAAACCCCCAAAGCCTGGGTTTCCATAAGAAGCCAACGGACCAATGAGATCTTTTTGAAGGTCTATCATGCTACAAATTCAATCTATTTGCCGACAATCCGCTATAAACGACATGTTATTCTAACAATTACTACAATATTCGGACAGCTAATGCCGCTCTATCACGGAAATGTGATTTGATCGACTGGGTTTACAGGCGTCAATATTATGTTGCCCGCTAAATCTTCGGGCCAAGAGCCGAGCCCCTGTAGAATAATGGAGCCGAAACGCAGGGCCGGCCTCTCGCCGGATGCAAGCGAAGGCTGTCGGCTCAGTTCGTGAAGAACCCGAACGAGCGTCAAAGAAAGCCAGCGGCAAATGCATTCCCGCTGGCTAATTCTGATTTACAGCGCCGAAAGAGGGAAATAGACCAATGAAAGAATTTAGGTTTGACTTACAAATCGTAGCAGATCCCAACAAGACCAACACATTCCATGTTAGATATGCGTTTGTTACTTATGAGCGCACGCTTCATCACGGCGGTACATACAAAGAGGCAGAGGAGAAAAGGGCAGAGATCGAGGAGGAATTATCTGACAAGCTCGATCGTTTACAACGTAGGGAGAAAGATCTATCCTTGTCTTCCTACGAAAAATCAGAATTCGACCCAGAAGACACGTGGGACCAACTCATACAGCCGCGGCTGTAATACGCACGCGCAATTTCTATTTAAAGTTACAAGACTATAAAAAGCCGTCCCGGAGCCAGCTAAAAAATAGGGTTCCGGGACGCCTTCGCCGAATGGTGACTAACAAGAGCTTTATCACTCCGCTGCAGTTGAAGCGTTCAGTCCGGCTTTGTTTAAAGACCGGCACAGTCCTCCCGGCTGCGATCGATCAAGCTTCCACTTCGTCCATTCGATTATTTGTCTGACAGGAATGGCGAACCTCCGCTAAGGCGTAGGTACAGGTGGCCACGATGCGAATTCTGCAATGTTGCATCAGGCTGGGCTAGCCACCCTATTCGAAATCTGCGTCCCGAATAAATGGACAACTGCAGCACCAATCGTAAGGGGTTAGCCCTCTATTTCGCGGCGAATTCCGACGCCAATGTATTCACGAGCGAATATTGAATGAATGTAACGGCTTGGTCGAAGAAATTCGGATATATCTTGGATAAGCCGGACGTAACAATTAGATAAAACTCAATATCGACCGCAAAACGATTTTAAGTGAGGTTATATATGTAAAGGGAGAATGTGTCCAGTTTTCTGAGCCACTATCCGATAGCTGTAACTAACGCTACGGAAAATATATGCAATTGTTCAGATTTTCAGTTTTAAGAGGAACAAATGAAAGCAAAACGACATGAAATCGCGGAAGCGTTTGATACGACTTTCTTTTTCAACCAACTGTTTCAGCCTGCGACCAGGGGGTTCATCGTAATCTGGTCAAAACTTAACTCGCAGACAGAATCTTTTCCAATCAGTGCTGTCGACACAGCTGTAGAGAGAATTCGACACCTCTCGCAAGACGGAGACGTTTTCCTCGCGCGCGGTCTTCAGCGTGAGGTCCCACCAAAAGGGACCCGAGGAAGCGCCTCTAATGTCGAGTTTGTAAGCGGACTCTTCGTGGACATAGACACACGTGAAGGTCCCCACGGATCCGAGGACAATCCTGCAAATCCAGAGAAGCTCCCAAAAGATGTAGACGAAGCTCTACATCTTATGAAAAAAGAAGGGGCTCCAGCTCCAACCATGGTTGTTCACACCGGAGGTGGCTGTCATCTCCATTGGTTATATACCGATCCAGAAATGCTCGAAGGCGATCTGAAGCGTAATGCTGAAGCAACGTTCTCAAACGCGTTCCAATCAGCGGTTCGTATTAGTTTCGAAGCCATCGGATACCGGCTTGATCCTACCGCGGACCTGTCGCGTCTCTGCAAGGCACCTGGGACATTCAACCACAAAACTCAGCCCGCTAAGCCTGTTCGGTTGATATCAACCGGACCTCGGGTCGATCGTGCTGCCATGGAAAAATGGGTGTCCGAAAGGGTGAAGCCTGACACCTCGAAAGCACTCGTGCCTGGGCCGGCGCAGAATGAAGAGAGCATTTTCGACCTCGCGCTTGCCGAAGCGCGTGACAGAAAAAAGGTCGGCGATCGGGACAAGCAATACGTCGGATGTATCTTGGCTGGATGCTCATGGCTTCGGCACTGCTTAGCCGATGCCGGCCAGCTTACAGAACCTGAATGGTATCCAATGATAAGCATTATTGCTCGAACAGTGAATGGCCCAAAGTGGGTGCATGCATTCTCTAGTGAACATCACAGATATAATGCAAAAGAAATCGACGGAAAGATTGCTCATGCCCTCCAAGACACCGGACCTGCACTTTGCGACCGTATAGCGGGTCAGCTTGGATGGGCGGGCTGCGTCCGGTGTCCATTTCGAGCGTCAATCAATAGCCCAATGACTTTGGCTGAGCAGCCATTAGAATTGATTGTCATTCAAACAAACACTGTTTTCATAACGAAAAGCGAGAAATACCTCGATTTGAAAAGTGGCGAACAATTCAAAATCAGTCAGTTTAGCAACCGGGTGCGTAAGAACGCCGGACCACGACCTCATGAGATTCTCACCGGTTCATCGACGATGCCAATAGTCGATTACGAGGCGTATAAACCAGGGCGTTGCGATCTAATCCTCGAGTGCGAGAATGGCAATCTATCCGTCAATACATGGTCCGATAGGTCTATAACGCCAAGGGCTGGCGATGCCGGCCTAATCTTACGCTTTTTACAAATGCTGCTTCCCGATCCCATCTCCAGAAATCATGTAGTTCTTTACCTTGCCCACATGCTGCGGCGTCCCGGCGTCAAGATAACGCATGTCATAACGTTGGTAGGTCCTCAAGGCACCGGCAAAAGCACCCTTCTAGAGTTGGTCTCGAAACTGCTTGGACATCAGAACGTCAGCTTGATTCAAGGAGGGCAACTCGGAAGCAAGTGGAAGAGTAAGCTTGTCAACGTTCAGGCTCTTTTGATTGAAGAAGCTCAACAAGGCGAACGGCTTGAGACATACGAGGATATGAAAGAACTTATCACGGGATCGACCTACAACGTAGAAGATAAAGGCGTCACTTTCTTCGAGGGCAGAACTCCTGACGCGATATTCATGACCTCTAATCATGAAAACCCGATACACGTCCCGAAAGATGATCGTAGGTTCGCGATTTTCGATACGTGTCGAGAACCGATAGACGAAGCCGAAAGAACAGCACGCGCCGCTTTCTTCGAAACGCTTAGGCGAGAACTTTTTCAGAGTGACGCCCTTATCGCGTCATTCGCTCAGTATCTCATGGACCAAGATCTCAGTGCGTTTGGTCCCAAAACTTCTCCGCCTCAAACGGAAGCTAAAACAAGATGTATGCAGCAGACTCGAACTCCTCTGCAGTCGATAATCGCAGATTTAATTCAAGAGGGGAAATATCCATTTCACAAGGATATCATGACTGCCAAGGAAATCGCTCAATACCTCAATGAGACGATGGGTCCGACACGGACCCATATCAATGGTCATAAGGTAGGAAAAATTCTCGCGGAACTCAAGTGTCGTCAGGTGAACCTCGGTGAGAACGGCATAGCAATCGATCTCTGCTTGAGGGACGGCTCGAGAGAGCGTGTCTGGGCGGTGCGAAATCCTGACCGTTGGCTGATGGCTGACCGAACTGCGCTGAAGGACGAACACGAACGGCTTCCCTCAGAATGTCATAGCGCCAGCTTGGGCGGAGGAAGAATTCTGAAGTCTATCTGATATTTGAATTTCTCACTCGGTCCGAAATCGCATATCGCAGTCCATCTTAATTGGTGGGCTGCGAACTGCAGTAGGAGGAGGGGTTCATTACTAGGTCCTTTATTATTTATATATTATTTTTCTTCATTGAATAAAAACAAATGCGATATGCGATTTGCGGTCTCGCAGACATCACTCGCAACAACTCCTCCTCCCTTTTGGTAGTGAGTAGTGACTGTCTCTAATCTGGACGGGTTCCTCGCTCGCCGCCAGCCCTACTTTATTTAAGCGGCATTCCTGCGGGGATTGGTCGACTCGACCACTAACGTCGTTTGCCGATCGTCAAAGTCAGCGCGTGGCTTGTATGCCGGGTGCCTATGTTGCTCCCTACCTTGCCCGTACTCGAACCATCGCCTTCCCGCACTTCCGGAAGGCTCTTCGTGAGATCGACTCGGACGGGGTAAGGGTTTGCCTTCCGACCTGCTGGGGTCGCGTTTTGGGACCGTTGGACTTCAATGGAAGAAAATGGGACCTTCATCCCTTCCGCACACCGCTACGCTGGCCCTACCAGACAGCGGTGGGAAGGCGGTCTGCTATGTGCGGCCAGCCTGACGGCCGATACCCCTGTGGTCGCTCGCATCGGCGAGCGTTTCAAACTCAGGCTACGCAACCTGATGGCCAGAGCACTACTCTGACGGAGGCAGACGTCGGCTCTAGTGCAATGACGCCGACAAAACGTACACACGGCAAGGCTATTTTACAAGCTGAATCAATATTTTAGCAGGCAAGCACGTGGTGCGTTCGTCAGCGTCTGTGCACTAGCGTCGATACACTGCTAAACAGGGCAAAGCTATCTTAGGCGCCTCACGTCCGTTCAAGCATCGCTTGGGCGATCACCACAAGCAAGCGTTGGTCCGACTCCGACAGTCGTCTAAAGAGCGCGTTCAACTGAGCCCGTCGGTCCAGCGTGACCTTATCGCCTTCGATCGTTTCGACGACAGCGGTAAGCGGGATCCCCGTCACGTCGCAAATCGCCTGAAGGGTGTCGAGACCGGGTAGGCTTACTCCCCGTTCGATGTTGCTGACAGCTTCCTTCGTTCGATCAATGCGCTCCGCCAATTGGCTCTGAGTGAGCCCTGAAGACTCACGGGCTCTCTTCACCCTCAGCCCGACAATCCGGCCTAGCTCGGTTCTCATACACCCCGTTCAAGCTTCACTGGATTTTCGGACGAAGCATACTTCACCAAATGCCGCTTTGCACGAAGCATGGCTTCGCCTCGTCGGTGTCGGGTGATCTGAAACCGCCTTGGCCATTTCAGCCCACACAGACTACTCACCCGTTAGCTCGTTGCGGCTCGCAGGTTCCGAGACCATCACATCCAGACCGCAGTAAGCTATAAGGCGTTCAGCAAGGTCATCATCTTCGTAATCGTAGAGGCTTAGCTTTGATAAATCGTCTCTGATCGCATTGTGAATAAGCTGACACAGTCGCAAATGTGGCCTGAAGCTCCATGCTTGAGCCAGAATGGCGAGTATCTCTTCGTTGGTCCGGCCAGCCTGCATATCACCTGTCTCCTAACCAAACGGCGGCGTTAAACGCCGAAGCTAGGCGACGGTCGGACCGTTCTTCGCCTTGGAAATGGTAGCTCGGTTTGGTGGTCAAGGCACTTCCTTGGCGACGCTATCTTGAAAGCCCCGCCTGGCAGTGAGGATCATTCCGCAGCTAGTGCAGTGACGCGGACGGAGGATTCACGCGTAGGATGAGACGTGCGAGTCTGGGCGATGGCTCAGACGGTATGCGTGCTCCTCGATGCGACCGACGCGGCACGGTTGGCTGCGATTGCCAGCGACCGCTGCCGTCC
>NZ_JAKSYD010000082.1 GCF_022829605.1 Methylobacterium sp. E-065 | reverse complement strand
GCGTGATCGCCGAGGCGCAGTCGGTGGCCGGGGCCTCGATCCCGCAGGCGGTGCAGCTCGCCGCCGACGAGATCAACGCGACGGGTGTGGTCGACGGGCGTCAGATCCTGGTCGTCACCTACGACGACAAGCCCTCCGCCGCCTACGCGGTGCGCGCGCTCCAGCGGGCTGTGTCCGAGGACCAGGTCAATCTCGTCATCGCCCGCTACATCTCGGAGGTCGTGCTGGGCCTGATGCCCTGGGCGGCCCGGCTCAAGGGCCTCGATGGAGCGCCGTCGCCGGTGGGCGGCCTCTGGGCGGCTCCCACCAGCTATCGCGGCACGCTTCACCCTGGCCGAGCAAGGCGTGCTGTCGCTCGTGGCCGCCGAGGTAGCCCGCCGGAAGGATTGCCGGCTGGCAGTGGGCCACCTCGCCGCCATCGTAGGCGTAGCCGAGACCACCGTGCGCAACGCGATCCGCGAGGCCGTGAAGCTCGGGCTAGTGACCGTCGAGGAACGGCGCGTGACCGGCTTCCGCAACGACACGAACATCGTGCGCATCGTCTCGGCCGAGTGGACAGCCTGGCTGCGGCTGACGCGGAAAGGGGGTGGCGGTTCACCACCCCCCGCACGAAGGGAGGGTCATCACGGCCCCACCCTTCAGGGGGGAGGGTGCAAATTCCCGAAGGGCACGCCTACTGAAGTTCTAGATCTGGGGAAATCGAGGCCAACGGACCCCAAGGAGGGCTACCGACAAGCGGCGGTTCGGGCTCGCGGCGTGACATGGGGGGATTCTGCCGCGGGTCCGTTACGGGGGTCTCGCGCTATGTCGTGACCGCATGCAACCGGACGGTCTGACGAACGATGCGGGATTATCGATTCTGTGTGGCCCTACGGGCGCCCAATGGGTTGCTGAGTGCCCCGGTCTACGAAGAGGTCATCACGGCTAAAGACGCGGCCGATGCCGTCATTCTGGCCAAGGCCGTCGAACTGAACATGTCCAACCTGAAGGCGAACGCGCTCTACCTCGTTGACGCGAACGGACACGTGGCGTGGTCGTTGCGGATTGCCGATGCCCCTGACGTGGACCCCTGAACGCTGATCCTGTATCTTAGGCGGATGTCAGAGGATCATTTCCAGGCTGATCAAACGCTCGCCCGGGTCAACCGTAGGCTCGATGCGGCCTGGTCCCTGGATGAGGTCGTGACGATCCTGCGCGATACAGCGCGGCAGATCGCCAGCTCTGACGGCATCGCCGTTGTGCTGCGAGAGGGCGACCGCTGCCACTACGTCGCCGAGGATGCGATTGGATACTTGTGGCAAGGGAACCGCTTCCCGCTTGATGCCTGTATCTCGGGCTGGGCGATGCTCAACAACGAGACCGCGGTCGTGCCGGACATCGAGGCCGATCCCCGCCTGCCCTCTGTGGCCTACCACCATACCTCGATGCGCAGCCTCGTGATGGTGCCAATCGGATCGCCCGAGCCGGTCGCCGCGCTGGGGGCGTACTGGTGCTCCTTCGTCAGCGTAGACGAGGGTACGGTCTATCGTCTGGAGGCATTGGCAGAAGCCGCAGGGACTGCCTTGGCTCGTATACAAGGCAACGCCCTAGCCTAACCAAGCGCCCGGAGAGCAGCACCGAGGTCGTCTTGAGACGGCGGGCCTCGGTGCGGCCTTACTGGCGCAGTAGCGCTGATGCCGGGAGCTGCTGTCAGGCCGACGCGGCGACATCGCTCCACGCAGCTGCCACAGCGCCCATCCTTCCCGCATACGTGCCCGAGGTGTTCGCGACACCAAACGGTCCGGCGCGGGCAAGCACGCGACGACAGGCGCATCCGGTCCAGTTCACCGGAGCTCGCCCGTGAAGCCTTGGCCGGGCGGTTGCGTGAGGGTCGGCGCTGTGTGGCGGGACTGGTGACCGTGGTGCGCCGGCCCATGGCCGCTTGAACAGAAAGGCCGCCCTACAAGAGGGTCCTTACGTTCAACGTAGGGGTATAGACATCGCAACTGCTGAAACAACGACATCGGCATGATATCGAAAGGTCAAGAGTGCTCAAAGAGCAGGCAGAAGCTACAAACCAAGCTACGTTATGCAAGTTATCACGCATACGTGATTAAGTTCACCTGCCCAGTGAAGTTACTGTGCAAATTAAGTGACTCTATTGCATCATGGGCTGTCGATAGGTCGATAGTCCGGCATTGGAGCCGATGACGTTTTCAACGTTGTCGATAACCAGATATGGAGCGGCGGAGCGTGCTTGGCCGTCGAGATCTCAATAGCGAAGGTGAAGGGCGCTTGCGGCGGCTGTGGTTACGCCTTGAGGAGATCGCCGGGGTTCTGGATTGGATTATCTTCGGCCAGTAAGATGATCTCCAACTTTTCGGGCGCCCTCGCCATCTCCTCGACGAACAGGGCGAGGGTGGTAAGGTAGTTTATGGAACTCGTGCACGAGAGCGTCAGCACAGCGGAGCGCACGACACCATCTGGTCCCCGTCATCTGAGGCGCCTGATGCCAATTGGGGCTGGCGAACGGGTTTATGCCGCCGCAGCTGCCGCAGGCGGTGCACCTTCAAAGTGGTGATGCTACTATGATTGAAAACAGAAGGCTTCGTAATTTGAAGCACCGTACGCTGATACGATCTCTTTTGCAAACACCGGTCTCATCAGTATCGGAATATTCATTAGCAATGCGGTCTATTACGCTCACTATCTGGAGCTTTATTGTGACAGTGTTTTCATATTTCGCGGCAATGCTTGTATTCCGCTGATGTCACTGGTCTATCGCGCACAAACCCCGTTTGCATTGGATTGTCCGCGATTGCTTTGGCCCCTTTCCATCTACGTAAAAAATACGTAGTTTAACCCTGAAATGATTCGCCCTCAGGGAAAGGGGATATGATTTTCATCTTGGCCGCAGCGATGGGAATAGTAACGGCACGCTGGTTGGGTTTAGGGACCCTCGTTCTCGTCGCCGTCATCCTTGCTATCGCTGTCGGTGTAGAGGGTGCAGTTGAAGCCCGATCTTTGTTCAAGGTCTTGAAGCGCGGGTTAGAGATCAGCTTGACATTCCAGGGCACTTACCTCGCCACGATTTGCGTGATGCTCAGCAAGCAGCTTCTCGACGCCCGGAAGTAAACTTCACTGAGCGAGCGGTCAGCTACCGCCAAATGGCGAGATGGCGTTGATGATGTCGGCGGCTTTAGCTGCCAACGCTGGTATGCCGTCGAGCGGGCTGGGATTGCCCACTGATACGATGGTATGAACGGTGGCGGCCATCAGCAGGCCGAGGGCGGGGATGTTGATCTCGTGGCCTCTGCGCCATCCCTGCGAACTGTCGCTGCGCGTCGCGACCCGATGGACTACGTCGAGCGGGTGGGTGCCGATGGGAAGCTGCTTGGACCGCTTCGCCAGCGCGATCCCGGTGGCGTTGCCGGCTTAAGGATGGGCGCTGTCCAGCGCTAAGCCGCGTCCGCGTGTAGCGCCTGTTAACAGTCCTGCCCCACCATACCCTCAACGATCGGCTTCGGCCTCGCCGGCGCAGTGGTGCTGATCACACCAGCACCTTCAGTGCGTGTGGTGTGATACCCATCCCGCTACCGTGCTTCTTGCCGTAGCGCTGCCGTCAGCCACCGCCCCTTGCCGCACGCTGCCGTGGCTTACCTTAAGACTGCTGGGGCATTGGTTCGCGCAGCCATTAAGGCCGCCTTCGGTCCGCCTCCTCCGCCACCACGGCCTCAACGGCGGCGATCACGTTCTCCAGCTCGGCCACCTGGCGCAGAGCGCTCCCAGCTGGCAGGCCATCATGCCGAGATGACCAGCTTAGACGATCTAGCAGGCTGCTGAAGAAGTCCTGATTTGGCGGCGTCGGAGATGATTTCCGTCGTTTGGACGGTTTCGGCTGACCGGCGATAGCCGGTGGTTCAGCCCCGTCCGCAGCGCCGGGGGCGGTGTCGCCCGGTCAGGCCGCT
>NZ_JAKSYD010000079.1 GCF_022829605.1 Methylobacterium sp. E-065 | reverse complement strand
CTCGGCCGCGTCGCGCACGGTGTCCTTGGCCTGGCCGTAGAGGTTCTCGGCCTTGCCGGCCGCCTCGCGGGCGCGGCCCTCGGCCGAGTCCCGCTGCGAGCCGGTGAGGTCGCCCACCGCGCCCTGCACCTTGCCGCCGAGCTCCTTCGCGGCGCCCGTGATCCGGTCCGTGTCGACCATGTCGTTCTCCTGTCTCTTGGTGTCTCGAAAGGATGGCCCGATCGGACCATCCCGGGTGGGATGTCAGCCGCGCTCCGGCCCTGTGGGCTTGGATCGACCGGCCTTGGGGGTGTTGGCGTCCTTCTTCTGACGCCGGCCCTCGGCCTCGACCCGGGGATCGCCGGTGAGCTTGCCGAGGGCTTCCTTGACCGAACCCTTGAGGTGTTCGGCGGAAGTGGAATTCTTGTCTTCGGCCACGGTCACTCCGTATCGCTCGAGAAAACCCTGAACCGAAACTGAGATGATCACCCTGTCTCTATCTTCAATGATCATTTTATACTAGTAAATAGTCATTTTGTTCCCGATACATGTGAGGGAAATCCGTTTTCACGCCCCCAGACGACGGCTTCGCTGCGTTTATGGACGCCGATCTTGCGGTAGAGCGCAGCGCCGTGATTGCGCACCGTGTTGCGCGACAGGTCGAGCTTGCGCGCGATGGCCGCGTCGTCGAACCCGGCACAGATCAGGTTCAGGATCTGCCGCTCACGCGCCGTCAGGTTGATGGCGGCGGCGTCGGAGGTCCCCACGTTCGGCCTGCGCAGGTTGGCGAGCTTCTCGATCAGCCCACGGCTGAACCAGGACGTGTCGGCCATCACCGTCTCGATGGCGTCGAACAGCTCGCGCTCGGTGTGCTTGCGGTCGGTGATGTCCTGCATCACCAGCAGCGCGAACGCGTCGTGGTCGATCTCGATGCGCTCGGCCGAGACGAGGCAATCGAGGCTCGCCCCGCTCCCGTGGCGGAGGCAGACCTCCGCACCGAGGAGATAGCCCGTCCGCTCCAGCGCCGCCTCGAAGTCGGTCCGCTGCCGGTCGCTCAGCCACAAACCAGCCTCGTCCAGGCTGCGACCGACGATGTCGTCCTGGCTCAGGCCGAACACGCGGGTGAACGCTTCGTTGACCCCCGTGACCCGGAACCCGTCGGCCCGCGCCAGTACAGTCGGGACGGGGGTAAGGCGGAACGCCTTCGCGAAGCGGGACTCGCTCTGGCGCAGCGCGATCTCCGCCTTCCGCCGCAATTCGAGGTCGGCGAAGGTGAAAAGCATGCAGGGCTCGTCGCCCATCTCGATCGGCTGGCCCGCCACGATCACGAAGCGGCTGCCCCCGTCGGGCAAGCGCAGGCAGGCTTCCATCTGCGGGATGGTGCCGCCTTCCTTGAGGCGCGTGATGGCGAGGTCGCGGTTGCGCGCCTCCGCCAGCACGTCGACCTCGTAGGCGGTCCGGCCGATCACGGCATCGCGAGTGAAGCCGGTCATCTCGAGGAAGCCGGTATTCACCTTGACGTGGCGCAGATCCGACAGGCGCGTGATGACCGCCGGGGCCGGATTCGCATTGAAGGTCGTCTCGAACCGCTCCTCGGCCTCGAACTGATCGGTGACGTCCTTGAGGATCAGCGCGAGACAGCTCGGTTTGCCCTCACGGTCCGTGGCCACGAGGCTGCGCAGGGAATGGACGAAATCCTGCTCGGGCCGGTCGGTGCGCCGGACCTCGACGACGACGTCGTGGAACCGCTCGCCCGCCACGACCCGCTCGATCGGGTACTGGTTTGGGGTGACGTGGTTGCGGTAGCGCAGGCGGAAGCGCTCGCGGTACGCATCGACCGTGGGTCCGAGTTCGTCCAGGCTGCCGGCGCCGTGCATCGCGAGCGCGGCCTCGTTGGCGTAGGCGATGGTCTGGTCGGGTTCGACCAGGATCACGCCTTCGCTGAGGCCGGCGATGATCTGCCGGAGTTCGTGCCTGTCGACGCCCGCCGTCACGACCCGCATCGTCCTTTTCTATCGCCTCTGCCCGATCGGCAGCGACGCAAGAACAGATTGCGCGCAAGCTGGTTCCAAAATTTATGTTAAGATCCTGGTATACGCGTATCATTGAACTCGGGACCGGCGACCAAAGATTGATGCTCGACGAGGCCCACGTGACCGGCGAACGGTCCTGGGTGCCGACATCCAAGCGATGGTGAGTTCAATCGCGTGACCCATGTTGCCGAAGAATTCCGCGTGCCCGCCGCTCACGGAGCGGTGATCTCGATCGCGAGCGGCGGGCTCGGACGAGAACTACGGGATTATTACCCAGAAGTTGAATCCCTCGATGACGGATCGCCTCTGTCCGAGGCAGTGCTGCGCCTGTCCGAGGCGCTGGATGCAGCCGAAGCGCGATCGGGACGCGGCTTCGCGGCCGACCTGATCGCCGTCTTGCCCGACCTGCACCGCTACGCGCTGTCGTTGAGCCGCAACGCCACCGAGAGCGACGACCTCGTCCAGTACACATTGCTCAAGGCTTGGGAGCACCGCACCAGCTTCAGCCCCGGAACCCGTCTGAAGGCGTGGCTCTTCACGATCCTGCGCAACGGCCATCTCAACGGGCGGATGAAGCATCGCCGCGAAGTGCCGGACCCGGAGGGCACGTACGCGGCCGGTCTGTCGAGCCTGGCCAATCAGGAGCACCGGCTCGACGTGCGGGACGTCCAGGCGGCGCTCGACCGTCTCGAGCCCGCCCAGCGCGAGGCGCTGCTCCTCGTCGCGATCGAGGACCTCTCCTACGAGGCTGCCGCCGAGCGGATCGGTTGCCCGGCCGGGACGGTGAAGAGCCGGGTCAGCCGCGCGCGGAACAGGCTCGCCGTCGAGCTCGGAGAAGCCTGAGGACGCAGCCGGACGCAACGCCGGCACGCGCGTCTTCAGATGAGACCGACGATCCCCACACCACGAAACGGAGGTGCCACGATGAGAAGCCGTTACCGTCTCTCCGGCATCCTGCGCGCAGCCTGTCCGGCTCTGGCGCAGTCGCCCGAGGCGGTCACGGGCATACCGGCCACCCGGAACGACAACCTGAAGGCGAGGTTCGTCGCTCAACGCCCCGGGACGCCGCATCTGTCGCGCAAGGACGGCCGCATGCGCGATGCCGTGATCGATACCGACACGGATCAACGCTGAGCCGTCCCCGGAGCCCGTCGACCTCGGCTCGGAGCCGACCGACGCAGAGTCGGCGGCCGTGGGAACGGGCCCCCGCCGCAACCGTACCGGCGCGGATCCCGAGGACCATCACGAAAGTCAAAATGATCATCATCGGCTCGACCTCGAAGGGTGCGGCGAGCGGCTTTGCCGGCATCCCGATCGGCTTTGCCCTCGTGCTGATCCACCTCGTCTCGATCCCGGTGACCAATACCTCGGTGAACCCGGCCCGCTCGACCGGCGTCGCGCTGTTCGCCGGCGGTGAGTACGTGGCGCAGCTCTGGCTGTTCTGGCTCGCGCCCGTTGCCGGGGCCATGATCGCGGGCGCCCTGGCCAAGTGGCTCTACGAGGACACCAAGATCGTCGACACCATCGTGGTCGAGCGGCGCGCCGCCTGAGAGCAGGATTCGGGATGGTAGGAAGGCCGGGCGCAGCCATCGTTCTGGATGCGCCCGGCCCGTCGCTGATCCGCTTCCGGACTGGGGCCTGGTCCAAGCCGCGGACCTGCCCGATTCCTGCCCGATACGGATGCCGGCGATGATGAAAGCCCGTGCCTCCCAGACCAGCGCGCATCGCAAACGGGTCTTGGAACAGGCGGGGCCGGCACCGACGCGGTCGACATCGAAACGGGGCCCCCTCCCCTCTCTTTCATTCACGGCTCAGTCCGGAAGGATGGGAGGGATGGCGCCCACCGTGACCCTCGATCTCCGCGGCACTCCGCAGGCCGAGAATCTACGCGCTGTACGGTCTATCCGGGTCGATGAAGCGCACGATTCCGGGTCGCGACATCGAAGCGTCGCGCGCCGTGGGCACATCCGCGTCCAGGGATGAGCTGTCTGCGCGTCTGCAGGCATCGCCGGCCTACCGGATCAAATCTCAAGCCGGCATGACGAAAGCCCCGGCCGCCTGTGAGCGACCGGGGCCGGAGTTCAGACGATCCTTCGCCTGTTACGGGCAGGGATGACGGAAGCCGTCATAGCCGAGATAGGTGCCCGAGGCCGGGTCGTAGGAGGCATAGCGCGACGCGCAGTAGGCCGAACCGCGCACAACCACCGGACGGGCGTAGACGACCGGCGCGGGGGTCTCGTAGACGGCTACGGGCCGCGCCGCGCTGTTTGCTGCTGCCGAACCGATCACGGTGCCGGCCGCAAAGCCGAGAAGGCCTGCGCCGACCGCGGCGCCGACACCCGGGCCTCGGCGGTAGCCGTAGCCATAGCCGCCGCGCCATCCACCAAATCCGCCGCGGTGCCAGCCGCCACGGTGCCAGCCGCCGTAGCCGGGGCGGAACTGGGAGTAGGACACCGGAAGGGTTCCGGCCCGGAGCGCATCCATGGCCCTGCCGGCAGGGGCTGCCTGGGCAGCGGGGGCAGCGAGGCTGGCCAGAACGGCCAGCGTGGCGACGCCGATCTTCATCCTCATCGAGTGGCTCTCCATCGTTTGGGCGCAGATGCCTGTGTCGGCATCCACATGAACGCTACGAACAATAGAGCGCCGCCACCGTTCCTGGGTTTGTGATACGTTTTGGTTTCCATCTGTGTCTAAATCGATAGCGGCCTGCCGCGTCACACTATCCCGCCCGTTTTATCAGGCCTCAATACGCCATCAATCCGCGCAAAGACGCGTCTTCTGTCGTTCTCAACCCAGGTCCTACGCGGCTGCCGACCATTCTGCCTTACCGGTATGGCTGAACTGCCAGTCAGGACTGTCTCAGTACGTTCACCCTTGTACGGACCTGACTTGGCCCGAGGTCGTGGAATAGGACCGCCGCATCGCGATCTGCCGCACACGCAAGGCATCCTCAGCCTCGTGCGCCGGTCGATCAGGCCGACCCATGCGATCCCCCCGACGCGACTGTGTTTACCGGCTCCGACACGCGTTGAGCCCCGCAAACGGCCAGGTGGACTGCATTGCAAGTGCGTCGGGCTCCGGCAGCGTCAGGCCAGGCACCTCCGCGCCGTCGTTCAAGCAACATTCATTTTGGAAAAGAAGACGGCAGCCAGTCGATGTCCTTTCGAAAGACAGAGCACACCAATCGAAAGTATGTGAAGTCATAAAAATATGCCCAGACCCCTCTTCCTAAGAGAACGTGAGCACTTACATCGCAGTCGCGGCGATGATGCCGCCGAGGAACGATCACGATGATGAAGCGTGTCGCCATGGCCGCTGTTGCGGCGAGTGCCCTCCTGGCCGCCGGTCAGGCTGCCGAGGCGAAGGGTTGCATCAAGGGTGCCATCGTCGGCGGCATCGCCGGGCACTATGCCGGGCATGGTGTGCTCGGCGCCGTGGGTGGTTGCGCCGCCGGTCGTGCCCTCGCCAAACGTCAGGCCGAGCGTCGGCAGGTCGCACCGCCGGTCAACACGGGCAGTGCAGTCCGCCCCAGCCGGGGCGCCGGCGGATACGTGAGCTACTGACGCGACGCCGTCCCCCGGTGGCGGGATCCTGGATGTCGTGATCAGAGGGGATTGGGCGGCGCGTCGGCCGACCACGCGGGCCTGCCTTCGGGCAAACGGCCACATGGCGGGCAGCTCGACGCGCCCGATCTACCGGTCTGCCTTCCGCATCGCGCCCCACGGTTCGCATGGCCCACATCCTCGTCATCGGTGCCAGCCAGGGCATAGGCTTGGAGACCGT
>NZ_JAKSYD010000064.1 GCF_022829605.1 Methylobacterium sp. E-065 | reverse complement strand
GGGCTCAGATCGCGCGGCTGGCCCACCCTGCTGCGCTGCCCGATGCTCTGCGGGGCCCGTAGGCGGCGGCCGCCTTCAAGGCGGACCGCTGCCGCCAGCTGGGCCGGCGTGGGCTTCCCGGGCCTGCTGGCGCGCTTGGGCTTGGCCGGCGCGGGCTCAGCATCAAGCACCAGGCCGGCGGCGGCGAACAGGTCGGGCAGATCGGGCAGGTCGGGATCAGGCATGTGGTGAGGCTCCACTTCACCATGGTGGTGAGTCCCTGCCCCCAAGGCGCCAAGAGCGGATCACGCACTGTCCACAGGAGAGATGGCGCCGCCGGCCGCCTCGGCCTCGCGCATGAACTCCTCCCGGATGGGCTCGGGGGTGGACGGGGACGCCAGCGCGTAGAGAACGGTGGCAGGCAAATCCGCCACCGTGGCGGATTTGCCCGCAAAGGCTTCTGCCGCCTGCATGAAGCGCAAGGCCGTGCGATCGGCCATCGAGAACTCGGCCTCGATCCACGGCAGGAAGTTGCCGTGGGCAAGGCGGTGGCGATGCTTACCACCGAGGTGGCCGAGCTGACCGGCAAGCGGCACGACCACGTGATGCGGGATGCCCGCAAGATGCTGGTCGAACTGCACGGCGAGGGGGGTCTCCCCAACTTTGGGGACACCTACCGCAACGAGCAAAACGGCCAGGATTATCCCTGCTACCGCCTGCCCAAGCGCGAGCTGATGGTGCTGGTAACGGGCTACTCGGTGGCCATGCGCGCGGCCCTGGTGGATCGCGCGGCGCGGCCGGTTTCCTCTGCCTCGCAGAAGCAATCGCAGTAGGGCCGCATCTGTAACAAGAGGGCGGCCCTCCCTCCTGTCTACAAATTGACGATCCGCGCACCGCGATGCACCATGAGGCGTCCTCCCAAGGACTTCCACCGGCCTGGTTGTGGCATCCCCTCGATCAACGGTCAGGCCGGTGGACTATCCGAAGTCACCGTGGGAACAAGGCGCATCAATTCAAGTTGACGCACCGCAGCGAGGTACGCATACTCGTTGTGCCCTTCTGGGGCGTTTCCTCCCTTGACTTCGGGCCGCTCCATCGTGGGCGGCCTCTTTTCTTTGGGGTGCCTCAGCAGTTACCGCACAGACATTGCACGTTCGGTACGCTACATCGTGCACGTCGCTCCGGCCCCTGGCCGAACGGCACAGGGCCGAACCACGTCATCACGGGATCCGGCCCAACCCTCCCGCCGTGCGGCAACTCGCTTCTGGATGGGTCCAACACCGTCGTTGCGCAGCGCAAACCGATGGCGTCTCTGACCACCAAAGCGGTGGCCGCGATCTCCATGACCTACACCCTTCATCGGCTCGCAGCCGGCAGTTACGATCTAGTCGTCCAAGGCGCGATCGTCGGTACCGTGGTGCGCGAGGTCGCTCGAAACGGCGAAGCCAAGGGGTGGCATGCGGAGCTGCTGACCGCAGTCCCGCCCCTGCCGGCGCCTTTTACGAACGAGGCGCACCGGTTCGACACGTTGGAGGCGACGATCGCTTGGCTGGGTGGGGCGACCATACAGAACGGCGGCTGAGCAGATACGTGGGCACGCTCTTGAGCTGTCGATGTACGAGCCAGCCTCCGCGTAGGGTGCCGTGCATCTTCCTGCCTGCCCAATTCCGGCACAAGGCCCCGCGGGCCCCGTTGACGGCGCGCTGAGGTGTCTCCGCCTGCAAGCAGACGATCGCGGGAACTCTTGCACGGTCGACCAGTTTGCTGGGCAACTGTATTGAGCAACACCGCCCCGTATTGCTCGATACGGAAGCGCCCGACCAAGGATCATCTCCCCTTGGTCGGGCTTTTATGTCTATCGGCAACACGCTGATACAAATCTGCGGCGCCATGGGTGTAAGGCGTCGGGATCCTTTACTTGGCGGCCACGGTTTCTCGATCATACCTCTGGATAGGAGATGATCTTGATGAAACGTTTTGCTCTTGCATCAACTGCGCTCCTGGCTGCGCTGGCTTTCATCCCGACTGGGGCTGAGGCGCGTGGCTTTGGTGGGTGTGGTTTCCGCGGCGGCGGCTTCGGCGGTGGGTTCCGCGGCGCTGAGTAGGACGACGAGAACGCTGAGACGTTGAGGCCGAAGCGCCAGTTCGGGGTGATGTTGTACTCGAACCCGGCCTTGATCTGGTGATCCGGGATTAGCGGGATCTTGTCGCCCCGCCGCACGTTGATGCCGCCGTTCGGGACCACGTCACCGCCGGTAGCGCCTCCGGCCGCGCCGGTACCGGCGAGAGGATTGTTCGGCGATGACAGCGTCTGGTTGAACTGGAAGGTGGCGTCGATCAGCGCGTAGTTCGCGTAGATTAGCAGGTCAGGCGTGACGACGTACTCGGCGCTAACCTCGATGCCCTGTCGCTGGGTCGCGGGTACGTTAATGTAGTAGGCCCGCGCTGCATTGCCCGCGACGGCGACCTGATAGAGATCGTTCTGTAGGTCGGTGCGGAAGACGCCGGCCTTGTAGTTCAGATTGCCGCCCGAGAGGAAGCTCGGGATCACGCCGCGGAAGCCGGCCTCGTAGGTCCGCCCAGTTACCTGCTTGAGCGGCGGGTCGGCTACCAGCGAGTTCGGCAGAAGGCAGGGCTGGGTCGGGCTGGAGCAGGACAATTCCAGCGGCGTCGGAGCGCGGTTCGACTCGGAGTAGCTACCGTAGAGGTTGAGTGCCGGGTCGAACTGGTAGGTCAGGCCCGCCAGCGGGTTGACCTTGGTGAATTCGTGCGTGCCCGTCACGTCCGGCGAGAACCCGGTCTGATCGCGCGTCTGGATGCGGGCGTAGTTGAGCCGGAAGCCGGCGGTGAGTGACAGTCGATCGGTGAGATCGAGCGTGTCGGTGGCGTAGAGGCCGAGATACAACGTCGAGCCGCTGACGTTGCTCGGCGCGATGCCGAGGGCGCCGAGGGTCCGGATATCCGGTGTGCCGAGGCCCGGGATGTTGCCGTAATACGGGTTGTTCGGATCGGTCGAGACCGACAGGTTCGGGTTGATCACACCGAGGGTGCTCGACGACTTGAACGAGAAGTTCGAGGCGTCGACGCTGCCGCCGACCACGAAGGTGTTGGGCAGGCCGAAGATCCGGTCGCGGTTGGCCGCCTGCAGCGAGCCGCCATAGGCCTCGGACTGGGTCAGGGTCGTGTCGATCGTTCCGTATGGGACGTTCCGGAAGGGGATCGGCTGGCCGTTTAGGCCGATGATCGTGAACTGGTTGGCATAGGCCCGGCGGGCGGCGACCTGGCTGGTGGGCGGGGCGTTCACATTGAACGCATCGTCCTGATAGCAGAGAAAGCCCTTGAAGTTGCCGCGCTTGCTGCAGTTCTCAAAGTTGCCCTGATTGCCGTCGACGTAGTTCTCACCGAAGCGCCGGTAATACGCGTTGCCGGCAAGGTCCCAGGTCGGCGAAATGTCGACCCTACCGGTGAGCTGGAGCGAGCCGACCTGCGTCGTCTGAGTCTGCGGGTAGGTGAAGATTGCCCGCGGATCGACATGGGTGAAGTCCACCGGCGTTGCGGCCGCCGCGCCGTAGAAGCTGCGGGCGGCGAGCCCGATCAGGTGGAACTCCGAGTCCTGCGAGCGATAGCCGAGATCAGCGTAGAGCCTGCCGATCGTACTTGGGTTCTCGTAGCGCCAGCCCCGGTCGTTCAGCCCATCGCCGGTGAAATAAAAGCTCCAATTGTCGACGATCTTACCGTACTGGAGATTGCCGGCCACCCGCCCATCAGAGCCACCGAATGCGGTGATCTCGGTGCCCTGCCAAGTGAAGCCGTTCTTCATCTGGATGTTGACCGCACCGCCGATGGCGTTGAGGCCGAAGACCGGGTTGCCGGTGACCACGTCGATCCGCTGAACAGCTTGCGGCGGGATCAGGTCGAAGTTGACGACGTCGCCGAAGGCCTCGTTGATGCGGATGCCGTTCTGGTAGACGGCCAGGCCCTGCGGCACGCCCTGTACGGACGAGGCGGTGAAGCCGCGGTAGTTCAGGTCAACGCGGTTCCCGTTGCCCTGCGAGTCGTTGAGGTTCACGCCCGGGGTCGAGCGTGCGAAGGTGGCGATGATGTTGTCGGTGCCGCGGTCGACGTCGATCTGGCGGGCTGTGACGGTCTCGACCGTGCTGGGGATCTTGTTAAGCGGTTGCTCGGAGCCGCGCAGGCGGATCGGACCGGCGGGTGCGGTCGGGACCACCTGGCCCAGCGTATTTAGGTTTTGCGCAGCACTGGAGTTGCCGCCGCCTGCGCCGACGGGCGAGGTCGAGACGACGCTGATCTCACCGAGTGTCACGGCTTGCTGTGCCTGTGCTAGCCCGGGCAGCATTGCCACGGACGCGATCAGGCTGCCTCGTAAGGCGCGCATGTCTTCCCCCAACCAAATTCAAGACCACGCCCCACTTTTCTTGGGTGCGCCGATCAGAGCGATGCTTGATTGGCGGACAGATACAAATCACGGGATCGTGTATACTCAGTCTTTGTCGGTATGAGATCGAATTGAGACTCTCTTTGTAGCTTTTTTGCCACATATACTGCGCTTTTTTCTTGAGCGGATATGGGAATTTGAGGAAACATCAAACGGGATAATTTGGCATTCCCACCGCTCTGACGGCGATGTGATTTCTTGTGCGACAGTTCCGACGATACGTGCGCCAGGCCAATATCAGGATCCGCCATGGCCAGACGCACCCTTCCTTTTAGTGCGCTCACATTCAGTCATGCCTCCCCGGAAGCGGGACGACGCGGGTTGGTCATCTCGGTGGGTCGCAAGCCTGTCGCCGTCGCGTATGAGTTCTCGACCGGAGCCAGTTCCGGATCGATCGCAACCGCTGCGTCACAGGCGAAGTGCGACGCGCTGCGGGCGATGTGGCTTGAACCCACCGTGATCCTACGCCTGGAGGATGGCCGGCACATCGATATCGCGATCACCCAATGCGAGGCTAGCAAGGCGACGTTCGAGATCGTGGATGATGGCTGATCGGTGCCCGCAATCGTCTTGCACGGATCCATGGTAGGCGCCCGCCGCGCGCTGCGAGGGACCGTCATCGCCTGTCCGCGATCTCACCCGGCACACCTGGCCGGGGACGGGTCATCCGATTTGCGGCCGAGCTTGCGGCGCCTAGCTGCGCTGGAGCATCGGTCCGAGTAGGATTGGGCGACCATCGGGTAGTCACGCGGCAAGCCCCATTTCTCGCGGTATGCCTGCGGTGTCAGTCCCAGCCTCGCGAGATGCCGCTTGAGCGATGTGTAGGAGTTTCCGTCCTCAAAGCTCATAAGTGCATCGGGACTGATCGACCGTTGAATTTGTGCAGGCGTGAGTGATGCGAAGGCGGAAGGCATCGGGATTGCAGCGCTTGCGTGGGGTGCCTTGGGAAGAGTGCTCAGATGCAGCCTGGAGACACGACACGCAAATCACGATGCAGTGCAGAGGGCTCAGGATCTCAGACGTCGGCACACAGCGATAGAAAAGCGACTAGATACTCAGGACTCGATTGGCCAAGCCGCCATGATGGCGATGGCCAAGCCGTTTCGAAAAGTCTTCTCTTACGGTCCCGAACGCTCCACCCCGTCCAGCGTTGGGGTCGCCTGCACGATAGCTGCGAGATCGAGGCTGTGCCCACCCAGGGAGCGGTGAGGGCTCCTCAACCGGCGAACGGCCCACGTGCCAGGGCGGCGCGAGCAGCAGCCACGACATCGTCGCGCGAGGCCATGTCGTCGCCCGTCCCCAGCATGTGGCCGCCACGCGTGACCTTCGGAGCGAACAGTCCCTCACCGTAGCGGCCTTTCGCGCCTAGGTGTTTGGTTGCGGAACGTCGTTGGGATGTGGCACGTTGGGCGATCAAAGCCTACGCGTGGCGGTTTGAGGGTGTGCGCCGCCGTGCTGCCGTTCGGAGGGCTCGTTGATGCTCGCCATCCATCCCCAAGCCCGCACCACCCCGGCTGTTCGCGCCGAGATCGCCCGCTCGGCGGAGAGTTCCGGGGTGTTGGCCAAGCGCTACGGCGTCTCCACCGAGACCATCCGCAAATGGCGCAAACGCGGCCCCGATGCCTGTCAGGATCGCTCGGCCCGGCCCCATAAGCTGCCCTGGCGCGCCAGCGATGAGGAGCGCGCCGTCGTGTGCGCGCTCCGTCGCAGCACCGGCTTCCCCCTCGACGCGCTGACCTTCGTCGTCAGCCACTTCCTGCCGCACCTGAACCGGGACGCCGTCTATCGCATCCTCAAGGCGGAGGGCCTGAACCGGCTGCCGCCGTCCGAGAAGACCCGCAAGCCGCACGGTACCTTCAAGGACTACGAAGTCGGCTTCGTGCACGTCGACGTGAAGCATCTGCCCAAGCTACGCGACCGCGACGGCTCCACCCGCAAGCGCTTCCTCTACGTCGCCATCGACCGCGCCTCCCGCTACGTGCACCTCGCCGTCAAGGACGACGAGACCACGGCCTCGGCGATGGCTTTCCTCACGGAAGCGCTGGCCGCCTTCCCCTTCCAGGTCACTCACGTGCTCACCGACCGCGGCTCCTGCTTCACCGCCGATGCTTTCGAGGGCGCCTGCGAGCGGCACGGCGTGCAACACCGCAAGACGCGCCCCTACACGCCGAAGACCAATGGGATGGTCGAGCGCTTCAACGGCCGGGTGCAGCGCGAGGTGCTGGGCATCATGATCTACAGCCACACCGACCTGGAGATCGTGCTGCGCGGCTTCAACGCGGCCTACAACGGCCGCCGTCAGCGCGTGCTGAACGGGCTCTCGCCCGGAATGGTCCTGCAGCAGCGCCTCGAAGCCGATCCAAGCTTGGCTAATCCCACCTACAGACCGCCCAGCCCAAGTCTCATCAAACGCGCCCTTCGCATCGTCGCAGATGCCAAGGAGGTCTCGCATCCAGACACCTAGGCCCCAATATGGCGCCGCACGCAGACAGATCACGACGCGCTCGCCAGCCTCAGCCTGCGGGAACAGCACCGTGTGCGCCCAGTCGAGAGCCACACGGCAGGACGGCAGGGCTGCCAGCATCGGATAATCCGTGAAGCGCTGGGAGTGATACGGACCAATGTTCAACACAGCTACGCGGTGCTGCAGCTCCTGCCAGGGACCGAGTCGCTTTGTGCGCGCCGTCCACCACGCATGCCCCCGATTATGATCGTCCGGACCACGTAGTGGTGCTTGGCCCGCGCGGCGGTCCGCGTATTTGCGTTGCGACTCTGGCCAGTCCGCCTCCTCGACGTCGCGCTCATCCATTCCAGGCGAGAGGTAGAGCAGCACCACGCGCGCCGTTCGCAACGGTCCGTCGATGTTCGACGGCAGGCATCGAAGATCGAAGGAATGCGGCGATCGATCGAGGATTGGCTTGTCGGCGGGGTGGACTCGCGCGTCGGGTGGAACATCGGCCCAGAAATCGAAGATACCTACGCTCACGGCGCGCCTCCAGCCCGGGCATATCGGCGTGTGGAATGGTCGTATCGAAGCCTCAGCTTAAGCTGCCCGCTATGTCGACTGGGATCGCAGGACGAGCATCTAGGTCAAGAACGACGTCTGAGTGCTGCTTCAGCTCCACGCGAACGTTCGAGCCCATCGGGTCTAAAAACACCTTTACGCCCTCGCGGCGAACGAACTTGAACGCCGGCACAAAATCGGAGTCGCCGGTCACCACAACGACTGCTCGGACCATTTCGCGCAGAGCTAGCCGCGCCATGTCCATGCCGATCCGCATGTCCACGCCCTTCTGGGAAATGTCGAGGACGAAGTCATCATCTTGCAGGGCTCGCGGCGCTCGCAGCAAATCCCGAGCGGCGCGAGGTTTGATGTTCCACTTTTCTGGTGACAAACGAACCTCACCCATGCGAAGCGCAACATGGGGCTTCAATACTAACTGATCAAATAGACTTTGCGCCTGCCTGTAGCGCTCGGTTGTCGAGAGATTATAGCTCGCCTTGCTGACAGGGTACTTTAGGCTCTCTGATGAAGGTGCGGCATCATAATAGTAGATGCGCAGCAATTCGTAGTTGCTGACCTCCGGAAGGCGCCGAAGCCGTTCGCAGACGGACATCACATCGTCTGCTGTAGCGTGCCGGCCGAGTTTGGCGTGGAGCTTCTTGGTGAGGAACCCACCATCAAGCATGATGGCGTAGAGCGACCGCTGCAAACTCCGCGCCCTTCCCCCAAAACAGACGGAGCCGGCTCACTCCCTGCGCTCTCGCGCGCCGCATCGCGGCTTGTCGGAATGGGCCGGCTCACTCGTCTATCTGCCGCACCTTAAGGGAGGTGCGTGTACGTCACGTAAACCCTGGATCAGCCGCGTCAAGATGGAATGTCCGCGGCTCGGTGGTCTGCGGATCGACAAAGAGTGGCCGTAGGGCGAGATGCTGGAGCCGCGTTGCGTCAGCGCAAAAGCTCGCAACGTTGACTTAACCGTGCCGCCCGGCCGACATGGGCCTTTCCGGCTGGGCCGCCTCGGCGAGTCGAAAGCCGGCAATTCAGGAGAGCAACCGCTGCGGATCTGAGACCCTGAAAAGCCAACAGCCCCTTCCCGGCAAGGAAGAGGCTGCTGAAAA
>NZ_JAKSYD010000055.1 GCF_022829605.1 Methylobacterium sp. E-065 | reverse complement strand
TGATCGTCCCCCTTTGAAGTGGTCCGCCCTGAAGTATGGCTTTTGCGCCGACAGAGGACGGAATCGATGGCCCAACGACCCAAGCCCGAGGAGATCGTGAGCAAGCTGCGTCAGGTCGACGTGCTGGTCTCACAAGGACAGAGCGTCGCCGCTTCGATCAGGGCGATCGGCGTGACCGAGGTGACGTACTATCGCTGGCGCAAGGAGTACGGCAGCCTGAAATCGGATCAAGTGAAGCGGATGAAGGATCTTGAGACGGAGAACCAACGTCTCAGGCGGGCGATCGCAGATCTGACGCTGGACAAGCTGATCTTGCAGGAGGCGTCCCGGGGAAACTTCTGAGCCCCGCGCGCCGACGCGCCTGTGTCGAGCACATCATGCTGACGATGAATGTCTCCGAGCGTCGCGCCTGCCGGGCGCTCGGTCAGCATCGCTCGACACAGCGCAAGGTGCCGCGGGGGCGCGACGACGAAGAGGCGCTGACGGCCGACCTCATCGCGCTGGCGGAGCGGTACGGTCGCTACGGCTACCGGAAGATCAGCGCGCTGCTGAAGGCGGCGGGTTGGTTCGTCAACGACAAGCGCGTCGAGCGGATCTGGCGGCGTGAGGGCCTGAAGGTCCCGGCCAAGCAGCCCAAGCGGGGGCGGATCTGGGACAACGACGGGTCCTGTATCCGTCTTCGCCCGGAATACCGCAATCACGTGTGGTCGTATGACTTCGTCGAGGCGCGCACGCATGATGGACGTAAGTTCCGGATGCTCAACGTCGTCGACGAGTTCACGCATGAATGCTTGACGATCCGGGTTGCCCGCAAGCTCAAAGCGGTCGATGTGATCGACGTGCTCTCGGATCTCTTCATCCTGCGTGGCGTGCCGGGCCATATCCGTTCGGATAACGGGCCGGAGTTCGTCGCGAAGGCTGTCCAAGCTTGGATCACCGGCGTCGGAGCCAAGACGGCTTACATCACTCCGGGCTCACCGTGGGAGAATGGCTACGTCGAAAGCTTCAACGCGCGGCTTCGCGACGAACTGCTGAACGGTGAGATTTTCTACACACTCAAGGAGGCGCAGATCGTCATCGAAAGCTGGAGACGTCACTACAACACCGTACGCCCGCACGCCTCACTGGGATACCGGCCGCCGGCACCAGAGGTGTTCATGCCAGCCTTCACCGCTTGGCCGGCTGCGCTCGCCCGACCAGCTCCGCCGGCCAAGCTAACCGTGGTGGAGCGGCCTACTGCGCACTAACTTTAACCTTGGACCACCCTGTGGGGGCCGATCACCTGGGCAGACGATCCAAGCCGCTTCAGATACGATCCGACCCATCTCACCTCGGGACTGAACACATAGGCAACGGCCCCGGCTCCTAACCACCACGGATCCTTGCCGATCCGCATCTCGGTTTGATGCCCCCGCCACGCGCCAGCGAACAGGAACACGTTCAGGATGGTCGCGGCGGCGATCGGCCCAATGAGCTTCGCGAGGGTCAGGCCGGCGTCCATGAGCTCAAGATGGCGAGAGCGGGCGCGGCTGTCGAGATAGGCCGCGCTATCGAGCCCATCGCCCAAGCCGCCGCTTCCAACGCTCTCCGGGTGGTAGAGCAGCCGGCGGCTTCAAGGAGGGCGCTGGGCGAGGCACTGACGTGTGTAGCACCGGCGCAGGCGTGGCAACTGCGATCTTGACCGCAGTTTCGGCGATCGGCTGCTCGATCGTCAGGTCAGCAACCGGCTTAGCCTTGGGCGGGCGCCCGCGTCGCGGCTTCGGCAAACCATCTTCCGGAACGTCCGTGGGCTCCAGCTCAACCGGCATAGGCTCCGGCACGATCAGGTTAGGAAGGATCCGGCGAGGCTCCGGGGCCGGTGTCTGTGGCTTGGCTGCGGAAGGCCAGAACACCAGCGGTCGCGGGGCCACGGGGGCGGTGTCGCGATGCGGGATAATGGGACGTTGGCGTCCACCGGACTTAGTCTCAACGGTGAACGACCGCGGCGAGCGGTTACGCATTTTTGGAGTCATGACGATCGATCATCGTCACGAGGATGCGGGCATCGAATTAACAAATCGATGCACCGACGGCGCGGCGGAGGCCTGGAATGCGTCCGGCACGCTCGGCCTCCTCCCGCCACGCATTCCGCTCGTCCTGCACCGCCTCGATGCGGGCATGCAGGTGACCGGCGTCGATCGCGGTCTCCATCAGCATGTCGCGGGCGGCGGCCAACTGCTGGCGTAGTTCGGTATTCTCGGTCGCGAGGGCGAGGAGAAGGGCAGCCAAGTCATCGCTCATCCAGGCTCCACGTCGCCGCAAGGCAGCGCGTCTAGTCGGGCTCAAGCTTGGCCGCAATCGCGTCCGATCACCGCGACTGCGCCGGCGAGGCCGCACCGAGGCCCATCGCGAACCCGGCCCCGGTGCTGCTCTTCCGGCGCGCGGCCGGAGCCGATCGCTGAAGGCATCATGGACCTCTGGCTGGGCGGCCGCGTTGAGCGATTTGCGCACGGAGTTTTCCATGGCCTTGCCAGATCCTACCCGTTTGGCCCTGACCGAAGCCGCCCTTGCGTCCGCGGATAGCCTTTGGCGTGAGGAGATGCATTGGGCTTATGGGCCGGATGCGGTGCTGGTCTACGGGTACGCGCCGGAAGGCCAGGGTGGGCTGGGTACGTCGCTGCGGCGCAGCTACGAGGCCCGGCGGGTCGCAGTTGTGCTCTGGCGCCGCGAGCGGCACCGGGCGGTTTGAAGCACCGGGACCGTGGACACTCGCCAACCAAAAGCTATCGAGCCGATTGCGGAGGGAGCGCACGCCCGCGCTATCGGCAGACCGAAAGACGCCTGCCCCTACCCAGCGGGTTCGGCAGAGCGAACCGCGTGGCTTGAAGGGTATGACGGTACCCCTGCGGAGGACGGACCCGATTTGCCGGAGACGGACGCCTGAAGCTGTTCCTCTAGTTGAGACCGCGTCATTTGCCCCAGCTGAACTCAGAACCATTCGTTCAGGTAGCGTTTGATGACCCGACTGGCAGAACTGCAGAATGACCCTGCGTTCCGGCAAGCCGTGCTAGCTGTGCGCGGCGCTTCCAGTACGCTGAGCGGCCGAGAAGTAACCGAGGCGGAAGCCGAGTTCCTGGTCGGGATCGCCTTGGCGACCTTCGCAAACGCAGGAGGCCTGGATGAGCCGAGCATCAGTCATTTAGCTCGGTTCTCGGGTAAGCTTGGGCCAAACGAGACGGTTGATAGCCTGACCAAGCATTAAGATCAGGGTGTGCCCCGCGGATCCAGCCCGCGGGGCGACGAGGCGCTATTTCCCGCTGGGGGCTGCGCCGCTTCCAGTGGCGCCGTTGCCCGAACCGCTGCCGGCGGGTGCGCCGGGCGTGCTAACAGGCGGGCCACCGCTGGTGCCAGGCCCCGTGCCCGTGCTCATCGTACCCGTACCCATCGAGCCGCTGCCGCCCTCCATGGACTTCTCGGAGTTGCTCTTGACCGAACCCGGATTGTTCATGTTGCCCTCGGCGCTGCCGCCGCCGGCCGCGGTCTGAGCGACAGCGGCGCCGGAGACCATAAGTGTCAGCGCGGCGGCTAGGGTCAGTGTCTTCATCGACATGGCGTTTCCCTACAAGGTGATCGTGTTTGAGCGGCCTTGGGCGAAACGTCACTGTGCCCGATATTGTTCGGGCGATCGCTTGGAATGAAAAAACACCCCAGGAGCGAGGGCTCCCAGGGTGCAGCCGACCTCGCGGCCAGTTTGATCGGGCTGGGGATGCGAAGCTCAGCCGGATGGCTGCTCTTCGGCGACGGGGAGCGACGAGGAGGACCAGCTACCCTTCGCCCACCACCGCATCTCCCGGCACGGATGCCGGGAGCAGCTCGACCAAATCTCAGTACGAGCCGAACTTGTAGTTCAGGCCGGCGCGGACGACGGCGAACTCGTCGTCGCGGCGACCGATGGCGCTGTAGGCGACCGGGACGAGGTTGGCGGCGTTGACGACCAGTGCGCCCTGGTTGCGGTTGCCGCGCTCCAGGTTGACGTACAGGCCTTCGACCTTGAACGTCACGGCCGACGAACGGAAGAAGTTCAGGAACGACTCGGTGGGGAGCGCGAACTCGATGCCGCCGCCGACCGCGTAGCCGGTGCGGAAGCTGTCGTTGCCGGCGTAGCCGCCGAACGAGCGGTCAGCGCTGCCCGAGCCGTAGGCGAAGCCGCCGGTGCCGTACACGAGGGTGCGGTCGAAGGCGTAGCCGAGGCGGCCGCGCACGGTGCCGAAGTAGTCGAGGCTCGACAGGCCGCGCGGGTCGGT
>NZ_JAKSYD010000052.1 GCF_022829605.1 Methylobacterium sp. E-065 | reverse complement strand
CGTTTTGCACCCTATGCTGCCCAGCAGCGCGGGGGCCGCGGATCGCCCTCCCCGCCGGAGCCATTGCAGCCACTCCCGGCTGATGATGCGGACCACGTTCGGATCCGACTTCCGCCCTTGGTGGCGCCGCTCTTGGATGGTTAGCAAGCCGTCGCCCTCAGCCAGCCGGATCGCCGCCTGGGCGAGTCGCCGGCAGACCCCAGCCCGGGCAGCTATGGCGTCGATGCACAGCCCGCAGGCACCGTTTCGAGCCATCTCGTCCCCGACGATCCGCAGGACGGCGAGCTGGCCGGTGGTGAACCTCGATGCGAGCGCAGGCGGCATAGGGCCGGAGCAGGCACGCCGACGGCGACGCTCAATAGCCACGGATCGCGCAGGAGCTCGCTGGAGGCGCTTGGCTGGGAACAGCGTCATGCGGCCGAGGTGGATCCCCACGGGCACCACGACCTCTGGGATCCCATCTCTTCGCGTGTGGCCCGAGGGATCCCCGCTCAGCCGCAGGAGGCTATTCCCGGCCAAGGGCCTCCAGGGAGCTCCTGAGCGATCCGGGGCCATTGGGAGCCCCCGCCCGGGCGAGGCGCCGCCAGACCCCAGCCCGGGCAGCTATGGCGTCGATGCACAGCCGGCAGGCACCGTTTCGAGCCATCTCGTCCCCGACGACCCGCAGGCCGGCGAGCTGGCCGGTGGTGAACCTCGATGCGAGAGCAGGCGGCATAGGGCCGGAGCAGGCAAGCCGACGGCGACGCTCAATAGCCACGGATCGCTCAGGAGCTCGCTGGAGGCGCTTGGCTGGGAACAGCGTCATGCGGCCGAGCGGGATGCCCACGGGCACCACGGCCTCGCGGATCGCAGCTCTGCGAGTGTGCAGCG
>NZ_JAKSYD010000050.1 GCF_022829605.1 Methylobacterium sp. E-065 | reverse complement strand
CCGCGAACCGCCTGTCCCCCCTCGCAAGGTCGGAAATTAACGCCATTAAATATTTGTAACGGCGTTAATCCTAAGCGTCCACGAAAAACTGGCGGTACGAACAAAGGGCGGTTACCTTAGCGCCGCCGCCGGGCGGCATGGGCGGTCACGGCTAAGGTCGCCTCAGCGGGTCGCGGCCGCCATTCAGGAGACCATCGCCGCGGGATAGACCCTGAAAAGCCAACAGCCCCTTCCCGGCAAGGAAGAGGCTGCTGAAAATCCTAAGGCCTTGTGAGGCCCGAGTCACTTCCCCTCACAAGCCATGAGACCCCCTGGGGTGTCAAGACGGAACCTGTTTCCGTCAACGGGAAGGCTTTGCCTGGACCCTAGCCGCGGCCCGTGAGGGACCGGGTTCGATGACCTATGCCGACGAGATCCGCAGACAGGTGGAGGTGGCCCCACGCGCCGCGTTGCCGGCCGTCACGGCTGCGCTGTGGCGTGCCTATGGAGCAGGGCAGGTGACCGAGGCCGAGGCCGAAGCGTTGTCCAGCCTGATCGAGGCGCGGCAGGTCAAAAACGCCACGTTGGCGGGTTTGCCGTTGACCGATACCCTGCAGGATCGCCAGAGCAGCCCCAGGAGGCCGGGCGTCGGGTCCAGGCCACGCACGGGCGCCAGCATGGAGCGCCGCCGCCGCTGGGCTTCCTCGGGGCGTCTACCGCCAGCTATCGCGGCGCGCTTCACCCTGGCCGAGCAGGGCGTGCTGTCGCTCGTAGCGGCCGAAGTAGCCCGCCGGAAGGATTGTCGGCTGGCCGTGGGCCATCTCGCCTCCATCGTGGGCGTAGCCGAGACCACCGTGCGCAACGCGATCCGCGAGGCCGTGAAGCTTGGGCTCGTCACGGTCGAGGAACGGCGAGTGACTGGCTTCCGCAACGACACGAACATCGTGCGCATCGTCTCGGCCGAGTGGACGGCCTGGCTGCGGCTGGCGCGGAAGGGAGTCCCCAAACTTGGGGAGACCTCCAACGTGTCTGAGGGGGGAGGGTGCAAATCCCCGAAGGGCACGCCTACTGAAGTACCAGATCTGGGAAAATCGAGGCCAGCAGAAGCGGAAAAAGGCTGCCGAGGGGCAGCGGGCGACCTCGACCGAAGCGGCCCTGTGAGAATTCTCGCGGGCGGTAGGACTGGCCGAGCTATGCGGTGACGGTCTGCGGCCGGACGAAATAACGAACGCGAGCGCCAATCGCGAAAGTCGTCGGCTATCGAGCGACGTCTCAGATCAAATAATTGGGCATTCTGCATCATCAGCGCGCATCGGCGCTTCGATATGTTCGCTTCGACACGACTCTAAATATCCCGGCCTTGAACTATTTCTTACCCAGATTAGTTCTGAGTGAATGTTACAGCGAGGTCCCATCTTTGTCGGCGACCTGAAGCCTGTCGGCGCGGCCAGGCCCCTCGCGGTCGTTAGGCCTGGCAGCCGCCTGGCAGTTTGGGTCACGATCTCGGTCTCCTGCATTTCTACCCTCTCGGTGTTTGCCGCGGGCGCAGCGTGGCTTGTCCCTCGCAGCAACTGGACTTCCGCGATCTCCGGCCAGCGTGCGGCACCAGTAGTGTCCGCCGAGGCTCCGGCTCCAGCCACTTTCCCATCGTGGGTAGAAGTCCCGCACCTGACGGGTCCTCTCTCGCATGCGGACGATCCAGACACCTTTTCTCTCGCTGACGGACCCCGCAGCTTCCTGGACCCGAACCCTACGGAGACGTCAGAGCAGACGGCCTTTCTGCCACCTCGCGCTAATCCGCGCTTGCCGCTAATCAGTCGCGCACCACTGGATGCGGCACGCCTCACGCACGAACAGCCGCCCGTCTGGAACGACCGTACCGACCGCCAGGACGTCGTGACGTCGCTCCCACCGTACGCGGTAGCCACGCTCGCACCGGACGCACAGCAGCCGTCGCAAACTCGCGCCGAAACGATGCCGACGCGAGCCCTACCCGCAACTCCGACCCCTGTGCTGATCCTACCGCCCGGACCCGAGCCAGCGCGGCAACCCACCGAGGCCGTCGTTCGACCCGCACCGCCGAACACTGCCGCGATCCCGCCTAGACGCGTGGCAACGCTTCACCCTGATCCTACGCAGCTAGTGGTGGATCGAGCCACCCCGGTGACGACACCTAGCGACGCACAAGGCGTAGTCGCGCCGATCCTGAACCCAGGTCCCGCGAAGCACGCACGGTCGCTCAGAAGGCTACGAGCAGCAACCACGATTTCCCGGGCACCGATGCCCTACCGCGATGCCGAGAAGACCACGAGCATCCTCAGCCTCCCGACGTCGGCTAGCACGCGGGTCAATGCTGGCGCGTTCGCCCGCGCCTCTCTGCAGCGATCGCAAGCCGATGGTTCAGCCGCTCCACCACCCTCTCCGGCACCGCCCTTACCCTGGACGCTGCCATCCGCCCTCGCGCCGACGGACTAGCTCGATGCCGCGGCCCCTCGTTCACCACCGCGAAGAAGGAAAGCCGTGATGATCCGACGTTCGGTATGCTGCGCGACACTCATCTCTGCCCTGGTCGGACCTGCGCTGGCCCAGGATGCTCCTGCCGCGCCGGACACCTCCGCAGCCACTTGGCAGATGCCCTGGCAGATCGCGCCGATTGGGCCGGCCTCAACCGCGGCCGGTGAGCAGACGATCCTGTCGATGGTGCCCGGCACCGGTCTTGTGAAGGGCACTTCCACGGCTCTGCAGACCATCGGGCAACCCTTGCCGGAGGTGCCGGGTCGGAACCGCACGGTCGACACCTGCCGCGCCACCGTCATGAGCGAGGCTGGCAAAGCCGGGATGAAGCAGGTTGAGGCGGTCTCAGCTGGTGCGGACAGGACCGATAAGAAGGGCGACTACTTCGCGCCTGTGATGTTCCGCATCACTTACGACCGGCCGATGATGTACGAGGTGCGCCAGGCGGCGATGATCTGCGTCGTGAACCGCAAGGGCGCTATCGTCGACGCCTACATGCCGGCTGACGAGTCCGTCATCACAGAATGGACGGCCCTCAGCCGCCGGTGAGCTGACGACGACAGGCGGTTCCTGCGTACCGCGCGTTAAGCCTAGGCCGGGCGGTTGTATGGGGGTCGGTGCGGGACTGCGGGACTGGAGATCGCGAGCGCCGGCTCACGGTCCGGATCCTCCGGTGAGCGGCGGTGTTGTTCGGTCTCTCGCTTCTGAGCGACTGCGTCACCGCTCCTCGTAGAAATCCGACAACTCGGCACTCTCATGCCTTCGATGACGTTGCGGCTTGGGCTGCTCCTGGCACTCGTGCTGCCCAATATGGCCCTTGCGGAAACCACACCCCTGAACGTTCCGATCCTGATGCACGGATCAATCGGCGACGATGCCTGTCCTGAGAAAGGGCGCGTCGTCGAGGTCGGATCAGAACCCGACAGTTTCCTGCCCGTGCAAAGCGGGCCGGGCGAGGCACCGTTCCGCGAGATCGGCCGCTTGCACGACGGCGACATGGTTACCGTCTGCGAGAAGCTCGGACTGTGGCTAGGCGTCGTCTACGGCTCAGCGACGCTCGGCTGCCAAACCACGATCCTCGTACCCGTCGAGCAGACGTACACCGGCCGCTGTGATCACGGCTGGGTCATGGCCCGCAACGTGAACGTCGACCCGAAGTGACACTACCCTTAACCGAGCAGCCAGATCAGCGTCATTGCTCCCGCCATGAACAGGGCGGACGAGGCGAGCACGGCGCCACCCTCGCGGTTCTGAAGGAAGAAGGTGCGGGCAGTAGCGAGCATCGCGGGGACCGGAAGCGGTGTTTATCCGATCACTGTGACGGCCGAACTGTGCCGCTTCGAGGGCTGAGAAGAGCTAGCTGGGCAAGAAATCGGAACTGTCGCGGGGCCGTCACACCCGGCAAGGCCAAGCGAGGTTAGACCTATCTGCTGCGCGCGTCCGGATCGCTCACGGCGCCTGCAGCAGCGGCCGTGAGAGCCGCGCTGATCACGAACAAGATGCCGGTCGAGATCATGGATCAGGTCCCTTTGGATCAGGTGAACCAGTATCCGCATTCGTTAATGACGCATTAACCGACCTCAAATCGGGGCAAAATGAGGCGACCGATGCAATCTACGTATACGCTTAAGCTTTGACCGTGGCGATCTACGTAGCCGCTCCATCAACAGCGACAAGCGGGTTTGTTCTAGGCGTAAGGCCCGCCGAACAGATCCCCGAGCGCCTTCCGCCGAAACAGCGTGCGCCAGCGCCTACGCCGATGCTCCGGACGGTCGTGGATCATGTGGCACCGCTGGCAGAAGGCCGCGAGGTTGGCGTCCGCGTTGTTGGCCGTGTCGTGATCCCGGTGAGCTGCGGCCAGCACCACCCGCGTCCGGCGCAACCTTCCGAGGATGTCGGCCTCTACCGCGATCCGGATCCGGCGGCCCCAACCATCACGCCACCGGCCGGCTTCCGCGTCCCACCAGCGCCCATCGCCGAGGTGGTAGACCATTTGACCGTGTGGCCGTCCGCAGCCCTCGCAGCAGCCTCTCGCCCGACCGAACCGGATCACGGCCGAGAGCTGCGCCCAGTCGATCGGGTAGAAGAAGCGGTGCTCGGGCCTGATCGGCATGATGGCGCAATGTGCCACTGAGCGTGAAGAAAGCGTAGCGGCAGCACTCAAGGAGGCCTGTTGGCTGATATGAGCGCCCTATCGAACTGGAGATCACCTGCTTCGTTAGGGCTTCATGTCAGAGCCAAATCCAAACATAGGTTGTCCCTGTGCCCGTCTTCAGCAGAGGATTTCATTCAACATCCTGCTCGACGAACAGGTGATCGCGGCACTCGCCGGAGCCGTAGCTGTTCTGCGGGAGGCAAACGATCCCACCGTACTTGACCTTGAGCACGCGATCCGCACACACCGGATCGGTATCTTGAAGCAGCGGGCCGTCTTGGGGGCTGCCGGGATCGACGTGTGATGGAACAGCGCCGCCTCTACATCGTCCGGAGCGCTGCGAAGAATGGCATCATCACCTACAAGTGCCCAACGGCGGAGTGGGCGCTACGCAAGCTGCGCGACTTTGAAGCTGCCGGCCGTCAGAACATCACCGTTACTGATCCGGATGATGGACCGCTGACGGAGGCTGACATGATCGGCATTCTGGAAGGCTCGGGCGCAGCACCTGCTGAAGAGACGCTACCGGCCGCTCCTCAGATCGCCCGTCAGCCGGCTGTGGCGTAGGAAAGCTCAAACCACGCAGGGTTGCATAGCTGCAGATACTGGCGCCATGTGCACCCTGAAAGCACCGATGCCTATTAACCATTCCCTAACAAGGGTTAACATTTCATTGGCGTAAAGCTCGGCTTTGTGAGGAAATACGTAGGCGGGCTGGCGGTCCGCTCCATCCTCCGAGGTCATCATGGTTCGGGTTACGGCGCCCAGGCTCTCGCTGCGCCTGGGTCTGCGCACTCTCGCGAGCTTTGCAGTGCCGCCTCTACTTCTCCTCGCCGGCACAGGCTCAGCCAACGCCCACGTGAAGTGGTTCTGTGCCTACGACGTCGCCGGCCAGCCGCGTGGCCTCGAACAGGTGCTGTGCCCGAACTTTGAGTTGCTGACGGCGTTTGCCATCGTCTGCCTGATGTTGGGTTGCCTCGCCGAGGGCACGCCGTTGGGTAGTGCTCTGATGAACGCCCTGGACCGCGTCACCTCCCGCATCCGCACCGACACCGAGCTGTTGGTTCGCTGTACGCTCGGCTTCTTCCTGGTCTCGGTTTGGGGGCTCGGTGGCATCATTCTGACACCCGAGCTGAAGACTGATGCGGCCTGGATCCCGTGGCTGCAACTCGCCATGGCTGCCTGCCTGATCTCACGCCGTACCATGCCGTTGACCGGCCTGGGCATCGTCTTCCTGTTCTCGTTCGCCACCGCCCAGTACGGCCTGTTCCACCTGGCAGATTATCCGGTGTTCCTGGGCGTGGCGGTTTACTTGATCTACCAGGGGTTGGGCCTGAAGCCGTTCGACATCCGGCCCCTCGACATCGTCCGTTGGACAGCCGCCATCACGCTGATGTGGGCCTCGGTCGAGAAGTGGGCCTACCCGCAGTGGACCGATCCGCTGCTCGCCGCCAAGCCGCAGATGACCATGGGCGCCACGCCCGAGCTGTTCATGCAGGCCGCCGGCGTGATCGAGTTCACCTTGGCCTTTGCCCTGGTCTGGACGCCGCTGGTGCGTCGCATATCCGCGATCATCCTGGCGGCAATCTTCGTCTCGGCGGTGTTCGAGTTCGGCAAAGTGGACGCGATAGGCCACTCCGGCATCATCGTCGTGCTGCTCGGCATTGCGGCCGACGATGTGCGGTCGGTGGTACGGGTGCGCGATGCGGCGTGGGCCCCGGCCTACTTCGGCGGTGCGCTCGCGATCTTCCTGGCGCTGTACTACGTCGGGCACGAGGCGCTGTATGTGGGCTTGCCAGCCCTGCCCCTGATCTAAGACGGGACCAACGTGCAGATCCGGAAGGCGCGCCTACCGCACGTGGACGGCGAGCTTCATCTTCGGGTGAACACCACATAGGACGGTAAAATCACCCTCTGTCGGGAAGGTGATGACGGCCCTGGCGCCAGGCTCAATGTCGCCGCTGTCGAAGGTGAAGAGCTCATCTTCGATGTAGGCGTGGTGGACGAAGTTGTCGTCGTCGTTGACCACGGTGATGTGCTCGCCGACGCGGAGGGCGACGTTCCCTGGGCCGAAGCGCTTGCCCCTCTGCGATATGATGTGATCGGGATCCGGGAGGGTCGCCACGGCGACGCCGGTCATGATGACCCACCCGAGCATCCCCAGGAGCATCACCGATATCAATCCTCGGTTGTGGGGTTGCATCGTCTGCACCTAAGAATAGATCGTAGAAGCAGTAATTATCGCTCCAGAAGTTAACAGTGGCGCAAAGACAGCGATCTAGAGTCTGTCATCGCAGCGATGTGATCAGATATCCGCTCAGTTGAAGGCTGCGTCCGCATCCTCGTCCTGATGACCGGTCTCCGCCAAGCCAAAAAGTGTTCAGCACTTTGCGTAATTGCAGGTCACCGCCGCCATCCGCAGATCCGACGATGACAAGCGCCATCAATAGAAAAGGCGGTGCTGGGACCGGATCGGCATGGTGGCGCACTCTGCCACCGGGCGTGAAGAAAGCGTAGCGGTAGAGCGCTGCTACCGATCACATATGGACCTATCCGAATTTCAACTCTGTGCTTTTCTCGCAGCGGCCATCCCGGTCCTGTTCCTGCCGGTCGTCATTGTCTGGTGGAAAGGGCAACCCATCATCCCGATAGCCCTCCTGAGCCTCGTGTTCTGGCCGGGCGCGCTGATCCTGGCTCTACGGCTGCGTCGACGGCAGGATTTGTGACCTCAGCCATGACGGGTGTCTGAACGATAACGACCTCGACGACGTTCAAGCCCGGACTGATCGAACCGATCCGTCTGGAGGGACGTCCATGTCGATGAAGACACTGACCCTAGCCGCCGCGCTCACGCTTACGGTCTCCGGTGCCGCTGTCGCTCAGACCGCGGCCGGCGGCGGCAGCGCCGAGGGCAACATGAACAACCCGGGCTCGGTGAAGAGCAGCTCGGAAAAGTCTATGGACGGCGGGAGCGGCTCGATGGGTACGGGTACGATGAGCACGGGCACCGGGCCTGGCACCAGCGGCGGTCCGCCCGTTAGCACGCCCGGCGCACCCGCCGGCAGCGGTTCGGGCAACGGCGCCACCGGTAGCGGTGCCGCCCCAAGCGGGAAGTAGCGCCTCGTCGCCCCGCGGGCTGGTTTCGCGGGGCATACCTTAAGCTCAATGCTTGGTCAGGCTATCGACCGTCTCGCTTGCCCAATAAGCGGTTAGGCGACGCACACTATGGATGTTGCCTCGTGCCAAGGCCTGTCGAGCGAGGCGGGGACACGAACCAAGGCGGTGAGGCAGTCCTGGGCACCGGGAGACGGCGTTCGGTAGAGGCCAGTGACACAGCTACCCCAGTTATTTCCTTCGTTCAGACTCGGCCTTTGCCTTCTCAAAGGCCTCGTGGCCGGTCGCATCCTCGACCGTGTCCTTGCTCTCAGGTTCGCTCCCTGTGGTCGGGTCCGGCACATTGACGTTTGGGATTGGTATCGTGGGGGGTACGACGCTCACACCCAGCGGCTTGTCGGTTTCGACCATGATGCTGACAACCCTCTATCGTCCGCGCAGGAAGAAGAACCACAGCAGGATCACGAGGGGTATCGGCACCCCGATCAGCCATAGTAGGCTACCTGTCAGCATGTCACCCTCGCTTCGACATGCCAAGCAACTCGGTGGTGACGCGTCCGTTCCGAGGCGGCTCTACGCGACGGCATCCAACAGTTGGCAGGCGTGAGGAGCTACCTCAATCTCGACAGCGACCAGGTGTTCAATCGCGTGATCCGGCTGGCGATGGCGTCAAGCGTGAGCCGCGCTTGGAAGAACTACCGGCAGCAGCACCCCCGGCCCCACGCCATTCTCGTCGATGAAGATAACGCCGGAGGCCTCGCGAGCGCCTTCAATCCTCCGGCGAAGGCTCGGCGGCTGCGGCGCCCGGCTCAGGGGCGGGGCTGGTATCAAGTGTGCCTCCGCTGACCAGCGCGTTGGTCCAAGCGCTCGCGATTAGGCGGACCTGCTCGATAGCCTCGGCGCGCGTAAACGGTTCATCGCCTGCGTCGCCGCCACCGTCTGACCAAGCGACGAAACCAGTGCGCCGGCCGTTGGCGTCCTCGACGCAGGCGGCGTCGTCGAGGACACAGATGCGAAGTGGGAGCGTGAGGCCGAGCGTAGGCATGCAGATCATGTAGAGCGCCCGGGGCCGGCTTCGACTGCCTTCGCCCACAGGGCCGCTCCCACGGGGGCGGGAACGGAGTTAGTGCTTGATCGGCTCGTCCACGAATGAATGGATACCATCCTCGTTCAACGTCTGTTCGAAGGCTTCATAGGCCACCTGATCATCCGCGAAGGTGTCCTCCCAAACAGTGTGGCCCTCCTCATGATCCACGACTTCGAGGGTCCACTCGTCCTCGCTGCTCGCGAACCGGTAGATGTGGACCTGTACCGTGTAGCCATCGCGCGTGATGCGGCCGCCGAGCGGGGAAAACTCGATCTCACGATCAGGGATGGCGGCCATGGGTGCCCTCCGTCATAGACCCTTCAGCGGCATGCCGGTCCTGAACCGTCCATACTTGCGACCGATCCTATCGAGTTGTGAACCCCCCCACCACCATCGGCCGATCCATCGCCGCGACCACGCGCAGTAGCCGGGCGCGAAATAGCTCATCGGGTTCTGGGTCGCTCATGCCCTGTTCAATAGCGTAACGAGCCCGCATGCGAAAAGGCCAGCTCCCAGGACTACCAAAGGAGCGTACTCAACGCCTTCGTCGGTGAGAAGGTGAGAACCGGCCGCCGCTACAACCGCGACACCTATGACGGTCGCGACCCGGCCTAGGCTCATTCCAGATAGCCCTCGTCTTCAATAGCCGCCGATAGAGAAGCTTGCGCCCAGCGCAACACGTCACATAGCACGATCGGCTGAGCGGCACGCCTCGCCCGCGTCCACAAAGCTGACGGGTTAGGTGTATGGTCCCGCGGTGTGGTGGTACGGTTGACCACCATGCGTCAAGAGATGCGCTATGGGCCAAATTCTTCACGGCAGCGCCCGCACGACGGAGGCGGTCCGTCGCGCAATACAGCTACGTCAAGAGAGTGTGAGAGCGGCGGCCAGGCGCTACGGCGTCAGCCCGACGACGATCCAGAAATGGCGCGGACGCCAGGCGACGACCGATGCCGCCATGGGGCCGAAAGAACCTCGGTCGACGGTCCTGACACCTGAGGACGAGGCGATTATCGTTGCCTTCCGCCGGCATACGCTGCTGCCGCTGGACGACTGCCTCTACGGCCTATAGCCGACGATCCCGCACCTGACCCGCTCGTCGCTTCACCGCTGCCTGGACCGGCACGGCATCAGCCGCCTGCCGGAAATGGAAGGTGACAAGCCCAAGAAGAAGCGCTTTGCCGATTACCCCATCGGCTACGTCCACGTCGACCTCGCTGAGGTCAGGACAGAACAGGGCAAGCTCTACCTGTTTGTAGCCATCGACCGAACCTCGAAGTTGGCCTTCGCCAAGCTGGAAGCGGAAGCCAACCGCTACACAGCATCGGACTTCCTCCGCGCGCTGGTCGCGTTCGTGACGTACAAGATCCACACGGTGTTGACCGACAACGGGGTGCAATTCTGCCATGCCCCGCGCAACCGCTCAGGCCCGACAGCCCTCTACAGCCGGCACATGTTCGATCGCGTTTGCCACGAGCACGACATCGAGCATCGCCTGACCAAACCCAACCATCCGTGGACCAACGGTCAGGTCGAGCGGATGAACCGCACCATCAAGTACGCCACGGTCAAGCGCTACCACTACGAGACCCACGAACAGCTCCGGGCGCATCTGCAGCTGTTCGTCGACGCCTACAACTATGCCCGTCGGCTGAGGACCCTGCGCGGCCTCACGCCCTATGAGCATGTCCTTCAGGTCTGGACCAAAGAGCCCGAACGCTTCAGGATCGATCCGTCACACCTCATCCCGGGATCATACAGTTAGGGCGGAGTCGGATGCGCCGCCATGATGGCCGCTGCCAACGCCGTGCGGATCGCGGCATCAAGCGGTCTGGACCGCGCCACCTTCTCCGAAGCTGGACTAGGATCGACGAGCGTAGCGATGTCGATGCTGTGTCCACTGGCAAACCGATAGGGGCCGGCTGCCGGATCCCGCAGGTAGAGGTCGATGGCCGCCACGACCTCCTGACTGCTGACGATGCCCGCCTTGCGCAGGTCCGCGAGGGTGGAAGGTCCGGCCAGCATGGTCGCGCTGATCATTCCCTGACGTTGACTTAACCGTGCCGCCCAGCCGACATGGGGTGTTCCGGTCTGACATGCCTTGGCGAGTCGTGCGCCGGCAATTCAGGAGAGCAATCGCTGCGGATCTAAGACCCTGAAAAGCCAAAGGCCCCACCCCTGCCAGGGCGAGGCCTTCGAAAAACCTGGGGCTGTGAGGCCCGGTATAGCTACCCCTCACAAGCCACATGATTCCCTCGGGAGTCAAGACGGAACCTGTTTCCGTCAACGGGAAGGCTTTGCCTGGACCCTAGCCGCGGGCCGTAAGGGACCGGGTTCGATGACCTATGCCGAAGAGATCCGCAGACAGGTGGAGGTGGCCCCACGCGCCGCGTTGCCGGCCGTCACGGCTGCGCTGTGGCGTGCCTACGGGGAAGGGCAGGTGACGGAAGCCGAGGCCGAGGCGCTGTCCGTTCTCATTGAAGCCAAGCGCGCCGTGCAGATTAGAACCGTTCGAGAGATCATCGAAAAGTCGCCGAACCCAACAGGAACTGGCGGCGGGGAGGGAACAACCGACCCCCGGACATTGGTACAGGCCGCTAGGAGGGCCGTCGGCTCGCGCCCGCGCACGGATGCCTCGATGGAGCGCCGCCGCCGCTGGGCAGCCTCTGGGCGGCTTCCACCGGGGCTCGCCGCCCGGTTCACGCTGGCTGAGCAGGCGGTGCTGTCCCTCGTGGCGGCTGAGACTGTGCGCCGGAAGGACTGCCGGCTATCCATGCCGAACCTCGCCGCGGTCGCCGGGGTGGCAGAGACCACCGTGCGCAACGCGATCCGCGAAGCCCGGAAGCTCGGCCTGCTGACGGTCGAGGAGCGGCGCATCACCGGTTTCCGCAATGACACGAACATCGTGCGGATTATCTCGCCCGAGTGGACGGCCTGGCTGCGGTTGGTGCGGTTCCGAGACCCACTATCCAAACTTGGATCGTCCGTGCCCGCCGCTACGGCACAGGGGGGAGGGTGCAAATCCGCGAACCGCACGCCTACTGAAGTTCTGAACCTGGAGAAATCGAGGCCAGCAGACCCCAAAGGAGGCTGCCGAAAGGCAGCGGGCGACCTCGACCGATCAGCTCAAATGAGAATCCGCGCGGTTGGTCGCACTGGCCGAGCTATGCCGTGAGTGTATGTGGTCGACCGGTTTATCGAACACATAGGTTTCGAACGATGTCGCGCGAATCCGAGCCC